>JAYVFI010000031.1:0-64254 GCA_043773365.1 Ilumatobacteraceae bacterium
CGTCCGGCACGCGGAGCATTTGCGTGAGTGGATACGTGGATAGCCGCAAGGCTCGATCAACAATCAACCAGCAAGGACAAGGCCGCTATGGCACAGACAGTGATTCTCGGCGAAAAGGTCGGAATGACGCAGAAGTGGGTGAATGACAAGGTCATTCCCGTCACCGTGCTCCGAGTGGAGCCGATGCGCGTCGTTCAGATCAAGACCAACGAAAAAGACGGGTACACCGCGCTCCAGGTCACCTTCGGGCACCGCGACGCGAAGAAGCTCAACAAGCCTGCTGCCGGTCATTTCGAGAAAGCGGGCGTTGCGCCCGGCAAGCAGCTCGTCGAGTTGCGTCTCGATTCGGTGGACGGCTTCGTCATCGGCCAGGAGATCACGGTCGAGGCAATCGCCGCCGGCACTCGGGTCGACGTGACTGCGACGAGCCGGGGAAAGGGCTTCGCCGGCGCGATGAAGCGTCACAACTTCAAAGGCCAAGGCGCCAGCCACGGTAACCACAAGCACCACCGTGCACCTGGCTCGATCGGTCAGTGCTCATTTCCGGGCCGGGTCTTCAAGGGCCTCCGGATGGCCGGCCACATGGGCCACGAGCAGGTCACCACGTTGAACCTCGAGGTCGTCGAATCCGACGCCGAACGCAACGTGCTGTTGATCAAGGGTTCGGTCCCCGGCCCGAACGGCGGCACCGTATCCGTCCGCAACGCCGTCAAGATGGCCGTCAAGGGAGCCTGATCAAGATGCCCCAGATCACCCTCAAGAACGCCGCCGGCAAAGCAGCCGGCAAGGTCGAACTCGACGACGCGATGTTCGGCATCCAACCCAACGTTCCCGTGATGCATCAGGTGGTGACCGCCCAACTGGCGGCCCGCCGAGCCGGGACGCAGAGCACCAAGACCCGCGCCGAAGTGCGTGGTGGTGGCGCCAAGCCGTATCGCCAGAAGGGCACCGGTAACGCTCGACAGGGCTCGATTCGCGGACCGCACTACAGCGGTGGCGGTGTCGCTCATGGGCCGAAGCCGCGCAAGTACGGTCAGAACACGCCGAAGAAGATGATCAAGCTGGCGCTCCGTTCGGCCTTGTCCGATCGAGCCAGCGAAGGCAGGGTCGTTGTGGTCAGCGACTGGGGATGGGACAAGCCCAACACGAAGGCTGCCAAGTCGGCACTCGCCGGCCTCGGCGTCGACGGTCTCGTGCTCGTGGTCGTCGGACGCGATGACGCTGCGGCCGCGCTCAGCTTCCGCAACCTGCAAGAGGTGCAGGTCATCGCTCCCGGCGAGCTCAACGCCTACGACGTGTTGTGCAACGACTGGTTGATCTTCACCGAGTCGACGCTTCCCGTTGACGCCCCCAAGGTCCCGAAGAACTCGAGCGAACCGGCGGCTGCGAGCACCATCGTCGCCGCAGCGGACACGGCCGTTGACACGGCAGCCGAGTCGGAGTTCGCCGGTGCCGTCAAGGCGCTCGCCGACGGTTCGCAGCCCGAGGGCTACGACATCAAGGGCAACGCCGATTCGATGCTGTACCACACGCCCGGGAGCCGCTTCTACAAGCGCACGGTCGCCGAGGTCTGGTTCGCCACGGAGGAAGACGCAGAAGCAGCCGGCTTCTCGAAGCCCGCCTCGCAACAAGCCGCCGAGGACGCCGCCACCGACGAGTCGGACGAGACAACGGGAGAAGAAAGCTGATGAAGGATCCCCGCGACATCATCTTGGCGCCGGTCGTCTCTGAGAAGAGCTACGACCTGATGGAGACCGGCGTGTACACGTTCAAGGTCTCCACCGCCGCAAGCAAGCCTGAAATCCGCGACGCGATCGAAGCGATCTGGGGCGTCGAGGTGCTGAAGGTCAACACCCTCAACCGCAAAGGCAAGGCGACTCGGGTCCGTGGCAGCAACCGCCGCGGTTCCAAGCCCGACTCGAAGCGCGCCATTGTCACGTTGGCATCGGGCGAAATCCCGTTGTTCGAGAACTGAGATCATCATGGCGATTCGCTCACGCAAACCAACCAGCCCCGGCCGTCGATTCCAGACGTCGTCCGACTTCTCCGAAGTCACCAAGTCGACGCCTGAGAAGTCGTTGCTGGCCGTCAAGTCCAAGTCCGGTGGACGCAACGTCTACGGCCGGATGACGTCACGTCACCGCGGTGGTGGACACAAGCAGCGCTACCGCATCGTCGATTTCAAGCGCGTCAAGGACGGCGTGCCCGCAAAGGTCGCCGGGATCGAGTACGACCCGAACCGCACCTGCCGGATTGCGCTGCTGCACTACACCGACGGCGTCAAGGCCTACATCCTCGCACCGAAGGGCCTCAGCGTGGGCGACTTCGTCCAGAGCGGCGCCCATGCCGACATCAAGCCGGGCAACGCACTGCCGATGCGCTACATCCCCGTCGGCACCACGGTCCACAACGTCGAGTTGCGGCCAGGTCAGGGCGGCAAGGTCGGCCGCTCGGCCGGCATCGCCGTGCAGTTGGTCGCCAAGGACGGCGATTACGCCACCTTGCGTATGCCATCCACGGAAATGCGCCGTGTCCCGATCGATTGCCGTGCAACGGTCGGCGAGGTCGGTAACAGCGAGCACGAACTGGTCAAGATCGGCAAGGCCGGGCGTAACCGCTGGAAGGGCGTCAAGCCCCAGACCCGTGGTGTCTCGATGAACCCGGTCGACCACCCGCTCGGTGGTGGCGAAGGCCGCACATCTGGTGGCCGGCCAGCCGTCTCGCCGTGGGGCAAGCCCGAGGGCCGCACCCGCAGCAAGAAGAAGGCCAGCCAGAAGCTCATCGTTCGTCGCCGTCGTAGCGGCACGGGTCGCCGGTAAGGCACAGGGAGAGAATTATGACTCGCAGTCTCAAAAAGGGCCCGTTCGTCGATGGTCACCTTCTCAAGAAGGTCGACGATCAGAACGCTGCCGGCGAACGCAAGGTGATCAAGACCTGGTCGCGTCGCTCCACGATCATCCCCGACATGGTCGGCCACACGATCGCCGTGCACGACGGCCGCAAGCATGTCCCGGTGTACGTCACCGAGACCATGGTCGGCCACAAACTCGGTGAGTTCAGCCCGACCCGCACGTTCCGGTTCCACGCCGGCCAGGAGAAGGGCGGTCGCCGATAATGCGCGGTCCCAAGCTCAATGAAGGCGCAACCATCGCTGGTGTGCGTTCCGGTACCAAGGCCACGGCCAAGCACGTCAAGCACTCGGCGTACAAAGCCCGTGAGGTGCTCAACTTGATCCGCGGTCTCGACGTGCGTCGGGCCGATCAGGTGCTGCAGTTCACCGACCGCGGTATTGCCACCGACATCCGAAAGGTGCTCGCCAGCGCCGTCGCCAATGCCACCGACGCCGACAACGGCGCCTACATCGGTGACGCCGACGAACTCTTCGTGATCGCCTGTTTCGCCGACGAAGGCCCGACGATGCGTCGCTTCAGTCCCCGGGCACGTGGTCGTGCGACCCGGATCCGCAAGCGTTCGTGCCACATCACGGTGATCGTTGCGCGCATGACGGACGAGCGAATCGAAATCGTGCGCAAGCGTTTCGAAGGTGCCAGCGGTGGCGCCGTCGCCAACCGACGTTCTCGTGTGGAACGCAGCCGCAACCGCCCGGAATCGATCAAGAGCAAGGCCGCCACGGCAACAGCAACTTCCGATGATGCCGAGATCGAGGTCGAGACCGTCGACGTCGAGGCGTTCGCCGACAGCGGCGAGGCGGCGTCCAGCTCAGACCTGCAAGCGTCGCAGTGGATCGGTGGCGTGCTGCCGGCCGACGATGGTTCCGGTCCGGAAACGCACCTGATCAAGGGCAACGCACAGTCGATGCTGTACCACACCACGGAGAGCCGCTACTACAAGGCCACCAAGGCCGAAGTGTGGTTCGACACGGAAGAGAACGCCATCGCCGGTGGATTCTCGAAGCCCGGTTCGCAGAAAGAGGACGACGTGATCCCACCCGCCGAGGGAAGCGCCAGCGACGAAACGGAAGCGTCGCCAGACGCTAGCGAAGCGGACGACGAGGGAGCCAAGTAATGGGTCAGAAGATCAATCCGTACGGCTTCCGCCTCGGGATCAGCACCGATTGGAAGAGCCGCTGGTTCAGCGAGCGCGACTACAAGCAGTACCTCACCGAGGACTGGCAGATTCGCCAGGCAGTGATGGAGCGGCTCGAGTCGGCGGCAATCAGCCGCATCGAGATCGAACGCACCCGCGACAAGCTCCGCGTCGACGTGCACACCGCCCGCCCGGGGATCGTGATCGGTCGTCGTGGCGCCCAGGCCGACGAACTCCGCACGTTGATGACGAAGATCACCGGCAACCCGAAAATTCAGCTCAACATCGTCGAGATCAAGACCCCCGAGCTCGATGCTGCGCTGATCGCCCAGGGCGTCGCCGACCAGCTCGCCAACCGGATTGCGTTCCGTCGTGCGATGAAGCGCGCCGTGCAGAACGCTCAGCGTGCCGGCGCACTCGGCATCAAGGTGCAGTGCTCCGGTCGTCTCGGAGGCGCCGAGATGAGCCGTACGGAGTGGTACCGCGAAGGTCGGGTCCCGTTGCACACGCTGCGTGCCGACATCGACTACGGCTTCCGCGAGGCCAAGACAGGCAACGGCCGAGTCGGTGTGAAGGTGTGGCTCTACAAGGGCGACATCCTGCCATACAAAGCTGCCAACGAAGACAAGATCGCCCGCGAAGCGGCGATGGCTGTCGGCGAGACCTCCGGTCAGTCGACCGACGGTCCCCGCAAGGTTGTCTCGTCGGCCGCCAAGCGCCGTGACTCGGTTCCTGAGGTCGATGCCTCGCCGTTGTTGAAAGACGCAGATCCCGAGCTCGAGAAGTTGCTCGATGAAGAAGAGACGATTGCCCGCCAGACCCGTGAGGGTCACGAGACACCGCATTTCCGCGGGAACGACTGAGCGGGAGTAGTAGGAGCACATCATGTTGATGCCTCGCAAAGTCGCACACCGTAAACATCACCGTGGCCGGACCAGAGGTCTGACCAAGGGCGGAAGCAACCTGAGCTTCGGTGAGTACGGCATCCAGGCGCTCGAACCAGGCTGGCTCTCCGCCCGCCAGATCGAAGCCGCCCGTGTTGCCATGACTCGCTCGATCAAGCGTGGTGGCAAGGTCTGGATCAATGTCTTCCCCGACAAGCCGGTCACCAAGAAGCCAGCAGAGACCCGGATGGGTTCCGGCAAGGGCAACCCGGAATTCTGGGTGGCCGTTGTCCGGCCGGGCCGGATTCTGTTCGAGTTGTCGTTCCCGAACGAGGAGATGGCGATCTCGGCGCTGAACAAGGCGATCCAGAAGCTTCCGATCAAAGCCCGCGTGATCACCCGTGAGGAGACGATCTGAGATGGCCAAGAAGACAATTGCCGACAAGAACCTCGGCGAACTGATCGAGGAACTCCGTGCGTCGAAGCACGAAGCGCTCAACCTGCGCTTCCGCAACGCCACCGGACAACTCGAGAACACTGCCGAGATCACCAAGGTCCGGCGTCAGATCGCCCGTATCAACACCCTCATCCGTCAGCGAGAAATCGCTGCGGCCGAGGCACAGAGCTGAGTGGATAGCCATGAGCGAACCAACTGAAACAACTCCGACAACAACGGCGACAGCGGCAGCGACCGCGACGTCGGCCGACGAGTCACGCAACGCCCGCAAGACGCGGGAAGGGACGGTGATGTCGACGTCGATGGACAAGACGATCGTCGTCAAGTACGTCGAGCGCGTGCCGCATGCCAAGTACAACAAGTTCATCAAGCGCAGCAAGAAGCTGTATGTCCACGATGAGACCAACGACGCCGGTGTCGGCGACAAGGTTCGCGTGATGGAGACCCGTCCGCTCAGCAAGAACAAGCGCTGGCGCCTCGTGGAGATCATGGAGCGGGCACGATGATTCAGCAAGAATCTCGACTCCGCGTCGCTGACAACAGCGGCGCCCGTGAAGTGCTCTGCATCAAGGTGTTGGGTGGCACACGTCGCCGCTACGCCTCGATCGGCGACATCTTCGTGGCAACCGTGAAAGACGCGATCCCCGGTGCGGCGGTCAAGAAGGGTGACGTCGTGAAGTGCGTCGTCGTTCGGGTCAAGAAGGAGAAGCGCCGCGCAGATGGCAGCTACATCCGCTTCGACGAGAACGCCGCAGTCCTGATCAAGGACGACCTGACCCCTCGAGGCACTCGCATCTTCGGGCCGGTCGGCCGCGAGTTACGTGACCGCAAGTTCATGCGAATCGTTTCGCTGGCACCGGAGGTGATCTGACATGCGCAGCATGGCAGGACGGCCGAGTGAGCGCCAGCGAGCCGGGCGTCGATGGGTTCGGGGCGCAGCCCCGAGGAGGTTCTGACATGCGCAGCATGGCAGGACGGCCGAGTGAGCGCCAGCGAGCCGGGCGTCGATGGGTTCGGGGCGCAGCCCCGAGGAGGATCTGACATGAAGCTCCGAAAGGGCGATCCGGTCCGCGTGATCGCAGGCAAGGACAAGGGCAAGGACGGCGTGATCGAACGCGTCATGCCGAAAGACAACAAACTGCTCGTCACCGGTGTCAACACGGCGGCCAAGCACCAGCGGGCGCGTCGTGCCAACGAGGCGGCCGGGATCATCGACAAGGACATGCCGATCGATGCGTCCAATGTCATGTACGTGCACAAGGGCAAGACCGTTCGGCTCGGCGCTGGCGTCGACAAGAGCGGCAAGAAGGTCCGGGTTGCACGTCCGAGCGGTGAGGTGATCGGATGAGCACTGCGACCATGCCGCGACTCAAGTCGCGCTACAACAACACGATCAAGGCCCAGCTCGCCAAGGATCTCGGCATCGAGAACGAGATGCAGATCCCGAAGCTGGAGAAGATCGTGATCAACATGGGTGTCGGTCGGGCGACTCAGCAGCCATCGCTGCTCGAGAAGGCCGTCGACGAACTGACCTTGATTGCCGGTCAGAAACCGGTCATCACCAAGGCGGCTACATCGATCGCAGCATTCAAACTGCGTGAAGGCCAAGCGATCGGCACCAAGGTCACGCTGCGCGGCGACCGGATGTGGGAGTTCCTCGACCGCTTGCTGGCCGTTGCCATCCCGAGAATCCGCGACTTCCGGGGGTTGCCGGCGCATTCGTGGGACGGGCGTGGCAACTACACGTTCGGTCTCAACGATCAGACCGTGTTCCCCGAGATCAACGCCGACAACGTCGAGGCGGCGCGGGGCATGGACATCACGATCGTGACGACGGCGAATACGAACGAAGGCGGCAAGGCGCTGCTCGACTCGTTCGGCTTCCCATTCAAGAAGGGTGCCGACGCCGTCGCTGCCCCTCGCAAGGTCAAGCGACGCGGCCCGCAGCGCGGCCCGGCGAAGAAGAAGTGAACGAGTAGGCGAGAAGAGACCAAGACATGGCCAAGAAATCACTGATCAACAGGGCTAATAGCACGCCGAAGTTCAAAGTTCGGGCGTACACGCGGTGCCGCCGATGCGGCCGCGCACGTTCGGTCTACCGCAAATTCGGACTCTGCCGCGTGTGCCTGCGAGAGCTCGCACACGCCGGTGAGATCCCCGGAATGACGAAGTCGAGCTGGTGAGGAAGAACGATGCTGACTGATCCCATCGCCGACATGTTGACCCGTATTCGCAATGCGAACACGGCGATGCACGACGAGGTGCGCATGCCCTCGTCCAAGCAAAAGGTCGCACTGGCCAAGGTCCTCGAGTCGGAAGGCTTCATCTCGAGCTTCGAGGTGGCCCAGGCCGCTCAGGGGCCGGGCGACGTGTTGACCATCAAGATGAAGTACTCGGACAGTCGAGATCGCACGATCTCGGGAATCCGACGTGTTTCGACGCCAGGCTTGCGGGTTTACCGCAAGGCTGACTCCGTGCCTCGCGTGCTCGGTGGTCTCGGTGTCGCTGTCCTGTCCACCAGCCATGGGCTCATGACCGACCGCGAGGCGCGCAAGCGCAACGTCGGCGGCGAGATCCTCTGCTTCGTGTGGTGACGAGTTAGGACGAGGAGAACGACATGTCCCGAATTGGTAAATCCCCCGTTCCGCTCCCTGCCGGAGTCGACGTCCAGGTTTCTGGTCGCACGATCACCGTCAATGGTCCGAAGGGCTCGCTGTCGCGGGTCCTCCCTGGCGAGATCGAAGTCGAACAAGCCGACGGCGAGCTGCGCTTCACCAGGCCGAACGACGAGCGCTTCCACCGTGCGCAACACGGCTTGACCCGCAGTCTCGTCAACAACATGGTTGTCGGCGTGACGACCGGCTTCAAGAAGCAGCTCGACATCATCGGCGTCGGTTACCGCGCCGAAGCCCAGTCGCCGAACGCGTTGCGTTTGAACCTCGGCTTCAGCCACCCGGTCAACGTGCAGGCGCCCGAAGGGATCACCTTCGAGGTTCCGGTGCCGACCCAGGTGATCGTCAACGGAATCGACAAGGAAATCGTCGGTCAGGTTGCCGCAAACATTCGCAGCATCCGCAAGCCCGAACCCTACAAGGGCAAGGGCGTTCGGTACGCCGGCGAGAAGGTTCTTCGCAAGGCCGGCAAGGCCGGAAAAAAGTGATCGGAAGAAGTAATGGCTGACATCGCAAAAGCACGTCGCGAAGGGCGTCTCCGTCGTCATCGTCGGGTTCGCAAGAAGGTCCACGGCACGGCCTCCCGACCGCGTCTCGCCGTGCATCGCTCGAACAAACACATCTCGGTCCAGGTGATCGATGACGACAGCGGCCGCACGTTGGCCGCCGCGTCGACCACCGAGACCGACCTGCGCGCCGCAGGAAATGGCGCGACCGTGGCGGCTGCCACTCGGATCGGCGAACTCGTCGGCGAGCGCGCCACGGCCGCCGGAGTGACCACCGTCGTATTCGACCGCGGTGGCTACGCCTACCACGGTCGTGTTGCCGCAATTGCCGAGGCCGCTCGCGCGGCAGGTCTGGAGTTCTGATGGCTTACCAGGGAAACACCAACAATCCGAACGCGTCCGCCCCGGCTGAGAACGAAGGCGGTTTGCGTGAATCCCGAGTGATCACGATCAACCGCGTCGCCAAGGTCGTCAAGGGTGGCCGTCGCTTCAGTTTCACGGCGCTCGTCGTGGTCGGCGATGGCAACGGTCGTGTCGGGCTGGGCTACGGCAAGGCGAAGGAGGTCCCGCTGGCAATCCAGAAGGGCACCGAAGAGGCCAAGCGCAACCTGTTCGACGTCCCGCTGGCGGGTTCGACGATCATCCACCCGGTGACCGGAACGACCGGCGGGGGACGCGTGCTGATGAAGCCCGCCGCACCCGGTACCGGCGTGATTGCCGGCGGTGCGGCGCGGATCATCCTCGAGGAGGCCGGCATCCACGATGTGCTGTGCAAGTCACTCGGATCGGCCAACCACATCAACGTCGCCCGCGCCACGATCGACGGGCTCAAGTCGCTGCAGCGTCCCGACGAGGTTGCCAAGCGCCGCGGGATCCCCGCCGAGAGCTTCGTGCCGAAGGGACTGTTGACGGCCTACAACGAGCGTCAAAAGCAGATGGCTGCCGGCGCTTCAGCGGCTCAGTCAAGTGGAGGGAGTCATTCATGAGCGAGAACACACTCACGGTGACGCAGGTCAAGTCGGGCATCGGCGCCAAGCCGAAGACCCGCGGAACCTTGCGGGCTCTCGGACTCGGCAGGATCGGCAAGACCAACACACTTCCTGATCGCCCAGAGATTCGCGGAATGATTGCTCGGGTACCGCACCTGATCAAGGTCAGTGCCGGCGCAGACACGGAAAATGCGGACAAGGAAAACGACTGACATGCAGATTCACGATCTTTCGCCGGCTCCCGGCTCCAGCAAGAACCCGAAGCGACTCGGGCGCGGCATTGGCGGCAAGGGCGGCAAGACCGCCGGTCGCGGTACCAAGGGTCAGCACTCGCGTGGTCGCGGCAAGGTTGCCCGCGGCTTCGAAGGTGGCCAGATGCCGCTCAAGCAGCGTGTGCCGAAGCTGAAGGGCTTCAACAACCCGTTCCGCGTCGAGTATTCGCCCGTCAATCTCGACGTCGTCGAATCGCTCGGTGAGTCGACCGTCGACCCCGATGTGCTCGTCGCCCACGGCATCATCCGCAAAGGTGCATACGTCAAGGTCCTCGGCCGCGGCGAGATCTCGTCGAAGGTCGCCGTGCACGCCCATGCCGTCTCGAAGTCGGCGCAAGCCGCGATCACCGCAGCAGGCGGGTCGGTCACGTTGATCGTGCTGCCGTTCAAAGCCGAAGGCAAGGCTGGCCGACCGGCTGCCAAGGGCAACCAGTTCACGAACAGATAGTCGGACTCACCGCCCGCTAGCGTGGCGGGCTGCCCCCACAACTGCGAGGAATTCGTCGGTGCTGTCGAACGTCAAAAACATCTTCAAGGTCCAGGATCTTCGGAACAAGATCCTGTTCACCTTCATGATCGTTGCCCTGTATCGCGTCGGGGCGTCGATCCGCCTGCCGGGTGTCGACCCGCTGGCGGTCGACCAGATCGGTGAGGGCTCCCAAAACGGTGCACTCGGTCTGTTCAACCTGTTCTCCGGCGGAGCGTTCAAGAACTTCTCGATCTTCGCCCTCGGGATCATGCCGTACATCACCTCCAGCATCATCATGCAGGTGCTCGGTGTCGTGATCCCCAAACTCGAGGAACTCCAGCAGCAGGGCGCCGTCGGCCAACGCAAGATCACCCAGTACACGCGTTACGTCACGATCGCGTTGGCGACCCTCCAGGCCACGGTGCTGGTGTTCCTGTTCGGGACCGGTGGAGGCGCAGCGTTCTTCTCGGCGGTCCAGGCCCCGTCCGTGCCGCTGCTCCCTGACGGCTTGTGGCCGCGCGGTTATCTGATCATTCCGACGCTCGTTGCCGGCACCGCGGTCTTGATGTGGATGGGTGAACTGATCGCCCAGCGCGGGATCGGCAACGGCATGTCGATGATCATCTTTTCGTCAGTCGTGTCGTCGCTCCCGGGTGGCTTCTATTCGATCCTAAAAGTCAACAAGTGGTTCTGGTTCGTCCTGATGGTGACGTTGACGATCGCCATCATCGTGGCGGTGGTCTACGTCGAACTCGGTCAACGAAGAATTCCCGTGCAGTTCGCCAAACGTGTCGTCGGGCGCCGCATGATGGGCGGGCAGAACACCTACATCCCGTTGAAGGTCAACCAGTCGGGTGTGATCCCGATCATCTTCGCCAGCTCGATCCTGCTGCTGCCTGCGATTCTCGCCAGCTTCCTCGGAAACAGCACCGAGGGATCGTGGAGGGCCGTGATCCAGGAGAAGGTCAACCAATACATTCTGAACAACCAGAACGCTGTGTACATCACGCTGTTCGCGTTGTTGATCGTCGCTTTTGCGTACTTCTACAACTCGATTGCCTTCGATCCGGTGCGGCAAGCCGACCAGATCCGACGCCAGGGCGGTTTCATCCCCGGTGTCCGCCCCGGCCAGCAGACCGAGAACTACCTCGCCAAGGCGGTCAACCGGATCACGTTGCCCGGTGCGGTGTTCATCGCCATCATCGCGATCTTGCCGTATCTGCTGCTGTGGGCTGCCGATATCAACTCGTTCGGGTTTGCGGGGACCAGCGTGCTGATCTCGGTCGGCGTCGCACTTGAGCTGATGCGTCAAATCGACAGTCAGTTGATGTTGCGTAACTACGAAGGTTTCCTGAAGTAACGGTGACCGCCCCGTGACTCCGGGAGCGAGACTCATCATTCTTGGCCGCCAGGGTGCGGGTAAGGGGACCCAGTGCGTGCGTCTGTCGCGCCACTTCGTTGTGCCCCACATTTCGACAGGCGACATGTTGCGAGCGGCCGGCCGCGAAGGAACGCCATTGGGCATCGCCGCCAGACAGGTCATGGACGACGGTGGCCTCGTCGGTGACGAGATCATGATCGGCCTCGTCGACGAACGACTTCGCAAACCTGACGCCAGCTCCCGGGGTTACATCCTCGACGGCTTTCCGCGCACGGTCACGCAAGCCGAAGCGCTGCTCGAGCTCACTGCCGAGCGTCCCATTCACGTCGTGATCGACCTCGACGTTCCACGCGAAATCGTGCTCGAGCGATTGTCGTCCCGCCGTGTCTGTCGTGACTGCGGTACGAACTACACCGCCAGCGGTGTCGCCCCGTCACCGTGGATCTGCGATGTGTGCGGTGGCGACGTGCAACAGCGCGCCGACGATACGCCCGAGTCGGTGAACCGGCGTCTCGATCTCTACGAGTCGCAAACATCGCCACTGATCTCGTTCTTCAGCAGCAAGGGCATGTTGACCGTGGTCAACGGTGTCGGCAACCCGGATCACGTGTTCAAACGTCTTACCGATGTCGTTGAATCGCGCCGCGAGTGGTGACAGCAGATTCACAACGTTGGAGACAACAAGCTGCTCGACGACGTCGACTTGGACCCGATTCTGTACTGACACTTAGGTGGTCGACGGTTCAGATGGGGCGCCCGTAAGGGTTCACCACTCGGTCACTGCAACGTCATGCACTGTTCATCGAGACGTCAGGTGCCCCTCCTAACGTCGGCGCTCGATGGACGTCGAACCGCTGCTCGCCCTGTACGAGACCGACCAGCGCTTCGATTCCGACCCACCGCCGACGAACGCGAAAGATGATCGCGATCTTCACGAATCATCCGCCGCGGGCACGCACCTCGTCGCACCGGTCGACACATTCATTGCCCGTCTCAGCAACGAACAGGCACGCTTTCTCGATGCGATCACGCAAGCGCGTCTGCTGCTCGAGGGCGCACCCGGGCAGCTCGCCAAGACAGCCGCGCTGCACAGCCGGCTGACGCAGCAGTTCCTCGACGCTCAACGGTCGATTCTGCGGGAGCGGGCTGGCGTCGACGCCGACGTCGCCCGGATCGAGGCCGAGGCCGAGGTCGCCGCCGACACGCTCATCGTCACGGCGCACGAGCAGGCCGCTGTGATGTGCGCCGACGTACTCCCGGGGCCCGATCGCTCCGGGGTCGACGCGGCGAAGCGCGGTCCGCGCAGCGCCGGCGTGCAACGCCTCACGCTCGACGTGACAACGCCTGTGAACGAATGCTCGGTTCGTCGCCAGATTCCCGAACGCGACGCTACGGCGGTTCGGACGCATGCAGCGGCAGTCCTGATCGACAGCCAGATCGACACGGCCTTCGAACCCAACAACTCGGCCGGCGCCAAGGCGGAGCGCCAACTGCGAGTGGTGCTCGACGAATGGTGGACCACTGAAGTTCAAGCGGGCAAGGCCGGAATCGACGACGCTGAAGCCCGCGCAGCGATGCGGGTGCATGCGGCGCGGGCCGAAGCCAGCGAGATGCTCGAAGCAACCCGCGCCATGACCGGGATCTCGACGGACGAACTCGAATCGACCATGGAGCCGGTTTGTTTGGTTCCGCTCCCGTTGTTTGCTGCGCTCGACGCCGTTGACCACGAGGGCCTCGAGTCCTTGCTGCAGTCGCTGCTCGATGCACTCGGAGGCGAGCCGGTCGAGTCAGGCGACCGATCGTCGGCTCGCTCAGGAGCGGTGCCGATCTCGGGTCGATCAGTCTCGACTGGCGAGAACCTGCCATCCGGGTCGAACCCGCCCAACCCTTTACAACCGCCGGTCGCGCAGGTGGTGGTGAACGAGGAGGCCTTCGATCGGTTCTGGGGTGCCGGTTCGGTGCCCACTGCTCAGTGGATCGGTCGCCAGTGGGTTTTCGTACAGGTGCTGCGTCCAATGATCACGGTCGTCGCCGCGTTGGTGCTCGTCCTCGCCTGGATCAGATGATGGGTTACCCATCTCGGCCATGTCGCATGGTCGACGCTACGCGTTGCCTGAAACGGGTCGTCACCAATCGCGATCGGAGTTCACCCACCGTTCAGATCGTCGCAACCATCGATCGTTACCATCCTGGTGTGCACCGATCTCACAACGGTTTCTCGTCGGAAACTCGTCTCGCGGTCAATGGTTCGGTCGACGCCGCCGATCTCGAGCTGATCAGGTTGCAGGACGAGATCGAGGCTGCCGAGCAGCGCCTCGTTGCCGCTCGCAAACGTGTCGAAGCACGCGATGACGAGGCCCGCTTGGCTTTGCGGGCGGAGATCGAATCCACTCGCGAGAGGCTCGCTGAGATGGAACGCAGCCACCAGGAAGCGCTCACCATGATCAGAGACGCTGCGAACGACGAGATCGAGCGGATTTGCTCCGAGGCTGGCCTGCATGCCAACAAAGCGATGCAGACATTGAAAGCCGAGAGGTCAAGATCAGCCGATGTTGCCTGAAACCGCCGAGCGCGTCGCTCTCTCGCCCCGCGCCCGAATTGCCATCTTGACGTTGCGGCTGCGCGCTGTCCAGCAGGAAGCCGAAGCAGCCGAAGCGGATGCAAGCACTGGCGATATCGATGTTTCGCTCGGGCAGTTGCGGGCGAAGTTGGCGCCCTTGGTCGAGGATCGCCGCTGTGCGCTTGACGAGGTTCGCAATCAGGCGGAGCACGACGCCCGTGCGGCAGTGACGTCCGCACGAAACCAGGTTGCGTTGATCGCTGCCCGCGCTGTTGGCGCTCACCCCGCTGACGGCGAGGTACCAAGCGACGCTCCAGACATTGGAGACGGGGGACTCATCGACGAAGTGGCCGTACATGGAGATAGCGAATGGCCAGCCCTCGATCAGTCACCGGTCGTTGTCGACCCAGTGGTTGTCGAACCGGTCGCTGTTGATGACGCGACTTGGGATGTCGACGCAGCGCTCTCGCGACTGCAAACGCGGATGGCTTCGGTTGTCGATGATCGTCGTCGCCGACTCGCCGAGGCGCTGACCCAGGCCCGAACGGAAGCTGACCTCGCAGTGGCTGCAGCGCACCACGTGGTGTCGTTGGTCCTCGCCGCCGCCTCGGATGCCGATAGGTGGGCGGTGGGTGAGTCGGAGGTGGGTGAGTCGGAGGTGGTGTTGGAGGTCGGGCCGACCACCGACGAGGCGCAATTGGTCGTTGACACTGTGCCTGCTGCGGTCGTTGCGTCGACGGAGCGTGTGCTTGGGGGATCAAATGGTCGTGGCCCGGCGGTGATGACCGTGATGATCGACGCCGACTCGTTCTCGCAGGCGTTTGCCACGGCGTTTGCGACGGCCTTCTCCGCCATATCGGACCAACGCTTCACAGCCCTCACCACGGGTATGCCCTCGGGAGCCGTGTGGAGACCGACGCCGGTCGCCGCCAAGAAGTCGATCTGGACCGGCATCTGGCATGCCGACTTCTTGTTGTCGGTGATCGCCATGATCATCGTGTTTGTCATCTTCGTCGCGTGGTCCACCTGACTCGTCATGGACACGTTGACGACATTGCCGGTCCTTTCGAGGATCGATCATGAGGCCCCCACGCCCCGACTGATCGAGGCGCAGCCGGGTACCGGCGATCGCATCTTCAGCGGGCTGATGCTGACGAGCGGGTTGATCGTGCTGGCGACGATGTCAGCCGTTGGTCTGTTCTTGGCGGTCAAGTCGGTTCCCGCCTTCCGGCGGACTGGGCTGTCGTTCTTCACCACGTCACAGTGGCAGCCGAGCACGGGTGTATTCGGCGTAGCCGCCGTGATCGGGTTCACGATCTCGATCGCCCTCATCGCCGTGGCAATCGCCTTGCCGATCTCGCTCGCCACGTCATTGTTCATCACCGAAGTGGCGCCGAAGTGGATGCGATCGGCACTCGTGGCGATGGTCGACCTGATGGCGGCTGTCCCGAGCGTCATCTACGGGTTGTGGGGCGCCCGAGTGATGCAGATCCACGCCATCGGGATCTCGCGCTGGCTGAGCTCATGGTTCGGATGGATCCCGATCTTCGACGTCACGGGGCACGACCCTTCGAACCCCCTCTCGAGCCTGTCGGTCTTCTCCGCATCTTCGTTCATTGCAGGCATTGTGGTGTCGATGATGGTGATGCCCATCCAGTGTTCGGTGATGCGCGAAGTGTTCTCGCAAGTGCCCGCGGGCGAGCGCGAGGGGGCGTTCGCGCTCGGTTCGACCCGATGGGGGATGATCCGCGTTGTGTCGCTGCCATTCGGGCGGGGCGGGATCATCGGTGGCACGATGCTGGGGCTCGGCCGCGCGCTCGGCGAGACGATTGCGGTCGTGCTGATCATCTCGCCGCGGTTCGACTTCAGCTTCAACCTGCTCGAGGCCGGAAGCAACTCGGTTTCGGCGCTGATCGCGCTGCGATTCAGCGAGGCCTCCGACTTCGATCTGTCGGCCTTGATGGCCGCTGGACTGACCCTGTTCGCGATGACGTTGGTCGTCAACTTTGTGGCCTCGGCGTTCATCGCCAAGTCGCGTTCGGGAGCGAGCAGCGAAGCATGATCACCATCAGCGATACGGATTTCCGCTCGGTTGAGGCGGCGGATGGCGAGGCACCAGCTCCCGGCGTCACGGTGCTGCCGAGGCGCCCGGCCTCGGGAAGTGCGCTCAACCAGCCGCGGGCGATCAGAAAAGTCTCCCGCGACGACCTGCTCGTGGCGGTCGGTTCCGCCGTCAGCGCCCTGTCGACGACTTGGCTGCTGTTCGGGCGGGTTGCACCGCTGGAAGGCAAAGCCGGGTTCGTCGTGCTGCTGTTCGTCACCTTCGTCGCCACGTACGCGCTGCTCATCTCGTTGACCAATGATGGCCCGGCGATCGTCGACAACGTGATGGCGGTGATGCTCAGTTCTTCGGGCTTGCTCGCCGGTTCGGCACTGCTCTGGGTCGTGGCGTCGACCGTCTGGAAAGGTCGCCAGGCACTGTTCAAGTCGAACCTGTACTTCGAGGACATGAGCAGGGCCGGCCCGCTCGAGCCGCTCGACGTCGGGGGTATCGCCCACGCCCTCATCGGCACGATCATCATCATGGCGTTGGCGCTCGTTCTCACCGTGCCGCTCGGTGTCACGTGCGCCGTGTTCCTCAACGAGACTCGAGGTCGCGTCACGATGCTCGTGCGAACGATCGTCACGTCGATGACGGCACTTCCATCGGTCCTTGCGGGCCTGTTCATCTTTACCACGTGGATCTTGATCCTCGGGTTTCCACGTTCCGGTTTGGCCGCTTCTATCGCAGTCAGCATCATGATGTTGCCGATCATCATCCGATCAGGTGACGTGGTGTTACGACTGGTGCCCGGCAATTTGCGCGAGGCGTCTGCTGCACTTGGCGCCCCGAAATGGCGGACTGTCTGGCACGTCGTGCTCCCGACTGCCAGGTCCGGTTTGTCGACATCGGTGATCCTCGGCGTGGCCCGCGGCATCGGCGAAACGGCCCCTGTGTTGCTGACATCAGGCGTCGGGGCGAGCAACAACCTCAACCCCACCAAGAACCCGATGATGTCGTTGCCGCTGGCGACGTACGAATTCGTACGGTCGCCGCAACCGGCGCTCGTCGCCCGGGGTTTCGCGACTGCGGCCGTCTTGATGATCTTCGTTCTGGTGCTGTTCACGCTGGCCCGCGTGCTCGGAGGCCGCCCGGCAGGCCGGCTCTCGAAACGCCAGCAGCGTCGCGCCGCAGCACGATCGAAACGCGACCTCGAGCGATTCGAATTGCGATTGAAGGAGGTCCACTCGTGACACACCGGCAACCACTGCGATCGCGAGCGGCCTTGCGAATCGCGTCGATCGTCCTGGTTGGGCTGTTCATCGGACCGGGTCATGTAACCAGGGTTGCGGCCCAGGACTATCAACGGATTTCAGGCTCGGGTTCGTCATGGGCAAAGAACGCGATCGAGGACATGCGAGTCAACGTCCTTCAGTACGGGATCACGGTCGATTACAGCGGGTCGGGATCCTCGGCCGGTCGCGCCGACTTCCTCAGGGGGCAGGTCGACTTCGCCGCATCTGACATCCCGTTCCAGTTCAATCCCGACGATGGTTCGACCGCCGAGAACCCTGTACCGGGCAGCTACGCCTATATCCCGGTCACGGCTGGCGGTACCGCATTCATGTACAACCTGAAGATCGGCGGGCAGATCGTCACCAACCTGCGGCTGTCGGGCGAGAACGTCGCCAAGATCTTCACTGGCACGATCAAGATGTGGAACGATCCGGCGATCGCAGCCGACAACCCCGGCCTGGCGATGCCGGCCCGCACGATCGTCCCGGTCGTGCGTTCCGATGGATCGGGATCGAGTGCTCAATTCACGCGTTGGATGATCGACCGCCACCCGGCGATCTGGAACGATTTCTGCGAACGTTCCGGACGGTCCCCAAAGTGTGGCGTGACGTCGAACTATCCCTCGATGCAGGGCCTGATCGGCTCGGTCGGGGACGACGGCGTGGCGGGAACGGTGGCTGGCCCGCAGAACGAAGGCGCGATTGGTTACGTCAACTACTCGTACGCAATAGGGCTTTCGGCTCCGGTCGCAAAGGTGCTCAACGCCGCCGGTTTCTACACCGAGCCGACTCCCGCGAATGTCGCCGTGTCGTTGCTGCGAGCCAACATCAACCGCGACGAGACCAACCCGGAGGTGTACCTCACGCAGGAGCTTGAAGGCGTCTACGCCGACACCGACCCACGCAACTACCAACTGTCGTCGTACTCGTACTTCATCCTCCCCACGACGATCTTCGGTGACTTCGACGAGGGTAAGGGGTACACGTTGAGCGCATTCACCAATTACGCGATGTGCGGCGCACAGCAGCGGTCTGCGTCGCTCGGTTACTCTCCAATGCCGATCAACCTCGTCGAAGCCAGCCTGGAACAGATCCGGAAGATCCCTGGAGCGATCCAGGAGAGCATCGACATCAAGGAGTGCGACAACCCGACGTTCACGCCGGACGGCAGCAACCGTTTGGCAAACGAAGCACCCATGCCCAAGGAATGCGATCGACAAGGCCCCCTGCAGTGCCCTGACGGGACAGCGGGAAAGAGCGACACCCCGACTGCGGTCTCCACGCCACAGACCGGCGGTGGAACGAACACCGGCGGTGGAACGAACACGGAAAACACCGGCGGTGGAACCGGTGCCGTCGATGGCGGCGTTGTTGGTGGAACCGGTGCGGTCGACAACGGCACGAGCGGTGGGGTCGGGGGCGTTGCCTCAGGGTCCGGGGGCGTGCCGACTGGGTCGGTCGGCTCCACCGGTGGCACGTCCGGCACGACCGCGGGAACGACGGGGAACGCCGGTGACTCCGGTGCCGCGGCGGGCACCGCGAGCGACAGTTCTGGATCAGCCGATGGTGGCATCGACGGATCGAGCGGCGGCCGGCTCGTCGTCGAAGGTTCCGATGGTGCTGCGCTGTCGTGTGACCCGGACACTGGGGAGTGCGCAGCGGCGAGTGGCAACGCTGCTGACCAGTCGGCGGGGCAGATCGCGGCCCCCACCGCCGGCGCCGTCGGAGCAGTGACGCCGACCAATCTCGATGGCGGGCCAGGGTTTGGCCAAGCGGTGTTGATCCTGCTCGTGGTACTGCTGACGATGGCCCTGGTGCTCGGGCCGGCGGTTGCCTGGCGATACTTCTCGAATGGAGTGCCGGCGTGATCGCTCGACGCCTGGGTCGATGGTTGATCGGTCCGACCGCGATCGCCACCTTTGCATTGGTGGCTGTTACAGACGTCGATGCCGAACCGCTTGCCGGCAGCCAAGGCGCCGACACCGCGCTGGCTGCTTCCGACTCGAAGGTCACGGTTCGTGGCCGTGGCAGGTTTGCCGATCTCGTGGTTACCGTCAACCAGACCAAGAACCTCACCAACCAAGCGGTTTCGATCACGTGGACCGGCGGAACGCCGACCAGGAGCGGTCCTTCCGATTTCGCCGCCAACTACCTCCAGATCATGCAGTGCTGGGGTGACGATGACGGCACCAACCCAGACAACCCCGGGCCGCCGCCCGAACAATGTGTGCAGGGCGCGGTGGCAGGAGCGCCTGGTGGCGGACCCAACGGAGCCTTGGTCCCAGGTGGGTGGTTCGCCCTGGAACGGATCATCAAACATCCATCATGGGCGCCGCTCGACTCTTCCGACGGTGTCCTCAACCCGCTCGACCAGCAGGTTTGGCGACCGTTCCGAGCCGTCAACGGAACCGAGATCGACTTCCAGACCAACGCTGCCTATGTCCCGGGCTTCGCCGGGAACTACTGGCTCAACCCGCTGTACGACATCGTCACGACCAACGAGATCGGTGTCGCTGCGACGGCGCCCGACGGTACTGGCGCCGAACTGTTCCAGGTCAACACCGGGGTTCAGTCCTCGGGTCTGGGATGTGGCCAACGCAAGCAACCGGTGGACGGTGCTGACCGCAAGGTTCCCCAGTGTTGGATCGTGATCGTCCCGCGCGGGGAGCCGGTCGACGAGAACGTCAACACCCATCCGAACAACGAGGGCGCCAACGCCGACTCGAAGGGGGTGATCACCTCGCCGCTGTCCCCGCAAGCGTGGCCGAACCGGATCGCGATTCCGATCGAGTTCAACCCTGTCGATTCGCCATGCTCGATCGCCGTCTCGGACCGACGGATCTCCGGCAATGAGTTGGCGATCCCTGCGGTCGTGAGTTGGCAGCCTGCGCTGTGCGGCGGCGGCGAGTTGCCGCCCTATTCGTACGCCCGTGTCAGTGACGCCAGCGCAAGACTGCAGTTGACGCAAGGATCAACAGGCATGGTCGTCGTGTCACGGCCGCTTGGCGCGCAACCCGCCGACCCACTCGAGCGAGTCGTGTACGCACCGCTCACCGCGTCCGGCGTCGTGATCGGCTTCAACATCGAACGCACCCCGCATGCCGATCTCGCCAAGGCTCCTGAGGAGGCACAGGCTCTGAAGGGTGTCCGTGTCGCAGAACTCAACCTCACGCCTCGCCTGGTGGCCAAGCTGCTGACGCAGTCGTACGTGAACCAGGTGAACATCCAGTTCAGGCCGTCCGGTTACGAATGGACCGTCAACAACCCGTTCGATCCATATGCCGACCCGGACTTCCTACAGTTCAATCCCGAGTTCGCCCAGTTCCAGATGACCCAAGGGCGTCAGCTCAGCGGCCTTCATCTCCCTGCCGGCAACTCCGACGCCGCCCGGCAGTTGTGGGAGTGGATCCTTTCCGACCCAGAAGCGAAGACGTGGTTGGATGGAGTCCCCGATCCGTGGGGAATGGCGGTGAACCCGGCATATGCAGTGGTGACTGCAAGCACACCGAACTCCTTTCCGAAAGCCGATTCGCACTGTTACCAAGCGCCCGATGTCGAGACGGTCAGCCCAAAGTTCGCGCCTCCTCAACTATGCACCACCGACTGGATGCCGTATGCCGGGGGCTTTGCCGAAGCCGCCTCGAACACACGCAAGGCGTACGACGGCGCCAGGATCGGCGAAGATCCCGCCAACCCTGTCTCGGCCAGCCAGTACTGGAAGCGATCGACTCCACAGAAGATCGGCCAGCGTGGGTTCCTGTCGGTGACGGACTCCGCCTCGGCGGCCCAGTACGGCATCCAGATGGCGCGGCTCAGCCGGGCTGGCGACAACGGTGCCGATCGTACGTTCGTCGCACCCGATCGGGCCGGACTCGCAGCGGGGGTGGCGTCGATGAAGCCCGGAGCCGAACCACAGGTACTCGAGCCGTCGCTCACGACGCAGACGGTCGACGCCTACCCGTTGACGACGCTCACGTATGCGGCGATCGCACCGCTCGCACTCGACACCCTTGCTCGGAGTGAGTACGCCGCCTTCCTGCAGTTTGCCGGAGGCACGGGGCAGGTGCCCGGTGAGCTGATCGGCCAGCTACCAGCCGGTTATGCGCCACTCCCGCGGGCACTGCGGGAGCAGACGGTCGACGCCGCGTCACTCGTCCGCAACCTGGAGTACGTGCCGGACGCGACGACGACCACGACGACGCCGACCACGACCACGACGCCGACCACGACGACCACGCCGACCACGACGACCACGGCGACCACGACACTGCCGCCCGCGACCAGCGCCATGCAGCGGAGCACCTCCACGCAACAACCGTCAAGCCAGCAGCCGCGCAGATCTCAGGCGACCGTCGCGACAACGAATACGACGACGCCGACGACCGCCGTCGAATCGACAACCACCGTTCCGGCATCTACCGCGCCGACACCGGAGTCGGACCCGGCACCCACGACGGCTCCGCCGAACACCACCGACGGCACGGCGACGATCTCGACACGACCATCTGGCGTCACGCCCGACACACCGGTCAGCCCGATGCGGTTCGCCGTCGCCGGATTCGCCGGTGTCAGCCTCCTGTCGGCGCTCCTTTCGCTCGAGATCACGAAGTGGCCGCGACGCAAGCGCGATCTCGCCGACGATTTCGACTTCTCGGGGTCCGAGTCACCGTGATTCGCACGTCATCTGGCCGCCGATGCGGCGTTCGTCGCGGTCATGCACCGGCTGCCGCGCTGATCAGCGCCCTTTCGCTGATCGTGATGCTGCTTTCCCTAGCGGATGGCACGTCCACAGCGGGTCTCGGTCGTCCAGCCCGCGTCGTGCCAGAACTTCCGCTGGTCGCCGCCGATCTTGGCGACGTAGTGGTCGTGTCGGCCAGCGATCGGACGACGCCACTCACCGAAGGCGACACGAATACGGTGTTCTCGCTCCGGTTGCCAACCGGGTCGGCCTGCCCCGGCGACAGCGCCAACGACGACTGGCGGGTACAGAGCTTCATTGTGCCCGCCGCCACCGATCTCGCAGTACTGCGCTATGGCTCGACACGTCCCCGGGGCGAGTTCATGTACGGGCTGTACACGACCGAAGGCCGGCCGTACGTGCAGGTGCTGCTGGCACAGAACCCTTCGCCGGGCCAGCCGGGGCAGATCCTCGACCCTCCGCCGCTCAGCTTCGGGGTCTTCACCCCAGATCTGTTGCCAGTCGGCCTCTACAAGATCGGGATCGCCTGCAGCTACTACGAGATCGGCGCCAAGTTCTGGGACGCCGAGATCGTGGTCAGCGAGAACCGTGACGTGGAGCCCGGCCAGCGGACCTGGGCGCTGGCCTCGAGCGACGAGACCGCCACCGCGATTACCGCTGGAGCGACGGGTTCGGGTGACTCAGCGATGGCGAAGGCCGTCGCTGCAGCGGCCGCCCTCGCCACCGTTGCAGTTGTTGGCACGCTCCGGCTTCGTCGGCGGCGCAACCCTGTCCTTTCGAAGGAGCATCCATGAAATACACCCGTCCGATGGTCGTCCCGGCGCGCTGGCGCCGACTGGCCCGCAATGTCGCGCTCGTCGGCGTCGTTCTGTCCGGTGTTGGGCTGTTCAGTGAGATTTCGGATGCGCTGTCGCCTGGAGCCGCAGCGGCGGGCACACTCACGATGAATCCGGTGTCGGGCGACAGTGGCACGACGTTCTCGCTCGTCTTCGCTTCGCCGCCTGCGCCCCAGGTATGTCCTGGCGACAACACCGCCAGTTACCTCTGGCACACGTTCATCACCCCGGCGACCAACGATCCGGCCCCGATGACCTACTCGCCGTCTGGTATCCCTAGTGGCCCGGCATTCACCAACAATCTCGCCAACTCGATCGCTACACGGTCGCGCAACAATCTCCCCGGTCTGGGCGACGGCCTCGTCGTCGCCCCGACCGGTTTGTCGTTCAGTAATGCGTTTTACGCTGGAGTGACACCTGGTGACTACTGGATCGGGATCGCCTGCACGTTGCCCGATAACACTGATGGCACCGTCAACACCGCAAAGTACTGGGCCTCAAGGGTCACCGTCTCGGCTTCTGCCGGTGCAGGCCCGAACAACTTCACCTATGCAGCTTCGGCGGCCACGACAACGACCACCAGTTCGAGCACCACCACATCGTCCACTACCGCGCCGACTGGAACCGCGACGACAGTCGTCGGAGCTGCCACTACGACCACGCTGGCGGGCACCACCACGACAGTCGCCGGAGCTACCAGCACGAGCGTGCCGTGCTCGAGTGGAGCGACGACCCCCTCCACGGCAGTCGCGGGAGCGACGACAACGACGACGACAACGACGGCAGCGACGACGACCACGGTTGCTTGCGTCACGGCTACCACGACCACCGCTCCGAGCACACTGAGAACTGCGTCCGGCGGAGTTACCAACCAGGCCGGTGGCAACACTCAGTCGCTGGCCACCACCGGGCCATCTTCATTGCTACCGTGGCTGATCGTCTGGGGCACGTTGTTGCTCGCCTTCGGCCGGATGGTGATCCTGCTCGGCCGCCCGATCAGATTGGTTGCCGATCGACGATGACGGCGACCATCCCAACTTTCGCCGCATTCTTGCGATCACGCTCGGGCGACGTCGACCGTCATCGGCGGACGCGATCGGCGCGAGAGCCGGAACGTCGAGCGGCGAACGGCGTTCCACCTTTGAGTCCGAAACTGTCGATGACGAGGTCCGCGCTGGTGGCGTTGTTGACGTTGTCGGCTGGGCTGTTGCTGCAGCTGTCGTTCGTCAGCGGCATGCAACAGGGCTCGGCGAGACAGCGCGCCTTCGACCGCTTTCGTTCTGAGCTCGCCGAGGGGACTGCACCGATCGGCCCCACTGATTACGAGAATCGCGTGCTCGACCCTGCGGCGCCTGTGGGATTGCTCGAGATCCCGACGATCGGCCTCTCGGAGGTGGTGGGTCAGGGTACGACGGCGAGCGATCTGTTCGTCGGGCCCGGGCACCGGCGCGATACTCCGCTGCCCGGCCAGATAGGCGTCAGCTTGCTGTTCGGACGGCGGGCCGCTTACGGCGGCCCATTCGGCAACATCGGCGATCTCGTGGAGGGCGACCTGATCAGCGTCACGACCGGCCAGGGCGCGTTCGAGTACCGCGTACTGGGCGTGCGCCGAGAGGGTGACCCGCTGCCGCCTCCGCTCGCACCTGGATCGTCCCGGCTCGTACTCGCAACGGCCGATGGCCGATCGTTCCTTCCCAGCGGAGTAGTGCGGGTCGACGCCGACATCAGCGGCACCCCAGTTGGTGGCCCAGCACGACTCATCACCGACGACGAACTTCCGACCGAGGAGCGGTTGATGGCCGCCGATCGGCGCACACTGTGGGTGCTGGTGCTGTGGTTACAGGCATTGATCGTGATCTCGATCGGTGCCGTGTGGGCATGGCACCGCTGGGGTCGGGCACAGACCTGGGTCGTGTTCGTCCCGCCGCTCGCGCTGGTCGGCCTGGCGACTGCCGGTGAGGTCGCTCGGCTGCTGCCCAACCTCATGTGACCCGAGTCGATGATCCGATATGACCCTCAACCACTCAAAGGCAACCATCCAGGCGTCACCACTGTTACAAGGCGCTGGCTCACCTCACGGGGGAGCCGTCGAGTTCGAACTCGGCACATTCGAGGGAGCTTCGGTCGTGCAGTTGGTCGGGCCTGAGGCGCTCTCCGCTGAGGCCTCGGTGTCGACCCTGCACGAGGCCACTGTGACAATTACCAACACAAGATTGGTTGCCACCGACGGCACGTTCGACTGGCTATGGATGGTCTCCGATCTCGAGATGGTCGTCCACGCCACCGACGCGGCGTGGACCGTGATGGTGACGCCAGACATTGCCGATTTCGGAGTGGCGGTGGCAGCCCACGATGTCGAACGGTTTCGGGCTGCGCTCGCCACCCTTGCCGGGGTCGAGAGCAAGTACCAGCACCGACGGCAACCCTCGACTTCGACTGCGGAGCTTGATCTCGACAACCAACAACCGCCGGTCGATGCGGCAACGTCATCAGATCCAGCATCGCTACCGTTGATGTTCGTCGCAGCGGTCGATAGCGCGCTCGTCGACATCGCGTCGTCGGCCGTGCCGGCTCCCGAAACGGCGAGGCTGACCCCGCCCGAGCCGGTTGAGGCGTCGCTCGCCGAACGCTCGTCGCTGAATTCATCGATCGCCTCGGTCGATCTAACTGGCATCGATGAATCTGGCATTTCGGTATCCGGGTCGTCGTCAGCTCAACCGTCGCCGGCATCGCCGCTTCGTCGCCTCGTGCGGCGCGGCCGAGGCGAAGTCCACGCGGTTGACCAGTCGTCGACGGTCGTCAACGGTTCGGTCGCGGGACTCGACGCCCGCAACATCTCGGCGTGGTTCGGGAGCCACCAGGTCCTCGATCGGGTGTCGCTCGAGATGCCTGCTGGAAAGGTGACTGCGCTGATCGGCCCATCGGGTTGTGGCAAGTCGACCTTCTTGCGGATCCTCAACCGGATGCACGAGATGATCCCCTCGGCGGCGATGGCCGGTGAGGTGATGCTCGACGGTCACGACGTCTACGATCCATCGCGCAAGCTGACCGATGCGCGTCGTGAGATCGGGATGGTGTTCCAGAAGCCGAACCCCTTCCCGGCGATGTCGATCTACGACAACGTCGTCGCCAGCCTGAGGGTGACGGGAGTCAAGGCGTCGGTCGACGTCAAAGACGCGTTGGTGGAGTCGTGTCTCAGCAAAGCCGGCCTGTGGAACGAGGTCAAGGACCGGTTGCGGCAACCCGGCGGAGGTCTCTCGGGTGGTCAGCAGCAGCGGCTGTGCATTGCTCGCGCACTTGCGATCAAACCGCGCGTACTGCTGATGGACGAACCCTGCTCGGCTCTCGACCCTACGTCGACGCGCCGGATCGAGCAGACGATCATGGAACTGGCTTGCGAACTCACGATCGTGATCGTCACTCACAACATGCAACAGGCCCTCCGGGTCTCAGATCGGTGTGCCTTCTTCCTCGCCGAGCAAGGTACACCGGGGCTGATCGTCGAGCACGGGCCGACCGAATTGATGTTCCGTTCGCCGCAGGATCAGCGCACGAACGACTATGTCAACGGGCGTTTCGGCTAGCCCATCGGACCCGCGAGCCAACGTCGGGAGCTGTCACGGCATCGGCAAGTTGTCATCCGCGTGAACACTCGGGGGAGCTCCTCATCGTTCACTTTGCGGCCACTCAGACGCAAGATTCGAGTGCCACAGTCCGAAGTCGTGGGCTCATGACGGGCCCACTCGACCGGGTCTTGAGGCCCGGATCCATCGTCCCAGAAAGGCTCGTCAACACAGATGTTTATGACACGTAAGAAGCTGATCCGATCAGCGGCCGCCATGGTCTCGGTCGGGGTGGCGCTGAGCGCCTCGCTAGTCCCCGGCTCGCCTGCCAACGCCGATCCCAAACAGTACAGCGCGCTCATCGGCTACGGCTCTGACACCACCCAGGACGTCATGAACGCCTTCGCCGGATTCTCGGACGGCTTGAACTACACGCCGGCCCAGACCAGCGTCGCCTCCGGCAAGGTCCAACTCGTCTCGTGGGACGCGTTCCCAGCCAACGAGTGCATCGTCACCAAGGTCGGCGCTCCGACGATCCTCCGTCCGAACGGCTCGACCAATGGTCGTCGGATCCTCAGCCGTGCTTTCGGCGGCGGCACCTGGCCGACCGGCACCGGCAACCCATGCGGTCATCGTAATGCGTCGGGCCTCGTCGACTTCGCCCGGTCGTCAGCCGGCCCTACGGGCTCAGGCACGGTCCTGACCTACATCCCGTTCGGCCGAGACGCCCTTACGTGGGCGTACAACAAGCCGTCGGGCTCGCCGCTCATCAACCTCACCCCTGCACAGCTCAACTCGCTGTTCCTCACAGGCCCACAGCTGATCGGCGGCACGGTAATCATCCCCTGTGGTATCCAAACCGGTTCTGGCACCTACCAGTCATGGAACACCGCACTTGGGATTTCCAACTCACCGCTTGGCCAAGACGTCGGCACCAACTTTTGCAACACCGGACTCGCGATCGGCGGGCTGCCGGATGCCGGTGGTCGCCTACAGGAGAGCAACGGCCCGGAGTTGACGATCAAGGCCAACTCGCTTGCCACGACCTCCGATCCGATCTGCGACGGCGTCGCCGGCGGGGCTGCCGTGTCGTGTGTCAATGCAGAGGTGATCGTTGGATTCTCGGCGAGCCAGTTCATCGCTCGGTCGAACAACGTTGCCAGCCCGAATCCCGGCCCCGGAGTTTCCCTCGGCCAGATCAATGGAACCGATCCGATCAACGGTGTTGCGCCAAGCCTGACCGCTGACTCGACGTTCTACGCAAACACCACGTTTGGTCGTGACGTCTACAACGTGGTCGCCACCGAATCGCTCCAGGCGCCAGCCGACGCCCGGATCGTGAGCATGTTCGTCGGCTCCAGCTCGGCCGTCTGTTCGGCGCCGGCGACGATCCAGACGTTCGGCTTCCTGGCGCTCGGTGCAAACTGCGGCTCGACGACCCTCACCGGCCCGTTCGTCGCCTGATGATCAACGACACCCAAACCGCCCAACCAAATCGAACCGAACCAAATCGCAAAGGAACGACAACCATGAAACTCAAGTCCATGAGGCTCCAGCGAGTCATCGCGGGGGCGGCGGCACTGGCCGTCGCTGCCACGATGCTCCCCCTGGCAGGCACCGCACAGGCATTGCCAGCCGGTACGCCCGCAGCGGGCGCCGTCACCATCACGCCATCGACCGGCACCAGCGCCACGACGTTCAGCGTCTCGGTGCCGCTCGCCGCGGCGTGCCCCGGCGACAACACCGCCGGCTACCTGTACCACACCTTCATCACGCCGCTCAGCAATGACCCGGCGCCGATGATCTACTCGCCGTCGGGTACGCCCACCGGTCCGGCATTCACCAACAACCTGGCCAACTCGATCGGCACACGGTCCCGCAACATCGCTCCCGGTCTAGGTGACGGCCTGATCGTCACCCAGAGCAACCAAACGTTCAGCAATGCGTTGTTCGCTGGTCTCACGCCGGGTGCCTACAACGTGGGTATCGCATGCACCCAGCCCGACGCTGTTCCCCTCGTGCAGACGATGCGGTTCTGGTCGACGCCGGTGACGATCACGGCGTTGTCCGGGGCTGGCCCCAACAACTTCACCTACTCGGTCGGAGTTGCGCCGGTTGCACCATTGATCACCACCGCTACGGCAGGAGACACGAGCGCGACGGTCAACTTCACCCATGCCGCGTCGACCCCCGCCACGACCGGTTACACCGTGACCGCAACGCCGACCGTTGGTGCTCCAGTTGTTGTGACAGGCGCCACGTCGCCGATCGCAGTTCCTGGTCTCACGAACGGAACCACGTACGCAGTCACGATGGTGGCGACCAACACGGTCGGCAACAGCCCTGTGTCGAACTCGGTCAACGTGACGCCGTCACTGGGTGCGCTTCCAGGCGTGACTGGTGTTACCGCTGTTCCGTCTGGCCCTGGTTCGATCAGCGTGAGTTGGACCCCGCCCGCGGGCCCGACCAACCCAGTGAGCTACGCCGTGACGATCTCGCCTGTTGTCGGAACCTCGCCGGTTTCGGTTCCGTTCGGCACCAACACGAGGACATTCACTGGTCTCACGGCTGGCACGATCTACTCGTTCACGGTGCAGCCGATTCACACCCCACCGAACAGCGCTCCGGCGTCAGCTCCGGTGACGGCAGCGGCTCAGGCCGCTCAGGTCCTCAATCAGAAGATCACGGTCGAGCGCCCGGTCGGCGCCCTGATCCTCACACAGCGGTGCGGCGTCTACAATGCGTTGGCTGCAGAGGCGGGAGTGAATGCCTTCCCGGGCTATCCATTCGCTTTGAGTGCGGAGACGGCAACGGTCGACCAGACCGGTACCGCCCCGATCGACGACGATAATGCTCCATCGCTCGATCCTGAGTTCCCGGAGTACCCGTACCCGTCGAGCCCGACGTACCCGACCACCTGTGGTCTCAACATGGGTACCGCCACGCTCGTCACGACCGGCGCTCTCGCCGGTCAGTACTACGCCGCCAGCGGCCGCCTCAACGAGGTCACGGTTGTCGACACCCGTGACATCGACGCCGGCTGGACCGTGAACGGCACGATGGGTACGTTCGCCATCGTCGGCGACAGCTTCGATGGTGACTACTTGGGATGGACCCCACGTGTCACCTCGGTTGCGGGTGTCCTCAACGCAGCGGGTACGGCAGCGCAGACGGTCGTCACCGGCTCTGGTTACACACAGACGGTCACAGCGGGTGTTGCGGTCCTGCCTGGTACTGGCCTCGGTGCTCCGACAACCGGTATGGCGAGCGGTCGCCCGCTTGCCTCGACAGTCGCTGGTGCCGGCCTCGGCATCGCCGAGCTCGATGCCCGAGTCAAGGTGCTGATCCCGGCTGCCAACAATGCCGGGTCCTACGCGGGCACCTTGGCCCTCACCGCTGTCTGATTCAGCCACACCGAATCAACGAACGCAATCAACCATAAACGCAATGGCATGGCGGTGCGGGGCGGCTTCGGCCGACCCGCACCGCTCACGTCATTCCTGACCAAAAGGCAACGATTCCTATGAACCACCGTCGACGACTTGTACTGTGGACCGTCACGTTCACCACAGCGGCGACCGTCATGTTGACGGCCCCTTCGGTCGTCGCATTCGCTCAGGATGGCGATCCGCCCCCAGTCAGCGACGAATCAGCGAAGGCCGAGATCGGGAAATGCCAACCGCAGCAATCCGGCGACGAGATCGTGCACAGTTGGGCGTTGGCGCCTGCTGGGTCCGAGAACCCGGACGAAGCCGGAAACCGCCCGAACCTGTCGTTCACCGGCGACTCCGGCTCCAAGGTTCCGGACGCGGTCACGTTGTACAACTTCAGCAATCAGCAACTCAACTTTCGTGTCTACGCAACCGACGCCTTCAACAATGCCGAAGGTCAATTCGATCTGCTTCCGGGCTCTGAGGAACCAACCGACGTCGGTACCTGGGTTTCGTTCGCCCAGGATCTGATCACCGTGGCGGCGTGCGAACAGGTGACGATCCCGATCACGCTGACGATCCCCGACAACGCCACGCCGGGCGACCACACCGGCGCGATCGTGGCTTCGAACGAAGCTGTCAGCAGCGGCCCCCAAGGTGACCTGGTCACACTCGACCGACGGACCGGCACCCGGCTCTACGTGCGGGTCGGTGGCCCGCTCCGTGCCGAACTTGCAATCGAGGAGCTGTCGATCGACTATCGGGGGGCGGCCAACCCGCTGGATGGGTCGGCGAGCGTCAGCTACCGCATCCAGAACCGCGGCAACGTACGGCTGGGCGGCTCCCACAGTGTCTCCATTTCCGGTCCGTTCGGACTGGCCAGGAAACGAGCCCCGGCCGCCGACTTCCCGGAGTTGCTCCCCGGGCAGGGCGTCGAAATCACAACTATCGTCGACCATGTTCCTGCCCTCGGGCTGTCGTTCACATCTGTAGCGGTCGATCCGGCGGCGGGTGGCGACGGTGTCGTGGCTGGCGGGTCGAGCAGAAAGGCGACGACGATCGCCTTACCGATCTCGGTTTTGGTGGTACTGCTCCTCCTGCTGTTCGGCGTGCTCGCCAGGAGGGCTCACCGGCGCCATCGCTCCGCAGTTGTAGCACCTGATTTCATGCTTGTGCCCCACGCTGAGATGGCACCTATCCCTGAACGTCATCGAAGATGAGAAGTTCGGCGCACCGCCTGGCGGTCTCGGTGTCGGTCTTGGTGTCAGCGGTCGGCGTCTCGACGCCTGTTCTGGGGTCGTCATCGGTGAGCACACCTAGCGTGGAACTCGATCGTTATGAGTTCGAACCCGATGATGTCGTGATCCTGACGATCGCAGGGTTCGAGGCCAGGGCGGTCACCGTCACCGTCTGCGGTAACGATGGCCGCCGCGGTTCGTCCGACTGCAACATGACCGCCAGCGAGGGGGTTGGACTCGACGGCAACGGTGGGTCGCAACTCGTCCAGATGCCAGTCGCAGCGCCACCCGTCGCGTGCCCGTGCATCGTGAGAGTGTCGAGCCAGAACAACGATGAGATCGCAGTCGCCGCGATCACCTTGATCGGTCACCCGATTGGGATGGTGGTCGGTGGGCCAACACCCAGTCAGGCGCTCGTGACTTCGATCGTCGCCGAGCGAGCGGACACAGGTGCCCTCGACTGGTTGAGATCGAGCCTCGGTTCGGCGACCGAGTACGACGTCACGGTGACGGTGAGGAATGGCTCGACCGTTGCGGTCGGGAGGATTGCCATCAACGCCTCGGTCGGTCGCGGCGATGGCGATATCCAGCGGACGCTGGTCGTTGAACCGCCTCCCGAGATCGGACCGGGAGAGACGTGGGAGCAAGTCGTTCGAGCCGAACTCCCCGCACCGGTGTACGGCAATGCGGAGTGGCGTATCGACGTGTCGGGTGGTGGCCCGACCGTCACCGCAACTGATGTCACCTCGCACATTCCCGGCCTGCTGATCTTGCACCTCGCAGTGCTTGTTGTCGATGTCATCGTGCTCGCGGTCCGGTTCGTGATGCGCTGCAATCGACGGACGCCGCTCAAACGAGAACTCGACGACGGATATCTGCCGGGCGGCGAGATCGAAGTCAGTGATGACCGCGACGCGATCTTCACCAGATGAGGGACCGGGGTGAAGCCGCCCGAGCACGTGCGTAGCGGTCGCCAGCCGGCGCTTGATGTGCTCGTCCCGATGTCGCAGCCCTGTCGTCGAACTGAGCAACGCCTGCAGACGACTCGCTCAACAGCGCGCCCGCTAGGGACGCTGCGCTACGAACACGCCCGCCGTGGTGAAGTCGCCGATCCATCGGCGGTGCGCCACCTGGGTCATTGGTGCCTGCTCGATGGTCCCGTCGATTCGGACGTAGAAGAGGTCGTCGCCAGGCTTCGGGGCACATCCAGTGTTCGTGGCAGCGGCCACGACGTGACCGCCGCGGTCCACGCGGAGCAACGCTGTGGTCGGCACAGTGACGGTGATCACCTGAGACCCCGGTTGAGACGCCGCTTGATGACAGGTGGCACGCTCGACAAGCGGTGGTGGGCGACCGACGGCACCGCCTCCCTGAGCTGCAACGGGCGCAAGCTCGGCAACCGTTGCGGCAACCGAGCCCACGGCCAGGCCGACGAGACCACCGCCGATCCGTCTCGCCAGCGCCCTCGGCCGGGTCCGGATTCCGGTTCTCGAACTGATTCGCATGGGAGCAATCGTTCGGTGTTGTCGTCGACCCGCCCCCAGCACGAGCCTGAAAAGGGACGGATCGCGCCATTGGAACTGCGAACCGCGACCGATAGCATTGCTCGTCGGTCTGTGCGCAGATCACCGCAACAATCTGTAGTGCAGGGCACCGGTCCTGCCGTTTTGAGGAGAGTAACCCTGGCAAAGACCAAAGAAGACGCAATTGTGCTCGAAGGCACGATCGTCGAGTCGCTCCCGAATGCCATGTTCCGCGTCGAACTGGAGAACGGCCACAAGGTGCTGGCCCACATCTCCGGCAAGATGCGGATGCACTACATCCGCATTCTCCCGGGCGACAAGGTTCAGGTTGAACTCACCCCCTACGACCTCACCCGAGGCCGTATCACGTATCGATACAAGTGAGAGAGCAGTCGTGAAGGTCCGACCGAGCGTCAAGAAAATGTGCGAGAAGTGCCACGTGATCCGTCGGCATGGTCGCGTTCAAGTCATCTGCGAAAACCCGCGCCACAAGCAGCGGCAGGGCTAAGGGAACCGGAGAGGTAACGAATTCATGGCACGTATCGCCGGCGTAGACATCCCCCGCGAAAAGCGGTTGGAGATCTCGCTCACCTATATCTTCGGCATCGGACCGACCACGGCGCTGAAAATGTGCGACGACCTCGGGCTCGACAAGAACGTCAAGGTCTCGTCGCTGACGGAGGACGAGGTCAACAAGATCCGTCAGTACGTCGACGCCAACCTCACGATCGAGGGTGACCTCCGTCGCAACGTTCAAAACGACATCAAGCGCAAGATCGAAATCGGTTGCCTGCAAGGCGTCCGTCACCGTAAGGGCCTGCCCGTTCGCGGACAGCGCACCCATACCAACGCTCGCACCCGCAAGGGCCCCAAGCGCACGGTTGCCAACAAGAAGAAGGCAGTGAGGAAGTAGCCATGGCAAAGGCAAAGCCGGGCGGTCGTCGCCCACGCAAACGCGATCGCAAGAACGTGTCGACAGGCGTCGTGCACATCAAGAGTTCGTTCAACAACACGATCGTCACGATCACCGATACCCAAGGGAACGTCATTTCGTGGGCGTCGTCCGGTGCGGTCGGGTTCAAGGGGAGCCGCAAGAGCACCCCGTTCGCAGCGCAACTCGCGGCCGAGCGGGCCGCAACTGCCGCAATGGAGCATGGCCTCCGTCGAGTCGAAGTTCAGGTCAAGGGCCCGGGTTCGGGTCGCGACACCGCCGTGCGCTCCATCCAGAACACCGGCATCGAAGTGACCTCGATCAAAGATGTCACGCCGGTCCCGCACAACGGTTGCACCGTGCCCAAGCGCAGGAGAGGCTGAGTCATGGCTCGTTACACCGGACCAAAGGTGCGCCTGTCGCGTCGCCTCGGCGTCAACATCTTCGAAAACGAGAAGGGTCGCAAGGCGCTCGATCGTCGGCCGTTCCCGCCGGGCGCGCACGGTCGCACCCGTCGCCGCAACGCCGGCAGTGAGTATCTCGCTCAACTGCAGGAGAAGCAGAAGGCGAAGGCGATCTACGGTCTGTTGGAGCGTCAGTTCCACAAGACGTACGAAGAAGCGCTACGCCACCAAGGCCCGACCGGTGAGAACCTGTTGATCATGCTCGAGACGCGTCTCGACAACGTCACGTACCGCGCCGGCTGGGCATCGACTCGCCCGCAAGCTCGCCAGTTCGTGAACCACGGTCTCGTGAGCGTCAACGGAAAGCGTGTCGACATTCCGTCGTTCCGCGTGCGCAAGGGCGATGTCGTCACGTTGTCGCCGAAGGCCGCCAACATGATCGTGATTCAGCACAACATCGATGTGCTCGACCGGTCGCTGGTCGGCTGGCTCGAAGCAGGCGAAGGTGGCAAGCAGGTCACCGTTCGCAGCATCCCGCAGCGTGAGCACATCGATGTGCCCGTTCGCGAGTCCCTGATCGTCGAGTTGTACTCCAAGTAATCCGCACGCGGTCGTCAGAACGCGTCATCGATCTAGTCGAACACCGAAGAAAGGAATCGGCAGCACATGCTCGTCATGCAGCGCCCCACCGTCGAGGCAATCGGCGAGGAGAGCAACAATCAGCAGCGATTTGCGATCGGTCCACTCGAGCCAGGCTTCGGCCACACGCTCGGGAACTCGCTGCGCCGTACGCTTCTTTCGTCGATCCCCGGCGCGGCAGTCACCACAGTCCGATTCGATGATGCCCTTCACGAGTTCGACACCATCAACGGCGTCGCTGAAGATGTCACCGACATCATCCTCAACATCAAAGACATCGTGCTCACGTCGACGTCGGGCGAGACGGTGAGCCTGCGGCTCGACGTTCGTGGTCCGGCAGCGGTGACGGCAGGCGACATCGAGTGCCCGTCAGACGTCGAGATCCTCAACAAGGACCTCCACATCGCCACGTTGAACGGCAAGGCACGACTCGCCATCGATCTCACGGTCGAGCAGGGCCGGGGCTACGCCTCCAGCCAACGCGACATCGAAACCCGCACGATCGGCGTGATTCCGATCGATGCGATCTTCAGTGCTGTCCGCCGTGTCAGCTTCACGGTCGAGCCGACCCGCGTCGAGCAGTCCACGAACTACGACAACCTGATCATGGAGATCGAGACCGACGGGTCGATCACGGCGGCAGAAGCGCTCGCATCTGCAGGCGCGACGCTGCGTTCGCTGGTCGATCTCGTTGCCTCAATGAGTGAGGAGCCGAAGGGTCTCGAGCTCGGCGAAATGGTCGATACGACCACGAGCTCGCCCGACCTCGACCTCCCGATCGAGGATCTCGATCTTTCGGAGCGCCCGCGCAACTGCCTCAAGCGGGCCCAGGTCAACACGATCGGTGAGCTGCTCACCAAGACCGAAGACGACCTGTTGAACATCACCAACTTCGGCCAGAAGAGTCTGGACGAAGTCAAAGAGAAGCTCGACGAGCGCGGCCTTTCGCTGCGCGGCTGATCCAGCTCGAATCAAGTAATCGGAGAATTCTGAAATGCCAGCTACCCCACGCCGAGGCCCGAGCTTCGGTCACTCACCACACCACCAGCGGCTGATGATGGCGAACCTGTGCGCGTCGTTGTTCGCCGCCGAGGGCATCACGACCACGGAAGCGAAGGCCAAGGCGCTGCGCCCGATCGCCGAGAAGCTGATCACGAAGGCCAAGAAGGCCCAGGACGGCCCGATGCGGATCCACCGCATCCGTCAGATCCAGGGCTACCTCGGTGACCGCGAGATGACCCACAAGCTCGTCAACGATGTTGCGCCTCGGTACACCGAGCGCAACGGCGGCTACACCCGCATCCTGAAGCTCGGTGGCCGCGAGGGTGACAACGCCCAGATGGCTCGCATCGAACTCGTCTGAGCTCGGCTGTTCCCGCTTGACGGTCGGGACTGGCCGCCGCTTCGCTTCGGCCGCTCCCGCTCTTGATGGTCGGGACTCGCCGCTGGCGCTTCTCTCGTCGGGTGACGTAGCGTCTGTTCCGGATGGAACCACCAACCGATACAACTGACGGCGGGTCTGGCTTGCGCCGGGCCCGCTTCGTCGTTGCGTACGACGGATCGGCGTTCCACGGCTTTGCGCCGAATCGGGATGTGGCGACCGTGATGGGAGAGTTGACCAGAGCGTTCTCGACGGTCGTTCGTCAGCAGGTGGTGCTCACCGGGGCGGGACGCACCGACGCCGGCGTCCATGCATGGGGCCAGGTGATCAGCGGTGACCTGCCGGTCGACGCCGATCTCGGTGGCTTGGTTCGGCGAGTCAACAAGCTCTGCGCGCCGGCGATTTCGATTCGACAGCCGGAGTGGACCGACGACGAATTCAACGCCCGCTTCTCGGCGGCCTGGCGGCAGTACCGATACCACATCTGGAATGACCGGTCCCCGAATCCGCTGCTGGCCGGCATCAGCTGGCACGTCCCCGATCCGCTCGAGATTCGACTCATGCAGGCGGGCGCCAGCCCATTGATCGGTGAGCACGACTTCTTGTCCTTCTGTCGGCGCTCGAAAACCGCCGAGGGGCAGATCGAGCCGAGCATGGTGCGACGGTTGTACGACATCCAGTGGTCGCGTGTCGATGACACGCCGATGCTGCGCTTCGAGATTCGTGGCTCGGCGTTCTGTCATCAGATGGTGCGCTCGATCGTCGGATCACTCGTCGACGTCGGCTCACGCCGGTTGACGCCTGCCGATGTGAACGCGATGCTGCGGGCGCGTGACCGCAATGTCGCCGGTCGGGTCGCCCCGCCGCACGGGCTGGTCCTCTGGGCGGTCGGCTACGACGGCCCGCGCTGGGACGCACAGAAACGGGCGACTGGTGATGATGTCGCCGGGCACGTTGCCGCGCGGCCAGGCTGACCCGTATCATTACACGGTTCCATATGCGGCCAGTCGTCCTGCCATGTCTCGGGGGAACCCCCGGTCGCATTCAAGTCGCGGAGAGTTGCGAGATCGTTCGATGATGAAGACGTACACCCCCAAAGCCAGCGAGATCCACCGTGAGTGGCACGTCGTCGATGCCGAAGGCATGATCGTCGGCCGACTTGCCACGGAAGTCGCGCGGGTCCTGCGTGGCAAGCACAAGCCGACGTTCGCGCCGCACCTCGACAGCGGTGATCATGTGATCATCATCAATGCCGACAAGGTGATCATGAGCAAGGACAAGGCGAACCAGAAGCAGATCTACACCCACTCGGGATATCCGGGTGGACTGAAGTCCGAGTCGTATGCCGAGCTGCTCGATCGTAAGCCGGCCGACGCCGTTCGTCGCACCGTTCGGGGCATGCTCCCGAAGGGCCCACTCGGTCGCCAACAGCTCACCAAGCTCAAGGTCTATGCAGGCCCGAACCACCCGCACACTGCCCAGTCCCCGAAGACGCTGACGATTCGCTGATCGAGAAGTAGGAACACCTGTCATGGCAACTCCGCTCACCCAAACCACCGGCCGCCGCAAGCGCGCCGTCGCCCGCGCCAGGCTTCGCCCCGGCACCGGACAGCACACCGTCAACGGTCGTGCGTTCGACGTCTACTTCACGACGGACGCCCAGCGGATGACCGCCTCGGAGCCGCTCCGCGTCGTCGACGCCGAGCAAACCTACGACGTCGACGCCACCATCCACGGCGGTGGCGTGACGGGCCAGGCCGGCGCACTTCGGATGGCGATCGCCCGCTCACTGGTCGAACTCGACCCGGAGCAGCGTGCCGCCCTGAAGAAGGCCGGAGTCCTGACGCGCGATCCTCGCAAGAAGGAAAGCAAGAAGTACGGCCTCAAGAAGGCTCGTAAGGCACCTCAGTTCACCAAGCGCTGATTCGCTGATGCGCTTCGGCACCGATGGTGTCCGCGGTCGAGCGAACACCGAACTGACACCCTCGTTCGCACTGGACCTGGGCCGCGCAGCGGCTCAGGTCCTTGGTGCGTCTACGGCCGTGGTGGGTGGCGACAGTCGGATCTCGACGCCGATGCTCGAAGCCGCAGTCGTCGCAGGGCTGGCGTCGGAAGGCGTCGAGGTGCTCAGGCTCGGGGTTGTGCCGACGCCGGCGGTCGCCTTCGAGGCAGCACGCTCGGGTGCGATGGGCGTCGTCGTCTCGGCTTCCCACAACCCATACTTCGACAACGGCATCAAACTGTTCGCGCAGGGCGGGACGAAACTTCCCGATCACATCGAGGAGCGGATCGAGGATGCGCTCCATCATCTCGTCACACCGACGGTCGCCCCTGGTGTGATCCATTCGCACGCCACGTCCGGATACGTCGAGCATCTGCTGGACGCCCTCGATGGGCGAGATCTGCGAGGACTCCGAATTGTGGTCGACGCCGCCAACGGCGCTGCCTCGGAGATCGTCGCCGAGACGTTCACCCGCACCGGCGCCCAGGTTGTAGTGATCCATGCCTCGCCGAACGGCACCAACATCAATGACAACTGTGGAGCAACCAGTCCCGAGAGTCTGCGAGCGGTCGTCACCGCAGAACGAGCGCATGTCGGAATCGCCCTCGACGGGGACGCCGACCGATTGATCGCAGTCGATCAACACGGTGACGTGGTGGACGGCGACCACATTATCGCCCTGTGCGCAGCCGACATGCGCGAACGCGGTCTGTTGCATGATGACACCGTCGTGGTCACGGTGATGACCAACCTCGGATTCCGACTTGCAATGGATGCAATCGGGATCCACGTCGTCGAGACGGCCGTCGGCGATCGGTACGTGCTCGAGGCGTTGGCTGCGGGCGGGTACACCCTCGGTGGTGAGCAGTCAGGGCACGTGATCTTCCCCGGCAGGAGCACCACCGGTGATGGGATGCTGACGGCGATCACGCTGCTCGACATCGTGCAACGATCCGGGAGGCAATTGTCGGAGCTCGCCGCGGCGGCGATGACGCGGTTGCCGCAGGTTCTCGTCAATGTCGGGGTGGGGAAGCGAAATCTCGACGTTGCCGCATTGATTGCCGACGAGATCGCGGAGGCCGAGCAGCGGCTCGGTTCGACCGGCCGGGTGCTGATCCGCCCGAGCGGGACCGAACCGCTCGTTCGTGTGATGGTCGAGGCGGCGACCCACGAGCTCGCCGAGGGAAGCGCCAACTCGCTCGCCGACGTGATTCGCGGGCATCCCGATCTGGTTGCCTGAACCGGAGTGAGCGTGCCGGCTCGCTAGCCTGAACAGCCATGTGCGGCATCATCGGAGTGCTCAGCCGTCGACCCACGCGGCCGACACCGACCCACCACGAGATCATCGACTTGTTGGATGCTGCGACGCGTCGGATCGGTGATCCGGTCGAGGCCGCCGCAGCGATCGCCACGGCTGATCAGCTGTTACGCGGACTGCCCGGGGTGTTGGCGCTGTACGACCGGCTCGAGTTCTCGGCGGCGATCGTCGGTCGACTCGATCAACTCGACGCGTTTGCCGACGACTTCGACCGTTCGATCGAAACCGAGGAGCACTCGCCCGAGGAGGTCGAGCGGCTCAACACCCAGTCGATCGCGTTGCGAGATGCACTGTGGTCACTCCGCAACGACCGGCTGAGAACGGCGCACGACGTCGCGTTGCTGGCAGGTCGTGATGCCGGTGAGAGTGCCGTTGCGGCGTACTGGGCGATTCAACTGTCCCTGTCGGCGATCGATCGGCTCGAGGTGCGCGGTCGCGATTCGGCCGGCATCCATGTGCTCGTGACCGAGCACGGACTCGCCCTCGATGAACCGGGCGTTGCGGCGGCGATCGCCTCGCGCTCCCAGGACCCGACGTTTCAATCCGGGTCCGTGCATGTCAGTGACGGCACGTTGTCGTTCGTCTACAAAGCGGCAGCGGAAATCGGCGAACTCGGCGACAACACGCGTGCACTGCGAACGGCCGTGATGCATGACGACCTGCTGCGCCGGGCGGTGTCGGCGCCCTCGGCGCGGGTTGCCGTGCTCGGGCACACGCGTTGGGCCAGCGTCGGAATCATCTCGGAGCCGAACACCCATCCGCTGAACAGCGACGAACTCGAAACGTCTCCGAGTCTGGCGGCCGCACCTTACGTAGTCGCCGCATTGAACGGAGATGTCGACAATCACGCCGATCTTCGCGTTCAGCACCAACTCCGGATTCACAACCACATCACCACCGACGCCAAAGTGATTCCGGCGCTCGTGGCCCGGCACGCCGCTGCGGGGGCGGGCCTCGTCGAGGCCTTCCGACGCACCGTTGCGGCCTTCGAAGGCTCGGTGGCGATCGGGGCGATGAGCGGATCGAATCCGGATACCATGCTGTTCGCGCTGCAGGGGAGCGGCCAAGGCCTCTACGTCGGTCTCGCAGATGACTGTTTCATCGTCGCCAGCGAACCGTACGGAACCGTCGAGGAGACCAGCCAGTACCTCAGGATGGATGGAGAACTGGGCGGTGAGATCGTCGTTCTGAACGCCGGTTTGGCCGGGGAGATCGCCGGTATCACACGGATCGGATACGACGGACAGCCGTTCGTCGTCCAGGATTCCGAAATCGTCACGGCGGCCGTGACCACTCGCGACATCGATCGCGGCGACAGCCCGCACTTCCTGCTCAAAGAAATCGGCGAGGCGCCGAGGAGTTGGCACAAGACGTTGCGCGGCAAGATCGTGGAGCGCGACGGGATCCTGCGGGCGTCGGTCGGTGAGCGGGCCTTCCCGCCAGCGATTGCCGCCAGGTTGGCCGCCGGCACGATCACCCGGATCCGTGTGATCGGTCAGGGGACTGCGGCGGTCGCCGGTCAGAGCACGGCCTCCTTGCTCGATGAACTGTGTCAGGGCACGCTCGACGTCGACGCGCTGCCGGCGACGGAACTGTCGGGGTTCCAACTCCGACTCGACATGAGCGACACGTTGGCGATCGCCGTGAGCCAAAGCGGTACCACCACCGACACCAATCGAACGGTCGACCTGCTCAGATCGCGTGGGGCTGCCGTGATCGGGATCGTCAACCGGCGCGCCAGCGATCTCGTCGACAAGGCAGATGGAATTCTGTATACGTCGGATGGTCGTGACGTCGAGATGAGCGTCGCCTCGACCAAGGCGTTCTACGCCCAAGTGGCCGCCGGGGCGCTACTCGCCTGTGCCATCAGCGAGGCGGCCGGTGTCGGTGACGACCGTCGCCGCCATGAGTTGCTGGTCGGGCTGCGGACGCTTCCCGAAGCAATGCGAGGCGTGCTCGCCAAGCGTCAGGAGATCGCTGAGGCAGCGCGCAGGTTCGCTCCGTCGAAGCGCTACTGGGCGGTCGTCGGCAATGGGCCGAATCTCGTCGCCGCCGAAGAGGTGCGGATCAAACTCAGTGAGCTCTGTTACAAGTCGATTCCGGCCGACGTCACCGAAGACAAGAAGCACATCGACCTGTCGTGCGAGCCGATGATCCTCGTGTGTGCGGCTGGGTTGCGAGGCAGCACCGCCGACGACGTCGCCAAGGAGACAGCGATCTTCCGGGCACACAAGGCGACGCCGATCGTGATCGCCGACGAGGGTGAAACCCGGTACAGCTCGGCGGCCACGATCACGGTTCCCGCCGTCGACCCGGCACTCGGTTTCGTGCTGTCGGCAATGGTCGGCCACCTGTTCGGATACGAGGCTGCATTGGCGATCGACGCCACCGCACGACCACTTCGCGAGGCGCGCGAAATGATCGAGCGGGCCGTCGCCGATTTCGATACGGGTGACGCCGTGGTGGAGGCGATTCGCTCGCAGTTGCCGTCGATCAGCCAACGCTTCGTCGACGGGCTCCGCGATCAGCAGTACGACGGACACCTCGAGGCGAGCACGGCGGTTCGAATCATGGGACTACTGCGAGATCTCGGTTCACCGAACGCCGTCGAGCAATACTCGGTCTCGTCCGGAAAAGTCGGCACACCGGGCGCACTGATCGACGAGCTGGTCGAAGCGCTGACGCGCGGCATCGAAGAACTGACCCGGCCGGTCGACGCCATCAAGCACCAGGCCAAGACCGTCACCGTTGGGATCTCGCGCAGCGACGAGGGAGTTCTCGACCGACCGCTGGTCCAAGCGATTCTGCAGGCCGGCGCCGGGCGCGACGTGCTCAGCTATCGCACCCTGAAGGTGCTCGCCGACCTCGATCCTGCCGTCGCCGATGTCACGGGCTACACCAGATATCGAATCGACGGTGACATGATCACGATCGTCGACCGAGGCGGGATCTCGAGAGATCTGCGCAGTCGGGTCGAGGGGGACTCCCGGCTGGTCGGCACCAAGCACCGCGTGGCCGAGTCGCGCGAGGTGCTCGTCGGCAGGGGTCGACGTGACCACCGATCAGTGATCTTCGTGCCCGAGGTGAAGTCGGGAACATCGGTCGGCATCACCCTCCTGCATGTCAGGTTTCACGATCGACTCGATGCCGCCACGATGCGCGGGGTGTTGCAGGGCTACGACAACCGCTACAACCGGCTCGTCGACTGGGTCGCTGAGACCGAGGGCGACTTCGACGTCTCGCGGCTCGGCAACTTGCCGGTAGCCGACCTGCTGATCGAACCGATTTCCGATGCTGCCGACCATTGGCGCAGCTGATCCCAGGACGGACGATCCCATGACGGGTTCCACGACATGATCGGGATCGGGATCGATGTCGTCGAGATCGAACGGTTTCGGCGTTCGTTGGAACGCACTCCGACGATGCGGGAGCGGCTGTTCACCGATGTCGAGTTGGCTTATGTGGCGCCGAAAGCCGACCCGGTTCCGTCGCTGGCCGTCAGGTTCGCGGCGCGTGAAGCCGTGATGAAAGCGCTCGGACTCGGGTTGGGCGCGTTCGGATTTCACGACGTCTGGATCGAACGAGCGGCATCGGGCGTGCCGTCGTTGGCGTTCGCGGGACGCGCCGCGGCACTGGCCGCCGAGGCCGGGGTACAACGCTGGCATGTGAGTTTGACCCATTCAGATCTCGTTGCCGTCGCCTACGTGATCGCCGAGTAGCGGATGCTTCCGGTCGTCACACCCGAACAGATGCGAGCGATCGACGCCGCCGCGAGTGACTCGGTGGAGACGTTGATCGAGCGGGCAGGTGCGGCTGTCGCTCGCGAAGCGCTTCTGATGTTGGGCGGAGGATACGGACGCACGGTCGCCGTGATCGCCGGACCTGGTAACAATGGCGCTGACGGTCGCACCGCCGCCGATCGGTTGCGAGAACGAGGCGTGTCGGTCGTCGTGCTCGATGCGACGGCATGCCCACCGACCCTCCCCACCGTCGACCTCGTGATCGATGCCGGATTTGGAACCGGTTTCCGGGGTGACTGGAAACCGCCTCCGGTCGGCTCGTCCCCGGTGCTCGCGGTCGACGTTCCCACTGGACTCGACGGTTTGACCGGAAAGTCGCACCCGAACACGATTCGCGCCGATGTGACGGTCACCTTCGCCGCCGCCAAACCCGGCCACGTCTTGGGCGACGGTCCCGATGTCGTCGGCCGCCTGGTGATCGCCGATATCGGTCTCAGGATCGATTCGCCCCATGCCGGAATCATCGAGGCGACTGACGTGGCCGATTGGCTGCCTGCCCGATCTCGCTCCGCGCACAAGTGGGATCACGCCACTCGAATCGTGGCTGGTCGGCCGGGGATGAGAGGAGCAGCTTGGCTGGCGGCGGCTGCTTCGCAACGCGTCGGCGCCGGGATGGTCACGTTGTCGAGCCCGGGAATCGAGACGTCGGCGCCGATCGAAGTCGTCGGCAAACGCGTGCCCGAGTTCGATTGGGCCGAGGCCGTGCTCGCGGATTTGCACCGGTTCGATTCGCTCGTCGTCGGGCCCGGGCTCGGTCGGGACGACCACACGGTTCCCTCCGTTGTGAGGGTCACGGTCGAGTCGACCGTGCCGGTCGTTGTCGACGGCGACGGTTTGTTCGCGCTGTCCTGGAACGAGCAAGGCTCGCCGGAGTTCCTGCGGGAGCGCGAGGGGGCGACGATCCTGACGCCCCATGACGGAGAATTCGGGCTCCTGATGGGGGCCCGGCCGGATTCCGATCGGATCGCATCCGCTCATCGTCTCGTGGCTGCGTCGGGTGCCGTCGTCCTGCTCAAGGGTGCGGCCACCGTGATCGCCGGACCAGGTGGCCGCACGTACCTCGTGGTGAACGGTGACCAACGGTTGGCGAGTGCCGGCACCGGTGACGTGCTCTCGGGAATCGTCGGTGGGCTGCTCGCAATGGGTGTCGCGCCGATCGAGGCAGCTGCTGCCGGAGCGTGGATTCACGCCGAAGCTGCGATCCGCGGCCCGCAGCGCGGCCTTGTCGCCAGCGACATCGTCAACGAGATTCCTGCTGTGCTCCAACAGCTCAGCACGAGATGACGCACCAGACCCGTACGCGGCGAGCGGCTCTTGTTGCGATCGTGATGCTGGCGGTCGCTGTGGGAACCGCGTTCGCCGCCGTCGGGCGGATCACCGGGCCTGCCGGCATGCCGCACGAATTCGCCGTGCGCGTCGACCCGCCCACACCGGCGCTCGTCATCGGTGACTCGGCGATCTCGGCGATTCGATGGGTGGTCGGAGCTGACAACGCCGTGATCGGGTTCGATCACACACTCGACCTGGAGTCGTGCCGTCGGCTGTATCAACTCTCGTGCCGCGGACGCGAGGGTCGCGTCCCGGCAACGGCGTATCAGGCAATCGTCGATCACGGCCGGAAGTACAAGATCCTGGTCGTTGCCACGGGGTACAACGACAGTGAGTACGGGTTCGACACGGCGTTCAAGAACATCGTCGATCGCGCTCGCTCCTTCGGCTACACGCAGGTCGTGTGGTGGACGCTGCGATCGGACGTCGACTACGTGTCGCCCGATTCGATCAGCAATCACGAAACGTTCGCGAGGAACAACCAACGGCTCCGCGATTTGCTGGCGACCGGCCTGTTCCCCGACGTCGTCGTTGCCGATTGGGGGCGCTACACCTCGACCAAACACGATTGGTTCGTGACCGACGGGGTGCACTACCGCGCCGTCGGGGCGTTTGCGGCGTCGGACTACCTGAGCCGCAAGATGGCGTTCCTCGACCGTCGAGCATGTCCGGTGCCGCGCACGCCGACATCGGCTCCTGAGAACCCTTGCCCCGACCCCGACCTGACCGGCCCGGTGGCAGACATCGCAGCGTTGTACCAGATCGGCTCCGACGGCGTGCTGTGCTACGAGGTGGGTGAACTGCACCAGACGCAGTGTCAACAAGACAGCCATGTGATCCAGCTGACGAGAGCGCTCGCTCCCGGGATGAGTGGGGTCGACGTCAGCGCCCTCCAAGTTCGGTTGATCCGGCTCGGCATGTTGACGGCGGCGGCGACCGGCACGTTCGGGCCGCAGACCGCTGAGGCGGTGGGTGCGTTCCAGCTGTCGGTGTCGATTCCGGTGACCAGCATCGCCGATCGTGCAACACTTGCCGCACTCGGGTTCGACGTGAGCGCGGTACCGTAGATTTCGATGACTTCGCACAACCGCTGGGCGTGGGTCGAGATCGATCTCGATGCGGTGGCGCACAACGTTCGGATGCTTCGATCGATCGTTGCCCCTGCCGCACTATGGGCGGTTGTCAAGGCCAACGGGTACGGTCACGGCGCCGAGTCGATCGCACAGTGTGCGCTCGAGGCAGGTGCCACCGGGCTGTGTGTGGCGCTCGTCGCGGAGGGCGTTGCGTTGCGAGACGCCGGCATCGAAGCCCCGATCCTCGTGCTGAGCGAACAGCCACCGGAGCTGGTGGACACACTCATCAGGTATCGGCTGACGGCCACCGTGTACACCGAGCAGTTCGCATCGATGCTGGCAACATCGGTGGGGGTCGGGTCGAGCAGCTATCCGGTCCACATCAAGGTCGACACGGGTATGCAGCGCGTCGGCGTGCCTGCCGGCCAGGCAGTCGACATGGTTCGCTCGATCGCCTCGCTCGCTCCTCGATTGTCGATCGAAGGTCTCTACACCCATCTGGCCTGCGCCGACGAGCCATCGTCGCGCCCGAATCGCGACCAACTCGACACGTTCAGTGAACTGATCGACGATCTCCAGCAGGTCGGCATCAGCGTTCCTCGCCTTCACGCCGCCAATTCGGCAGGCGCCCTGGCGATCCCCGAGGCGCGTTACTCCCTCGTGCGGGTCGGGATCGCGCTGTACGGGATCTCGCCTGGTCGAGGAGTCGACGATCTCGCCGGCGACCTCCATCCTGCGTTGAGCCTGCACGCCCGAGTGTCGTATGTGAAGCGGGTCGCCGCCGGCAGTCATGTCTCCTATGGCTGGCGACATCGATTCGATCGCGACACGACCCTGGCGACGCTCCCGATCGGTTATGCCGACGGTGTGCCGCGGCGGCTCGGAACGCTGCCGGATCGACCCGGTGCCGACGTCTTGATCGGCGGTCGTCGATGTCCGATCGTCGGCGTCGTGACGATGGATCAGTTGATGGTCGACGTCGGTGACCACGAAGTCTCGATCGGTGATCACGCAGTACTGATCGGTGGCCAGGGTGACCAACTCGTTCAAGTCGAAGAATGGGCAGACCGGCTGGGAACGATCGGCTACGAAATCGTGTGCTCGATCTCGAACCGTGTACCGCGGGTTGTTCGGCGCGGGACCGTCGGCCTTAGCATCGAAGGCTGACATGTTGCTCCGCGCCGACACCTTGGCATCTACGCATGCGATCGCCGGTGCCCTCGCGCGCCTTGCCCGCGCTGGTGACGTGATCGTACTGGCGGGGGAGATGGGTGCCGGCAAGACCGCGTTCGCTCAGGGCTTCGGCAAGGCGTTGGGCGTCGTCGAACCGATCACGTCACCGACGTTCACGCTGGTGCACAGCTATCTGTGCGCTGATCGGTTGACGCTGCACCATGCCGATCTGTACCGGTTGGACCGGATGGTCGATGTCGAGCAGCTCGGGCTGCACGAATTGGCCGAATTCGATGGTGTCGTGCTGATCGAGTGGGGAGACGTCGCTGCCGCCGGGCTGGGTGATCATCTCGAGGTACGCCTCGAACACGTTGAAGACCCCGAGGACGCCAGCCAGGATGACTTCGGCGCGGACGACTTCGGCCCCGATCGAGCGCGCCTCATCGAACTCCATGCCACGGGGAAATCGTGGACCGGCCGTTGGGATCGCGTCATCGCCGCGATGGAGCCGTTTCGATGCTGAGCAACGCATGTTGATCCTTGGAATCGAAACTGCGACCGAACTGGTCGGTGTCTCGATCGGCGGGCACGAGGGTGTGATCGCGACGTTCGAGGTGGCGCGCGGTCGACGTCACGCTGAGATCCTGCTACCGGCGATCGAGTTCGTCTGCCGTCAGGCCGATGTCGAACTGTCTGAACTCGGGGTGATCGCGGTCGATGTCGGTCCGGGTCTGTTCACGGGAATCCGCGTTGGCCTCGCGGCCGGCAAGGCGCTGGCGCAGGCACTGCGGATACCGATGATCGGCATCTCGTCGCTCGACCTGTTGGCATTCCCCTGTCGCCACACGGAACGCGTCGTCGTACCCGTGATCGATGCCCGCAAAGCGGAGGTCTTCTGGTCGATGTACCGGCAGGTGCCCGGCGGCGTCCAGCGGGTCAGCCTGCCGACGATCGGGTCGATCGATGATCTGGTTGCCGATCTGCTGGCCCGCAGCCAAGACGTGCTCTGTGTCGGCGATGGTGCCGAGCGCTATCGCGACCAGATCCTCGAGGGTTATCGCTGCGAGATCTCCGGACCTGCCCATCCGTCGGTCGCGGCGTTGGTCCAGCTTGCCCACTCGCGTGCGCTCCGAGAGGAGTGGGTCCGCCCGAACGACATCGAACCGGTGTACTTGCGCCTGCCCGACGCACAGATCAACTGGGCGATTCGGGAGAGCCGGCCGTGAAGATGCTGTCGCGGGCGATTTCGATTGATCCGATCCGCAAGCGCGACCTGCGCGAGATCGTGCGAATCGAGGCGAGTACGTATCCGAAGCCGTGGACGCGTACAGTCTTCGACGACGAGTTGATGCAGATCGCCGGCGGCAGTCGTTGGTACGTGGTGGCGCGGATGGGTCGGGAGATCGTCGGTTACGCCGGGTTGTGGTTCGTGCCCGACCCTGACGGCGACCAGGCCCACGTCACCAACATCGTCGTGGCGTCTGGGCACCGCCGCACCGGTGTCGGCCGGAAGCTGATGTTGACCCTGGCCGATCAGGCGATCGATCGCGGCTGCGTGGCGTGGACGCTCGAGGTGCGGGCATCGGGTACCGCCGCCCAAGCGCTGTATCGACGGTTCGGGTTCGTCCCCGCCGGGGTTCGCAAGCGGTACTACGAGAACAACGAGGACGGAATTGTGATGTGGTGCCACGACATCCAGCTACCCGAGTACGCGGCACGCCTGAGAGGTCTGAGTTCATGACACGACAGGTCACACCCGATTCATCGACCCTCGTACTCGGGATCGAGACGAGTTGCGACGAGACCGCTGCCGCCTTGGTGATGGGCGGCAACGACGTCGTCTCGAGCGTCGTGTCGAGCCAGATCGAGATGCACGCCGATTTCGGTGGGGTCGTGCCGGAGATCGCCAGTCGCGCCCATCTCAACGATCTCAATCCGGTTGTCGCAAGGGCGATCGTCGAGGCAGGCGTCGAGGACTCTCGGATCGATGTCGTCGCGTGCACGTACGGGCCGGGCTTGATCGGGGCACTGCTCGTCGGCGTGTCGGCGGCGAAGGCGTTCGCCCTCGCGTGGGACGTGCCGTTCGTCGGGGTCAACCACCTCGAGGCGCACCTCTACTCGGCGTTTCTCGAAGACCCCTCGTTGGAGTTCCCGTTGATGGTGCTGCTCGTTTCAGGGGGACACACGATGTTGATCGAGATGGAGGGCCACGGTCGGTATCGCCTACTCGGTCAAACGATCGATGACGCCGCCGGGGAAGCGTTCGACAAGGTCGCCAGGTTCCTCGATCTCGGCTATCCCGGCGGACCGGCAATCGACGCCGCAGCGCTCGACGGTGACGCGGACGCAATCCGGTTTCCGCGAGCGATGATGGACGACAATCTGAACTTCAGCTTCAGCGGTTTGAAGACGGCGGTGATCAACTACGTCCGCAAACACCCCGACGTGTCGTCCGCCGACGTGGCCGCGTCATTCCAGATGGCGGTGGTCGATGTGCTCGTCACCAAGGCCCGGCGAGCCGCCAAGCAGATCGGCGCCAAGGGGATCGTGCTCGGAGGGGGAGTCGCCGCCAACTCCCTGCTCCGCGAGGAACTGCTTGGCGCCTGTGCCGCCGACGGCGTGCGCGGATTCCTCCCGAGCCAGGCGATGTGCACCGACAACGCCGCCATGATTGCCGCCGTCGGCTGGTACCGGTTGGCCAGCGACGGGGCGACCAGCCTCGACGTCGGCGCCTTCCCCAACCTCAAACTCCCGCTGCTGGCGTGAACATCTGACGCGATCACCGATCGCCGGAGATACCGTTTCCGGCGTGTTGCCGTTGAGGATCGGGTCGTTCTCGCCCGCGGCGCCGGTGGTGCTCGCTCCAATGGCCGGGGTGACGAATTCGGCGTTTCGTGCCATGTGTCGATCGTTCGCGCCCGATCTCGTCTACGTCAACGAGATGGTGATGGCGTCGGCCGTGGTGTACGGCAACGACAAGACCACGCGATTGATGTCGTTCGGGGCGGATGAATCGCCGCGTAGTTTGCAGCTCTACGGCAGTGACCCGGAGATGCTCGGGCGGGCGGTCCATCAGGTCTGCGATCGCGGGCTCGTCGATCACCTCGATCTGAACTTCGGTTGCCCGGCCGCAAAGGTCACCCGCAAGGGCGGAGGAGCTGCGGTACCGGCCAAGCCGCGTCTGCTGCGGGCGATCGTTCGCGCCGCCGTGAGCGCCGCAGCTCCGTATGGCGTGCCGGTCACCGCCAAGTTCCGAATGGGTTTGTGGGACGACGTGCGGACCGACATCACCACCGGCCTGATCTGCGAGGAGGAAGGGCTGGCGTGGATTGCGCTGCATGCCCGCACGGTTGAACAGCACTACGCCGGGGAGGCCCGTTGGGACGCAATTGCGGCCTTGAAGCAGGCCGTGACGACGATTCCGGTGCTCGGCAACGGCGACATCTGGGAGGCGTCCGATGCCGTCGAGATGATCCGCCTCACCGGCTGCGACGGGGTCGTGATCGGTCGCGGCTGTCTCGGCCGACCCTGGCTGTTCGGTGATCTGGTGAGCGCTCTGTCGGGCGCGTCCCACCGGGCCCCGCGCGGCCTCGGTGACATGGTGATTCACATGGCGGAGCACGCCCGTCTCCTGGTGGAGCACTACGAGCACTACGGCGACGAACCGTATGCGATGCGCGATTTCCGCAAGCACACGGCGTGGTACCTGTCCGGCTATCCGGTCGGTCCGGAGGCGCGCCGCAATTTTGCGATGGTGTCGAGCCTTTCCGAACTTGACGACTTGATCGCGACGCTCGATCCGTCCTTGCACCTGGTCGACGGAGGAGAACGGATCAGACGCGGTCACACCAACGGGCCGATCAAGGTGGCGTTGCCGCCGAATTACCTCGACGCCGTCGACGACCTGACCATCCCCGACGACAACCACGTGATGGCGCTGTCGGGCGGGTGACGATGGGTACGTCGCTGATCCTTGCGTCGGGATCTCCTCGGCGGCATGCGTTCCTGCGGTTGCTCGGGATCGACTTCGAGGTTGCCAGTCCCGACATCGACGAATCTCTGCTCGCCGATGAGTCTCCGATCGAATACGTCGAACGGCTGGCACGCGAGAAGTGCGCGATCACGGTCGAGCGGATCCGGGAACGCTCGACCTCGAACGCCGTGCTCGCCGCCGACACGACCGTCGAACTCGACGGCGAAGTGCTCGGAAAGCCCGATGACGATGCCGATGCGGCGGCAATGCTGCGGAGGCTCTCGGGTCGGACCCACCATGTCCACACCGGAATCGCCGTCTGGCGCTCACCGGCGATCGTGACCAAGGTCGTGACCACCGACGTCACGTTCGTCGAGCTCTCGGATGACGACATCGCGTGGTACGTGGCGACCGGCGAACCGCACGGCAAAGCCGGCGCCTACGCAATTCAGGGCGCCGCCGGGGCGTTCGTGAAATCGATCTGCGGAGCGCCTTCCAACGTCGCCGGCCTCCCACTTGCCGAGACGCGAGCACTACTGCGGTCGGCAGGGGTTTGTTGACCAGGCTGTCGACCCTGTTGTCGAGCCGGGCATCGTTGCCGTCAGGGGCACGATTTGCCGCCCCGCCCGTGACCGACGGAATCTCGTTAGCACTCGCACCTGCCGGTTGCTAATGGGCCTCTCGGTCGTCTACGCTGGCACTCTCACGGGTCGAGTGCTAATCGGCCCGAATTGATGATCCAATCCCCTGTGACACGCCAACGGAGGCATGTACCCATGAACCTAAAGCCGCTCGACGACCGCATCGTCGTCAAGCCCAATGAGGCCGAAACCCAAACCGCATCAGGTCTCGTGATTCCTGACACCGCCAAGGAGAAGCCCCAGCAGGGTGCCGTCCTGGCAGTCGGCCCGGGCAAGCGTTCGGATTCAACCGGCGAAATCATCCCGCTCGGCATCAACGTCGGCGATGTCGTGCTCTATTCGAAGTACGGCGGCACCGAAGTGACCGTCGCCGGCGAGGACGTACTCGTTCTGAACGCTCGCGACGTGCTCGCGATCGTCGGAAGCTGAGGCTGATCCATCATGGCAAAGATGCTCAAATTCGACGACCAGGCTCGCCGCGCCCTCGAAGCCGGCGTCAACAAGCTGGCCGATGCGGTCCGCGTCACGTTGGGACCGAAGGGTCGCAATGTCGTGCTCGACAAGAAGTTCGGCGCCCCGACGATCACCAATGACGGTGTTTCGATCGCCAAGGAGATCGAGCTCGAGGACCCGTTCGAGAACATGGGTGCTCAGCTCGTCAAGGAAGTGGCCACCAAGACCGACGACATCGCCGGTGACGGAACCACGACCGCCACGGTGCTCGCCCAGGCAATGGTCAAGATCGGCATGCGCAACGTTGCTGCCGGCGCCAACCCGATGTCGGTCAAGAAGGGCATCGAGAAGGCCGTCGCAGCCGCTGTCGAGTCGATCCAGGCGCAGGCCAAGGACGTCGACGACAAGTCCGACATCGCCAACGTCGCCACGATCTCTGCTGCCGATTCGTCGATTGGCGAGGTCATCGCCAACGCCATCGACAAGGTCGGCAAAGACGGCGTGGTCACGGTCGAGGAGTCGAACACGTTCGGCACCGAGCTCGAGTTCACGGAAGGCATGCAGTTCGACAAGGGCTACCTGTCGCCGTACTTCGTGACCGACACGGAGCGCCAGGAAGCGGTGCTCGAAGACGCCTTCATCCTGCTCAACCAGGGCAAGATCTCGACGGTTCAGTCGCTGCTCCCGGTGCTCGAAGCAGTGATGAAGACGGGCAAGCCGCTCGTCCTGATCGCTGAAGACCTCGAGGGCGAGGCACTCGCCACGCTGGTCGTCAACAAGATCCGCGGCACCTTCCAGGCGGCCGCTGTGAAAGCTCCCGGTTTCGGCGATCGTCGCAAGGCGATGCTGCAGGACATGGCCGTGCTCACCGGCGGTCAGGTCATCAGCGAAGATGTCGGCCTCAAGCTGGAGAACACGACACTCGACCTGCTCGGCACCGCCAAGCGCGTGATCATCACCAAGGACAACACGACCATCGTTGATGGCGGCGGCAACGCCGACGATGTCCAGGGACGGATCAGCCAGATCAAGGCCGAGATCGAGAACACCGACTCCGACTGGGATCGTGAGAAGCTCCAGGAGCGTCTCGCCAAGCTTGCCGGCGGCGTTGCCGTGATCAAGGTTGGCGCGGCCACTGAGGTCGAGCTCAAGGAGAAGAAGCATCGCATCGAAGACGCCGTGTCATCGGTTCGTGCGGCCATCGAGGAGGGTGTGGTCGCCGGTGGCGGAACTGCGCTGATTCGTGCCCGCCCGGCAGTCGCTGCGGTCGCTGACGCCCTCGAGGGTGACGAGCAGACCGGCGCTCGCCTGGTCTGGGAAGCGCTCATCGCTCCGGCACGCAACATCGCCGAGAACGCCGGCCTCGAAGGCTCCGTGATGGTCCGTGCGATCGAAAGCGAGACCGGTTCGATGGGCCTCAATGCGACCACTGGCGAGATCGTCGACATGGTCAAGGCCGGGATCATCGACCCCGCCAAGGTGACCCGCGCCGGTCTGCAGAACGCGGCCTCGATCGCCGCCTTGGTGCTGACCACGGAATGCCTGATCGCCGACAAGCCGGCACCCGCAGCCCCGATGGGCGGCGGCGGTGGCATGGACGGCATGGGCGGCATGGGCGGCATGATGTGACCGTCCGCTCTAGCGGACTTGATCAGGCGGAACTGATCAGGCGGAACTGAAACAGAAGACGACGGCCCGGAGCGCACCGCTCCGGGCCGTTGCGCGTACAGTCATTGACGGCATGTATTCGACGATTCCCGAACTGTTCGCCGCCGCCGTCGCTGAGTCGCCCGGATCGTTGTGGTTGATCACCGACGATGCCGGTTGGACGTTCGGGCAGGCCTCGCAGGAGGTCGAGCGGTTTGCTGCGGGGATCGCTGCGATGGGTGTCGTGCATGGCGACCGCGTGATCGTGCCGGCACGCAACGAACCTCGGTATGTCTTCGTCTGGTTGGCGTTGATGCGGCTCGGAGCGATTCAGGTTCCGATCAATCCGGCCGGCAGCGAGGCAGAGCTGGCCGGGTTCGTGCAGCAGATTCGCCCCCGCTTGGTGCTGACCGAGGCCGAACTGGATCGGCTCGAACGAACCGCCGCCGGACCGGCGCCAGAGGTCGATGTCTCGCCCGACGACCTGGCCGTCTTCATCCCGACGTCGGGCACGACCGGTCGATCGAAGCTGGTGATGCAGACACATCGAGCGTACGCCTGGGCAGGTGAGTCGTTCCCGTGGTGGATGCAACTGAGACGCGATGACCGGCTGATGACGTCGCTGCCGTTGTTCCATCTCAACGCACCGACGTATTCCGTGCTCGGGTCGATCGCCGCCCGCGCCGGCCTCGTGCTGTTGTCGAGGTTCTCCGGGTCCGATTTCATCGACGCCGCACGGCGTCACGGGGCGACCGAGTTCAACGCGATCGGTGCGATGCTCGAAATCCTGATGCGGCAGCCCGAGCGACCCGATGATGCCGACAACCCGTTGCGGCTGTGTTACACCGGTCCGTCACCTACCGAGCAGCGCCAACGCGAGATCGAGCAGCGATTCGGCTTCGAGATCGTCTGCGGGTATGCCCTCTCCGAGTCGCCGTTCGGGCTGATCTGGCGTCACGGCACACGGCCGTTCGGGACGCTCGGATGGCCACGCCAACACCCGGACCTGGGTGTCGTCAACGAGGCGAGAGTCGTCGACGGCGAACTGCAACTGCGCAATCCGACCCTGATGCGTGGTTACTTCGAGATGCCGGACGAGACTGCGTCCGTGCTGATTGACGGATGGCTGCATACCGGCGATCTCGTCGAACGCAACGACGATGGGTCGTTCACGTTCCTCGGTCGCCGCAAGGAAGTGATTCGGCGGCGAGGCGAGAATCTCTCGCCAGTGGAGGTCGAGGCCTGCCTGGAATCACATCAGGACGTCGCAGAGGCCGCCGTGATCGGGGTGCCCTCCGACCTGTCGGAGGAGGAGGTCAAGGCGTTCGTGATCGCCGCCCCGGATCGTTCGATCGACGTCGACGGGTTGCATCGCCACGTGTGCCAGCATCTCGCTCGGTTCAAGGTTCCCCGCTACATCGAGGTCGTCGGCGAGCTTCCCCACACGCCGACCGGCAGGATCGCCAAACATCAACTCTCACGCGACAGAAACGGCCAGGAGGTCGACTGTGGATGACAAACCCGACTGGCTCAAGACGTCGGTCGGCGCAACCGACGCCGATCACATCTGGGTGGCGGGACGCGACTTGCCTTCGGAGGTGATGGGTCTGCTCAGCTTGACGGAGTTGGCCTACCTGCTCCTGGTCGGGCGCCAACCGACGGCGGGCGAACGAAGAGTGGTCGACGCCGTGCTCGTGTCACTGGCCGATCACGGGATCACGCCGAGCTCACTGGCGACACGCCTCACGTACACCGGCGCACCGGAGTCGATCCAGGGCGCCATCGCAGCCGGTCTGCTCGGGGCTGGGAGCGTATTCCTCGGGCCGGCCGGCGACACGGCGATCGTCGTTGCCGATGCAGTCACGGCGGCGAGCCTGACCAACGACGACAGCGACGAACGATTCGCCGACGCGGCAACTCGACTCGTCGCGGCGCGGCGAACCAACGGCGATCGGATGCCCGGGTTGGGCCATCCGATTCACCGGGATCAAGATCCTCGCACCCCACGGCTGTACGAGATCGCCGCGGAGGAAGGTCAGTTGGGTCGCCATCTGCGGTTATTGTCGGCGATCGCCGTGGCGCACGAAGCCGCCACGGGCAAACACCTGCCCATCAATGGTGCCGGGGCGGCCGGAGCAGCCCTGGTCGACGTCGGGATCGCCGCAGCCGTGGTTCGCGGATTCGTGCTGATCGCCCGGACCGCAGGTCTGGTCGCTCACCTCGCCGAGGAGATGCGATCACCGATCGGGAAGCCGCTGTGGTTGGAGACCGAGCGACGGGCGAGCGGCCATGAGTGATCGCGCCCTGCGTCCCTTCTGGATTCACCAGATGGCGGAGTACCTGATCGGCGTGGCGATCGTCAGCCAAGGTTTGCAGAGCACGCAACCATTGGTGCCGGTGCTGGCGGGGGTGGCGGTGATCGTCAATGCGGCCGTCGTTCGCGGTCCGATGAGCGCATTTCGATGGGTTACCCGCCGCCTCCACCGTTGGCTCGATGTGGCCGTGATGGGGCTCGTCGTGGTGGCGATCGTGCAACCGTGGATCGAGTCGGACTCGGGAACGCGGGTGGTGTTGGCGATCATCCTCCTGCCGCTGGCGTTCCTCTGGTTCTACACCGACTGGGCCGACAAACCGGCCCGCAAGGATCGGCGCCGAGCGCAAGCTGGTGGAACCGGAGAAACCGCCGGTCGGGCCGCCGGTCGGGCCGCCGGGAATGCCTACAACGCGATCAAGTCGCGGGCCAAGAAGTAGCCCCAGACCTGGCGGCTTCCAAGCGCTCCGTCGTCAGCAGCCGGCTCCCGAATACGAACAGCATGGCATGCACTCCGGCATCGACGAAGAACACGGATCGGAGGGCGATCTCGTGGCTGGCGAGTCGGTCGACGAACCACACCGTGACCCCACCGATCGCGGCACCGACCGGCATCATGCCCCAGGCGAAGAACCGGTAGACGCTGTTGACTCGTCCGAGCAGGTGGCTCGGGATGATCGACTGGCGCAAACTCACCGTGATCACGTTCCACGTCGATCCGAGCAGGACGCCGGAACCGTACAGCACCATCACGACCGGCCACCACGACGAGAGACCGACGAGCAGTGCCACGACCGAAGCGGAGCCGAGCGTCATCGACAGGCATGTCCCGCTGCCGAAGCGGCGCGACATCCACGGAGCGATGTAGCCGCCGATGGCGCCGCCGAACGCCCATCCGAACCCCATGACGGTGAACTTGATGGGGCCGATGTCGAGCACGTCCTGGGCGAACAGTACGATCACTGATCCGCTCACCATCGTCGCCATGTTCATCAGCCCGAGGATGATCGCCATCGAACGCAACAGCGGATGTCGCCAGAGCCAGCGGAAGCCCTCGGCGAGCTCCTGGCGCCACGGCGCCTCGACGTGGTCGTCCGGGCGCTTTGCCCGAAACGACCCGGGGATCGACGCCAAGAGCGCGGCGGCAACGAAGAAGGAGGCGGCGTCGATGAAGAACGGGAGCGCGAATGCGACGACCAGCAGCAGCGAACCGAGCGGTGGACCGATGAACGTGTTGGCGATGTCTTCTGCGCTCCACAAGCGGCCGTTTGCCCGCTCGAGGTGCTCGCTGTCGACGATCGACGGCATGAAGGTCTGACCACAGTTGTCGTGCAGCACCTCCGCCATGCCGAGCAGCAGCGTGGCCGACAACAACAGGAGATACAGACCGGTACGAGTCGTCGTGATGCTGCCGATCTGATCGGGTGACGGGAGCGAACCCTGTTCGCCGAGCACCGTCAGGGCGACGAACGCGGTGAGCGCGAAGCGCAACAGGTTCATCGTCACCATCGCTCGTTTGCGGTCGACGCGATCGGTGATCACCCCAGCCGGCAGCGTGAAGACGAGCCACGGCAAACGCTGCGCCACGGCGACGCAGGCAATCAGGATCGGGTTCCGGGTGATCGCCGACGCCAACCATGGGTAGGCAATCGTCGACATGCCGTCGCCGATGTTCGACAGCGTTGTGGCAGCGAACAGCTTGCGGTAGCTGGAACCGAGCGAGCGTCGAGCCGGTCGGGTGACCTCGATCTCGGTCATGTCGCTTGCTTTCGAGGTGCCGGAGCAGGAGCGATCGTTCGGATCGTGGGGAAGAGGGCGACATACAAGCCGTACTCGACCTCGCCGCCTCGCGGTTCCGTCACGAACTCGAGCGCCAGTGCCTGCAATCGATCGACGTACTCCGATGCTCGGGCGGCCGGGATTCGGGCATGTCGAAACGTGAAACCCGATGGGTGCTCGTCGTTGCTCATCGCGGCGTAGTCGGTGTCGGCGACGACATCGTGGACGAAGGGCAACTCGCCGGGCGTGTGGGAGCATAGGATCGTGCGGGCGACGCGCCCGTACAGGCGTTCCTCGATCGCTCTGACCTTGCGAGTACGCACGACCCGGAGGATGCCGGCCGACACCAGCACGTCGACGTGGTGAGCGACGGAACCCTTCGGGCGGGCGACCCGTTCGGCCAGCTCGGTGACCGACATTGCGTGCTCGAGGACGAGATCACAGATCGTCAGCCGCAACCGGTTGCCGAGCGCCTTCATCCGCTCGGGCGAGTCGGCGTGGATCTCGTCGGCCAGCTCGTAGTCGGGCGACCGGTTCGAATTCTCGCCGGTTCCGATTATGTCCGACATTTCTCGAATGATAGGGAAAAGCCGGACGAATGGCAAGCAATTCGATCGTGATGTGCCGGGCGATCTGCGGCTCGCCTACTCTGAACAGCCGAAGGGGGGCGAACGATGGCGTACGAGATCGATCACCAAGACGTCCGGCCGGTTGTGGACTGGGTCAACGATTGGGACTGGCTCGATGCCGGTTGGGGTACGAACGCGATCGAGATATGGAACGACGTCCGACGACAGTGCCCGATCGCCACGACCGAGCGTTACGGCCGGGCCCACATGCCCGTGACCATGGCCGCAGTGTCGCAGGTTGCCCACGACACCGAACACTTCTCGTCGGTGTGGGTATCGGTGGCCCGCCCCGATGCCGATCGGCACCCCGCTCCGCCGATCACGTCCGACCCGCCCGACCACCACGGCCACCGGCGCTTGTTGCTGCCGTCGTTCAGCCCGAAGAAGATCGCCCCGATGGAGGACGACCTGCGGGCGTTCTGCCGGTCGTTGATCGCCAGACTCGATGGGGCCACGGAAGCCGATGCCGCCGAACAGTATGCACAGCACATTCCCGTGCACGGAATCTGCCGCCTGCTCGGCGTCCCGGAGTCGGACGGTGACATGTTCCGAGACTGGATCTTCCGCAACTTCCAGCTGGCACCTCGCGACAATGCCGTGCGGCTCCAGTTGCGGCTCGAGATGTGGGAGTACACGACCAAGATGTTGGAGCTCCGAGCGCAGCAACCAGAGGACGACCTGTTGACGCTGATCGCGACCGGTGAGATCGACGGCGAGCCGATCCCGGAGGAGCTCCAGGTCGGCTATGTGATCCTGCAAATCCTGGCCGGCATCGACACCACGTGGAGTGCGATCGGATCAGGGCTTTGGCATTTCGCCCAACGCAGTCATGAGCGCGCCCGACTGGCGGCGGTTCCCGACGACGACAGTTTGTGGTCCACGGCGATCGAGGAGGTGCTGCGGTTCTACGCCCCGGTCACGATGGCCCGCAAGGTGATCGCCGACACCGAGGTCGCCGGCTGTCCGATTCGGTCGGGCGAACAGATGCTGCTGACCTTCCCCGCCGCCAATCACGATCCAGCGGCATTCGACCACGCGGACGAGTTCCAACTCGATCGTGCCGCCAATCGCCACGTTGCCTTCGGGCTCGGTGTGCATCGCTGCCTCGGCTCGAATCTGGCACGCTTGGAGCTCGCTGTCGCACTGCAGGAGTGGATCCGAGCGTTCCCCGATTACGAACTCGACGCCGGCAGGCCGACCACGTGGGCCAACGGGCAAGTCCGGGGACCTCGCAACATCCCCGTCCTGTTGAACCGCTGACGAGCAACTCCGGCCGTAGGCTGTTTTCATGACGTTCGAACGTCCGGCCCCCGATCTGACCAAGCTGCTCAACGCGTGGGAGGAGTTCGAACGCGGTGAGGAACAGCCGGGCAAGGTGCTGTCCAACCTCAAGAAATCCGGCCTGCCAGAAGTGCTGAACGAGTTGATCGCATCCGGTTGGACACCGAGCGCCGGCTGACGTGAACGACCCGGTCACACGCCGGACGGGCGGGCAGCAGATCATCCCGCGACCCGATGTGTGGTCGCCAGGTCCCGATGCGCCGTGGGGGCTCGACACGGCGCCGTCGATCGATCAATTGTTGTCAGCGGTTGCGGGCGTCGAGGCCTCGATCGCGGTTCCGTTCCCGGATGCCCGAGAGTCGGCCGTGCTGGTGGTGCTGGCCGAGGGACCTGACGGCCCGGAGGTGCTGCTGACCCGCCGATCATTGGCGATGCGGACGCACAGCGGGGAAGTCAGCTTTCCAGGCGGTCGCATCGACCCCGGTGAGAGCTCGACACAAGCCGCCCTCCGTGAAGCACGCGAGGAGGTCGGGCTCGATGAGTCGCTGGTGCAGGTTCACGGCGAACTCGCCCACATCCACACGTGGGTCAGCCGGAGCTACATCGTCCCGAAGGTGGCGACGGCGCCCGAGCGATTCGAGTTGTCCGCTCAGACGAGTGAAGTCGAGCGGGTCCTGTGGGTTCCGCTGAGCGACTTCACCAAGCCGGGCACGTATCGGAGTGAGCGCTGGGGTGATCGACCGTCCGACTTCGTGCTCCACTTCTTCGAGTTGGACGACGAAACGGTGTGGGGCGCCACTGCCCGTATCCTGGTCGACCTGCTCACACGAGCGACTGGATGAGCTTCCAGAGCGCTTCTACGTGTTGACGTTCGGTGCTTCGGGCTCCGATCGATACTCGTAGAACCGACCGATCGTCGAGCACGGTGCGGGTGACGTGAGCCTCACCGGTGGCGTTGATCGCAGTGATGAGGTCGTCGGTACGGGCATTCTCACCGACGACACGAATGCACAGCAGGTTCAACGGGTGGGGAGCGACGATCTCGAAACGGGGATCGCCGGCGACCAACCGTGCGAGTTCCTGCGTCGAGTCGACATCGCGACGGATGCGGTCCTGTATCGAGGCGACCCCGTCGAGGCGCAGCGTGAACCACAGCTTGAGTGCCCGGAATCGTCGCCCGAGCGGCACCTGCCAGTCGCGATAGTCGATGGCCTGGCCCGACTCTGCGGCTGCGGATCGCAAGTACTCGGGCAAGATGCTGAGTGCGCCGAGCAGCGCCGCCCGATCGGCGGTCCAGAACAGCGTGCAGTCGAAGTTGACACCCATCCACTTGTGCGGGTTCGTGCAGTAGCTGTCGGCTCGGGCGAGTCCTTCGTTGACGAACCGGTACTCCGGAGCCAATGCGGCGATGCCGCTCATTGCCGCGTCGACGTGCAACCAGAGACCGTTCGCTTGACAGATCGCGCCGATCTGCTCGGCCGGATCGAACGCCATCGACGAGGTGGTGCCATGGCTGGCGCACACGAAGAACGGCCTCGATCCGGCCGCCAGGTCGGCCGCGATTGCCGCCTCCAACGAGTCGGTCAGCATGGCGAATTGGTGATCGTGTTCGATGATTCGGATCCGGCTGGTCCCGATACCGGCGATCCGTAAACCTTTCTCGATCGACGAATGGGCCTGTGACGTCGTGTACGCGACGAGTCGAGTCGTGTCACCGTCGGTGTTGACCGCTCCGCCCGTCGCTCTCCAGCGGGCCGCCAAGATCGCCACCAGCGCCGCTTCGCTGGCGGAACCTTGAATCACTCCGCCACCATGTTCGCTCGTCGAGCGGAACTTCCCAGGGAGATCGAGCAGTTCCTGCATCCAGTCGACCATCAGCGTTTCGAGTTCGGTCGCCGCTGGAGACGTGATCCAACTCATGCCCTGGACGCCGAGACCTGCCGCCAACAACTCACCGAGGATCGACGGGTACGACACGTTGGCCGGGAAGTAAGCGAACCAACTCGGGTGCTGCCAGTGGGCGACGTTGGGAACGATGATTCGATCGACATCGGCAGCGACGCGGCTCCACGCCTCAGGGGCGCTCGGCGGATGTTCCGGCAGCATCGCCCGAACGTCGCCGGGGGCGATGTCGGGCACGACCCTTCGATCGCCGACGCCTTCGAGGTAGTCGGCGATCAGATCGATCAGCTCGTGCCCGCTGCGCCGAAAGTCGTCAGGTCCCACGCTTCGCCTTCCTCGATCCGGCAACGATCCGCCAGCCGATGAAACCGAGGCCTCCGAGGACTGCCGCGAAGACGACGTTCTGGCCCCAGCCACCTTGCGCCTTGCTCCCGCATCCAGGAGGCGGGGCGGCACTGATGCAGTCACCGAGGTTCTGGTCCTCCGGAATGAAGTCGTTGTCGGAAATCGAGACTGCGGGTCCCGAGCCACGTGCGACGTGATCGATGACGCGATCCGACGCTGACACAACCGCGGACGGGGGAGTGGAAGTGAGCAAGAAGCTCACGACGAGGACACGCAGAACCACCTCGACTGTCTACCATCAGTGGCTTGAGTACCGAGACTCCGCAATTCGACGCCCTCCAAACCGACAGGCCGGATGCCGCACATCCCGACCGGCAAACGGTGCTGGTCGTCGATTTCGGAGCCCAATACGCTCAATTGATCGCCCGCCGAGTGCGTGAACTCGATGTGTACTCCGAAATCGTGCCGCACCGGTTGTCCGCGGTGGAGATCGCGGCCAAACACCCCGCCGCGATCATCCTGTCCGGTGGCCCCAAGAGCGTGCACGTCGACGGCGCTCCTGAGCTCGATCCGGCGGTGTACGACCTCGGTGTTCCGATCCTCGGCATCTGCTACGGGGCTCAGCTGATTGCTCAACAGCTCGGCGGCACCGTGGGTCGAGGGATGCGCGGAGAATACGGTCGTGCCCATCTCACGCGGACTGCTGCGTCCTCGCTGTTGATCGATGCGATTCCGACCGAGCACGACGTGTGGATGAGCCACTTCGACGCCGTCACGCAGCCGCCGCCCGGATTCCGCGGGACTGCGTCGACCGCCGACGCTCCGGTGGCGGTGCTGGAGAACGACGATCGCCGGATCTGGGGTGTCCAGTTCCATCCCGAGGTCGGGCACACGCCGCACGGGATGCAGGTCTTGCGCACATTCCTGCACGACCTCGCCGGGTGTTCCCCGACGTGGAAGATGACCTCGGTGATCGAGGAGCAGGTCGCCGGCATCCGAGCCCGCGTGGGCAATGGGCGGGCGTTGTGCGGGCTCTCCGGGGGCGTCGACTCCTCGGTGGCGGCGGCACTCGTGCACCAAGCGATCGGTCACCAACTGACGTGTGTGTACGTGGACACCGGGCTGATGCGCAAAGGTGAGAGCGAACAGGTCGTCGAGACGTTCAAGCGCAACATGGGAATCGAGTTGATCCATGTCGATGCAGGGCACGACTTCTTCGAGGCGCTGGCCGGGATCACGGAGCCGGAGGCGAAACGCAAGGCGATCGGAGAACTGTTCATTCGCATCTTCGAGCGCTACACCGGCGGCGTTTCGGAGGCCAAGTTCCTGGTGCAGGGAACGTTGTATCCCGACCTGATCGAGAGCGGTGGCGCCGACGGAACTGCCGATGTGATCAAGTCGCACCACAACGTCGGCGGCCTGCCCGAAGACATGACGCTGGAACTCGTCGAGCCGCTCCGAGACCTCTTCAAGGACGAGGTCCGGGCGCTCGGCACCGAACTCGGGCTGCCCGACGAGATGGTCTGGCGCCAGCCGTTCCCCGGCCCCGGTCTCGGCGTGCGGATCATCGGTGAGGTCACGCCCGACAAGGTGGCGATCCTGCAGGAAGCCGATGCAATCGTGCGTGAGGAAATCAAGCTGGCTGGTCTCGAACGCGAGATCTGGCAGGCGTTCGCCGTCCTCCCCGACATTCGGTCCGTTGGCGTGATGGGCGATGAGCGTACGTACGGGCATCCGATCATCATTCGCGCCGTCACGAGCGATGATGCGATGACCGCTGACTGGGCCCGCTTGCCCTACGACCTGTTGGAGAAGATGTCGAGCCGGATCATCAACGAAGTCAAGGGGATCAACCGTGTCGCCTACGACATCACCTCGAAACCGCCCGGCACGATCGAGTGGGAGTAGGTTAAACGCGCACGGCGCCTGGATATTTTGCGACAATCTTGTCGGACGTTAGCAGCGTATAACCTTCGACGTAGGCTTGCGCGAGGAGCAGCCGGTCGAACGGGTCTTTGTGCAATGGCGGCAGGTTTAGCGTTGCAATCGCGTGCTCGCTCGAAATGGCGATTTCTTTCCAGCCGGATCGCATCAGGCCGCGTCGCAGCTGTTGAGGTTCGACCTGAAAATCGCTGCGGCCGAGCCCGCGTTTGATTGAGATTTCCCAGATACTAGCAACGCTGAAGTAAAGAACCGATTTCGCGTCGTTCATCAGTTTCTGCGCATTTCGCGATAACCTGGGCGACTCTTCGGCAGCCCACAGCAACACATGCGTATCGACCAGATAATTCAATCCTTCAGCCCAAACATTCGTTCGATTTCGTCTTGTCCCATTGTGTCGAAGTCGTCGGGTACTTTAATCTGCCCCTTTAGGAAGCCG
>JAYVFI010000032.1:0-109488 GCA_043773365.1 Ilumatobacteraceae bacterium
GGGGTTGGTGACGGTGATGTTGAGGACTGCTGCGGTGGCGTCGGCGGGTACGCCGGCTCGTCCGGCGACTTGCAGGTAGGTCACCGATCCGGCTGGTCGGATGCCGAGGTCGTTGAACAAGTTGTCGATGGTGGCGAGTTCGGGTCGTGTCTCCAACAGCCGGGCCGGTGCCATCGACGTCAGCGCATTGGTTCCCGGTTTCGGAAGGGGTGGTGGTTTGGTGCCGGAACCGATGCAGGCGTAGTCGTCGTTGCGAACGGTACGACCGACGAGGTGCTGCACGTCGATGTAGTCGATCCTGCTGCCGCCCTGGCAGGTCACCCATTTCCCAGGATCGATCGCCACGCCGGCTGCGTTGCGCTCTTCGTAGTGCAGGTGTGGTCCGGTCGTGATCCCCGTGTTGCCGGACAGCCCGATCTGTTGCCCCGCAGAAACCGAGGCGCCGAGGATGGTGCCGGCGGCGAGCGCCGACAGGTGCCCGTAGAGCGAGAACGTTCCGTCGGGATGCTTGATCTCTGTCCAGACACCGGCATTCCCGAACCCGTTGTCGATGCACCAGGTGATCCCCGACTGATCGCTGCCGGGGATCGTGGCGTGCATCGACGGGTCACACGAACGGGCGTCGTTCCGGACGAACACGATGACTCCGGCTCCTGCCGCGTAGATCGGGGTGCCGACGCTCATGCCGATGTCGATCGCCGGATACGGATGGTACCCACCGGACGGTTCGCCCCAGGTCCTCGAGATTCGGAGTGAACCGGTGAACGGCATCAACTCGGGGGAGGTTGCGGGTGCCGCGATCGAGATCGCAGCACTCAGCGACAGCGACGACGCCAGCAAGCCGACCAGCAAGCCGACCAGCGAGCCCATCGTCAGCGAACGTTTCATCAGTTCCTTGCTCCTCGTCGATCCTTCGGGACGCGTTGTGTCGGGGCGCCGCATCGACACTTCGGCACCTCGACTGTCATCGGACGATCCGGGCCAGGGATGAACTCAAGTCTGCGTATGGTCGCGCCGTGTTTCTCGCGAGTCGTCGCGTGATCAGATCGTTGCGTCGCCGGCGATGTCTGTAGGTTCCTCCGGAAAGACTCGCAGACCTGGAGGTGCGTGATGGCGTTGAAGAATCCGTATGTAGCCGGCAACATCGCGATGCAGCTCGAAGGATCGGATGTCGGATTCGTGTTGTCGTTCGAAGGCGGCGAGCCGTTTTGTGACGTTGTCGACGAGGCGCCTGATGGTGCTCGCGTCGGCAAACACCTCGGGGCGATCCAGTACGCGCCAATCGTGGTCGAATTCGGTGGCTCGATGGAGAGCACCTTGTACTCATGGGTATCGGAGATGCTCGATGGCAAGCAGGCCGCCAAGTCCGGGGCGATCATCATGCTCGACTACGACGACACGGAACGGTCTCGGATCGAGTGGAAGTCAGCCGTGATCACCGAAGTTGCGTTTCCTCAAGCCGAAGGCTCCGACAAGCAGTTGGCCCGGTTTCGAATCACGATTCAGCCCGAGAGCGCGTACGTCGTGGCGGGAACCGGCGTCAAGTACCAGTCGAAGCTGAGCACCAAGCAGAGCAAAACGGTCCTCGGAGCGAACTTCCGGTTCACAGTTTCAGGGTTGGAGGCGGCAACCAAGGGAATCATCAAGGTGGCATCCCTCGTCGTGCGCCGCACGGAGGTGCTCGACGTCGCCGATCTGGTGTGCTGGATCTCGGGGGCCGGGGCGGCGCCGATCGACAAATGGTTCGAGGACTTCGTGATCGCCGGCAACAACGACCCGAGTCGCGAGCGCACGGCGACGTTGACGTTTCTCGATCCGAGCTTGAAGAACGAGTTGATGAGCATCCATTTCGAAGGTGTCGGTATCTACCGTGTTTCGCGTGAGCGTCAAGGAGTCAAGTCCGAGGCCATCGCACGCGTCAAGGTCGAGATGTACTGCGAGGCGGTCCGACTCGCGGTCGCCAAGACTCCCCCTGCTCCACCTCCGATCCAACCTGCGCCGCCCGTCAACGCTCCGGCCAACGCCGCCGTCGAATCGTTCGCTGCCGTGCTCGTCGCCGCGTTACGGGGCGGCGCGATTGCGGACGCTCCGACTGCCGAGGTGATCACGGCGCGGTTGCTCTCAACGCTCGACCCAGCGCCTGCACTCGACGAAGGTGATCGGGGCCGAGTTGCCGGACGAACGTGGGCGGCTGAGCATGCCCGACTCGCCGAACTGGAGGAGATTGCCGTGTTGGCCGAGCGGGACACGTGGACTGCGCTCGCTCTCGCCGAGGGTCACTCACTGGTGGCCTTCCTGGCCGCCACCGGAGTACTCCGTGCCGATGAAGTCGGTCCGATCGACCTGCGGCGCGATGACTTCACCTTCGGGATCGTCACCGGTGCGGCGGCGGTTCATCAATCCGTCGTCGACATGGTCCGCCAGCGCCGGCCGCCGAAGGGCTGATTCGGCGACGCAAGCGGTCTGGCGCGGCGATGCCGCCGACCAGGTCGTCGACGGCATCGCAGAGGGACGGGTTTGCTCAGGGCGTCACGTCGAACGACGCCCGAATTGCGTCGCGTTCCTCAGGAGTTCCCTTGCGGGCGTCATCTGTCGAGAACACGTGGATCGGGTCGCCTGTTGACATCTCGCCGGGCTTCACGTCGACCAGCTGGCCTCCTCCGGTGATCGTGCCCTGCCCTGCAGCCGCCGCCGCTCGATGGTCAGGTACAACGAGTTGGCCCATCCGGTGGGGTTGCCGGCGGTGATCTCGTGTCGCGTCAGAGCCGATGGTTCCTCGCCTGTCGCGACCGGTGCCGGGCCGAAATCGGATCACGCGAATCGAGCGCTCAAGTCGATCCGATGCAGGCCGATGAGTGACCATGAAGGTCGCACCAGCAGGATTCTCGGTCCGAACAGCAACTGGTGCGCGAGACGATGCGATGGCACCGGCGCCGACGTGACGCCGAACACGTCGGTGGGCACAAGGTTGCCTTCGTGCTGTCCGGTGGCGGATCGCTGGGCGCCATGCAGGCCGGTCAGCTACGAGCCGTGCTGGAAGCAGGAATCGTTCCCGATCTGGTGATCGGTGTGTCGGCGGGTGCGCTCAACGGCGCCGCCATTGCGCACCGACCAACGATCGAGATGGCCGATCAATTGGCGGCGATATGGCGGCGCCTCCGCCGCGAGGATATCTTCGTCGGGTCGCGTCACGAACGTGCCTGGCACCTGTTCCGTCATCATCCGCACGTGTGTGGTTCGGGTGGTCTGATCAACTTGGTGGCGCAATTCTTGCCGCTCGACGATCTCGCACATCTGAGTGTCCCGTTCGAGGCCGGAACCGTCAACATCGACGAAGCGAGGGCGGAATTCCACTCGACCGGCGACCCGCGTTCGGTGCTCGTCGCTTCCGCCTCATTGCCGGGTGTGTTTCCCCCGGTGTTGATCAACGGCAGCCGCCACGTCGACGGTGGGGTAGCGGTGAACCTTCCGCTCCAGCGTGCCCGCGAGCTCGGGGCGACATCGATCTTCGCCTTCGACTGCCGGGCGGGCACCAAGCACCATCTTCCGGCAGAGCTGTCGGCACTCGGCGTTCTGACGTCATCGATCGCGATCGCCAGGGAGATCCTGACCCCGCCTCATGACGCCATCGATGTGATCCGCCTGCCCGCTCCTGACACGAGCGGGATCGGCTTGTTCGACTTCAGCCAAGGCGGACGGCTGGCTGACGAGGGGCATCAACTGGTCTCGGCGTTCCTCGAGAACCACCGAGAACTGGCGGCGATGTCGGCCTACTCGGCGGCGTGATGCGATCGGCGCCGACGCCGAGAAACAGGTCGACGTTCGACATCGCCGGCACGCTGAGCGGCGGAGGGAGCTTCGCGATGACACTGACCCGCTACGGCTGCACGAGCGGTGGCAGGTGCGTCGTGTACTTCGCCCCGGTACGCGGTTCCGCCAGCTTGGTGTTCTGACCCAATCGCCACGATTGTGTGCCGGCAATCGTGGCGCGGTCAGCCCGCAGCGGGCGCTTCGAGTTCCAGCGTCGGTGCCCTAATGTTGGCGCATGCCGCCCACTTTTCTGCATCCGTTCTCGAAGCCGAGTCGAGAGACCTTCATCCCGATCGTACGTGGCGAGGGTGCATTGCTGTGGACCAAGGATGGCCGCGAGTTGGTCGACGCCCTCGGCAGCCTGTGGTACTGCAACATCGGGCACGGTCGACTCGAGATGGCCGAAACCGTGTATCGCCAGATGCAGGTGTTGGAGACGTATTCGTGTTTCGAACCCTTCACCAACGAGCCGGCAGATGCGCTGGCGGAACGGATCGCCGCGCTCACGCCGATGCCCGATGCACGCGTGTTCTTCACCTGCTCTGGTTCGGAGGCGGTCGATACGGCGATGAAATTGGCTCGCGGCGCTCACGTCCAGGCCGGTCGCCCGCAAAAGACGCTGATCATCTCTCGGATCCGCGGCTACCACGGCACGGCGATGGGCGGCACCAGCGCCCAGGGAATTCCCCTCAACCGCGAGGGTTGGGGCCCGTTGGCGGGCGACGTGATCCAGATCCCGAGCGACGATGTCGAGGCACTGGCGTCGCTGATGGCCGAGCGCGGCGAAGAAGTGGCGGCGGTGCTCGTCGAGCCGGTCCAAGGCGCCGGTGGTGTGTGGCCGCCGGTCGACGGCTATCTCGAAGGTGTCCGGCGATTGTGTGACAAGCACGGCGCGTTCTTGATCTTCGACGAGGTGATCAGCGGGTTCGGGCGGACAGGCAACATGTTCGCCGCCGACACATTCGGTGTGATTCCCGACCTGACCACGTTCGCCAAGGGAATCACGTCCGGTTACCAACCGCTCGGCGGCGTGCTCGTCGGTGCCAAGGTGCGTGCCGCGCTCGAAGCCAATCCGGAGTTCTTCATGCGCCACGGATTCACCTATTCGGGTCACGCCTCGGCATGTGCGGCTGGGATGACCAACCTCGACATCATCGAACGCGAGGGCCTCGTCCAACGCGCCAACCATGTCGGTGGTCGTCTGTCTGACGGGCTACGTGCTCTGGCCGACGACGGCACCGTGGATCATGTCCGTGGTGTCGGCGCCGTCTGGGCGGTCCAGTTACGGCCCGATCAAGTCGCCAAAGACGTGCACGAGAAGATGTACGCCGATTCCGGCGTGATCGTGCGGGCAATCGGAACCGACACGATCGTGTACTGCCCGCCGCTGGTGATCACCGACGAGCAGGTCGATCGGATCGTCGACGCCACCGCCAAGGCGACGATCGGGTAGCTGTTCCGCGCCGTTCCTGCCGACGCCGGCGACGATGCAGAATGGGGGCATGGAGACAGCGCTGCCCGATCGTGCCCGTGTCGTCGTCGTCGGCGGTGGTGTCGTTGGGTGCAGCGTCGCCTACCACCTCGCCACGCGCGGCTGGACCGACGTCGTGTTGATCGAGCGCAACCAGTTGACGTCGGGCACGACGTGGCATGCCGCCGGTCTGATCACGACGGGTCGACCGACTGCGGCGATGCGTCAGGTCGTGAAGCGCAGCATCGAGGTGTTCAAGTCACTGGAGGCCGACACCGGGTTGTCGACGGGATGGGAGCAGACGGGCACGCTGCATCTCGCCACCAACGACGACAGGTGGCACGAGCTGAAACGCCAGGCGTCGGTCAGCAAGGCCAACGAGATCGTCGTCGAGGTACTCGACGTCGACCGGACGCTCGAGATGTACCCGCTGCTCAGCCCCGACGGGCTGGTCGGCTCGCTGTTCTATCCAGGCGACGGCCGCGGGAATGCCACGGACACGACGATGTCGTTGGCTGCTGGCGCGCGTCAACGCGGCGTGCGGATCTTCGAGAACACGGCGGTGACCGGCATCCGTCACGACGGTCGGCGGGTGACGGGTGTCGACACGGTGGCGGGCTCGATCGAAGCCGAGTACGTCATCAACTGTGGTGGCATGTGGGGCCGCGAGATCGCTGGGTTGGCCGGCGTGCATGTGCCGCTGCAGGCCATGGCGCACTACTACGTGATCACCGAGGCGATCCCCGGCCTGACCCGCGGCTTGCCGACGATCAAGAGTTCCGACGAGTGGATCTACGTCAAGAACGAAGGTGACGGGATGATGGTCGGCTTCTTCGAGCCGGGCAGCTACCCGTGGCAGTCGTCCGGGATCCCCGGCGACGCGGCATTCGTGCAGCTCCCCGACGACTGGGATCATCTCGGGCCGTACTACGAGATCGCCACGAAGCGGATCCCGGCACTGGGGTCGGCAGGAATCCGGTTGTTCTTCGGTGGTCCGGAGAGCTTCACGCCGGATTCCTTCTACCACTTCGGCGAAGCGCCTGGCCTGCAGAACTTCTTCATCGCGGCTGGTTTCAACTCGGGCGGGTTCCTGACCGGCCCAGGGATCGGATCAGTGTTGGCCGATTGGCTCGTCGATGGTCGACCGCCGATCGATCTTCCCGAGACCGACCCCGGACGCGTGATGCGTCACGAGACCAACCGGCGATTCCTGGAACAGCGTGTCACCGAAACCCTCGATGTCGCCTACGACATGCACTGGCCGTTCTACCAACGTCAGAGCGGGCGTCCATTGCGGCGTAGCCCGCTGTACGAGCGAACCGCCGCGCAGGGAGCCGTGTTCGGTGAGTTGATGGGTTGGGAGCGACCCAACTGGTACGCACCGGCCGGCGTCGAGCGCAAGTACGTCTACTCGTACGGTCGTCAGAACTGGTTCGAGCATTCCGCCGCGGAGCATCGTGCATCCCGCCAGGCGGCCGCCGTCTTCGACATCTCGACCTACGGGAAGTTCTCGGTGCAGGGGCGCGACGCGGTCGGCTTCCTCCAACAGATCTGTGCCGCCGACATCGATGTCGAGCTCGACCGCATCGTCTACACCCAGTGGCTGAATCGACACGGCGGGATCGAGGCCGACGTCACCGTCACCCGGCTGGGCGAGCACGAGTTCCTGGTGCTCACCGCGCCGGCGACAACGACACGCGACCTCGCCTGGCTGCGCCGCAACATCGCCGACGAGTTCGTCACCGTCACCGACGTGTCCGGGACGATGGCGATGATCGCCGTGATGGGGCCGCAGTCGCGAGCGCTGCTGCAGCCCTTGACCGACTCCGACCTGTCGAACGATGCGTTCGAGTTCGGTGCATCGCGGGAGATCGACCTCGGTCTCGGTTACGTGCGTGCCACCCGGATCACCTACGTCGGCGAGCTCGGTTGGGAGCTGCTCGTCCCGTACGACATCGCCGCACACATCTACGACACGGTAATCGAAGCAGGTGGGACACCCGCCGGCTATCACGCGATCAACTCGCTCCGGCTGGAGAAGGGCTACCGAAGTTGGGGTCACGACATCTCCTCGGGCGATTCACCGCTCGAAGCGGGCCTCGGGTTTGCGATCGCCTGGGACAAGCCGGGAGGCTTCATCGGGCTCGGGGCCGTTGCCGACCAACGTGACCGGGGAGTGCAGCGACGACTCGTCCAGTTCGCGCTGGACGACCAGGCGCCACTGTTGCTCCACGGCGAACCGATTTTCCGCGACGGCGCCTGCGTCGGTCACTTGACGTCGGCGATGTACGGGCACACGATCGGCGCTTCGATCGGGATGGGGTATGTCCGCGGTCCCTCAGCCGACGTCGCCAGGAGTTGGTTCGAGACCGGTGAGTACACGCTCGAGGTGGCCGGCGAATCGGTTGCCGCCCGCGCCTCGTTGCGCCCGCTGTACGACCCCGAGTCGAAACGAATCCGCCTGTAGGCGATGTCGAGTCGGCTGGTCAGGTGCGATCGAGCAACTTCATCAGGCGGTCGGGGAACGAGGTGTAGATCCCATCGACGCCGATGTCGATCAGGAACTGCATGTCGGCCTCGTCGTTGACCACCCAGGTCAGGATCGCGATCCCGTGCTCGTGCGACCAGGCCAGGGAATCGGCGTCGACGAGCCGGCGACCCTCGATCCGGAACGGCGGCTGATCGACCGTCACGGCCGGGACGAAGGCGGTGTCACCGGAGGCTCGTGCGTCGCGGGCGGCGTACACGTCGTTCATGATCGCGCTGGTTCGGACGTCCGGGCACCGCCTCCGGAACTCCAGAATCTGGGGATCGCTGTTGGAACCGACGAACACGTCGTTGAGCCGCCCATGGCTGCGCAACTCGTCGCACACCGGTTGGACCATGTCGAGCGACTCATCTTTGAGGTCGAGCGACAGCAGCGTCGTCGGGAACTCGTCGAGGATCGATTCGAACGTCGGGATCTGGACACCCTGAGCGCGATACGGATGTGAGCCGGCAGGATTCCCACCGGTGCCAGAACTCGTAAAGCCCCAGCCGGCATCGAGCGCCGCCAACTGCGCGTACGTCATCTGCCTCACGTTGCCGGTCGATCCGGTGATCCGGTCGACCGTCGGATCGTGGAAGGCGATCACGACGCCGTCGGAGCTGATTCGAAGATCGACATCGACGACGTCCGCACCCATCGCCATCGTTTCGCGGTAGGCCACCAGCGTGTTCTCCGGAAACAGCCCGTCGCCGCCTCCGTGCGGGATCACCAAGGTTCGCCCTGTCCGGAACGGATTCGAACCGTCGATATCGGGCGACGGCGGCGATGACGGCAACGACGGTGATGACTGAAGGGACGACTGACCGTGGTCACGCCGAGCGACGACGGCCACCGCCACCGTGACAACGACGGCGGCAACGACGACGGCGACAACCACGGCGGTCAGCAGGGCGGGGCCGGTCGAGGCGCGAGCGTCGACACGTGCGTCACGCCCACGTGGCATTGCAACCTCCTCCCCGGACGACTCGTCGACAGTGCAACCATAGAACGCCCCGTCGTCGCCCGGCCGCTGCCCGGATGATCACCGTGGGATCGGGCGAGTCAGTTGCCGCCTTCCGGGAGGTCGGCGAGGGCATCGAGCGCCCCGCGATAGAACGTCGGATAGGCATAGATCATCGTTCGCAGTTCGCTGATCGGTACGCGAGCGTGCACCGCCAGGTTGAACAGGCCGAGGATGTCGCCACCGCGTGGCCCGACGCAGCTGGCGCCGACCAGGATGCCGCGGTCGGCGTCGGCGACCAGCTTCATCAGGCCTTCGTTGCCCGACCCGTGGAGCCATCCGCGGCTCGACGTGGCGCTGTCGGCAAGACCCACGCGGACGTTGATCCCCGCCGCCCGGGCCTGTGCCTCGGTGAGGCCGACCGATCCGACCTCGGGGTCGGTGAACGTCACCCTGGACACGGCATGGGCCTGCGCCGATCGAGGTGCCGCGACGCCGAGGATGTCGTCGGCGGCGATCGCGGCCTCGTAGACCGCCATGTGCGTGAACGCACCACGCCCGGCGATGTCGCCGATCGCCCACAGCTTCGAGGCGCCGATCACCCGCATCTGGTCGTCGACGCTGAACGACGGGCGAGCGTTCTCATCGAGACCGACCGTGTCGAGCCCGATCCCTCGCACGTTCGGGACGCGTCCGGCGGCCACCAACAGTTCGTCGGCGACGACCTGTGAGCCGTCGGCAAGATCGATCGTCACGTGCCGGTCACGCGAGACTGCGGTGGCCGCCACGGCAGTGCGGATCTCGATACCTTCGCGGCGCAACACGGTCGCCACCAGTTCGCTCGTTTCGGGCTCCTCCGGGGCGAGGATCCGATCGAGCGCCTCGATCACGGTCACCTGCGTCCCGAACCGCGAGAATGCCTGTGCCAGCTCGAGCCCGATCGCGCCCCCTCCCATCACAGCCAGCGAGGCTGGGGCGGCGCGGATCTTGAAGACGTCACGATTGGTCCACGGCTTGGCGTCTGCCAGGCCCGGAATCGGTGGCAGCGCCGGCGAGGTGCCGGTGGCGAGCACGACGCCGAGCCGGGCGACGTAGACGTCGTCGCCGGCACGCACGCGATCAGCACCGTCCAGGACTCCCTTGCCGCGCACGAAGATGCCGCCTTTGTCGAGGAAACGATCGACGGCGACCTTGTCGTCCCAGTTGTCGGTCGCTTCGTCGCGAATGCGGTCGGCGACGATCGAGTAGTCCGGCGTCACCGTAGCGGTCCCCGCCATCGTGTTGACCCGGCGCGCCTCCTCCAGCAGATCGGCGGCACGGATCACCATCTTCGAAGGGACGCATCCGTAGTACGGGCACTCGCCGCCGACGAGATGATGCTCGACGCCCACCACCCGCAAGCCGGCTTCCGCCAACTGTCCGGCAAGGTCCTCACCGCCCGGCCCCATACCGATCACGACGATGTCGACTTGATGCGTCTGAACCTCAGGATTCTGCATGCGTTGCAGTCTCTCGGATCGGCCGCTCGTTACACGATCCGGCCAGGCACAAGACCGGAGACGCGCAAGACTGGCGGACGACATGTCAGTCGAGATCATCGATGCCGAACAGATCGAGCCAGAGCCATGGCGCAACGGTGGCGGGACGACGCGTCCGTTGCTCACCTGGCCGGCCGCGTCGGGTCGGGAACGAGAACGCGGTTGGGAAGTGCGGATCAGTCTCGCCGAGATCGAGGCGGACGGGCCGTTCTCGGCCTTCGAAGGCATCGAGCGTTGGTTCGCCGTGGTCTCGGGTGCGGGAGTCGCACTCGAATTCGACGACAGCGAGCATCGGCTCGTGGCAGGTGATCCACCACTGCGATTCGATGGCGGCGCGGCACCGATCTGTCGCCTGCTCGGCGGGGCGACGCGCGACATCAACCTGATGTTGCGCAACGGACGCGGTGTTCTGCGGTCGGTGGTTCCCGGCGTGGCCTGGAGCGAATCGTTCGCCATGCGCGGACTGTTCGCATCGGTTGCCGGTCACTGGTCGGACGGAGGGCAGCGCCGCGCCGTGCCGGCGATGTCGCTGTTGTGGACCGAGGCCGAGACAGCCGGTGACGAGTCCGGCTGGACCTTCGAGCCCGACGACGCCGGCACGACAACGGTTGCCTGGTGGCTCGGTTTCACGCCGAATACACCTGTGGGACGTTGAGGCAGGTCCTGAGTCGGTGACCATCGACCCTTGCCCGACGGTCGCCCTGCTTCCATGCTGGTAACGACGAGGGCGGAATCGATGTAGCTGGAATCGATGTAGCTGGAATCGATGATGGAGGCACGCCATGACGACCCGGGCGGTCGGTCGCGAATGAGCCGGTATGGCTGACCAGTCCGCCACCCGACTGGCTGGTTTGTCGTCTGCCGAGGCTGCCGCCGAGCACGCCCGCCACGGGCCCAACCGGCTCCCGGCGCCGCACCGCCCTTCCACTCTGCGGCGTTTCGTCAAGGAGTTGGTCCACTTTTTCGCGCTGATGCTGTGGGTCGCAGGCGCGCTCGCCCTGATCGCCGGCCTGCCGCAACTCGGGGTGGCGATCTTCGCCGTGGTGCTCGTCAACGCCGTCTTCTCGTTCGCTCAGGAGACCCGTGCCGATCGGGCCGCCGAACGGCTGACCGCGCTGCTGCCGACGCGGGTCAGCGTGCGCCGTGACGGCCGCTCGCAAACGATCGAGGCCGACGACGTGGTGTGCGGCGACGTCTTGTTGCTGGAGTCGGGCGACCGGGTTCCGGCCGATGGCATCTTGACCGATGCCAACCATTTGCTGATCGATCGCTCATTGTTGACGGGCGAGAGTCGACCGGCCTCGCTCTCGGTCGGCGACGAAGTGTTCGCCGGAACGTTCGTGGTCGAGGGCACCGGTGAGGCGCGCGTCGCCCGGATCGGTGGGCAGACCCGCCTCGCCGGCATCGCCCTGCTGACCACGACCGGCCTCAAGCCGGAGACGCCGCTGGCGCTCGGCCTGAAGAGCGTGGTGCGTACGATCGCCGCGATCGCGGTCGGAGTCGGACTGGCGCTCTTCGGGATTTCGTTGTGGTTGGGCAACAGTGCCGACGAGGGGTTCGTGTTCGCGATCGGAGTGACGGTGGCGCTCGTGCCCGAGGCGTTGCTGCCGACGGTGACCCTTTCGTTGGCGTGGGGCGCCGAGCAGATGGCCAAGCGGCAGGTCCTGGTCCGGCACATGGAGGCCGTCGAGACGCTCGGATCGACGACGTTCGTGTGCACCGACAAGACGGGCACGCTGACTCGCAACGAGATGACCGTGATCGAAGCGTGGACGCCGGCAGGGTCGGTCAGCGTGACCGGCACCGGGTACGGGCCGGTCGGTGAACTCCGGCTGACCGACGAGAGCGCACGGGAGGCACTCGGTCGGCTGGCGCTGGCCGGTGCCCGGTGCGGTTCCGGCTACGCATACGTGGCCGAGGGTGTCTGGCGTCCGCGTGGTGACCCGATGGAGGCGGCGATCGATGCATTTGCCCGGCGGCTCGGAATCGACACTGATCGCGACCGGTCTCAGCGCCCTGACTTGATTCGTTTCCCGTTCGATCACCGACGCCGGCGCATGTCGGTGGTGGTCGACGGCGAGGCCCTCGTCAAAGGTGCTCCCGACGCGATGTTGTCGCTGTTCGGCGAGCCGCAAGGTGCATCCGAGGTGGTGGATGCCTACACCCGGCGTGGGCTGAGGGTGTTGGTCGTCGGCCGGCGGGCGGTCGCCGGCCGACAGGTCGCCCACGCCGCTGACGCCGAAACCGACCTCGAGTTGTGCGGTGTGATCGCGTTGCAGGACCCACCCCGCCCCGACGTGCATGCTGCGATCGCCGCCTGCAGGCGGGCCGGTGTGCGACTGGCGATGATCACCGGTGACCATCCCGAGACCGCCGCCGCGATCGCCGTGGAGGTAGGACTGCGGCGACCGGACGACCCGGTCGTGAACGGATCCGACCTGCCGGCCGACGAGGCCGAGCTCGGTGCGCTGCTCGACCACGACGGCATCGTCGTGGCCCGCGTGTCGCCGGAGGACAAGCTGCGGATCGCCCTCGCATTGCGGGCCCGCGGCCACGTCGTTGCGATGACCGGCGACGGGGTCAACGACGCCCCGGCGCTCCACGCTGCCGACATCGGTATCGCGATGGGCCTGTCAGGTACCGACGTCGCACGAGAGGCGGCCGACCTCGTATTGCTCGACGACAACTTCGCCAGCATCGTGGCGGGGATCGAGCAGGGTCGAGCGACGTTCGTCAACATCCGCCGATTCCTCACCTACCATCTCACCGACAACGTCGCGGAACTGACCCCTTTCGTCGTGTGGATGTTGTCAGGGGGCAAGTTCCCGTTGGCGCTGGGCGTGCTCCAGATCCTCGCCCTCGACATCGGCACCGACACCTTGTCGGCGGTCGCGCTCGGTGCCGAGAAGCCGAGCCCGCACCTGCTCGACGGACCACCCGTCTCGGGTCGGTTGATGAACCGAACGGTGATCCGGCGGGCTTTCGGCGTGCTCGGCCCGACGATCGCGGCCGCCACGATGCTGACCTTCGTGGTGTCGCTGATCGCACAGGGTTGGCGTCCTGGACACGCCTATCCGGACGCCGCCGGTGTCGCCGTTGCGTCGGGTGCGGCGTTCATGACCGTGGTGCTGGCTCAGAAAGCCAACGCCTTCGCCTGTCGCAGCTCCACCGTGCGTCCGGGGCAGCTGGGCTGGACCACGAACCGGCTGTTGCTGCTTGGCGCCTCGTGTGAGCTGGCGTTCGCGCTGCTGGTGCTGTGGGTCGGCCCGGTCGCTCGGCAACTCGATCACCACAACCCGATGCGCGTGGGCTGGGCGCTGGCGTTCGCTTCGATGCCAATGATGCTGGCGGTCGACGCCCTCGACAAGCGCCGCCGGAGGGTCAGCGCTGAAGGAGTGTTCGACGAGTGACTGGTCGGGGTGAATCGTCAGCCCGGCTGACTGGCGATCCTGGTGCCTGCCGTCCCGGCCAGAACCGCTCCGGCTTGCGTGAGTGAGCCGATCGCGGCGATTCCTCCGGTGCGTTCCACGAAGCGACAGGCGGCATCGACCTTGGGTCCCATCGAACCTGGCGGGAAGCTGCAGGGCCGCAGCTCAGCAGGCGTGGCATGCCGGATCAGCTCCGACCCGGGCCGCCCGAAGTCGGTTTCGACACCGCTCACGTCGGTCAGCAGCAGCAGGGCGTCGGCGCCGAGCACCTCGGCCAAGAGCGCCGCCGTGAGGTCCTTGTCGATCACTGCCTCGACCCCCTCGAGGGTCCCCGCACCCGTCTCCACGACCGGCACGCCGCCACCCCCGGCGCACACGACGAGCACGCCCGCCTCGGTCAGCATTCGGACGGTCTCGGCCTCGACGACCCGCTGAGGCTCAGGAGACGCAACCACTCGGCGCCAGGATTCGCCGTCGGGTGCCACCACCCAGTTGCGTTCGGCAGCCAGCCGATGTGCGCCGAGTTCGTCGTAGGTCGGTCCGACGAACTTGGCAGGGTGGGTGAACGCGGCGTCATCGGCATCGACGACGCACTGTGTGATCAGGGCGGCAACCTGGCGACCGGGGAGCGCGTTGCGGAGTGCTTGCACCAACCAATAGCCGATCAGCCCCTGCGTCTCGGCCCCGAGGTGATCGAGCGGGAACGGACGCGTCAGCATCGGGTCGGTGGCCGACTCCATCGCCAGCACGCCGACCTGCGGCCCGTTGCCATGGGTCACGACGACTTCGTGGGCAACCGCCAGTGGAGCAAGCGCTGCAACGGCACTCACGACGTTGCGCCGTTGGGGTTCCGCATCCGGAAGCTCGCCTCGTCGCAGGAGCGCGTTCCCACCGAGGGCGACTACCAGGCGCATGTCAGTCGCGGTCGTTCGGTCGGTTGCTGAGCTCGACGAACGAACTCGGGAATCGGGCGAGCACGGCGATCGCGTGCTGCAATTCGCGGGCGTCGACGCACTCGCCGATGCGATGTGTGTTCTGCTCGATGCCGGCACCTATGCCGAACATCGCCGGATGCTTCACGGCACCGGAGACCACCCATCGCTTGTCCGGACCGACATCGATCGTGGCATCGTCGATCGCAATCGGGAAGCCGACGCCGTCGGTCGAGAAGATCCACTTGTCGACACGCGGCTCACGTCGCAGCGCCCCGCGTGTTGCTCCGCCTTCGGGTTCGACGATGTGTGGCGTGACGACGCGACGGTACGCATCGACGGCGGCCACGATCGCCGGGTGGTCCGGCGGGGTGATCCACCCCGGGTAGATCTGCGGGTTGTCGACCTGATGCCCACGCCACGTCGGCTGTGAGTAATGCGGCGCGGCGACCGTGACGGTGAGTCCCGCAGCGCGTGCCGCCACCACTGTTTCGAGCGACTCGATGTCGGCGAGCGCCTGCTCGGGTTGTTCGCCAACGGTGAGGCGCCGGTCGAAACGGAATGTGAAACGGTCCGGCACGGCGCAGTCACTCGGGGTGTCGAGTACCGCCCACGAAGCGGTGCGCGTCCCTCGACCGAGGAACGAATGGTCGCCAAAGCTGTCGCCGGCGACATGACGTCCGGCCGCTTCGGCGATGATCGCGGCACCGTACTCGAGCGGGTTGAGCCCGTCGAACGGCATCGATCCGTGACACGAACGCCCGACCACGGTGACCTCGATCTGCATCCGGCCGCGCTGACCTCGATAGATCCCCAGGGCACCCTTGACGGCGTCGCCCGTGCCCTCGGTGAGCACCACCACGTCGGGGATCAGCTCCGGGCCGGCCCCCGGCAGCACGTCGGCGACGACATGGCGGGGGCCACCACCGTCATTGTCCTCCTCGGCGGCTGTTGCATAGGCCCGCACGATCGACCCTCGCAGGGCGCCGTCATCGACGAGTTCCAACAGGATCTTGGTGGCAACGATCTGGGCGACGACCCCGGCCAATTGGTCGGCCGAACCGCGACCGAAGACGAGGTGGTTCCACTCGTCCTGCGGTGGCAGGTAACCCAACTCGTCGCGTAAGGCGCCCGGATCGAGGGTCGCGCCCTCGAGCAAACCTCGATAGGGATCAACGGCACCGCCGAGTTTGTCGAGCCATTGCGTGCGCAGCGCCTGGACCGTGTCGGAGTGGCCATCGAAGTAGATGATCCGCTGGTGCTCGGGGGCGACACCGTCGAACGGATCACGGACCACCCACACGAGGTTGCCGTAGTCGTCGAACCACACGTCGTCGGCGTGCCGCACGGCTTGGATGTCGATGATCGTGTCGCGCAGGAAGCCGAGCCTGCCGCCTTCGTGGTTCGAGAGCCCGGCGCGAGGGTCGCCGCCGTCGTCGATCGGCAGGTCGACGACGTCGTCGGGAATCCGGATCGCCTCGCGCAGGATCCCCACGGCGAGCGGCAGGTATCGCTCTGCGAGTTCGGCGACGCGTGCATCGAGTGTCGAGTGATCGAGTGTCGGATGTTCGGGCGCCGGGTGTTCGAGCGCGGTTTCGTTCGACGTCATCATGTTCCTCCGTTGAGTGCCGCTGCGAGATCGGGAACTTTGGCGGTGGCGAGCAACGCCATCACCACATAGACCTTCTTGTTCGCTTCGCGAGCGACGGCGACGCGGAACCGGTCCATCACGGCAGGGCTCACCTCGGCGCCGATGTCTGCCGGCAGGCAGTGCAGGTAGAGCGCGTCGTCGGTGAGTGCCATCCGCCGCTCGTCGCAGATCCAGTCACGATGCTCGGCGTTGTGCGCCAGGGCGCGCTGTTCGATCTCTGCCATCGCGTCTTTGTCGCCGGCGCGATTGGCCGTGACCCGCTCCCGCATCAGGAGTTGCGGTCCCCACGACTTCGGATAGACCGCCTCGGCTCCTCCGAATGCGTCGTCCATGTCGTGCGTGACCCGCAACGACCCGCCGGATGCGGCGGCGCCTTCGGCGGCCCAGGCGGTCGGTTCCGCGAGCAGTTCGTAGCCTGGTGGGTGGGCGAGCGTGACGTGCGCTCCGAACCGGGTCAGCAACGACACGACGCCCTGCGGCACCGAGAGTGGTTTTGCGTAGCTCGGTGAGTAGGCCCACGACACGGTGATTCGGCGGCCTTCGACCGAGCCACCGAAGTGTTCCCGCAACCAGAGCAGATCGGCCAACGACTGGGTCGGGTGGTCGACATCGCACTGCAAGTTGACGATCGGAACCGATCGGTGGTCGCCAGTCGCGGCGAGGTACGTGTCGATGCCGCGCTGCACGTCGCGCATGAACGCGTTCCCCTCGCCGAGAATGAGGTCGTGGCGCACACCGAGCGCATGGGCGTTCATGCCCAACATCGCCCCGGTTTCCTCGGCCGTCTCCCCGTGCGCGACCTGGGTGGATGAACCGTCGACGATGATCGGATGCATGCCGAGACGCGCCGCCGCACCGGCCCACGCCGACTTCGTTCGCGTCGAGTTGTCGAAGAACATCGCGTAGGCCAGTTCGCCGCGCAGCAGGTCGAGTCGGGCACCCGCTCGGTCGAGGGCTTCGAGTCGGGTGGCTGCCGTCAGCAGGGTCTCGAGGTCGTCGGTCGGCCAGTCGTGGGTGGTCAACAGGCTGCGGCCGAGGAGTTGGTGGAACGGCGCCGGCTCGGGAGATGTCACCCTGTTACGTTGCGCCGACGGCGTCGGGGCGGCTAGGGGATTGGGTCCCTCGTGGTGCCGCCATCGTGCCCCCTGCAATCACCAACCAGCCGCCTCGAGGCGATCACGCGTGGTCGCGGTTCGAGCGTAGGTAGTTGTAGAGCGTTGCCCGACTCACGGAGAACGCGTCGGCGATCACGTCGACAGCATTGCGTAACGTGAACGCGCCGTGCCGATCGAGGCTCCGCAGTGCCTGTTGCTTCTGCGTTCGATCGAGCGCCGCCAGCGGTTGGCCGAACTCCGACTCGACCTGCGCGATCAACTTGGCCAATCGATCCTGTACTCCTGGATCGCTGCTGGCCGCGCCGACCGCCCCGACCAGTTCACCGCGCCACTCGATCGGCACGTCGTGCGGCCCAGCTTCGCTGACCTCGGCGAACTGCAGCCCGAGCGAACGCAACACCGGACGCAGCGCCTCGACGAACTCCTGACCGTCGGGGCTGAGTGTCGCCGTGCGGTGGACCGACACCGTCGCTCCGCTGGCTCCCTGTGCGAATGCCGCCACGATTGCATCGCCGACCAGCCCCCCGATCACGTCGAGATCGCCGAAAACGGTCGTCGCGAACGGCCCGACATCCGGCGACGCCGGGGCGAGCGCTTCGATCGCGGCGAGCACGTGATCGCCGGGCGAACCCTCGACGAATGGCTCGACTGTCAGTTCGGCGCGGACCTCCACCCCCGACATATTAGACAGATCTTCTTGGCATGAGACGAAAAATCCAGAAGGCTTTGACGGTTTGTACAAACTGTGTCAATATTGCGTGCAGAACTGGCTCGGGACTGCCAGCCAGGGACCAACCAGGGGGGTTTCGAATGAGAACCAGGCACACCACGTGGGGCCGGGCGATTGCCGGCGTCGCCGCGCTCGCGATGATCATCGCCGCTTGCGGCAGTGACGACGAGCCGGACGCCACCGCCGACGCCACGGTAACGGCCAGCGCCACCGCGGCCGCCAGCAGTGACACCGGCGATTCAGGAGCGGCGGCCGACGCGATCAAGGTCGCATTCGTGTACATCGGGCCGGTCGGCGATGCCGGATGGACCAAGAAGCACGACGACGGGCGCAAAGAACTCGAAGCGGCACTCGGCGACAAGGTCGAGACCACGTTCCTGGAGAACGTCCCGGAGGGCGCCGAGTCGGAGGCCGTGTTCGAACGACTCGCCCGCGAAGGCAACAAGGTCATCTTCGGAACATCGTTCGGCTACATGGATCAAATGCTGGCAGTCGCCGCCAAGTACCCGGACACGGTGTTCATGCATGCTACGGGCTTCAAGGTGTCGGAGAACATGGGCACGTACTTCGGCGCCGCAGAGGAAGCGCGCTACCTGAGCGGGATCGCTGCCGGTGCCATGACCAAGACCAACAAGATCGGCTACATCGCCGCCTTCCCGATTCCCGAGGTGATCCGCGGCATCAACGCCTTCACGCTCGGCGCCCAACGGGTCAATCCCGCCGTCGAAGTCGACGTGGTGTGGACCTCCACCTGGTTCGACCCGACCGTCGAGAAGGAAGCGGCACAGTCGACGTTGAACAATGGGGCCGACGTCGTGGCCCAGCATCAGGACACACCGTCGGCTGGTGAAGCGGCCGAAGCTGTCGGGGCCTATTGGGTCGGGTACAACGACGACATGTCGCGGTTCGCCCCGACGGCCTGGCTGACCGGTCCGGTTTGGGATTGGGGTCCGATCTACATCAAGACGGTCGAGGACGTGATTGCCGGAACATGGGTCTCCTCGCAGATCTACGGCACGATGGCGGACGGAACGGTCACCCTGGCCTCCGTCGCCGATGTCGTGCCGCAGGCGACTCGCGACGAGATCGCCGCTGTGCAGGCCGAGATCATCGGCGGCACGTTCGCCCCGTTCACCGGACCGATCGCCGACCAGGACGGCGTCGAGAAGATCGCAGACGGCGTGAGCGCTCCGTTGGGTGATCTGCTCGGCATGGACTACTTCGTCAAGGGCGTTGTCGGAAGCGCAAAGGGCTGATGACAGCGGCCCTGTTCGGTGGGGCCGACGGGGAAGTGGGGTCGGGCGTCGGCCCGGCCCCACCGCCCGCCGCGGCGCCGGCAGTGGCTCTCCAGGCGCGCCGTGTCACCAAGCGTTTTCCGGGGGTGACGGCCAACGACAAGGTCGACTTCGAGCTGCTCGTCGGTGAGGTGCATACCTTGCTCGGCGAGAACGGGGCGGGCAAGAGCACCCTGGCTGCGATCCTTTGCGGGTTGTATCAACCAGACGAGGGGCAGGTCCTGCGGAACGGATTGCCGGTTCGCTTGCGGAGCCCACGCGAGGGTCTCGCCCACGGGATCGGAATGGTGCACCAGCATTTCCGGCTCGTCCATCGATTCACGGTTGCCGAAAATGTCGTGCTCGGTGATCCTGGGCAAGCCCGACTGCTCAAGCGGGCAGAGATCGAGGAGCGCGTCGCCGCGATCGGTGAACGCTTCGAGTTGCCGATCGACCCGCGGGCGCTGATCTCGGAGCTGACCGTCGGGCAACGTCAACGGGTCGAGATCGTCAAGGTCCTCTACCGCGGCGCCGACGTGCTGTTGCTCGATGAGCCAACCGCGGTGCTGACCCCGCAGGAAGCCGAGTCGTTGTTCGCCACCGTGCGGGCGATGACGGCGGCCGGCAAATCGGTGGTGTTCGTCAGTCACAAACTGGGCGAGGTGATGGCGGTCAGTGACCGGGTCACCGTGATGCGGGCCGGCAAGGTCACCGGCGAGATCGCCACCAAAGACACCAGTGCTCGTCATCTCGCCGAATTGATGGTCGGCCGATCCGTCGAGACCGAAACGCGGCGCGGCGGGGTGTTCGGTGAGCCGGCGTTGCGCGTCGCCGGGGTCAGCGTGCTCGATGGCCAGCAGGTCATGCTCGACGACATCTCGCTGACCGTCCATCGAGGCGAGATCGTGGGCGTCGCCGGCGTCGCCGGCAATGGTCAGCGCGAGTTGGCCGAAACCGTTACAGGGATCCGGATCCCGAAGACCGGCAGCGTCGAGATCTCCGGTCACATCGTGACCGGCAAAGGGGCGGGAGCCGCTCGACAGGCCGGGCTCGCGTTCGTGCCGGAAGACCGGCTGGGAACCGGGCTGGTGCCTGGGATGAGCCTGACCGACAACATGTTGCTGACACGGCCGCGCCGCTTCTTCGTCAACAGGGCGGCCGCGCGAAGTGAGATGGCTGATGCGATCGTGGCGTACGAGATCAAGACGCCAGGAACCGAGTCGCTCGCTCGCGTGCTCTCCGGTGGCAACGCCCAGAAGGTGTTGCTCGCCCGAGAACTGGCAAACCTCGGTCGCGATGGCGGTCCGCAGGCGGTCGTCGTCGCCTCGCCGACCCGTGGTCTCGACGTGGGGGCCGCCGAATTCGTGCGCGGGCTGCTGCACGACGCTCGGGCGCGAGGCGGAGCGGTGCTCGTGATCAGCGAGGACCTCGATGAGCTACGGGCGTTGTGCGACCGGATCATCGTGATCTATCGCGGTCGGATCGCACTCGAAGGCCCGACCGATGCGATGAGCACGGAGCAGATCGGATTTGCGATGGCTGGGCTGGCTGGGGAGCCTCGAGTCCAATCGGAAACGAACAATCTCGTGGCCGAACCGGCCGCAGACATGGGGGTCAGCGGGTGTTAGTCCGTCTCGAACGCCGACTGGAGCAACGTTGGTGGCACAGCGCGATCGTTCCGGTCGTAGCCGTCGTCGCCGCGCTCGCGGTCGGCGCCGTGTTTCTGGCGATCGAGGGCTTCGCGCCGATCAGTGTCTATCGCGCACTGTTCAAAGCCAGCTTCTCGACCCTTTTCGGGATCACCGACAGCCTCGCCGTCGCCACGCCGCTGATCCTCACCGGGTTGGCGGCATCGGTTGCATTCCGGATGAACCTGTTCAACATCGGCGCAGAGGGCCAGTTGTACGTGGGCGCGATCTTCGGCAGCTGGGCCGGGATCGCCATCGGTCCGCATATGCCGGGCCTCGTCGGACCGCTGATCGTGATGCTGTTCGCCGCCGTCGGCGGGGCCGTCTGGGCCTTGCCGATGGCGCTGTTCAAGGCCTACTTCGGCACCAGCGAGATCATCACGAGCCTGATGCTGACCTTCGTGGCGCTGTTCCTGATGCGGTATCTCGTGTTCGGTTCCGCGTCGTTCTGGCGTGACCAGTCCGTGTCGAACTTTCCGCAGGGCAAGAAGATCTCCCCCAATGCGGAGTTCGCACTGTTCGGCCAGTACCGCACCGGTTGGGGCCTGGTCGCTGCCGTCGTGATCGTCGTTGCGGTGTGGGTCCTGCTGCGGCTGACCCGAGTCGGATATGACATGGATGTCGTCGGTTCGTCGACCTCGGCGGCCCGTTACGCCGGCATCTCACCCGCCCGCATGATCGTGATCGGGCTGCTCATCTCCGGGGCGCTCGGCGGCTTGGCCGGCGGTGTCGAGATTGCCGGGCGGGCGCATGCCCTCGACCCGAACGGCTTGGAACTCGGTCTCGGTTTCGCAGGGATCGTGGTTGCCGCCCTGGCCCGCTACAACCCGTTCGGCGTCGTGCTCGTGGCGGTGTTCCTGGGTGGTCTTCGCAACGCCGGGATCGCCCTCCAGAGCATGCCCGGTGAGCGCGTGCCCGTCGAAGTCTCGCTGATGCTGCAAGGTGCGATCCTGCTCTTCGCAGTCGGCGCCGAGATCTTCGTGCGATACCGCCTCGTCGTCGTGAGAACCGCGCCGGTCCGCAACCAGACGGCGGTGACGGCATGAACGATTCGGCGTTCGTGCTCACGCTGGCGACGGCTGTCGCCGCCGCCGTTCCGATCGCACTTGCGGCGCTCGGCGAACTGCTCAGCGAGCGAGCCGGAGTATTGAACCTCGGCGTCGAGGGCATGATGTTGGTCGGCGCGGTGACCGCATTCCAGGTCGGGACGCATTCCGGCAACCTGTGGTTGTCGCTGTTCGTCGGCGCGCTCGCTGGGATGGCGCTGTCGTCGTTGCATGCCGTGCTCTCCGTGACCTTGCGCTCCAGCCAGATCGTCAGCGGGCTGTCGCTGACGATCTTCGGAATCGGCCTTGCGACCTTTGTCGGCAAGTCGATCGAAGGGCAGCCGCTGGCGGTCGACTTCCGACCGACCCGTTGGGGGGCGCTGGCAGACATCCCGGTGATCGGACCGATGTTGTTCGATCAGGATCCGATCGTGTACGCCACGGTCGTCCTCGCGGCTGCGATCGGCTTCTACTTGAATCGAACGCGGGCCGGGCTGGCGGTGCGCGCTGTCGGTGAATCTCCGAGCACCGCCGACTCGATGGGCGTCGCCGTCGCCCGGTCGCGCTACGTGCACGTGCTGGCGGGCGGGCTGCTGGCCGGTGCTGCCGGGGCGTACATGGTGCTCGGCCAGGTGCCTTCGTGGAGCCAGGAGGGCACCACCAGCGGGCTCGGCTGGATCGCCCTTGCGCTGGTGGTGTTCGCCTCGTGGCGGCCGATGCGGGTGGTGCTCGGAGCGTTCCTCTTCGGCTTCGCCCGCCAACTCAACTTCTACCTGCAGGGGAAAGGCGTCGACGTGCCCGCTGAGTTCCTGTCGATGCTGCCCTACCTCCTCACGATCGGGGTGCTCGTCGTCTGGGGGAGCCATGATCTGCGCCGCAGGATCGGCGCCCCGGCAGCGCTCGGCCTGCCCTACACGAGAGATGACCGATGACGCCCGAAACCCACCTGCACCCGGTTCAGGTCCAGCATCCGACGCCGGAGGCCTACATCGCCGCAACGAGCATCGACCACGCGTTGGCGCTGCTCGGCGCGGCCCCCGACGGTTCGACGCGATTGATCGCCGGGGGGAGCGACCTGCTGCTCGAGATCGAACGCGGCGTGCGACGTGGCGTCACGACACTCGTCGACATCTCGCGTGTCTCCGGCGCCAACGCGATCACGGTGCACGAGACGTCCGGCGAGGCGGTCGCCCATCTCGGGCCGATGGTGACCCACGGCGACGTGATCTCGTCGTCGATACTGGTCGAGCGGGCACTCCCGCTGGCGCAGGCTTGTTACGAAGTGGCTTCGCCACAACTCCGCAATCGGGCGACCGTGGTGGGCAACATCGTCACGGCGAGCCCTGCCAATGACACGATCTCCGCCCTACTTGCGCTCGGAGCGTCCGTGACGCTGACCTCGATCCGAGGGTCGCGTACGCTCGCCGTCGACGAGTTCATCACCGGTTTCCGAACCACACAGCTGGCAGCCGACGAGATGATCACCGATGTCGCCGTGCCACTTCTCGACGACCGGTCACGCGGCATCTTCGTCAAGCTCGGCAACCGGTCGGCGCAGGCGATCTCGGTCGTCCACGCCGCCCTCGTGGTCCGGTTCGGCGCCGACCGAGCAACCGTCGAGTCCGCCCGGTTGGCGTTGGGGAGCGTCGCCGCCACCGTGGTGCTGGTGGCCGACGCGGCGCAGGCACTCGTCGGCCGCCAACTCGACGGGGCGACGATCGGCACCGCTGCGGGACTGGCGGCGGCAGCTGTCAGCCCGATCGGCGATGTGCGGGCGACGGCGCAGTACCGCACCGACACGATCGAGGTCGTCGTCAGCCGCGCGTTGCGAACGATCGCCGCCGACCGCCAGCGAGAGCGTTGGCCGACGCTCACCCCGCGGCTCAATTCGGCTGCCCTCGAGAGCACCGCACCGTCGGATCGGATCACCGCTGCCGACGAGATCGACTCGACCGTGAACGGGCGGCGCGTCAGCGCTGCCGGCGCCGCCGGGAGCACCCTGCTCGACTGGCTGCGTGATCGATTGGGTTTGACGGGCACGAAGGAAGGCTGTGCCGAAGGTGAGTGTGGAGCGTGCACCGTGCTGCTCGACGGCGCCGCCGTGATGTCGTGCCTGGTGCCGGCCGGTCGTGCCGCCGGCGCCACAGTGACAACGGTCGAGGGCCTCGCCGACGGCGCCGGGCAACACCCGCTGCAAACCGCATTCGTCGCCTGCGGTGCGGTGCAATGCGGCTATTGCACGCCTGGTTTCGTGGTGGCCGGAGCGGCGCTGTTGGCCGAGTGCCCGAACCCGACGGGGGCGCAGATCTGCCAGGGCTTGTCCGGCAACCTGTGCCGCTGCACCGGGTACAAATCGATCATCGCCGCCGTCGAACTGGCAGCCACTCCCGGGCTGGTCACCGCTGCGACGACAACGCAGGAGGCGCAGCAATGAGGCCGGCTCCCGATCCGAGCGAGGTCAACGGGGTCGGCGCCTCGGCGGTGCGCTTCGACGCCGTCGGCAAGGTCAGCGGTGCGACGGCATACCCCGGTGATCGCCTGATGCACGACACGTTGACTGCCAAGCTCGTGTTCACCAACCAGCCGCACGCTCGTCTGCGCTCGCTCGATGTCTCCGCCGCCCGGTCGCTGCCGGGCGTGGTCGCCGTGTTCACCGCCGCCGACGTGCCGGTCAACGAATACGGCCTGACGCTGATGGACCAGCCCGTGTTCATCGGGCTCGATCACACCGGCCGCAGCACGGTCGATCCGACGATCTCGCGTTGGGAGGCCGACAGCCTCGCCCTCGTGGTTGCCGAAACAGCCGACGCAGCGCACGCCGCGGCGGCCGCCATCGAGGTGACCTGGGAGGCCCTCCCGGTCCTCTCCGACATCGACGTCTCGATGGCGAGTGACGTGCTGCTCCACCCGGAGAACGGCAACGACTCGAACGTCTACACCCACTACAAGATCCGCAAGGGCGACATGGCCGCCGGATGGGCGGCGGCCGACGTCGTCATCGACCACACCTACGAGTTCCCCTATCAGGAACATGCCTACCTGCAGCCCGAAGCCGGTGTCAGCTACATCGATGAGGATGGTCGCGTCACGATCGAGATCGCCGGGCAATGGGCGCATGAGGATCGCATGCAGATTGCACATGCGCTCGACGTGCCTGATGAGCAGGTGCGCGTGATCTATCCTGCGATCGGCGGCGCGTTCGGTGGGCGCGAAGACACGAGCCTGCAGATCGTGCTCTGCCTGGCGGCCTGGCGGCTGGCCCAGGTCGGAGAACTCCGCCCGATCCGGTGCCAGTGGAGCCGCGAGGAATCGATCGTCGGCCACCACAAGCGTCATCGCGGCCGGGTCCGTACGCGGCTCGGCGCCACCAGCGACGGGCTGATCACGGCGGTCGAGGTCGAGGCCTACCTCGATGCCGGTGGCTACAACTACACGTCGAACAAGGTGCTCGGTAATCTGCATCTGGGTGTCGCCGGCTGCTACGAGGTACCCAACGCCCACATCGATTCGATGGCGGTGTACACCAACGCCGCGATCGGGGGCGCCTTCCGCGGGTTCGGCGGGCCACAAGCGGCGTTCGTCGCCGAATCCCAGATCAACAAGCTGGCCGAGGCATTGGGCATCGATCCGCTCGACGTGCGCCGCCGCAACCTGCTTCGCGACGACTCGACCTCGATCACCCAGTGCCCACTGCCTGCTCGGGTGACCCTCGCCGACGTGCTCGAAGCGTGCTCATCGGCGATCGGCTTCGATCAACCGATGGCGGAGCATCGACCGTTCTCACCGTTCGCGTCGTTGCCGCCGCAACCGGATGCTTTGCGCGGTGGGCGCGGCATCGCACTGGCGTTCAAGAACGTCGGCTTCTCGAACGGCTTCGAGGAACGCTGTGTGGCCGAGATCCACCTCCACGGCGATGGCGACAAGCCCGACCAGGCTGACCTCTTCCACGCTGGCGCCGACCTCGGCCAGGGTGCCCATCAGGTGCTGCTCCAGATGACGGCGGAAGCAACCGGCGTGCCGCTCGAGGCGGTGTCCGGGCACTTCTCCGACTCCGGTTCCGCAGGCGATTCGGGTTCGACGTCGGCCTCGCGGATGACCTGGATGGGCGGCAACTCGGTGATCGGTGCCGCGCAGGAGGCCGAGAAGCAGTGGCTGGAAGGTGAACGGCCGGCGGTCGGACGATTCCGCTTCACACCACCGCCGACCGATCACCTCGATGCCGAGACCGGCGCCGGTCAACCGAACTTCAGCTACGGATACGTGGCCCAGGCGGTGGAACTGACGGTCGACACCGAAACCGGTCACATCGTCGTCGATCGTGTGGTGTCGGCCCACGACGTCGGGCGGGCGATCAACCCGGCGCTGGTCGTCGGTCAGATCGAGGGCGGTGTCGTCCAGGCCCACGGCTACGTGCTCAGCGAGGACCTCCAGGTCGAAGCCGGCAAGATCCTCAATCCGCGGCTTTCGACGTACCTGATCCCAGGAATCGGCGACATCCCTGGTGCGATCGACGCCGTGGTGCTCGAACTCGCCGATCCCCTCGGGCCGTGGGGGGCACGCGGGATGGCGGAGATGCCGATGATGACCTATGCGCCGGCCGTGATCGCCGCCGTGCACGACGCGACCGGCGTGTGGTTCGACCAGTTCCCGCTGACACCATCACGGGTGTTGGCCGGCCTGCGTGCCCATCAAGCGGCGTCAACCGAGGTCGACCCGTGACCCACGATCAGATCGAACGGCTCTCGATCGACCCTGCCCGGCTCGTCGATCGGCTCCGGGAACTCGGCGCACTGGGCGGCCTACCCGGCGGCGGGTGTTCCCGACTGGCGCTCACCGACGACGATGCAGAAGGCCGCAAACTCGTCACCTCGTGGATGCGCGACCTCGGGCTCGATATCAGCATCGATGCCGTCGGCAACGTGATCGGGACCCGTCCCGGACGTGAGCCGGGGCCGCCCGTGATGACCGGTTCCCACATCGACACCGTTCGCACCGGTGGGCTCTACGACGGCAACCTCGGTGTGATCGCCGGCCTGGAGGCAATCGAGACGCTGGCAGCCGCAGGGATCACGCCGCGGCGACCGATGGCGGTCGGTTTCTTCACGAACGAGGAGGGTGCTCGCTTCGCCCCCGACATGCTCGGCAGCCTCGTCTATGCGGGCGGGATGACCGCCGAACAGGCCCACGACGTGATTGCCATCGACGGCGCTCGGCTGGGCGACGAACTCGAGCGGATCGGCTACCTCGGTGGGAGCCCGTGCCCAGGGGAGACGCCGTACGCGTTCGTCGAGCTGCACATCGAGCAGGGGCCGGTGCTCGAAGCGCAACGCAAGCAGATCGGCGTCGTCACCGGGGTCCAGGGGATCTCGTGGCAGGAGCTCACGATCACGGGGCGGTCGAGCCATGCCGGGACCACCCCGATGTCGCTGCGCCACGACGCTGGCTACGTCGCCATGGAGTTGGGGAGCTTTGCCCGGCGGCTCGCCACCGAATTCGGCCCGCCCCAGGTCGCCACCGTCGGGCGGCTCCAACTGCAGCCGAACCTGGTCAACGTCGTACCAGCGAGTGCTTCGATGACCGTCGACCTCCGCAACACCGATGAGTTCGTGCTGCAGCAGGTCGAGACCCGTTTCGCCGACTACTGCACCACGCTGGCAGCGGCTGAAGGCGTCACCATCGAGGCCAGGACATTGGCTCGCTTCGAGCCGGTCAGTTTCGACGAGCGGACGATCGATCTGGTCGAAGCGGCAGCGACCGGACGCGGTCTTTCGACGATGCGGATGCCCTCGGGCGCTGGGCACGACGCCCAGATGATGGCTCGCCTTTGCCCCACCGCGATGGTGTTCGTGGAGAGCGTCGGGGGGATCAGCCACAACGTCAGCGAGCACACCGAGCCGGCCGATCTCGTGGCCGGGGCGAACGTGCTGCTCGACGTCCTCCACCGGCTCGCCGAACTGGAGGATCCATGGCTCGCAACCTGACGATCGGCGCGGCGCAGCTCGGGCCGATCCAGCGCGAACACACCCGGGCCCAGGTGGTCGACCGACTCGTGGCGCTGCTCCATCAGGCCGCTGCGCGCGGTGTCGAACTGCTCGTGTATCCCGAGTTGGCGCTGACCACGTTCTTCCCGCGGTGGTTCGTCGACGACATCACCGAGGCCGACCACTGGTACGAGACGGCGATGCCCAATCCTGATACGCAGCCCCTGTTCGATGAGGCAAAGCGTCTCGGGATCGGTTTCTGCCTCGGCTACGCGCTGCTCGACGGCGGGCGTCGCTGGAACGTGCAGACCCTCGTCGATCGCGATGGAGAGATCGTCGGAACGTTCAAGAAGGTCCATATCCCTGGTCACGAACATCACGAGCCCGACCGTCCGTTCCAGCACGCCGAGCGTTACTACTTCGAGCCGTCACCGGATAGTTTCCCGGTGTGGCATGCCTTCGGCGGGGTGGTCGGGATGATGATCTGCAACGACCGCCGCTGGCCAGAGACATATCGTGTGATGGGACTCCAGGGGGTCGAACTGATCCTGTGCGGTTACAACACGCCGATTCACTACGTGCCTGACCCGAGCCAGGACATCCTCCAGGGGTTCCACAATGCACTCGTCATGCAGGCCGGCGCGTACCAGAACGGGACATGGGTGATCGGCGTCGCCAAGGGCGGTGTCGAGGAGGGTGTCGATTCGCTCGGCCAGTCGTGCATCATCGCCCCTTCCGGGCAGATCGTGGCCCAGGCGCTCACCGCCGATGACGAACTGATCAGCGCCATCTGTGATCTCGATTGGTGCAAGCGATACACCGACACGCTGTTCGATTTCGATCGCTACCGACGACCCGACATGTATCAGCGAATCACCGCCCAGCGCGGCGTCGAACGACCTGTAGGAGGCTGAAATGACCCTCGAACTGACAGTCAACGGGAAGACGGTCGCAGTCTCCGAGGAGCACCCTCACCTGCTCAGCGCGCTGCGCGACGAACTCGACCTCACGGCCGCCAAGGACGGCTGCTCGCCGTCGGGGCAGTGTGGGTGCTGCACCGTGATCGTCGACGGTAAGGCGACCGTTTCCTGCCAGCAGCCGGTTGCCAAATTCGTCGGGAAGTCGATCACCACCCTGGAAGGCGTCGAAGCCGAGGAGCGGGCTCGCTTCGCAACGGCGTTCGCGGCCTGCGGTGGGCTTCAGTGCGGCTTCTGCATCCCCGGCATCGTGATGCGCGCGAAGGCCCAGATCGACAAGAAGGGTGCCGACCTCACACGTGCCGACATGGCTCGCCATCTCGGCGCCCACCTGTGCCGCTGCACCGGCTATGTCAAGGTGCTCGACGCAATCGAAACCGTGGCGTCCGGCAAGGTCGTGGAGATCAAACGATCGGCAGGCGTCGGGCAACACGGGGTCAAGTACGAGGCGAGCGAGTTGTGCCTCGGCGACCGCGGCTACGTCTCCGACATGCGGCTTCCGGGCATGCTCCACGCCGCGCTGCACTTCACCTCGTACTCCCGGGCCGATGTCCTCGCGATCGACACGGCGCTGGCGGCCGAGGCACCCGGTGTCATCGGCGTGTTCACCGCCGCCGACATCCCGGGCGATCTGCGGGTAGGCATCATCTACAAGGACTGGCCGGTGATGATCCCGATCGGTGGTCGTACGAGCTACGCCGGTGACGTGCTGGCGATCGTCGTCGCCGAGACTCGTGAACAGGCCCGCGCCGCGGCGCAGCTGGTGGCTGTCGACTACGAGGTGTTGACCCCGCTCACCGATCCGGTGGCGGCGCTCGAGTCCCCCGAAATCGCGGTGTGGGGCACCGAGTCCAACGTGCTCAGCGTCAGCCAGTATCAGCGAGGCGACTTCGACGCCGCACTCCAGGCCAGCGCTCACGTCGTGACCGAGCAGTTCTCCACGCAGCGCGTCGAGCATGCGTTCCTGGAGCCGGAATCGACGTGCGCCGTCCCCGAGGCGACGGCTCTGGGCGGCAGGCACCTGCGGGTCTATTCCGGCGGGCAAGGTGTCTGGGACGACCGCGATCAGATCGCCGCTGCGTTGGCGATCGGCCACGACGAGGTGACCGTCGAGTTGGTCAGCAACGGCGGCGGCTTCGGCGGCAAGGAGGACATGAGCAACCAAGCTCACGCGGCGCTGGCTGCTTGGCTGCTCGATCGACCGGTGATGTGCACGCTGTCGCGCGTGGAAAGCCTGACGATGCATCCCAAACGGCATCCGATCCTGATGGAAATGACAGCCGGCTGCACCGCCGACGGAACGCTGACGGCGATGAAGTTCCGGGCGGTGGGCGACAGCGGCGCCTACGCCAGCGTCGGCATGAAGGTGCTCGAACGAGCGGCCGGGCACAGCGCCGGGCCCTACCGCTGGCAGGCGATCGACGTGCACGCCACGGCCGTGCGCACCAACAACCCGGTGTGCGGGGCGTTTCGTGGCTTCGGCGCCAACCAGGCCCAGTTCGCCACCGACGGGTGCCTCGATCGGCTCGCCGAGCAGGTCGGGATCAGCGGCTGGGAGATCCGCAAGCGCAACGTGATCCGACCAGGCGATGAATGGGGCCCTGGGCAGATCATGGACGGCGGGGCGGGCGGTGCCGAGGCCTGCCTCGATGCGATCAAGGATCGTTACGACAGTGAACGGTCGGCGGGCCGTGCCGTCGGGCTCGGACTCGGGATGAAGAACTCGGGCCTGGGTAACGGTTTCAAGGAGATCACCGGCGCCTGTGTGCGCTTCGAACCCGATGGCACCGTCAACGTGTGGCATGGCTGGACCGAGATGGGTCAGGGCATCCACACCGTCGCCGCTCAGGTCGTGGCAGGTGAACTCGGAGTCGATCCCGATCGGATTCGCGTGATGGTCGACACCGAACGCGAACTCGGGCTCGGCCAGACAACGGGTTCGCGCGGCACGCTGATGGGCGCCGGTGCCGTGAAGGCCGCATGCGACGCCGCCCGCGCCGCCGACTGCGCGGTCGGCGTCGACCACATGGGTGAGTACCGCGTCGATTGGACCCACAAGCTGGGTACCCCGGGTGTCGCCAATCCGATCATCCACTCGACGTTCAGCTACGCCGCCCAACTGGTCGTGATCGACCGGGCGACCGGCGAGATCGAACGAGTCGTCGCCGTGCACGACGTCGGCAAGGTCGTCAACCCGATGCTGTGCGAGGGACAGATCGAGGGCTCCGTTCACATGGGCCTCGGCTATGCCCTGACCGAACAGTTCCCACACCACCCCGAAACCGGTTTCCCGACGAACATGACCCTTCGCTCGCTGGGGATCCTGCGTGCCAAGGACGTGCCGCCGATCGAAGTCGAGATGATCGAGGTGCCGCAACCGAATGCCCCCTACGGCATCAAGGGAGTCGGCGAGATCGGACTCGTGCCGACCGCGCCGGCCGTGGCTGCGGCGCTGCACGACCACGATGGCGTGTGGCGCGCCGTGCTGCCGATGCGGCGAACCAGCGACTCGGACGCCGACGAGTGACCGCCACCGCCAGTACCCGCGACGGCGCAGCGGTGGGCCCCGGCTCCGTCACGCCCGGTTTGGTCTGCGCCCATCATCATCTGTACTCCAGCCTCGCTCGAGGGATGCCTGCGCCGCCTCAGCAGCCGACCAGCTTTCTGGAGATCTTGCAGCAGGTCTGGTGGCGACTCGACGTCGCCCTCGACCTCGACATGATCTACTGGTCGGCGGCACTCGGGGCGATGGAGGCGCTCTCCAGTGGCACCACGGCGATCGTCGATCATCACGAGAGCCCGTTTGCGATCGAGGGGAGCCTTTCCGTGATCGCCGAGGCATGCGCCGACGTCGGCGTGCGGGTGGTGACGGCCTATGGCGTCACCGATCGGCACGGGCCGGAGGGAGCCCGACGCGGCCTTGCCGAGAACGAACGGTTCATACGCGAGGGTGGCCGCGGGATGGTCGGGGTCCACGCCGGGTTCACGTGTTCCGACGAGACGTTGTTGGCTGCCGCCGAGTTGGCCGCCGAGCTCGCAGTCGGCGTTCACATCCACGTCGCCGAAGGCATCGATGACATTGCCGCAGGCGAGCGGCTGGCGGCGTTGGCGGCGCAGGGTTTGATGAACGACGACTGGTTGATCGTGCATTGTGTCCATCTCGACCGCGAGTTGCCCGGCACGCTCGTCCACAATCCGCGTTCGAACATGAACAACTCGGTCGGTTACGCCCGTCCGACCCGGTTCGCGAACCGGATCGCGTTGGGAACCGACGGGATCGGCGCCGACATGCTCGAGGAGGCCCGACTGGCCTACGTTCGGCTCCGCGAATACGACCTGTCGGAGTCCCCCGACACCGTCTGGGGGTGGTTGAACAACGGTTATCACCTCGTGCCAGAGGCAGCCGGTGATCGGGTCGTGTGGAACTACGACCACGCCGACTCACCGTGGCACGTTGCGTTTTCGCCGGGCGTTCGCGCCCTGCACGTCACGCGATCCGACGGCGTCGAACTGCTTCGGGACGGCTTGCCGCTGCTGGTCGACGCGACCGAGACCCGAGCCAAGGCAGCCGAGGCCGCCGAACGGCTGTTCGCCCGCCTGTAGCGGGCCGATTCCGAGAGATCCAGCGAAGCTCGATATGCGAATCTCACCGACATGAAGGAGAACCGAGATGACACAGCCCGTTGCGCTGTACCTGCAGGACGCCCACACGATTCGAGAGGGAATGCAGATCGCTAAATACGCCGAGGACAAGGGCTTTGACGCCGTCTGGCAGGCAGACTCGCGACTCGTTCGCGATGCGTTGATCCCGATGGCGGCATTCGCGGCGGTCACCGATCGAATCGCGATCGGCTCCGGCGTCGTCGATTGCTGGACCCGCAACCCTGCCCGGCTGGCGTCGTCCTTCTCGACGCTCGACGACCTGGCGCCCGGCCGGGTCAAACTCGGCATCGGGGCCTGGTGGGACCCTTTGGCGACCAAGGTCGGGATCGATCGAGCCAAGCCGCTGGGCGTGATGCGCGAGGTCGTGACCGCCGTGCGGGCATTGCTCCACAACGAGACCGTGACGATCAACGGCGACTATGTGCATCTCGACGGCGTCGAACTCGACTACGTGTACCAGGAGCGACGCGCCAAGGACGTGCCGATCTACATCGGCGCCACCGGAATGAAGATGATGGAGCTGGCAGGTGAGATCGGCGACGGCGTCGTGCTCAACTACCTCGTGTCGCCGGAGTACAACGCACGGGCGATGGAGGCCCTCCAAACCGGTGCGGATCGGGCGGGGCGCAGCATCGACGACATCGATCGGCCGCAGTTGGTGGTTTGCTCGGTGCACGAGGACCGACAGGTTGCACTCGACATGGCGAGACTGATGGTGACGCAGTACCTCGGTCAGCAGCCGCACATCATGAAAGCCTCCGGTGTGCCGCAGTCCCTGCTCGACCAGGTCGGCGAGGTGTTGACGTGGCCGGCCACGCACGACCAGGTGGTCGCCGCCTCGAAGCTCGTTCCCGACGAGATCGTCCAGATGTTGACGGCATCCGGCACACCGGCCGAGGCGCGTGAGCGAGTCGCCCACTACATCCGCCACGGATCCACCTGCCCGATCCTGTATCCGCTCGGCGACGTGACGGAGATGATCGACGCATTCGCCGGGTGGGAGTTGTGACAACCCGGATCATCCGCAATCCGCTCCGTTCGCCACTCGATTTGGAACCGCCCGATCCGGAGGTGCTCGCTTTTCATCGTCGGATGCCGGCCTACTCGGCGACGCCGATGTTCGACGCGCCGATGATCGCCGCCCGGCTCAACGTCGGGCGCGTGCTCGTCAAGGCGGAAACGCAGCGACTGGGCTTGCCGTCGTTCAAGATCCTCGGGGCTTCGTGGGCAACGTACAAAGCACTCTGCGACCACATCGGGCACGATCCCGAGCCTTGGGCCAACATCAACTCGCTGGCCGCCAACCTGGCCCACCTGCGCCCGTTCGAGCTCGCTGCTGCGACCGACGGCAACCACGGGCGGGCGGTGGCGTTCATGGCAAGGTTGCTCGGCTTCTCGGCCCACATCTTCGTACCGCAAGGCACGGTCGGGGCCCGCATCGCGGCGATCAAGTCGGAAGGCGCACGCGTCACCGTCGTGGCCGGCGACTACGACGCCGCCGTCGAGCGCAGCGCGCTCGAGGCCGACGATCGTTGCCTGGTGATCTCCGATACGTCGTGGGCCGGTTACGAGACGACCCCCCGACGGGTGATCGAGGGCTACGGCACGATCTTCGCCGAGGTCGACGACGCTCTGGCGGCGAGCGGGCTGGGCTCACCCGACGTCGTGGTGATCCCGGTCGGCGTCGGTGCGTTCATGTCCGCTGCCGTTCGCCACTACCGCGCGCACCCCGACCCCTCGCACTACGACCCCGCGCACCTGGACTACTCGCACCCGGACACGAGCCGAACGGTCGTGGTCAGCGTCGAACCGTCGAGCGCCAACTGCGTCCAGGCTTCGGTCGAGGCCGGCGAACTGGCCGTCGTGCCCGGGCCGCACAGCTCGATGATGGTCGGCCTGAACTGTGGGACGCCCTCGATGATCGCGTGGCCGACGGTGTCGCGCGGCGTCGACTGGTTCGTGTCTGTCGACGACGATGTCGCCGCCGGGGCGATGCGCGAGTTGGCAGCGGCCGGCGTCGTAGCCGGTGAAACCGGGGCGGCGGCGCTGGCAGGTTTGAGCGAACTGTGCGGTTCGGGTCTGGCGCATCAGGACCTGCATCCGGACTCGACGGTGTTGATCGTCGTGACCGAGGGCGCCACCGATCGGGACAATTACGAAGCGATCGTCGGTCGCAGTGCCGAGTCGATCGGACGGATCCTCGTCAACGCCAGCTGAGCGGTTCCGCGTCTGCGGCGAACATCTCGCCGTCCCCATGCACTACATCGCCGCGCTACAGTTCGACATCCGACCCCTCGAGGCGAAAGGGACCGATGAAGACCTACGACGCAAAGGATATTCGTAATGTCTTGCTCGTCGGCCACGGGGGAGTGGGCAAGACGACCCTCCTGGAAGCGATGCTGTTCACGTCTGGGGCACTGACTCGGATGGGGACGGTCGAGGACGGCAACACCTCCTCCGACTTCGAGCCGGAGGAGGTCAAAAAGGGCATCTCGGTGTCGCTCTCGATGGCCCCCGTCGAGTGGAACGGCGTGAAGATCAACGTCCTCGACGCGCCTGGCTACGCCGACTTCATCGGCGACGTGCGCTCCGCGATCACGGCTGCCGATGCCGTGCTGCTCGTGGTGTCCGCGGTCGACGGCGTCGAGGTGCAGACCGAGGTCGCCTGGGAGCTTGCCGTCGAGGCGGGTTTACCGCGGGCGATCCTGATCAACAAGCTCGACCGCGATCGCGCCTCGTTCGAGCGAACGCTCGGCGAACTGGTGCGATCGTTCGGCAACCAGGTCGCCCCGCTCGAGCTGCCGCTGGGGGAGGAGCACGACTTCGAGGGAGTCGCCGACCTGCTGACGAAGAAGGCCTACCGCTACGGCTCCGGACCGAAGGCCGTGGAGAGCGACTGGCCCGACGACATCGCCGGCAAGGCCGTTCCATATCGGGAGAAGCTGATGGAAGCGGTGGCCGAGTCCGACGACATGTTGATCGAGAAGTACCTCGACGAGGGTGAGCTTTCCGAGAGCGAGATCCTGCACGGTGTGAAGAAGGGCTTCGCCGAGGCGCGGATTGCTCCGGTACTGCTGGGCGCGGCAGCCAAGAACATCGGTGTCGATCGAGCGCTGGCCTTCATCGCCGAGGAATTCCCGTCGCCGCTCGATCGGCGCCCGGTCACCGTGACAACCAACGGTGGTGGTCAGAAGGATCGCGCCTGCGATCCTGCCCAACCGCTGACGTCGCTCGTCTTCAAGACGATCTCCGATCCGTATGTCGGGCACATCACGATGTTGCGGGTGTTCTCCGGCCGATTCCGGCCCGACTCGTCCGTCTTCAATGCGACAAAGGCGTGCGACGAGCGGGTCGGGCAGGTGTTCACGTTGCGCGGCAAGGAGCACGACAACGTGACCGAGATCGCCGCCGGCGACATCGGTGCGGTCGCCAAGCTGTCGCACACGACGACCGGCGACACGCTGTGCACGAAGGACGAGCCGGTCGAGGTCGGCGTGCTCGAAATCCCCGATCCGATGCTGGCGCTGGCCATCTCACCCAAGACCAAGGGGGATGAAGACAAGTTGGCGACCGCGCTCGCCCGACTCCGCGAGGAGGATCCCACGTTTCGGATCAGCCGTTCCGAAGAGACCCACGAGACGCTCATGTCGGGCATGGGTGAAGCCCATCTCGACGTCATGACGGAGCGGATGAAGCGCTACGGCGTGGAGGTCCAGACGAGCCCGCCGAAGATCGCCTATCGCGAGACGCTCAAGGGGGCCGGCAAAGGACTCGGGCGACACGTCAAACAGTCTGGTGGTCACGGCCAGTACGCAGTCTGCAACATCGAGGTCGAACCGCTCCCGCGCGGCGAAGGATTCGTCTTCGAGGACAAGGTCGTCGGTGGTGCGATTCCCCACCAGTTCATCGCTTCGATCGAGAAGGGGATCGTGAAGGCAATGACGGAGGGCGCGTTGTCGGGGAAACCGATGGTCGACATCAAGGTGAGGCTGGTCGACGGCAAGTTCCACGCCGTCGACTCCTCCGACATGGCGTTCCAGGTCGCCGGCTCACTGGCGCTGAAGGAAGCCGCCAGTTCGGCCGGTGTCGTGCTGCTCGAGCCGATCGTCGAACTGCACGTGCTCGTACCCGAGGAGGACACCGGCCACATCATGGGCGACCTCAACGCCAAACGCGCCAAGATCGGCGGGATGGAGTCGGCGGGAGCCGGCAAGCAACAGGTCAGAGCGCTCGTGCCGCAGGCCGAGGTGGGGCGCTATTCGATCGATCTGCGCTCGATCACCGGCGGCCGCGGGACGTTCTCGATGCAGTTCTCGCACTACGAGGAGCTTCCGCCCCAACTCGCCGAGAAGATCATCGCAGAGACCCACAAGACGGGGTCAACTGCGCGTTGACGGGTCGCGGCTTTCCATCCGAGCCACGGTCGCGATCTTTCCTTCACGGGGGCGTCCAACAGGCTCGTCAGGCAGGGTTGATCCTGCCCCACGACGTAACCGAGGCGATCACCGGCGCAGCCGCGGCGACCGCCGTCGGGTCAGTCGGGTGACGGTTGGAGCTGTCGTTCGAGCTGATCGAGGATCTCGTAGCAGGCGAGCACCTGTTGGACGCTCGAATTCGGTTCACGGTCTTCACGAATAGCGGCGATGAACTCACGGTCCTGGAGCTCGATCCCGTTGATCGAGACATCGACGTGTGAGACGTCGATCGGTTCATCGCGTCCGGTGGTCAGGTCGTCGTAGCGGGCGACGTAGGTTCCGGTGTCGCCGATGTACCGGAAGAACGTGCCGAACGGCCCGTCGTTGTTGAACGACAGTGACAGGGTGCAGATCGCGCCGGTGTCGACCTTGAGTTGGATCGACATGTCCATCGCGATCCCGAGCTGCGGGTGGAGTGGCCCGGCGACGGCGTTGGCCTGAACGATCGAGCCGCCGGTCTGGTAGAGGAAGAGATCGACCGTGTGGGCGGCGTGGTGCCACAGGAGGTGGTCGGTCCAACTGCGCGTTTCGCCCAGGGCGTTGGTGTTGGTACGCCGGAAGAAGTACGTCTGGACGTCCATCTGCTGGATCGTGAGCTCGCCCATCCGCACCTTGTTGCGGACCCACTGGTGGCTCGGATTGAAGCGGCGGGTGTGCCCGCACATGGCGATCAGTCCGGTCCCCGCGTGTCTCGCAACGACTGCCCGTGCGTCGGCGAGGCTGTCGGCGAGCGGGATCTCGACCTGGACGTGTTTGCCGGCATCGAGGCAGGCAATCGTCTGCTCGGCGTGGATCTGGGTCGGCGTGCACAGGATCACGGCGTCGACGTCGTCGCGTGCGAGGCTCTCGGCCAGGTCGGTCGTGACATGTCCGATTCCATACCTGCTGGCGACCCCGGCGGTCTTGTCGAGCGTCCGGCCGATCAACGACGTCACCTCGACGTCGTCGATGTTGGCGAGGGCGTCGAGGTGCTTGACACCGAACGCGCCCGCCCCTGCGAGTGCGATCCTGATCGTCATGTGAGCTCCTCGAGGGCCGGCGGTGAAGGTGAATCCAAACGGTAGCTGGACCGCTGTTTCGACGATCGCACCCGCCTTGCATTCCTCGCGAGTCAGTCGAGCGCCGCGATCAGCTCGGCAACGGGAGGTCTGGCGGCTGGCGAGGACGGCAGCGACACGTAACGCAGACGACCGTCCCGACCGACGACCGCATCGGCGCCGAGCTGATGGACGTCCTCGGTCGGGCGGCGCAGTCGCCGGCCGTTGCGCAGCAATCTGGCGTACATCCGCAGGGTGCCGATCGACCACACCTGACGGAGACCGGCACGTTCGGCGCCGAGCAATCGGTAGAGCTGGCGATCGACGTCGGTGACGACGACGAACGGAATCGCGAGGGGCTCCCGGTACGCCGCCAGCCGTTCGGGCGCGGCGAACGTGACGATCACGATGCGAGCATCCCCGAACTGACCGATGTGATCGCCAACGGCGGTCACGTGCTCCTGGCACGGCAGTCAAGCCAGGTGCCGGTGCAGCACGAGCACGAGCGGTCGACCGAGCTGATCCGAGGTTCGCCACACGTTCCCGTCGTGATCCACGAGTTCGATCAGTGGCAGCCGATCGCCCACCCGCAACGTCATCAGGCGACCCTACGACGAATTGGGTTGTCGTCAGCAGCTCGGGCGTCGCCAACGCCGCCGCGCCCGCCTCGCCTACCTAGAGTGGATGGGTGACCCCGTTGACCAGCCAGCAGCGGGCTCTGGCGATCGGGTTGGTGCTGGGCGTGACGTTGGTGGCGTTCGAGATGACGGCCGTGATCACGGCGTTGCCGACGATCTCCGACGAACTCGGCGGGGAGTCGCTGTACGGGGTTGCGCTCGCCGCCTACACGCTGGCAGACGTTGTTTCACTGGTGGCGACCGGCGAGATGGCCGATCGACGCGGGCCGGCATTGCCGTACGTGCTCAGCCTGGCGACGTTCGTGATCGGGCTGATCGTCGCCGCCGCCGCTCCGAGCATGGCCTTCATCGTGCTGGGTCGGGCATTGCAGGGCGCCGGGACGGGTGGGCTGGCGCCGATCGCCTACATCCTCGTGAAGCGTGCCTTCCCTGAGGACCGCCGGAGCTCGATGTTCGCATTGCTCTCCGCCGGCTGGATCCTGCCGAGCCTGATCGCGCCGGCGTTCGGTGGCCTGATCACCGACCTTGCCAGCTGGCGTTGGGTGTTCCTGTGCATCATCCCGTTCGCGATCCTGGTCGCCGTGCTGGCGAGCCGCCCGATGCGGGCGTACGGGCCGATCAGCAGCGACCACGCCCCGACCCGGATCCCGATCGCAGTGGTCGTCGCAGTGGGGGTCGGGGCGATCACGTTCGCCGCCCAGGACGGGCGGGTCTGGGTCGCCGTACCGTTGGCGTTGATCGGCCTGGCTGCGGCCGGTCCAGCGCTTCGCAAGCTGTTGCCGACCGGCACCGGGACGGCCGCCCCCGGGCTGGCAGCGGTGATCGCCTGTCGACTGCTGGCGACCGCGGCCTTTCTCGGCGTCGACAGTTTCGTGCCGCTTGCCGCGCACTACGTGCACGGCGTCAACGCACTCACCCAGGGTTTCGTGATCGTCGGAGGAGCAATCAGCTGGACGATGGGTCAGTGGTGGCGAACCCGCCACCGAGGTGCGTCGACAGCAGCTGCGACGCGGGTCGGTTTCCTGCTGCTCGCCGCCGGCGCCGTGATCACCTGGCCCGTCGTGTTCGAGAGCTGGCCGCTGTGGGCGACGTTCCTGGCGTGGTGCGTCGGCGGGCTCGGGATGGGTCTGCTGTTCAACCCGACGTCGCTGGCGGCGATGAGCTATGCCCGTGACGGGAGCGAAGGCGTCGTCAGCAGTCAGATCCACCTCGCCGACGCGCTCGGGTTCTCGCTGATGGGCGGCTTCGGAGGCGGACTCGTGGCGATCGCCGATCGGACCTCCTGGTCGATCACCAACGCCTTGACGGTGTGCATGTTGGCCGCCGCCGCGCTCGCCCTGTTGGGCGCGGTCATCGCCGGTCGGGCACGAACTGCCGCCGAGGCCGGATCCCGGTCCGTGGCGAACGCATGAACGATGTGATCGACACCGGCGTGCCCCCGGCAGGATTCGAACCTGCGCACATGGCTTCGGAGGCCAATGCTCTATCCCCTGAGCTACGGGAGCGGGGGCCGCGCGACGCGGCATCGCGAATCTAGCGTCCGGCCCACCGGCAACCACCCGAACAGGGGTCATGCCAGACGATCACGTGGGTGAACGGCTTCCGGACCGGCCAGAATGAGGGCCGTGTCCGACCCATTGCTGATCGCTTCCGAACTGCTCACCCCTGTGTTCGTGGAGATCGCCGGACGTTCCGATGTCGACCCGGTCGTGCGTGATTCGGATCGCGCCGACGCGCAGGTCAACGGATCGTTGTCACTCGCCAAGCAGCTCGGCGTCAACCCGCGTGAGATTGCCCAACGCGTGATCGACAGCGGCGTGCTTGCAGGCATCTGCAGCGTGGTCGAGATCGCCGGGCCGGGCTTCATCAACTTGACCTTCGAACCGTCGTTCCTTGCCACCGAACTTGCCACGGTCGCCGGCGACGAACGGCTTGGAGTGCGTCTGGCCGAGGTCGTCAAGACGGTCGTGGTCGACTACTCCGCACCCAATGTCGCCAAGGAGATGCACGCCGGGCACCTCCGCACCACGGTGATCGGTGATGCCCTCGTCCGGATGCATGAATTCATGGGCCACACGGTGTTGCGGGAGAATCACATCGGTGACTGGGGACGACCGTTCGGGATGTTGATCGAGCACCTGCTCGACATCGGCGAGGACGTCGCCGCCGAGGGCTTGGCGCAGGGCGAGCTCGACGGGTTCTACAAGCAGGCCAATGCCAAGTTCACCGAGTCGGAGGAATTCCAGGAACGAGCCCGCCAGCGCGTCGTGCTGCTCCAGCACGGCGATGAGGAGACGCTCGTGCTGTGGCGTCGATTGGTGTCGATGTCGAACGACTACTTCAACCTCGTCTACCGCCGACTTGGTGTGCTGCTGACCGACGAAGACCTCGCCGGCGAGAGCATGTACCAACCGTTGATGCCGATGGCCTACGAACGGCTCGAAGCGGCCGGGTTGTTGGAGGACAGCGACGGCGCCAAAGTCGTGTTCCCGCCCGGCTTCACGAATCGCGAGAACGAGCCGCTGCCGATGATCGTCAGGTCGCGAACTGGTGCGTTCATGTACGCGACCAGCGATCTTGCGTGCCTGATCGACCGCATCGAACGACGCCATGCCGACCTCATGCTCTACGTGATCGGCGCCCCCCAGGCACAGCACCTCCAGATGGTGTTCGCTGTGTCTCGCATGGCCGGTTGGCTGCAGCCGCCTGCGGAAGCGGTCCACGTTTCGTTCGGCAGTGTGCTCGGGACCGATCGCAAGATGCTTCGGAGCCGAACCGGTGACTCCGTCAAGTTGATCGAGTTGCTCGACGAGGCGGTCGAGCGGGCGGCGGCGGCGGTCGCCGCCAAGAACCCCGATCTGACCGATCACGAGCAGGCCGCCGTCGCCCAGATGATCGGGATCGGCGCCGTCAAGTACGCCGACCTCTCGACCGACCGGGTCAGGGACTACGTCTTCGATTGGGATCGGATGCTGGCGTTCGATGGCAACACCGCTCCCTACCTGCAGTACGCACACGCTCGAATCTGCTCGATCTTCCGACGCGCCGGTGTCGAGCGCGACTCGGTGCGGGGTATCGGGTTCGACCTCGTCCAGGCGCAGGAGTTGGCGCTGGCGCGGCGGATCCTCGCCTACCCGACCGTCTTGGCCGACACCTTGAGCACCTACTCGCCGCACAAGCTGTGCACCTACCTGTTCGACCTGGCGCAGGACTTCTCGGCGTTCTACGAACACTGCCCGGTGATGAAGGCCGACGACGACGCCACCCGGGCCAGCCGGCTGGCGATCTGCGACGTCACCGCCAACACGCTGTCGAGCGGCCTCGGATTGCTCGGGATCGCCGCACCGACGGCGATGTGAACGACGATTCGGCCGATCTCTCGTCGCTACCTCGGCACTCGAACGGTACGGTTGGCGACGTGAGCCCGGTGCCCTCCCGTCTGCTGCCTGATACTGCTGCTGTCGGCGCCGACGGCTGGCTGACGATCGGCGGATGCTCGCTGCGCGACCTGGCTGCCGAGTTCGGCACACCACTGTTCGTGTACGACGAGGAACACATCCGCAACCGCTGTCGTGAGGCGGTGGCGGCGTTCGGTCCCGGTCGGGCCGTGTACGCCTCGAAGGCGTTCCTCTGCAAAGCAATGGCCCGGCTGGCCTACGACGAGCACATGCGGATCGATGTTGCCACCGGCGGCGAGTTGCACACGGTGTTGCAGGCTGGTGTGCCTGCCGGCGCCTGCGTGATGCACGGGAACAACAAGAGCGTCGACGAGCTCCGGATGGCGATCGCAGCGGGCGTCGACCACATCGTGGTCGATTCGTTCGACGAACTCGACCGGCTCGACGCACTCCATGCCGCCGGCCCCGGCCCGGTGCCAGACGTGTTGTTGAGGATCACGCCGGGGGTCCACGCCCACACTCACGAGTTCATCGCAACGGGGCAAGACGACTCGAAGTTCGGATTCAACCTGGCCAATGGTGACGCCGGCCGAGCCGTCGAACGGGCGACCGCATCGGCGGGCGTCCATCTCGTCGGTCTGCATTGTCACATCGGATCGAATGTCTTCGCCGCCTCGAGTTTCGGTAAGGCGGCCGAGGTGATGGCGAACTTCGCCGCCCCGCTCGGACTGCCTGAACTGGTGTTGGGTGGCGGGCTCGGGGTCGCCTACGTGGAGCACGAGGAGTCCCCGACGTTGACGCAGTGGGGCAACGTGTTGCGCGACGCCTGCGAGGCGCTCGGTGTGACCGCCAGGGTGAGTGTCGAACCCGGCCGATCGATCGTTGCCGCAGCGGCAGTCACCGTCTACACGGTCGGCACGATCAAATCGATCCCTGGGATCCGTACGTACGTCTCGGTCGACGGGGGCATGAGCGACAACCCGCGACCGGTCCTCTACGGGTCGGGGTACGAAGCGCTGTTGCCACGTGCCCCGTTTTCCGATCGACCGCTCGCGGCGCGAGTCGTCGGCAAGCACTGTGAGAGCGGCGATGTGCTGTTGTTCGAGGCTCGGCTGCCGGCCGACATCGTTGTCGGTGATCTGCTGATCACTCCGGTCACAGGCGCCTACGGCCAGTCGATGGGTTCCAACTACAACCGCATCACGCGCCCGCCCGTCGTGTTCGTCAGCGATGGCGACGCTCGCCTCGTCGTGCGCCGCGAGACGTACGCCGACCTGCTCGCCACCGACGTCGGCTAGGCAGGGCGACACCAGACCCGCCCCGGCGGGTTTCTCCTAGGGTTGGGCATATGGCTCGCGACATCGGTGACGCATTCGAAGACCTCACACGCAACGCTCCAGGTGGCCGTCGCTCCGGAGGCGATCCGGCGAGCACTCCGAGGAAACCCGCAGCCGCGCCCGCACCGGCCCGGCCGAAAGGTGGACTGCGCGATCGATTGCGCGACATCTTGAAGCGCACGCCCGCCCCGGGTCGGCCTGGCCCGACCCCGCCGGCTTCCGGCGGGGAGACCCGGACCACGCGCCCGAAGGCCGACCTGCCACCGGAGGGTGTCGTCACCGTCGAATATGCGCCTCGGATCGACGGGGATCCCGATCCGGGTGAGGTGATCTGGGCGTTCGTGCCATTCGAGGAGGACCCCACCCAGGGCAAGGACCGCCCGATTGTCGTGATCGGACGGCGCGGTTCCAAGCTCGTCGGCGTGCCGTTGACGTCGAAACAACACGACAACGAGGCGCAGGTCGCGGTTGGCACGGGCGATTGGGATCCGAAAGGGCGGCCGAGCTTCGCCCGGATCTGGCGAATGCTCGATGTGGATGTCAACGACATGCGCCGCGAGGGCGCGATCTTGGATCGGGAGCGGTTCGACCTCGTGGTCGCTGCCGTCGACACGTACTACGACGTCAAGATCGCCAAACCTGGCGGCAAGGACGAGGCGCCGGATTTCTGACGCCACGACGCACAACCTGCCTGCCTCGGAGATCACTCCACCGGGATATGCGTCTTCATACTCATCGATACACACGTCGCTTACCTGTGACCGATCACCTATCCTGCCGAACCGTGGCGCAACATCGAACGACCGTCCGGATCGGCCTGCTCGGATGCGGCAACGTGGGCAGCGCCCTCGTTCCGCTGATCGAGCGGCAAGCCGATGTGATCGAGGCGAGGACCGGAATCCGTCTGGCGATCACGCGGATCGCGGTTCGCAACATGTCTCGCGATCGTGGGGTCGATCTCGCCGATGGTGTGTTGACACGTGACGCCCATTCCGTGGTGTGCGATCCGGACGTCGATCTCGTCGTCGAAGTGATCGGTGGGATCGAACCGGCCCGCGAACTGATCACGGCCGCCCTGAACGCCGGCAAGCCCGTCGTCACGGGCAACAAGGAACTGCTCGCCAACGTCGGCGCGGAGCTGTTCGCGACCGCCGACACGAACCGCGTCGATCTCTTGTTCGAAGCGGCGGTTGCCGGCGGGATCCCGTTGATCCGACCGCTCCGGGAGAGCTTGCGCGGTGAGCCGATCACTCGCGTGATGGGAATCCTCAACGGGACCACCAACTTCATCTTGACCAAGATGACCGAGGAGGGCGCCGACTACGGCGCCGCGCTGGCCGAGGCACAGGAGCTCGGTTATGCCGAACGCGACCCAACGGCCGACGTCGAGGGGTACGACGCCGGCGCCAAAGCGGCGATCATCGCCAGCATCGCCTTCGGCGCCAAAGTGGTTGCCGGCGACGTGTACCACGAAGGCATCAGCGGGATCTCGTCCGGTGACATTGCCGTCGCCAAACGGCTCGGCTACGTCGTCAAGCTGCTCGGGATTGCCGAGCGCGACGCGACGAGTGGCGACATCGCCGTCCGCGTCCACCCCGCGATGGTGCCGGTCCATCATCCGTTGGCGAGCGTGCGCGGCAGCTACAACGCCGTGTTCATCGAAGGTGACGCGGTCGGCTCGCTGATGTTCTACGGCCGCGGTGCAGGAGGTTCGCCGACCGCGTCGGCCGTGCTGGGCGATGTGATCGATGCCGCCGTCAACCTCCAGCAGGGGACGCACGGCACTCTCGGCACCTTCGGCAAGGCGACGATCCGGGCGATCGACGAGACCAGCTCGGAGTACCTGTTGAGTCTCGACGTCGCCGATCAGCCCGGCGTGTTGCACGCCGTGACAGGTGCGTTCGCAGAGCACGGGGTCAGCATCCGCGCCGCCGAACAGGAGGGGATCGGGCCCGATGCTCGGCTCGTGTTCGTCACCCACATCGCCCGCGAAGCCGACATGCAGGCGACCGTGCGGCGGTTGCGGGACCTCGCCGTGGTGCGGCGTGTCGGAGGTTTGATCCGTGTGATCGGGGCCTGACCGTGAAGTTCGTGTCCACTCGCGGTGGTGCCCCGGAACTCGGCTTCGCCGACGTGCTGCTGGCGGGTCTCGCCAGCGATGGCGGCCTGTACCTTCCTGCCGATTGGCCGGCCCTACCCGATCTCACCGGTCTGCACACCTATGCCGACATCGCCGCCGCCGTGATGGCGCCGTTCGTCGGCGACGATCTGCAGTTCGACGTGCTGAGCGATCTCTGTCGTGACTCGTATGCAACGTTCCGTCATCCGGCGGTGGCGCCGCTCGTGCAGATCGACGATCGCCAGTGGCTGTTGGAGTTGTTCCACGGACCGACGCTGGCGTTCAAAGACATCGCACTGCAATTGGTCGGGCGGCTGTTCGATCATGTCCTGGCGGAGCGCAATGAACGGATCACGATCGTCGGAGCGACGAGTGGCGATACGGGTTCGGCTGCGATCGACGGGGTCAAGGCGTGCGCCAACGTCGACATCGTGATCATGTATCCGACGGGGCGCACGAGTGACGTGCAACGCCGCCAGATGACGACGGTCGACAGCCCCAACGTGCATGCGATCGCGATCGACGGAACGTTCGACGACTGCCAGGATCTCGTCAAGGCGATGTTCGGGGATGCTGCCTTCCGGGACGAGTTGCGGCTGTCGGCCGTGAACTCGATCAACTGGGCGCGTGTGATGGCCCAGATCGTGTACTACGTGACGGCGTCGCGAGCGCTCGCCGGTCCGATCACCGCCTGCGTGCCGACCGGCAACTTCGGCAACGTGCTGTCGGGCTGGATTGCCCGACGGATGGGTGCACCGATCGCCGATTTCATCGTCGCAACGAACTCGAACGACATCCTCACCCGGTTCGTCAACGACGGCGACATGTCGACCCGCGTGGTCATCCCGACCCTGAGCCCGAGCATGGACATCCAGGTCTCGTCGAACTTCGAGCGGCTCCTGTTCGAGATCAACGGCCGCGACGGCGGCCTCACCGCGGAGCAACTGAAGCGATTTCGAGCGACCGGCAAGTTGGAGATCGAAGCGGATCAGCGGGCCGAGTTCGTCACCGGCTCCTTCCGGGCGGCGCACTCCGGAGACGCCGAGACCTTGGCAGAGATCGGACGCGTCTATGCCGCAACCGGGTTGTTGATCGACCCCCACACTGCGACGGGGACGGCGGCTGCCCGTCGCCTCGCGGGGGATCACCCGGTGGTCAGCTTGGCGACCGCCCATCCGGCCAAGTTCCCTGACGCCGTCGAACGGGCGACGGGCGTCCGTCCCGACTTGCCGGCTCATCTCGCTGATCTGTTCGATCGGCCGGAACGGACGCGAACGTTGCCGAACGACCTGGCAGCGGTGCAGGCGTTCGTTCGATCGGTGAGCCGAGTCGTCAACTGACGGGGTTCGGATCAACGCTTTCTGTGCACAGCAGGAGACGGTATGCGTTGCAGGAGCCCGCTTCGTGAGCTATAGTGTCGATCACCGGGGGTTTCCCCTGGTCGCATGTGGTTCGGACCCATGCACTTCGAGCGAAATCCCGCGGCGGCGCTGAATGTTCCGTTGAGGTGGTTCGAAGGGTCCACCGATCGAGCCAATCACCGATCGGGCCTACGTGTGTTCACGGTGGGTTGCTGGTGTTCGCAACGAGTTTGAACCGTTGTACGAAGCGCAGCTCACAACCAATCTTCACCCATACGGGAAAGCGAAACGCGAAAGAGGTCAATGTGACCGCACAGGCACTCGAACAATCGGTTCTCGAGTCGAAGGACAAAGAGCAACTGATTGCGATCGCCAAGGCGCTCGGGCTCAAGCCCAGCGCACGCAACAAGAAGTCCGACATCATCGGTCAGATCATCGATCTGACCGGCGGATCGAGCGCTCCGGCTCCGGCACCCGAGCGGGCGCGCGCTGCCGCATCGGTTCCGGAGACCGAGCCGACTCCGGCACCGCCCCCGGTGCTCGACGAACCGAAGGCCGAGTGGGAACTCGCCACCGAATCCGACGCCGGCGAGGCGCCCAACACCGATGTCGTGCCGTCGAACGGCTCGAGTCAGCCGTCCGAGGCGCCAGCGGCTGCGCTTGCATCCGGTGATCGCCCAAACGGTGGGCAGCCGCGCCGCGCCGACGGCGATCGCGGCCCGCGTAACAACAACCCCAACAGTCAGCCCGGCAGCCAGCCCGGCAGCCAGCCCGGCAACCGGGACGGCGGCAACCGTGAGGCCGGCAACCGGGGACCGGGTCAGCAGAACAACAATCCGAGCGGTGACGAAGACGGAGCCGGCCGCAACAGCCGCCGGCGTCGTCGACGCAAGGGTGGCCGAGGCGGTCAGGACGGACCTCAGGGTGAAGATCGCGATCTGATCGTTGCCGATGACGACGCTGGTGCGCCGATCAGCAACGAGCCGATCCAGGTCGAGGGTTACCTCGACATGCGCGACGAGGGTTATGGGTTCCTGCGGATCAACGGCTACCTGTCGGCGAAGACCGATCCCTACATTCCGGTCAAGCTGGCCCGTCAGTACGGGTTACGCAAGGGTGACCACGTGCTGGCGATGTCACGCCCGGCCCGACGCGACGAAAAGAATCCGCCCGTCCACGAGATTCTCAAGGTCAATGGTCGCGACCCGGAAGACGCCAAGAAGCGTCGCCGGTTCGAGGACCTCACGGCGTTGTTCCCCGATTCGCGTCTGCGCATGTCCGATCCGGCCGACCCGACCAACATGACGGCACGGATCATCGACCTGATCTGCCCGATCGGCAAGGGTCAGCGCGGCATCATCGTTTCGCCCCCCAAGGCCGGCAAGACGACCGTGATGAAGACGATCGCCACGTCGATCGAGAAGAATCATCCAGAAGTCAAGTTGATCGTATTGCTGATCGACGAACGCCCCGAAGAGGTCACCGACATGCGCCGCACGGTGCGCGGCGAAGTGATCTCTTCGACGTTCGACCGCCCGAGCGAACAGCACACACAGATCGCCGAGTTGACGATCGAAAAGGCGAAGCGGATGGTCGAGTACGGCGAAGACGTCGTCGTGATTCTCGACGGGATCACGCGTCTCAGCCGGGCCTACAACCTGGCCGCGCCGTCGAGCGGCAAGATCCTCTCGGGCGGCATCGACGCCGGCGCCCTGTATCCGCCGAAGCGCTTCTTCGGCGCCGCCCGCAACGTCGAGGAGGGCGGCTCACTGACGATTCTGGCGACCGCGTTGGTCGAGACCAACAGCCGGATGGACGAAGCCGTCTTCGAGGAGTTCAAAGGTACGGGCAACATGGAGCTGCGTCTCGATCGCCGGCTCGCCGAGCGTCGGATCTATCCGGCGATCGATGTCGACGCGTCGAGCACTCGGCACGAGGAACTGTTGTTCGATCGGGCCCAGCTCCAGATGGTGTGGAAACTGCGCCGTGTGCTGAGCGGTCTCGCCGCCGACGGCAACGCCGCTCCTGGCCTCGAACTGCTCGTGGATCGTCTCAAGACGTTCCGTACCAACGAGGAGTTCTTGACGGAGATCGCCAAACAGCCGGGCATGTGACCCGATCGGTTTCGGTCGGGCGGTTCAACCGTGCCTGGGTGGTTCACGGAGCCGCGACCGATAACGTGAGTTGTCCGATTTTCGCAGGAGTGAAAAATGAAGACCGAGATCCATCCCAAGTACGCAGAACTGACCGTCAAGTGCTCGTGTGGCAATACGTTCACGACCAAGTCGACCAAGCCCGGCGATCAGTTGATCGAACTGTGCAACGAATGCCACCCGTTCTACACCGGCAAGCAGAAGCTCGTCGACGCCGGTGGGCGTGTCGAGCGCTTCAACAAGCGCTACGGCTCACGCACCCCGAAGTGAGTCGAGGCGGCGTCAGCCGCTCGTGATCGGAGACGACGCCGCCCGCGAGGGCGGTGTCGCCCGTTTTCAGTCAACTGCGCCCACCTTTTCGGTCAGCCGGGCCTACTTCGCGTCAGGATTCGTTTAAGGTCTCGCCCGACAACTCAAGATCGGTCGGGCGGCCGACGATGCACTCGGGAACACCTCGGGAGTGACATGGCAGCCCAAGCAGATATCGAGCATCTCCTTCGACGAACCGAGTTCGTGGCGCGCCCATCCCGTGTCGCCGCACTGGTCGGCGGCACGATCGACGCGGCCGTCGACGACATCCTCGCCGCTCCTGGCAATCCTGGTTCGGTGACATTCGCAGCGACATCCAACTGGGAACGCGGCATGGAGCTGACGTACTACTGGTTCGACCGGATGGCATTCGATTCCCCGAAGCCGCTCCAGGAGAAGGTCAGCTTCTTCTGGCACGGCCTGTTGTGTTCCGAGTTCGGCAAGGTCGGCACGGCGGAACTGATGCGCGAACAGATCGACACGTTCCGGTTCGACGGTCTCGGAAATCTGCGTGCGCTGGTCAAAAGGATCTCGACGCAGGTGGCAATGCTGCGATACCTCGACAACAACCAGAACCGTCGGTCGTCGCCGAATCAGAACTTCGCTCGGGAGCTGATGGAACTGTTCCTGCTCGGTGTCGGTAACTACACCGAAGCGGACGTCGAGGCGGCCACTGCAGCGTGGACGGGTCATACCGACGACTGGGAAACCGACGCGTACATCTGGAATGCCGGTTGGCACGATGCGACACCGAAATCGTTCCTCGGGCGCACGATCAACGCCAATCCGCTCGACGTCACGAATCACGCCTACGAAACGATCGACGTGATGCTCGGGAACGGGATCGTCCCCGCCGGGGCGACCAATGTCGCCAACCGCGGACGCCAGACGCGTCTGGTGGCGGCAGAGTTCATCTCACGCAAGATGTGGACATTCTTCGCCGGAACCTCTCCGCCATCGACCGTGATCGCGGCAATGCGTGACAATGCGATCGCCAACGACTTCTCTATCAAGCCGTGGCTCAAGGTCATGCTCACGAGCGCTGAGTTCTACGCCGCTGACGTCAAGCAGGGCCTCGTGCGATCACCCGTCGACATGATGGTGGCGATGCTGGTTGCTACGGGCTTGCGGGCGACCGACAACGTACCGATCTGGTTGATGGAAGGGATGGGCCAGCAGCCGCTGTTCCCACCGAACGTGAGTGGTTGGAAGCACAACGGCTACTACGTCAACGCCAGCGCGATGGCACAACGAACCTCGTGTGCGCAGTCGTTCGGGTGGCGCACGATGCGTGGTTACTGGGACGGCGACCATTTGATCCACCTCGCCGGTGGGACGATCTCGAAGACCGAGATCGAGGACACCTACGCGACGCAACCGGTCGAGCTCGTCGACCGGATCCTGTCGTTGATGCGAGTCACGCTCAGTGCAACGTCGCGCAATGCGCTGGTGACCTACTCGACCAACTCGCAACGGTGGGAACGTCACCGGCTCGTCTTCCTTGCCCTGATGGCCCCGGAATTCCACGTCGCCTGAGGAGGCCGTCATGCTCGATAGCGATATCACCACCGCCGATGCGCTCACACATCTTCATCTTGCAGAGCGCGACGCGCACCTGCTCGACCGTCGCCGTTTCCTCCAACTGATCGGGATGGGCGCCGGTGCCGGGCTGTTGACCGGGAGTTCTTCGACCCTGCTCGATCTGTTGACGCCCGGATACGACGCCTCGGCGTGGGCCGCCGGCCCGATCGGCCAGAACGACGGTGTCCTGCTCGTGATCGCCATGTACGGTGGCAACGACGGGCTCAACACCGTGATTCCGTTCAACGACGGCAACTACTACACCCAGCACGGCAGCCTGGCAATACCCGGCAATCAGACGCTGGCGCTCGACGGCAACGTCGGCCTCAATCCGGCACTGACCGAAGTCAAGCGGTTCTGGGACCAGGGGCAAGTCGCGATCGTGCAGGGCATCGGATACGCCAACCCGGATCTCTCGCACTTCAACTCGATGGCCTATTGGATGGCCGGGAAGCCGAATGCGATCGCCAGTACGGGCTGGTTGGGTCGCTGGCTGGATGGAAAGCTCGGTGGAACGAAGGACCTGTACATGGGGGCCGAGGTCGGCTCGTCGGTCCCGCTCCACCTGATCGGCAGCCAGCAACGAGGAACCGTGGTGCCGCCTGGTCGGCCGGATTTCGGCGCCGGGACCGACGCCAACGACCTCCGGCTGTATCAAACCGTTCGATCGATGCAAACTGCCGCCAACGGTCCATGGTTCGGGTCGGTCTCCCAGGCTTTCGTCGACCAGATGGACATGGCGGCCACGCTCGCTCCGGTGATTCCCGAGACGTTGCCGGAGACCGACATCGTTGCTCGCCTCGAAGTTGCTGCCCGGCTGATCAACGCCAACCTCGGCTTCCGCGTGCTGACCGCCGGCTGGGGTGATTTCGACAACCACTCGGACCAGCCAGCGACTCACGCAACCCAGATGCAGGAGCTCAACGCCGGTCTGAAGCGCTTCTTCGAGTTGTTGGAGCCGGCGTTTGCCAGCCGCGTCACGGTGATGACGTTCTCCGAGTTCGGTCGCACGAGTTGGGACAACGACGGCGCCGGGACGGACCATGGCACATCGGCTCCCCACTTCGTGATCGGTGCCAACGTGAAGGGCGGGATGTACGGATTGCAGCCGTCGATGGCCGGTCTCGACCGCTGGGACCGGATGGAGCATCACGTCGACTTCCGCTCGTACTACGCCTCGATCCTGGACGGTTGGATGGGCGGTGGATCGGCCGACGTACTCGGCGGCTCGTTCGAGAACCTGGGTTTGTTCGCTCGCGGCCCGGGCGTCAATCCTGACGGAACGACGGTGCCGCCGATCCTCATCGGTCCGCCATCGACGTTCGTTCCGCTGGCGCCGGAACGAGTTGCCGACACCCGCAACGGTGTCGGCGGTGTGCCGGTCGGCAAACTCGATCCCGGCGGCAAGATTCGAGTAAAGGTTGCCGGCGTCGCCGGTGTTCCGGCAGCGGGGGCGACAGCAGTCGCCATCAATGTCACGATCGTCGAGGCCTCGGAACCGATGTTCGCGACCGTGTTCCCCGGGGCGTCTGCTCGTCCGGGCACGTCCAACATCAACGGTGGTCCCGGTCGTCCCGTTCCCAATCTCGTGGTGATGGGAGTCGGCACCGATGGCTACATCGAGGTGTACAACTCGCACGGCACGTCGCACTGCCTCGTCGACATGTTCGGCTACTTCTGCGAAACGGCCGGCGACCGGATGACATCGGTGCCACCATCGCGGCTGTTCGACACGCGTTCCGGGGAAGGAATCCGAGCCGGGAAACTACAGCACCTCGAGCCCGTCGAGATCCAGGTCGCAGGACTTGCCGGTGTGCCGCCATCGGGGGCCACCGCAGTCGTGTTGAACCTCACCGTGACCGAACCGTCGGCACCCGGATTCCTTCGGATCACACCGACCGGGAGAACGCCCGCCGAAACGTCGAATGTCAACTTCTTCGCCAATGACACCGTGCCCAATCTCGTGATCTGTCAACTCGGAGACGGCGGGCGGATCACGCTCGACAGTGCCGGCGACTCGACGCACGCACTGGGCGACGTGTTCGGGTACTTCGGGGCGAGTGGTAGCCGGCTCAAGACGATGGCGCCGGAACGACTGCTCGACACGCGGATCGGGCTCGGGTCGTCGACCGCGCCGGTCGGCCCCGATCGAACGCTTCAACTGACCGTCGGCGGGCGCGCCAGGATCCCCGCGGAGGCGACGGCCGTCGTCTTGAACGTGACCGCCACCAACGTCTCGGGTCATTCGTTCGTCACAGTCTGGCCGAGCGGCGGCGACCGCCCCGGAACGTCGAACCTCAACCTCGTCCCGGGGCAGACGATCGCCAACCTCGTGATCTGCCGCCTCGGTGCCGGGGGAGCACTCTCGATCGGCAACCAACTCGCAAGCTGTGATGTGATCGCCGACGCGCTCGGCTACTTCGTCGACTGATCAACTCCGTCCGGTACCGTCGGGTTGGTGACGACCCCTGGCGCCGATCTCGATGGTTCCTCGGCGGCACGCCGAAGTCGGCTCAACGGACTCAAACTGCGGGCGCTCGTCAGGGATCATCTGGCGGATCAAACGGTAGTCGAAGCCTCGCAGACGTTCGGCGCCGGAGCCGCGCTGCTGCATCTCGGTGAGGCGTGGGTATTGCTCGATGACCGCCCTGCGTCCCGGCTCGGTGCTGCGCTGGCGTGGGCGCTCAGGTCAGGAGCGGTGGCGCTGAACGTCGTTGCGGAGTCGGGGACCGGTGTGCTGGCTCGCCGCGCTGCAGAGTTCGCGTTCCCGATCTTCGTGTGGCACGCAGAGGGTCGGACATTGCTCCCGGCGATTGCGGAGCCGGCGTTGGAATCGTTGCCCGCCCCTCGCTCCCACGAGCGTTTCCGGTCGTTGATCGTGGAAGGTGGCGCCGTTCCGGTCGTCGAACACGGCGTGCTGTTCGGCGAGACGGGTGGGCTCGAGGTGTGCCGGGTGATGGAGGAGCGCGAGACCGGTGAGGTGCGGCTCGAAGTCGGCGTCGGTGCTCACGACCGCGAAGCATTCCTGATGATCCACGGTGGAACTCCGACCGTCGAATCGTTGCGTCGAGTGGTCGATGCCGTATCGCAGTATCGAGTGCTGGGGGCGGCGCAGCACCCGCTGAACACGTTGGGTGCGGAGCGGCTGATCAGATCGTCGCTCGAACACAACCCGGGCACCGTCGGCGCCGAGTGGCTGCAGCCCGCTCCTCCGCCGGTCGAGCGCGAGAACCTGAAAGACCCGGTCCCGTGTGTCGCTGTCGGTGCAGATGCCGACGGTCGCCCGATGGTCGTGGTGTGCAGTTCAGGCGTCGATCTCGATGTCGTCCCGTTCGCCGCCGACGCCAGGTTGGCGATCGACCCGGAGGCGGCGCTGGTGATCGTGATGCCGAGCCGCGACCACTTGCCGATCCTGCAGCTGATGCTGGCAACGCTGACCAGTCCCGCCACCCTGGTGACCTGGACCCCATAGTCCGGCTGGACCCGTCATCGCGCCGGCCGTGGATGCAGGTGCTCGGCCGTCCACCTGCAGAACTCGAATGGGCAGAACTGGAATGGGCAGAATTGAAATGGGGCCGGGACAGATGTCCCGGCCCCATTTTCGATTCGCTACTCAGCGCTGCGACGCAGGCGTCACAAAGGGGGCGTCAACACGGTGGCGCACAGCGCATAGACCGTGACGGAGTAGTTCTCGACCGAGGCGGCCACCGACACGCTCCAGGTGTCGAAGGCGCTCGGGTAGCTCGCCTTGACGGCTGGGACGAACGACGTGCTCGGGGAGATCGAGAAGCCGCCGGAGATCACCGACGTGCCCTCCGGGCACATGGCGACCTGCGTCTTCGCAGCCGTGGTGTTGTCGGACACCGTGGAGGCAGTCTGGAAGTTGCTCATCCCGGGAGCGCCGGTTTCACCCTGCGGACCCGCATCACCCGCAGGACCCGCTTCACCCGCTTCACCCGCAGCACCCGCAGCACCCGTTGGACCGGGGACTATGGAGGCTGCCCCAGCAGGGCCGGTCGGACCAATCGGACCAAGCGGACCGATCGGACCTTGGACGGTGGAGTTGGCGCCGGTGTCACCCTTCGGGCCGGTCATGCCAATCGGACCGATCGGACCGATCGGACCTTGGACGGTGGAGTCGGCCCCGGTCGCTCCCGTGAAGCCCTGGTTGCCTTGGTTGCCTTGGGGACCCATCGGGCCAGGGACCGTGGAGTCTGCCCCGGTCATGCCGATCGGACCGATCGGGCCTTGAGGACCAGTCGGGCCGGGGACCGTGGAGGCTGCCCCGGCCGGGCCGGTCATGCCGATCGGACCGAGCAGGCCCTGGGGACCTTGGTTCCCCTGGTTGCCCTGGGGACCGATTGGGCCGGCGACCGTGGAAGCTGCTCCGGTCGGACCCTGCGGACCCGTCGGGCCTGCCGGACCTGCCGGGCCTGCGACCGTCGAGGCTGCACCAATGGCGCCGGTCAATCCGATCGGTCCGATCGGACCAATGGCGCCGGTGAAGCCCTGGTTGCCCTGGTTGCCCTGGGCGCCGGTGTCTCCCTTGTCTCCCTTGTCGCCCTTGGCTCCGGTGGCTCCGGTGGCACCGGTTGCACCTTGGGCGCCGGTTTCACCGGTGTCACCCTTGATGCCCTGTGGACCGGCAACGGTGGAGGCGGCGCCGGTTGCACCGGTGTCGCCCTTGGCGCCGGTTGCGCCGGTCGTACCGGTTGCACCCGTTGCGCCGGTCGTACCCGTTGCGCCGGTCGTACCGGTTGCACCCGTTGCGCCGGTTGCACCTGTGGCGCCGGTTGCACCGGTGTCGCCCTTCGGGCCGGCGGTGCCGGGTGTGAACACACCGAGCACGTCGACGATGAGGTCGGTGGACCCTGCTGCGTTGTACAGCTTGAACTCACCCGTCGGCGACAGGGTGATCGAAACGCCGTTGGTCGACACCGGCAGCGACGGGTTCGGGTTGAGATGTGAGACTTCCGGACGAACCGAAAGATCGGCCGGATACGCGGTGATGAACGACGGCTGGGTCGCTCCCACCGATGTGAGATTGACATTGAGTGCCGTGGCACCGGCGGGAAGCGAGGTGCATCCACCTGAGGTGCCGACCGCGATGACCGTCATCGTCTCGCCCGCACCGAGCGGCGTGCTGCGCAGTCCGATGTGCCCCGGGTTGCGGGTGTCGAGCAGTCGACACGGGGCGATCGGCGTCATGACTGACCCGACCGCAGACGAGGCATGCACGAGGCCGAGGCCTCCGGCGCCTGCCGACACGGCGATGGCAGCACCAATTGCTGCCCAACGTGAACGAGCGATGTTCATAGAATTAACAACCCCTTCGTGACGGAACCGGCGGGCGATCTACTCGTCGGTCTATGCGTTTCTTGGATGAATAGTCCTGCCACGTATCGGCCCCAATTGGGCCACCTTGAGGATTTCGTAACGGTTGTCTGCGTGTGACCAACGGAGAACAACCACCACAGGGCGTCGGCAAGGTAACCCGCTGGGGCCCTCGCTTGAGGGATACCGCACCTCGGCGGAATTGGTGGAGCATGTCACGCCGCCCGCCGAGACGTTCCGAAGGCATGCCCGATATGGGTTTGGTCGAGCGTGACAAACGGCGGAATGTGATGAACTTCTCGACGCGTTCAAACCTATAAATTCAAATTCGGGCGAGAACGAATCGAACATTGTTTCCGAAATCTGACCGTTCATGACGCCGGCGGCGCCAACCGCCAACATGGTTGCGATCGGGTGCCACCACCCACTGGTTGGCGACCGACTGATCGCCGTTGCGGTCTATTGTGCCGCTGGCGGCTGGACCTGGACGTTGAGTTGTTGCAGGGCCATAAGATCGCGCATCTGCTTCTGCATGCCCTCCGGGGAGCCGTCGAGGAACAACACGTTGCCCCTGCCGTTCTCGGCGACATGGCGAATTGATTCGGTCCACATCGAGAACAGGATCAACACCGAATCGACGTTGTTCGCCTCCATCTCCCTGGCGGCCTGGGCCAGGCCACGTGCGACCTCTTCACGGAACAGAGCGACACCTTGGCCCCGCAACTGAGCGGCAGTCTTCTCGGCTTCGGCGGCGATCCGAATCGCCGTCCCCTCGGCCTCGGCTTCCTTGGTTCGTCGGATCAGGAGCGCGTCGCCCTCATTCGTCGCTGCTGCCTTCAAGTTGTTCGAGGCGACGACCTGCGCCATCGAGGTGGTGATCGCCTGATCGAAGGTGATGTCGTTGAGCTGCAGGTCGATCAGGTGATAGCCCCAGGTCTCGATCGTGACATCGAGGTTTTGCTTCACCTCGTTGACGATTTCGCCGCGCAACCCAAGGATCTCCGCCTGCTTCATGGTCGCCACGTAGCCGCGGGTCGAGCCTTCGACGCTGCGAACCAGCGCCGTCAGGAAGTCCTTCTCGCTGACGAACTTGAATGCCACGTTCTTGATCGTGTCTTCGCCCTCGTTGATCACCGAATACACCATCATCGCCGTGAAGTAGACGTTGGCCTGGTCCTGCGTGATCGCTTGGAACTGCAATTCGACGGCGCGGTTCTGGACGCTGATCCGGCGCGTGATCTTTTCGATGAACGGGATCAGGAAGTTGAGCCCGGGGTGCTTGATCCCCCTGTACTTGCCGAACACGGTCGTCACGGCGACGTTGCCCTGCTCCACGGTCTTGATCGAGGTCACCAGGGCGATCAACAAGAAGATGCCAACGATGATGATCAGGATTTGAGAAACGCTCATGCCGTCAACCTACGCGTCCGGGCAAGCGTGAACAACGGATTGACCAGACGGGTGGCGGGTAGCCTCATCTCGCCGTGTTCGACCGTCTTGCCACCTTTGCCGACGAGTTTCGTGAGTTGGAAGCGCGCCTGTCCGACCCTGCCACGATGTCGGATCCGACGTTGCTGCGAACCGTGTCGCGCCGATACCGAGAACTCGAACCGATTGTCGCCGCTTACCACGCGTACGTTGCCCGCACCGACGATCTTGGCGTCGCTCGCGAACTGATCGAGTCGACGACCGAGGAGGAACGGCCACAGATGCAGGACGAAATCGACGACGCAATCGTCGACATCGAACGGATCGAGCACGAGATGCGCGAGTTGTTGCTCCCGAGCGACCCGAACGCAGGGCGAGCAGTGATCATCGAGATCCGAGGAGCGGAGGGTGGCGAGGAAGCCAACCTGTTCGCCGGCGACCTGCACGACATGTACGAGGCGTATGCGATCAAGCGCGGTTGGAAGGTCGAAACGCTTTCGCACGACCCGAGCGAACTCGGCGGGATCAACCAGATCACGTTCGTGATTCGTGGCGACGACGCATGGCAGCGGATGAAGTTCGAGGGTGGCCCGCACCGAGTGCAGCGTGTGCCGGTGACCGAGAGCCAGGGCCGTGTCCACACGTCGTCGGCGACCGTCGCGGTGTTGCCAGAAGCCGATGAAGTCGACGTGAGGATCGAGGACCGCGACCTCCAAGTCGATGTGTATCGCGCCAGCGGCGCCGGCGGCCAGCACGTCAACACCACCGACTCGGCCGTACGCATCACCCATCTCCCGACCGGCTTGGTCGTGACGATGCAGGACGAGCGCAGCCAACTCCAGAACCGTAATCGGGCGATGACGGTGTTACGAGCCCGACTGTACGAGCTGGCCGAGCGAGAACGTGACGCGGAGATGTCGGCCGAGCGCCGATCACAAGTTGGCGGTGGCGGTCGCAGCGAGAAGATCCGCACGTACAACTACAAGGACAACCGCGTCACCGACCATCGAATCGGTTTCACCGTGTACCGGCTGACCGACGTGTTGAGCGGTGACCTCGACCTCGTGATCGACCCGCTGCTGCAGGACGAACGCACCCGCCAGCTCACCGAATCGAATGTCTGACACCCTCACCGTTCGAGAGCTCCTGGCGCAGACGATCGACGTCGTCGGCTCGCGACACGAAGCGCGTTGGCTGGTCGAAGTGGCGACGTCACTCGATGGTGACGAGTTGACGGCCGCCCTCGACGAACCGGTCACGGAGCGGATGGTCGACCACCTCGACACGATGCTCACCCGCTACCGGACGGGTGAGCCGCTGCAGTACGTGCTCGGGCGGTGGGGTTTCCGGCGGCTCGACCTCTGCATCGACAGCCGGGCACTGATCCCGCGACCGGAGACCGAACTTGTCGCCGAGCTGGCGATCGAATTGGCTCGTGCCGTGGAGGCACCGCGGCTGGTGGCCGACCTCGGAACCGGGTCCGGCGCAATCGGATTGTCGCTCGCCGCCGAACTCCCGATCGACGGAACGACCGTCTGGATCACCGACTGCAGCGACGACGCGCTGGCGCTGGCCAGCGCCAACCTGGCTGGGCTGGGACGCCCGGCACGGAACGTGCGTATCGCCCTGGGTACCTGGTTCGAAGCGCTGCCGATCGATCAGCGATTCCATGTGATCGTTTCCAATCCTCCGTACGTGGCTGTCGGTTCGCCCGAACTCGAACAGAGCGTGAGCGATTGGGAGCCTGCCGGCGCCCTGTTCGCAGGTCCGGACGGTCTCGACGACATACGGGTGTTGATCGCCGGAGCGCGCCAGCATCTCGTCGACGGAGGTTGGCTGGTGCTCGAAATCGGTGCCGATCAGGGGCAGGCGGTCGAGGCGTTGCTGCGAGCCGCCTGCTACTCCCACATCGAGATCCGCCCCGACTTGGCCGGTCGCGACCGGATCGGCCTCGCCAGATTCGACAGCCGTCAGTAGAGCTTGGCGGGCTCGGAACTGTCGGGGGCTGACCCGGCGGCGGCGGCCAACTCGCTGGCGTAACCGGCACGCAGCGCGAGCGCATCACTGGTCACGGTGATCATCCGGAAGCCTTCGTCGCGTCGACGCTGAACCTGCGGACCGGTCGTATGGATGCCGGGCACGACCCCGTGGCGGCGGCAGCCGGCGACGATCGTCGCCAGGGCGTCATCGAAGATCGGGTTGCCGTCGTTGCTGTACGGTCCGAGCCCCAAGCTGATCGACAGGTCGGCCGGCCCGACGTAGATCGCATCGATACCCGGCACGCTCAGGATCTCGTCGAGATTCGAGATCGCCTCGACCGTCTCGATCATCGGGATCACGGCGATGTTCTCAGCCGCCCAGGTGCGGTTGTCGGCATGACGCATCCCGGCCATCACCGGCCCCCAGCTTCGGGAGCCGTCGGGGGCGTACCGAGCGGAACGAACGACCGCCTCCGCCTGCTGACGGGTGTTGACCATCGGTACCACGAGACCATGTGCGCCGGCATCGAGCATCTTGCCGATGATTCCCGGCTCGTTCCAAGGGACTCGCACGATCGGCGTCCCCCCGACCAGATCGATGACCTGGATCATCCCGACCGACGCCTGGTAGTCGATCGCGCCGTGTTGATTGTCGATACACACGTAGGCGACAGGTTGGCGGGCTGTGATCTCGGCCACCACGATGCTCGGGACCGAGAGCCAGAACCCGAGGGTCTCCTCGCCCGCCGCCCACCGTTCACGCAAAGAAGTCATGGATCCATTCTGACAGGCCAAGGTCGGCGGCACCTACCTGGTCAGTCGGCGCGATCTGTTGCCCAACGCCCATCATCGCGCCGCCAGAACTTCAGGTGGACAGTGGCGCCACGATGCTGGCAGGTCGCCCTTCGAGCACCGCCAGTGCATTCTCGATCGAGTGCTCGTACAGACGCCGACGACCTGCGACGGTGGCGGAGGCGATGTGCGGCGTGACCACGACGTTGATCCGATCGAGCAGAGGATGACCTGCAGGGAGCGGCTCCGGGTCGGTGACATCCAAACCGGCACCGCCGAGATGACCGGAATCGATCGACGCCAGCAGTGCGTCGTGATCGACCAGTGCCCCTCTTGCGCAGTTCACGAGATAGGCGCCAGGTTTGAACCGCGCCAGCGCCGCGGCGTTGATCATCTGCGCCGTCTCGGGCATGGCGGGCGCGTGCAGCGAGATCACATCCGACAGCGACAGCAGATCGTCGAGTGAGGCCAACTCGACACCAGCCACCGGAGATTCGCTGACGAACGGGTCGGCCGCCAGCACCCGCATCCCGAGCGCCTGTGCTGCGACCGCAACCCTCGAGGCGATCCGACCGATCCCGACGAGACCGAGCGTCGAACCGTCGAGTTCGAGCGCCCTCCCGATGGGCTCACCCTTGAGCCCTGCCTTCGCCCGATCGATCTGGTGCGGCAGCACTTTCGTGACGGCGAAGATGAGAGCCATCGTGTGCTCGGCGGTCGACACCATCGGCGCCAGCGGGGCGTTGCAGACGATCACACCTGCCGCGGCCGCGTCGGCGACGTTGACGTTGTCGTATCCGACACCGACTCGTGAGATCACGGTGAGTCTGGGTGCGAGGGCGAACGCATCGGCGTTCCACGGTCGCACTGCTCCTGCGATCACGGCGTCAGCGACATCGAGCCGGTCGTCGGTACCGAGCCCGCACAACTCGGCGCGACCCTCGACCAAATCGCGGTACAGGTCGGGAAACGGGTGATCGACGAACAGCAGCGGCAGGCCAGAGTCGGACATGCGACGACGGTAGCTCGCTGGGGCTTCGATGGCGGATATCGTCGCGGCCATCATGTCCGACGAGCAGCTCTCGAGATTCCGCTCCAGCATCGACAACATCGACGCTGCGCTGATTCACCTCCTGGCCGAGCGATTCAAGGTCACGCAAGACGTCGGTCGCTACAAGGCGTCGATCGGACTACCCGCCGCCGACCTCGAACGAGAAGCCGCCCAGGTCGCCCGCCTGCGTGCGCTGGCCGAGCAGTCGGGCCTCGATCCGGTGTTCTCCGAGAAGTTCCTGCGGTTCATTGTGGCCGAAGTCATCCACCATCATCAGCGGATCGCGGAGCAGGAACAGTCGACCCCCGATTGAATCGGAGCGTGACCGAACGCTTCGACATCGCCGTGATCGGTGGCGGCCCTGCCGGGGCGGCGGCGGCGATCACGGCTGCCCGCGGCGGCGCTCGCGTCGTCGTCATCGAAAAGGGCGCTCACGGTCGCGACAAGATCTGCGGCGACGGCCTCACGCCGCGTGCTGTTGGGGCGCTGCAGCAACTCGAGATTCCGCTCGACGATGCCCACCGCATCGACGGTCTGCGGATGATCGCCGGCAAGCAGGTGCGTGAGTTGCCGTGGCCGAGCGGTGGGCGATTCCCGAATCACGGCGCAGTGTGGCCCCGGCGCCGGCTCGACGCGGCGCTGATCGACGCTGCCACGGCAGCCGGTGCCGACGTTCGGTTCGAGCACGCCGGCGAACCGATCATCGACGACAGCGGACGGGTCACGGGCGTTGTCACCGACTTCGGGAAGATCGAGGCCGGCCTCGTGATCGCCGCCACCGGGGCGCCCGGGTCGGTGGCTCGCGCACTTGGAGCGGAACGGGTGGCCGATGAGCCGTACGGGTTGGCGATTCGGGCCTACGTCGAGTCCCCCCGTCACGCCGATCGCCATCTCGAAGCCTGTCTCACCATCCGTGACGCCCACGGCACCCAGGTTCCCGGCTATGGATGGATGTTTCCCTGTGGCGACGGAACCGTCAACATCGGTGTCGGCGCGCTGTCGACGATGAAGGGCTTCAAGAAGCTCAACTTGAATCACTTGCTCGACAGCTACCGATCGCTCGTCCAGGACGATTGGGGGATCGGCCCGAACCTCGAACGGGCGCGGGCATGGCGACTGCCGATGAGTGCCGTCAGGCGTCACGGGCCAGGCTGGGTGGCGATCGGCGATGCCGCCGGGCTGATCAACCCGATGAACGGCGAGGGCATCGACTACGGCCTCGAATCGGGGATGTTGGCCGCCGAGTTGTTCCTCGCAGACCCTGCCACCGCCTCGACGAAGTACGACCAACAGGTAGGCCAACGCTTCGACGCATTCCTGCGAACCGGTCGGCGGTTCGCGTTCGTGATCGGTCACCCGATGCTGCTGCGTCCCGGTCTGCGAATCGCGGTCGGGACCCAGAAGATCGCCGACATCACCTTGCAGGTGATGGGCAACCTGGTCGACGGTTCGACACCTGGCGCAGCCGGTCGGGTGATGCGAATCGCCGACAAGACGTTGGCGCTGGCCGACCCGCTGCTTCGAAGGACGCGGGCCAAGGCGTAGGGAGCCGCGTCGTCAGTCGGGTCGTCAGGCGTCGGGGTCGTCAGGCGTCCGATTCGAGCGCCGACTTGATCCGCGCCAACGTCTCCTGCATCCCCTTCGTGATCATGCGCGAACGTCGCAGCACCGTGTCGTACATGAACTTCCGGAGCCCGGTCGATTCGTAGTCGAAGGACTCCGTGACCCGGGTTCCGCCGGCGACGGGCGCCAACTCGTACCGCCACGTGGAATGGTGTTCGGCGACGAACTCGAAGATGACTCCCGGCTCGCTGGCGGTCACGGCGGAGGTGGTCGTCCACCGTTTGACCGTTCGGCCCGCCAACTTGGCGACGTTGTCACCTTCGAACTGGGCGCCGACAACAGGGCCGTCGGCCCCATCGATCCAGCGGCCGGCGACGCACTCCGGACTCCATCGCCCGATCTGCGTGATGTCACTGATCGTCGCCCAGACGACGTCTGGGGGACGATTGATCGTTGTGCTGACTGACCCGCTCGGCATGGTCGGGGATGGTAGGCGATATCGGACGGGTCAGAACGCGGCGAGTCGCTCAGCGAGCTCGGCCCGATAGGCAACGGCGCGGCGGAGCTTGATGTTCTCGTACCCGCGGACCTGATCAGGCAATCCCGCGATCCGTACCGCAACTTCGAGGTTGCCGGCCGCGAGACCTCGGATCAGCGACTCGACTGCGTGCTCGTACTCGGGGATCATGGCTCGCTCGATCCTGCGAACCTCGGCCCATCGGAACGGGTCGGCCACGGTGCCGCGGACCCGCTTCATCGCCCGCAACGCTGTGAAGGATGGTTTCCCTGTGCGCCGGAACTTGAGCTTGCGGTCGAGACCGATCGAACGCAGCATTGGCGGGTGGAGGTGGTAGGTGACCCTGGTGTCGGCGCCGCCAATGGCCTGATAGCGGCGTTGCGATTCGTCGAGCAGCGCCAGCCTGGCGACTTCGTATTCATCCTTGTACGCCATCAGCTTGTGGAGGTTGCGAGCCACTGCTTCGGTCAACGCGGTCGAGTTCGGCGCCACCGCCGACTCACTCGAACGAACCCGGTCGACCAACGTTCGGAACCGACGGGCGTAGGCGTCGTTCTGGAAATCGGCGAGGTCGGCGGTGAGCCGTCCGAGTAGTTCGTCGAGCGTTTCCGCGGTCGTTGGTCGGACGTGGGCGGCCGCCTCGACCGATCGTGGATCGATCACCCACAGGCGACCGAATCGGAAGGCGGCGATGTTCTCTGCGACAGCGACGCCATTCAGTTCAATCGCCCGTTCGACCATCGACGGACGGATCGGAATCGCGCCGAGTTGGATCGCCGCTCCGGTCGCCAAGATGTTGGCGGTCGTCGAACCGCCGAACAGGCCGCGAGCGATCGCAGCAGCATCGAGGTAACAACTTGCCTCGGGTCGCGACACCTCGTCGAGACGTTGACGCAACACCTCGAGTCGTGGGTATTGCTTGGTGTCGGGATGCGAGATCATCTCACCGGTCGGGACCACGTCGACCGATCCGACCACCACCGTCCTTTTCGGCGTCGCCCCGGCTCGATGGGAGTCGCTGGCAGCAGCGAGCAGGTCGAACGCCAGGAGGCAGTCGATCCCGGCGGCGTTGGCGTGATTCGACGCCTCCGGGGCGTTCCGACTGATTCGAATGTCGCTCGTGACCGGGCCGGCCTTCTGGGACAGTCCGGTTTGATCGAGTCCGCGTACGTGGAATCCGTCGAGCATCGCGGCGGTGCCGATCACCTGGCTGACGGTGACCACGCCCGTGCCACCGATCCCCGACAACCGAACGGTGAACCGATCCGGATCGACGATCGGCAGGGGATCCGGCATCGCCGATGGGTCGGGCGGATCGGGAACGGCCGGCTTGCGACGCGCCGTACGCGTACCACCATTTCCGGCCGCAGCCTCGACCGTGACGGTCGCGAACGCGGGGCAGTCGCCTTTCAGGCACGAGAAATCGAAGTTGCAACTGGTCTGGTGAATCGCTGTCTTGCGACCGTAAGGCGTGTCGATCGGCTGCACCGAGAGGCAGTTGCTCTGCTCGCCGCAGTCACCGCAGCCCTCGCAGATCCGTTCGTTGATCACCACTCGGAACCCGGGTGTGGCCATCGTGCCCCGGCTTCGAGCGCGCCGGTTCTCGGCGGCGCAGGCCTGATCATGGATCATCACGGTGGTGCCTGGAATTTCAGCGAGCACGCGCAGCGCCTCGGCGACTCGACTCCGATCCCACACCTCCACTTGGGCCGGCCATGCCGTTGTTCGGAACCGGTCGGGATCGTCGGCGGTGACGATGATCCGCTCGACTCCTTCGGCGATCAGCATCGTGGCCACCTCCGGGACATCGGAGGCACCCTGGGGGTCCTGACCGCCGGTCATCGCCACGGTGCCGTTGAACAGCAACTTGTAGGTGATGTTGACGCCGGATGCGATTGCAGCCCGAACGGCCAGCGAACCGGAGTGGAAGAACGTTCCGTCGCCGATGTTCTGCACCAGATGCTGACGCTCGAGGAACGGCGCCATCCCGATCCACTGTGCGCCCTCATTGCCCATGCAGGTCAGGCCGATCAACTCGCCGACACGCTCGGGCTCCATGAACGCCACCATCGAATGGCACCCGATCCCGCCACCGACCAACGTGCCCGGCTCGACCCGCGTGCTGGTGTTGTGCGGGCATCCGGAGCAGAAGTAGGGAGCACGATTGACGGAGAGCGGGATCGATTGTTTTCTGGGCTCGACGCGCTCCGGGGCAAGCCGATCGCTGAGCCGTTTGGAGAGATGATGGCGGATCGCTGGTGTCAGCCGTTCGGCGTCGAGCAGCCCGTCGTACGGGACGATCACGCGTCCAGCCTCATCCCGCTTGCCCCACACTCGTGGGTGGTCGGCGACGTCGTAGAGGGCGTCCCGGACGAGCACTTCGAGGGTCGCGTTCTTCTCCTCGATCACGAGGATGTCGGTCAGCCCGGATGCGAACTCGCGAACATCGTGGCGGTCGAGCGGGATCGGCATCAGCAGTTGGAACAGCCGGATACCAGCCGAGCGCAACGACTCGTCGTCAGCGAACCCGAGCGACTGGAGTGCTTCGCTGACCTCGTGGTACGTGTGCCCGCAGGCGGCGATGCCGATCCAGTCGTCGGCGCTGCGGACGGTTACGCGGTTGAGATGGTTGAGGGCGCCGTACTCCCGTGCAAGTTCGAGTCGGACCTCGTGGAACTCGCGTTCCATCTCGGTCGTGTACGGCGTGATCAGGCGCCCGTTCGGACGTGGCCGGAACAACTTCCCGTCGAACTCCACCGTTGGGATGATCGGTTGCACGCGGTCGGGGTGGACGTCGACCGTGCCGGTCCCGTCGGCGACCGGCGTCGTCAGTTTCAGGCCTGCCCACAGACCCGACGCGCGCGACAGTGCGACGGCGTGGCGGGCCAGTTCGAGCGCTTCTTGCGGATCGCCCGGGAACAGCAGTGGCATGTGGAGATCGACCATCGTGGCGTCGCTCGACGACGGCACGGTCGACGACTTGGCGGCTGGATCGTCACCGACGACGGCGACGACACCTCCGAGCGGTGCCGTGCTGGCGAACACGGCGTGACGGATCGCGTCCCCGGCGCGATCGATCCCCGGTCCCTTGCCGTACCAGATCCCCAGAATGCCGTCGTACCTGCAGTCATCGAGCGTCACCGCCAACTGACTGCCCATCACGGCCGTCGCCGCCAGTTCCTCGTTGACGCCTGGCCGGTTGACGATCGGGAGATCGGGCATCGTGGCGTGGGCCCGCCCGACCTCCTCAGAGAACATGCCGACCGGAGAGCCTTGATACCCGCTGATGAATGCCGCCGTGTTGAGTCCGGCCCGACGGTCCAACCGGATTTGGTCGACCGGAATACGGGCGACCGCTTGGATTCCCGACAGGAAGACCCGCCCCGCTTCCTGCCGGTATCGGTCGGCCAACTGGTAGTCCGTGGCTGGTTCACGCTCGGTATCGGTCACGCCGTCAGTCTGCCCCATGTCGACGCGCGGGTCGAGCGCGCCCGAGGCTGTGGTCGAGGCTGTGGTCGAGGCGTGTTTCGGTCGGTGGCTCCTTGATGTTGACGGTTCGTCGTTGACGGTTCGTCGTCGACGCCTTGGCGTTGACGGTTTGCCGTCGATGGATTCCCGTCTGTGAAGATGTGGACGTGATTGTTGTCGTTGGCGAAGCATTGATCGACCTCGTGATCGATCCGGACGGCACGGTCCATGCCAAGCTCGGGGGTGCCCCGTTCAATACGGCGCGTGCCTGCGGGCGGCTCGGCGCACCGGTGGCGTTCGTCGGCGCAATCTCGAATGATCGCTTCGGAACGATGCTGGCGGGCCAGTTGGAAGCCGACAGGGTCTCGACCGATTGGCTGCCGCGGGTCACGATGCCGACCACCCTTGCGGCGGCTGAACTCGATGACCGCGGCACGGCCAGCTACCGGTTCTACATCGACGGGACCTCGGCTCCGGCGCTCGTGGAAGCGCCCAGCGTGGCACCAACGGTGTTGTTCACCGGAGGTCTCGGCCTGGTCCTGCACCCGATGGCCGACACCGTCGAGCGAATGGTCGCGGGGGCGTCCGCTGACTGTCTCGTGATGGTCGACGTCAACTGTCGCCCGCTGGTCATCCAAGATCGCGAGTCGTATCTGCGATCCGTCGATCGAGTGATCGCAGGAGCCGATCTCGTCAAGGTCAGTGATGAGGATCTGGCCTACATCGCACCAGGAGTCGACCCGATCGCCGCAGCCCGCGCGTTACTCGCTCTCGGACCGAGCGCCGTGCTCGTCACCGCTGGTGGAGGGGCCCTGCATGTCCTGACGGCTGACGGTGAGGCGACCGTCCCGGTGGATCGAGTCGAGGTCGTCGACACGATCGGTGCGGGTGACTCGTTCGGGGCCGGGTTCTTGTGCTGGTGGTTGGAGTCCGGAAACACGGTCGGCGACCTTGGGTCGCTCGATCATCTCGTCCCTGCGACCCGAGCGGCAACCGTCGTCGCCGGGATCGTGTGCGGGCGTCGGGGCGCCGACCCGCCGTGGCGCCTCGAACTCCCTCCCACGTGGTCCCCGTGACAGCGGTGTTCGACGAGGTCGCAGTGATCAGGCTGTCATCACCGCGGCGGTGACGTTGATGATCAAGTCGGTTCGACCTCGGGCCTGTTCGACGACGTTGCACCCGAGTTGTTCGCCGATGCGTCGTGCGGCACGGCTCCGACGAGACGAACGGATCACGATCCGTCCATAGTGGAGCGTGGCTGCGCGTTCGATTGCTGCGCCGCCGAGCATCGTGCCGATCCCCGTTCCGCGTCGGTCGACCGCGACCGCGATCGACAAGGTGCCGGCGCCGTCGACTCGTACCAATCCGACGATTCGGCCAGATTCGACCGCCGCAATTCGGAATCCTCCTCGACCCTGCAGCGCCGCGATCAGCGACGGAAAGGGCTTCGGGTTGGTTGACGCCGAGGGGCCGAAGTACCGAGGTTCGGAGCGCAACGTTTCGACGAACCGATCGACGGCTCGAAGCATCGACGGATGATCGGCGGCGACGATGCGAATGTCCGATGTGAAAGCCATGTGGTCATGGTGCGCCTCGAACGTGACCGGCGGGCCTCCGCCAGATGACCAGTTCGTTTCGAGTGCGTGACGTCGAGACGGCGACTCAGCCGGTTGGGTCGAGTCCCATCCGGGAGTGAACGGCGCTTGTTCCTGACCGCGCCAGCCGCGGCCGCTGCAACGGATGCTCGAACGGCTGCTCGACCGGCCGGATCATCCGGGACGTCGAGCCGCCAACACCCACCGAGTCGATCGACAAGGTGCGCCTGCTATGGACCACCGTCGTCGCCGCAAGATCCCACAACCTGGTCGGCCCGACCTCCCAGGTCGCGGCGCAACGCGTGCACGTCACGCTGTCGGGACATGCGCCCGCTCCCTCGAGTGCGAAGACGGCGCCTCGCGCTCGGAGCGTCACCTCGAGGTCGAGCAACCGTTTGCTACAGCTACATCGGACCTGCAGGCGTCGCCGCTCGACGAGGTCGGTGCCACGTCGTTTTCCACCCCAAGGGAAACGCATCTCCCAATCGTAGAACGCCCGTAATGCCGGATCGCTGATACCTGCACCGCTCGACCTGTGTCGCCGACCAGTGTCGCTAGACCAGGTAGTGACGTACCGCCAGACGCTCGGCGCTGTCATCGCCCGGTACCGGCAGTTGGCAGACGACTCGAAGGCTCGGCCATTCGACCGGCGAGAGTTGCTGATACTCGAACGTCAGCGTGCCCGCCGCGGGATGGTTGAATCGTCGGAGACGAGTCTCGAAATGTGAGACGTCATGCTCCGGCCACCATCTCGCGAACTCCTCGCTCTCGGCGGAGAGTTTCCCGACCAGTTCCGACAGCTCCGGATCATTGCGCAACGCTGTCGTGCCGGCCCTGAACTCCGCCAGCGCCTGACGAGCGTGAATGTCCCAATCGACGATCAGCTGACGCGTGAACGGGTCGGCGAACAACACCCAGAGCAGGTTGCGCTCGATGCCTGCCAGTTCGGCGATGCGCGGGTAGAGCCGGGCTTGGGCGGCGTTCCACGCCATGAACTCCCACCGCGGGCCGAGCACGTACGCAGGGGCAGGCTCCATCGAATCGATCAGGCGAACAAGTGCGCTGGGCGCCTCTTGCGGCGACGGGATCGGTGAGATCGTTGGTTGCGACAGCGCCAAGAGATGGTCGACGCCGGCTTCGTCGAGCTTCAGCGCCCGACCGATCGCAGCCAGCACGTCGGTCGATGCGTTGATCCGACGGCCCTGCTCCAACCAGGTGTACCAGGTGATCGAAACACCGGCCAGCATGGCAACTTCTTCGCGGCGCAGGCCGGGGGTGCGCCGCCGCCCCGCCCCTCGGGGCAGTCCAACCTGCTCGGGCCGTACGGCGTCACGGCGGGCTCGCAGGAATTCGGCCAGCTCGGCACGATGGTCCATCGTGTCCAGTCGACCACAAACCAGCTCGTCGCACCAGGTGCGATTCCCACCTGGACCTCACGGCCCGGTGTAGCGGCGACACGGTTGGCCGCGGAGCGCACCGCATTCCGGGTAGTCCGGCGGCACGAAGACGCCGGCAACGATCGGGAGTACCAAGTGCGAGGGTGCCAGGTCGGTTTCCGAAATGGTGACTTGCTCGCCGCCGGCGATCGTCTCGAATTCCCAGACGCCACGATTCCCGCCGGGCGCGTCGACGATCAGGCGGATTCTGGAACCGGCCCGAAAGGCGTGGGCGAACGGGAAGAGTTCGACCCGCACCAACTCCGGGGTGCCATTGCGGAGTGGGCGGGCATCGGCCTCGGTATGTGTGTGGACGGGCCGTGAGCGGGTCGAAGCGCGCTCGTCGAGGGCGCGTTGCGAGGCGCGTAACCATCCACTCTGCACGTACATCTCCTGGCCGTCCGGCCGAATCTCGGTGATCGTGACTTCGAGATCGGTATCACCGAGGTTCGACGTGATCCACAGGTCGACCGACCCCGATCCGACTACCACGGTGTCGTTCGCAAGCGGCGCAGTGCGGAAGGCTGCGAAGGTTCCGGCGCCACCGTCTTGCCAGTCGTATTGCACGTCGACGTCCCAGATGCCGTCGGCGTCGCCCTCGTAGAACGTCGCCGGGATCGCGTCGGGAAGTGCGAGGTAGCTCGTTTCGCCGCCGGTCTGCGGTTGCTCGATGGTGAGCGCCCCGTCGGCTCCGAGATTCCAGGTCGTGGCCTTCGCGGTTGGAACGGGCCATGCGGCGAACTCGGCCTGCCAGCGCGGCATCGGTGCCCGAGCAGGAAACCCGTCGGCGGCGCCCTCTTCGAACAACACGCGGATCGGTGGCTCCGCTTCGAATGCAGCCAGCGCTTGATCCGGAGACATCCCTGCGAACCTGTCCGCTCCTGGCAACGCGATCTCCGAGGTTGCGAAGATCGCTTGACTGAGTTGCGTCGCAACGGCGCGGGCGGCCGCCAGCGTCGGCGTCCGTTTGGCGACATACAGGTCGAGGAACTCGACATATCGGGGCATCACCGCCGGGCCGATCGATTCGGTGTGCAGCCCGTTCGTCATCGTCGCGTAGAGATGGTCGGTTCCTGTGAACTTGTCGAGAATCGTCGGAAAGTGTCCGCCCGTCTGTTCGTCCTGCCAGGCGCCGGCGATCAAGGTCGGCACTGTGATCTTGTCGACGAAGAGGCGCGGGGCGATCGCTGCCCCAGGGTCGTCGGACCAGAACGGATTGGCACGGATCTCTGCCAGCGGATCGGGATTCTGGAGCCGGAGTCCTTGGTTCGCTTCGCAAACGTCGTCGCCGTCGGCGATGCGTGCGACGGCCCATGCTTGTCCGTTGGGGCGTGAGTCGCTCGCACGCTGCTCGGCCCACTTCACGGCGAACCCGGTGTTCAGGATTCCTCCCGGATACAGCGTTGCTTGGTAGCTGTCGTCGAGCACACTGAACGGCGTGATCGCGATCAGGCTGGGAGGTTGGGTCTGGGCGACGAACAACTGAGCGATACCCGAGTACGAGACCCCGACCATCCCGACCGCGTGGTCGAGCACCCATGGTTGGGCGGCGACGGTCTCGATTGCGTCGTAACCATCGAGGCTCTGGGCGTACTCGAAGTAACGGAACGAGCCGCCGCTGCACCCGGTGCCACGGATGTTGACGCCGACGTAGGCATACCCGAGGGCAACGAAGATGTCGGGAAAACCGGTCGCATCGGGATCACTCGGGGAGTATCCCGAGTATTCGACCACCGTTGGGTACGGGCCGTCCTCGGCGGGTCCGGGCAGCCAAACGCTGGCTGACAGTGTCGTGCCGTCTCGGGTCGTGATGTACCCGAGGCCCTTGTCCGGAAGCCGTTGCTCGGCATAGAACGCGGGAGCCGGGTGAACGTTGCGATCCATCGTGGTCACCGGCTCGGACACATACGTGCCGTCGGTGACCGTGAGCGTTGCGCCGCCGGGCAGCCGGCGGAACAACAATGCCCCCGTTGCGTCGGTGGTCCCGCGGGCCAATTCGGCGCCCGTTGCATCGAACAGCGCCAGGGTCAGATCCGGTTCTGCGGCGGTGATCGTGACCTGCTCGGTTCCCGGGGAGACGATGAACGGCGGCGGCGGCGCGATCGTCGTGGTCGTCGTGGTGCTCGTGGTGCTCGTCGAATCATGCTGCGTGCCGGTGGCCGCATGTGCTGTCGTCACTGGTGCGTTGGTTGTTGTTGCGGTGTCGGTCGTCGTCGTCCGGCTGGCCTCACCCGGACCGGAACATGCGGTCGCGATCAGCGAACAGCATGCGGCGGCGGTGACCCATGAGTGACGCATCTCGCCATTGTGGCGTGCGGGTACGGTGGGAGCGTGGACAGACTGAACCTGTTGATCGCCGATCTCGAACGACTGGTCAACGTCGAGTCCCCATCCCGAGACGTCGCTGCCGTCCGCGACTCTGCAGCGACCCTCGCAGCCCTGATCGAACAACGAACCGGACGCGCCCCTGTGCTCGTCGATGGTGCGGACGGTCCACATGTCCACTGGTCCGGCGGCGGCCATCCCAAGGTCCTGATTCTCGGGCACCACGACACGGTGTTCCCGCTCGGATCGTTGTCGAGCCGACCGTTTCGAGTGGTCGATGGGAGAGCGACCGGGCCGGGCGTGTTCGACATGAAGGCGGGTATCGTGCAGGCGATCCATGCCGTCGCCGGGCTCGAGGATTCGTCGGCGATCGAAATGCTGTTCACCGCTGACGAGGAGGTCGGCTCGGAGACCTCTCGCGAGCTGCTCGAATCCCGGGCGATTGCCTGCGGCGCCGTGCTCGTGCTCGAACCCAGTTTTGACGGGGGCGCGCTCAAGACGGGCCGCAAAGGCACCGGCACGTTCGAAGTGATCATCCACGGTCGCGCCGCGCATGCCGGTCTGGAGCCGGAGAAGGGCATCAATGCGCTCGTCGAAGCCTCGCACCAAGTACTCGTGATCAACCAGTTCGGCGACGCGTCCGAAGGAACAACCGTGACTCCCACCGTGGCCCACTCGGGAACCGCAGAAAACGTGGTGCCGGCCGAGGCCCGCGTGATGGTCGATGTGCGCGTCACGAACGCTGGGGAGAAAGCCCGAGTCGAGGCGTTGATGACCGGGCTGACACCAGCCGTCGATGGAACAACGATCGAAGTCCGTGGTTCGATCGGCCGGCCGCCGATGCCCGAGTCCGCTTCGGCATCGCTGTTCCCGCTGGCGCGTGCGGTCGACCCCTCGATCCAGGGCGTTGCCGTGGGTGGTGGCAGTGACGGGAACTTCACGGCTGCGCGCGGTGTCCCGACGCTCGACGGTCTCGGAGCGGTTGGTGGAGGCGCCCACGCCGACCACGAATTCGTGCTGGTCGACACGATGCCGGCCCGGGTCGATCTGCTGGCCGGCATCTTGTCGAGGTTGCTGTGACCGTCACCCCGCCGAACACACCGTGTCTGCTGGCGCTATCAGGTGTTGGTTGCACATCATCGCGCCACCAGAACGTCGGAATCGAGGCGAGTGATCGAGGCGACGTTCTGCTGGCGCGATCTTGTCGAATTCGTACCTGATCGCGCCGGCAGGTCACCATCGCAACGTCTGCTGGCGCGATCTGTTGACGAACCCACATGATCGCACCGGCAAACCATCGACGCCGCGCCTCTCAGGCGGCGCGGCGGAATCCGATCAGGGCAGTCGTCGTCTGCCGGACGACGTCGTCCGGTGCCGTCGTGACCTGGTCGTAGGTGAATTGGTAGACGACGCGTCCGGATGCGATCAGCGCGTTGTGGCGCCTCGCGTCGTGATTCATCTGGGTTCGGGTTCGGTGAAACCGGTAACCCATCAACTCCACGACGACGTTGGTGCCGGCGAAGTGGCAATCGACGCGGATGGCGTGGTCGTTCGTCTGGGCCAGTACCACCTGTGTGTCGGGACGTGGGAGCCCGGCACGGTGCAGAAGCGACAGGTACTCGCGTTCCAGCCAACTCTCCCCGCCGCGTGTGATCTCGCGCCGTTCGAGCACGCCAAGCAGCCGAGGGATTCCGAACCGACCACGAGAGCGCAAGTCGACGATCCGGCGGTGGAGCAGATGCTCACTCGCAAGACCATGCCCGAGCGCGTGTTCGACCACCGTCGAGAGTTGCGTCGGCGATGCCCAACGGGCGAGGTCGATGATCGTCCGGGCCGGGCTGGTGACCGGGATCTGATCGACCTCCTCACGATCGAGCGGATCGAGGTACTCGGACCGGTGGACCACGACGCCGTTGCGTCGGACGTTGCGGTCGGCCGTGAGTACGACGTGGAACGGCCGACGAAGTGGGTGATCAGCGAAACCGTGAAGCGCCGCCGCCGTGGGCCCGGCGACCCAGACGGGATCGCCGATGTCGAGTACGAGTTCGAGCAACTGAGACTCGAGCGTGTTCGGCGCGCCGGCCACCCGAAACGAGTTCGGACCGTTCTGGACGAGGAAGCCGCTCTGGACCCGGCTACGAAGCTGGTTGTAGGACAGGCCGACATCGGTCGCCTGCGTACGCGTGAACGTACCCAACTGACCTGCTGAGAGTGCCGCAATGCGGCGTTCTGGATTGGTCATACCGAGATCAAATCACGGGGGTGTCGCAGCGATCCGCGACACTGGCCGTCCCTCAGGAGATCTGCTGGCGCGATGTCGTGCAGATCGCACCTGATCGCGCCACCAGACACACGCAGCAGGTTCTGGTGGCGCGATGTTGTGCACAGCGCACCTGATCGCGCCAGCAGACCGATCGTCAGGGCGCTCGGCAGACGTTGGCGGATCAGTCGCTGGTGGGGTCGAGTTGGAGCATGCTGCCACTGGCCGGTCCCAAGGTGCCCACCTCGCGGTAGACGGCGAGTTTTGCTCGGCTGTCATCGATGTCGAGATTGCGCATCGTCAGTTGACCGATTCGGTCGAGCGGACCGAACGCAGCGTCTTCGACACGTTCCATCGACAGGCGATCCGGTTCATACGTCAGGTTGGGGCCGGACGTGTCGAGGATCGAATAGTCGTCACCGCGCCGCAACCGCAGCACGACCTCGCCCGTCACGGCCGAACCGACCCACCGCATCAGTGGTTCTCGCAACATCAGACTCTGTGGATCGAACCAGCGGCCCTCGTACAGCAGGCGCCCGAGTCGGCGACCCATCGTCATGTAGTTCTCGATCGTGTTCTCGTTGTGGATGCCGGTCACGAGTCGTTCGTAGGCGATGTGCAGCAACGCCAGCGCCGGGCCTTCGTAGATCCCGCGTGATTTGGCCTCGATGATCCGGTTCTCGATCTGGTCGCTCATCCCGAGTCCGTGGCGGCCGCCGATTGCATTGGCTTCCACCACCAGGTCGACTTGCGACTCGAAGGTACGACCGTTGATCGCAACGGGCCATCCTTGTTCGAACCGGATCGTGACGTCTTCGGCCTCGATCGCAAGCGAGGTGTCCCAATGGGCGACTCCCATGATCGGGGTGACGATTTCCATCCCGTTCGACAACTCCTCGAGCAGCTTCGCCTCGTGGGTGGCGCCCCAGATGTTGGCGTCGGTCGAATACGCCTTCTCGACCGAGTCGCGGTACGGCAGCCCGCGAGCTTGCAGGAACTGGCTCATGCCGGTCCGACCGCCCAACTCGTCGACGAAGGCCGGATCGAGCCACGGCTTGTAGATCCGCAACGCCGGATTGACCATCAGGCCGTACCGATAGAACCGCTCGATGTCATTGCCCTTGTACGTCGAACCGTCACCCCAGATGTCGACGCCGTCGTCTTTCATGGCGCGGACGAGCAAGGTACCGGTCACGGCGCGACCCAGCGGGGTGGTGTTGAAGTAGGTCCTGCCGGCGGTGCGGATGTGGAAGGCGCCGCACTGCAACGCCATCAGGCCCTCGCGCACCAATTCGGCGCGGCAATCGATCAGTCGGGCCTGCTCGGCGCCGTAGGCCTTGGCGCGGTCGGGGATGCCACTCAGATCGGGTTCGTCCGGCTGGCCGAGGTCCGCCGTGTATGTGAACGGGATTGCGCCCCGCTCACGCATCCAGGCGACCGCCGCCGATGTGTCGAGTCCGCCCGAGAACGCAATACCGACCCGCTCCCCGGCCGGCAACGACATCAGAACCTTCGACATGAGCGTCGAACCTATCCGGTGATCTCGTTTCGGCGGTAGGTCCCAGTCATCGAGCCGATCGAAACCGCCGCCCCGGCCGATGCGATCAGCAGTTCGAGCAGCCCGAGTTTTGCGACGCGGCCGAGGTCGATGATCCCGACGGCGGCGACGGTGCCGGACGCCAGCAACCCGAGCCAACCCAACCGCTTGACGTTGTTGATCGTGGCGAGGAGCATGAGGACCGGCGCCAGGAACGGTGCGAGTTGAACCAGTCGTGGTTGAGGCTGGCCGCGTGGACCGAGCCACCAGGTCGACAACCCGAGCTGTTCACTGGTGTTCCACACCGCGGCCAAAGCCAACACCACACCGATCCAGGTGATCGACGTTGCGATCCGCCAGGCGTGGCTCAGCTCACCAGCCTGTGGCAATCTCGCCTGGACGAGGTCAGTGGCCGGTGTCATGGCCGGTGTCGTGCTCCGAGGCTGCGGTGGCGTGGTCTGCGTCGTTGGGGTCGGGGTCGGGGGCGAGGGCGAGGGTGGGGGTGGGAACGCCGACACGTCGTCGACTCTATGCCAACGATCGAACGACGGGCTACCCTCGAAGCGATGGCGGCGCTGCAGCGTTCAACCGAAACGTTCGAGAAGCTGTCGGTCTTCTATCCCATGTGGAACGAGGAGGACTACATCGAACGAGCCCTGGCCTTCGGCGGGCGGGCCTGCGAAGACCTGATCACATCGGGTGACATCAAGGACTACGAGTTGATCGTGGTCGACGACAAGTCGACAGATCGCACGCCGGAGATCGCCGACCGGTTGGCTGCCGCTGACTCGCACATCCGGGTGATCCATCACGAGAAGAACCGCAAACTCGGTGGATCGATGAAGACCGGGTTCGCGGCGGCGACCGGCGATCTCGTGCTCTACACCGATGCCGACCTCCCGTTCGACATGGCGGAACTCCCGCGGGCGGTTCGCCTGCTGCGCGAATACGAGGTCGACATCATCAGCGCGTACCGATTCGACCGCACCGGCGAGGGTTCTTTGCGGGCGATCTACACGTGGGCCTACAACGGCCTGATCAAGTCCCTGTTCGGGGTCAAGGTCCGCGACATCAACTTCGCCTTCAAGCTCTGTCGTCGTCGGATCTTCGATCACATCGAACTGAGAAGTGAAGGTTCGTTCATCGACGCCGAGCTCGTGATCCGTGCCACTCGGCTCGGTTACGAGATCATGCAGATGGGGGTCGACTACTTCCCACGTACGAGGGGTGAGTCAACGCTGAGCTCGCCGGGCGTGATCGTCACGATCGTCAAGGAGATGCTGTCGTTGCGTTCCGACCTCGAAGGGATCGAAAAAGTTCGTTGACTTTCCGTTGAAATCACTGATTTCACGACGGATTTCGTGCCACTTTCGTCACAGCGACGGCGGCCGCGCCATCGCCGGAGCAATCCGCTTGTAGCGTGAATCCCACCTTCGTCAACGTTTTCCGCCACCTGTGAACACTCGTAACCACGCCCACAACAACCTTGCTCGATGGCTACCCGTCGGTGCCGCCGGTGTGCTGTTGCTTGCCGTCATCGTTGCCGGCGTGATCGGAGGAAGTGGTGGTAGCGACGCCGCCGCCAGCACCACGGTCGGCGCGACCGGGCCACAGGTCAGCGGACCGTTGACGACCGAGACCTATCAGGGTGTCGAGACGATTCCCACGTCCGCTCCGATCGTCAAGGTCCCGCTCGCCCAGACGCTGAGCGAGGGCATGGCCGGCGACGATGTGCTCCGTGTTCAGCAACGGCTCAAAGACCTTGCGTTCGACCCGGGTCCCGTCGACGGCTCGTTCGGTACCTTGACCAAGCAGGCTGTCTGGGCGTTCGAGAAACTCGTGTTGCAGACACCCAGGGCGCAGGCCACCGGGCGCGTTACTGCCGAAGTCTGGGATCGCATGCAAGATGCGATCCAGGTTGCCCCGCGGCGTTCGATGAGTGGGCTCGCCGATCACACCGAGATCTATCTCCCCGAACAGGTGCTGGTGATCTTCCACGCCGACGTTCCCGTTCTGGTCGCGCACGTGTCCTCAGGTCAGCTCAATCCCGATGGAACGCCGTTCGAATACAGCGAAGACGTGACGATCGACACCGATTCGACCGGAGCCTTGTTGCCGGAGCCGATCACCAAGCCGGTTCGCGGGCTCGCCAAGACCCCTCCGGGAGTGTTCACGGTCGACCGAAAGGTGCCAGGGACCCGTAACGGACCATTGGGGTCGATGTGGGATCCGATCTACATCAACCAGGGGATCGCCATCCACGGTGCCAACAACGTCCCGCTCGAACCTGCTTCACACGGGTGCATCAGAGTGTCGCGATACCTGGGCAGCATGCTGCAGGGATTGATCGACATTGACGAGAAGGTGTACATCTGGGACGGGAAGAAGGAGCCGGAGGACCAAACCGCCAAGGATCGTCAAATGATCTGGGACTGGGTCGACACCTCACGGACGACGACGACCAGTTCAACGACCTCGACCACCACCACGCTTCCAGTAGCCACCGTGCCAGCGACGACCGTGAAACCGGTTTCGACGACGACCCCGCTGACCACGACTCCTCCGACGACCACCACGGTCGCTCCGGAAACGACCACCACGGTCGTCCCGGTCGACGGCCTCTAGGCGAGCGGTCAGCCCGGTATCCGGGCGTTACAGGCCTCGATGCCACCGAGCACGCCCGCCCGGAAGCTCTCGATCTTCTCGAAAGGGCTGCCGACGACGTTGTCGTTGGCGCCGGAGTCGCCGACCAGCACCGCCATTCTGATCGCCTCGTCGAGGTCCCCCGGTGAGCTGGTGATCGAGTCGTCGTCGCCGTCGCCGTTCCGATCGCCACGGCGAGGCGTATTCCCTGACTCGTCAGGAGTGATGTCGCGCACCCAGGCTCCCGTCAGGCAATCGTTCATCAGCGCCCTTGCCTCCCCGATCAGCGTGCTGTTGGTCTCCTCCTGAGCCCATTCTGCCCAAGCGATTCCGTAGAAGTAGCCGAGCGTGAAGTCACCGAAGTCGTTGTAGAGGCTGAGCACGGCCGGCTCGTCATAGGCGACGACATGCTTCGAGGGGCAGATTGCCGCTTCGCTTGCAAGCACGACGATGTCGGTGCACTCGAACGCCGAGAGATCGGCAACCGGCTCAGCCGTCAAGTTGGCATGCTGCGCGCCGAGAGCCGTCGCCCAGAAGTCGTTGAGGTCGTCCGCAAGGAATGCGGGAGCAGGGGTGCAGTCCGGGTTCGGGTCGTCACTGCAGTCGTAGGAGGCGTTCCCCTGCCGGTCGACGTCCTGAAGGCTCCAGAACTGGTTCGGCATCAGCGTCAACGGCTGGTCGATCAGCTCGCCACATCGCGCTGGGCCGGAGACGAATCCTTCCTGGAATGCCCCGACGCGGTCGAATGCCGAACCGTGCCCGCCGGCAACGAACTGGTCCACGCCGACCGGGTCACGCACGCTCAGCATCGCGATCAGTCCGGCGCGAACGTCGGCATCTCCGAGTCGCAGGAACGGTGATTCTCCTCGATAGGCCTGGCCGGTCCATGCCCCGGCGAAGCAGTCGGCCTGCTGTTCGGTGTAGATCGTGGCGAGCTGTTGGGCGAGCACGCCCGACCGTTGCTGGATGGCGTGCCCGAACTCATGCGCCAAGACGATCCCCATCACGGCCGGCCCGAACTCGTCGGTCAACGATTTCAGCAAGCTGCTGTCACCATCGTCGTAGATCAAGAAGTCGCCCTGGCCGCAGTAGAACGCGACATAGAGCGTGAGGTCCTGGTAACGGGTGCGCGGTTCGCCGCAGCCGGGCAGGTCGCTGGTGCGTTCCGGATAACCGGCGTACACGCCATCGGCGAGGGGTTCGAACGGCGCGCCGTACACGCTCGGATAGACATCGCTCCACCAACGTTCGATGTCGGAGAGGGCAACGCCGACGAATCCGTCATAGCTGCGGGGTGGCTTCTCGTCCCCGACGTTGACGACGTCCTCGATCGGGATCTGGACGAGCAACTCCGGCTCCGAGATCGGCGGCAGGCTGGAGGTCGGGCCGCCATCGCCGCTCGAACTCTCGCCGGCAACGTCGGTACTCGGCGGCGCCCCCTGGTCAGCCGGAACCGTAGTATCCGGCTCAGGCGTCGGCACCTGGCCGGGGGGTTGCTCTCCGGGGGTTTGTTCGATCGTGACCGTCACGATGCTCTGGTCGACGCCACAACCGGCGAGCAAGGCGGCGATCGCCATCCAGCCTGTGATCCGGGCAGTCATTCGGCCGGCGATCCAGCCAGGAGTTCGTTGTCGGTTGGCGGGCGAAGTTGCCATGGGATTCGCGTCATCAATCGATCAGGTGGGCCATTTCGACGATTTCACTGCGCTGGGCGGCGGCCATCGCCCCTGCCATCAACCTGACTTCGTCGTTGCCGCCGTGTTCGGTGGCGAACGCCGCCATCTCGATCCCTGCCGTGTGGTGAGCCGTCATCAACTCGACGAACAGTTCGTCGGCCTCGACGCCGGAAGCTCGACCGAGCCGGTCGAGTTCAGCTTGGCTCGCCATCCCCGGCATCGCGTCGAGATCGGTGGCATGCCCCATCCACGTCATAGCCGATTCACTCTCGTTCGACTCCAACTCCCCGAAGTCGCGCAGGAGCTGGACCATCCTGCCCACTTCGATGCTTTGTCCGCGCACGATTTCCCGGGCGACGCTGTCGAGGCCGGGGTTGGTGTCGGGCAGGTTGCGGTAGATCAGACCCATCACAACCGCTTGCTCGTGGTGGGCCCGCATGTCTTGCAAGAAGCCGGTGTCGACGCCATTGTGGTCGATCTGGGCACCGCTGTCGCCGACCATCCATCCGATCATCGCCGCTAGCAAGGCAACGGTGACCAGCATCGTGGCGATGTTGACGGGGTGCTGCCACCACGGGAGGACGACCGTCTCACCTGCCGCATCATCGACCGCCGCATCATCGTACGCTCGTTCATCGGCACCGAGTTCGTGCTCGCCGGCGCGAGCTTGCGCCCGTGCCTCCAATTCCATCAGTTGATCGAACGACAGATCTGCGAGCTCGCCAGACGACGGATCCATCCCATCAGTCTGGCAGCGCTCGACCGCCGCGACTCGTCGCGGTCGAGCACAACGTCAGATCAGCCGCCGACCGACATGCACTTCAGGATTGCCTGTTGCATTTCGACGGCATTGCTGTCGGCGGCCAGTTTGGCGGGATCGAGGTCCTCGAGCGCGTTTCTGAAGCACTCCTCGTCCAATCCTTCGGTGCTGCCGACCTGCTCCATGATCTGATCGACGAACGCACCCTCGCCGGCGCAGCCGATCACACCGATCAGCGCCGCGCCTCCGGCTTCGCTCGGATCCTCGTCGTTGGCGATCTTTGCTACATCGTCATCGCTGAGCTTGTCAACGATCTTGCTCACACAGTCCCTGTCCAACTCGACGCCGTCGCGTTTGGCATCGGAGACGGCCTCGTCGACGAGCTTGCCCCGGTCGCCGCCACTGCTACCTCCGCCACCGCAAGCGGAGAGGACGAGGGCCGTCGTCGCGACGGTTCCGATGATTCGTATGCGCATGATTGCTTCCTTCCGCTGATCTGATCAGGATCACTGTTGCACAAGAACCAGCGGCGTTTCACGGATTTTCGGGTCGTGAACGAAGCGTGTCGATGGTGACGAGGATCAACGCACACCAGACCAATCCGAATCCGATCACTCGATCGATGGGGAGGTCTTCGTGGAAGGCCAGCCAACCGAGCAGGAAGTTGATGATCGGGACGAGGTAATTGGCCGGACCGAGCAGCGTGAACGGCACTCGTTTGGCGGCGAACGCGAACAGCAACAGCGGTATCGCCGTGATTGCCCCGGTGCCGACGAGGAAGATCCACTCCTTCGTGGTTGCCGTTGCCGGAATCCCTCCGTCACGAAACCAACCGAACACGACCAGCCCGATTGCGGGTACGACGAGCACGAGCAACTCGCTCGTCAGACTTTCGACGGCGTCGAGCGGAACGCGACGCTTCGACAAGCCGTACAGCGCCCAGCTACAGGCGAGCAGCACGGCAACCCAGGGAATCCGGGCGTACGAGACGGTGAGCACGACAACGGCGAGCAGCACGAGTGCGATCGAGACTCGCTTCAAGCGGGTCAACCGCTCGTGGAACATGAACACCCCGAGTGCGACGGTACCGAGCGGCGCCAGGAAGTACCCGAGGGCGGTCTCGATCACATGGTCGTTGACGACGGCCCACACGTAGGTCGCCCAGTTGACGGTCAGCAGCAGCGATGCGAGCAGAATTCGGGTTGCAACCGGTCGGTCCTTGAGTGCTGACACGATCGCCGGCCACCGGTCGGTCGTCGTCACCAAGATCGTCATCAACACCGATGCGGTCGTGATCCGCCAACCGATCAGCTCGAGCGCGTCGAGTCCATGCAGTTGCCGCCAGTACAGGGTCAGCAGCCCCCACAACGTGTACGCCAGGATGGCGGCCTGCAGCCCGCGTGTCTGCTCGCCATCCATCGTGCGAGCACGATACGGGGCAAAGCTGAGGAGATGGACATCAGAATCGTGCCGAGTCCGCCTTCGGCCGCTGCAGCGTGGATCGCAGGTCGACTTCGCAGCGCGGTCGACCTGCGGGGACATGCGTACCTGGCGCTCAGCGGAGGCAGCACGGCACCCGCCATGATCGACGTGCTGATCGACTCCGACCTGCCGTGGGACTCGATCACCGTCTGGCAGGTCGACGAGCGTGTCGCCCCCGCCGGACACGCTGCCCGCAACTCCAATCAGCTCGTCAACCTGGTCTGCAAGGTCAAGCTGATGCCGGTCACGTCACGTGATTTGAGGGCCGCCGCCCGACGGTATGCAAGCTCGCTTCCCGACCGGTTCGACGTGATCCACCTCGGTCTCGGCGACGATGGGCACACGGCGTCCTGGCCGCCTGGCAACGAGGACTTGCTCCGGTCGCAGCGGCGCATCGAATTGGTTCCGGAGTTCAACCGTTGGCGGCGGATGACCTTGACCAAGCGTGTCGTCAACGCCGCCCGAACTCGAGGCGTCCTCGCAGTCGGGACCTCGAAGCGGACGATGGTGGAGCGCTGGTTGCTCGATGACGCCCGGCTTCCGATCTCGGCGATTCGGCGGACAGGCACCGTCGTGTTCTTGGACCACGCCGCCGGACCGGCTGCGCTGGCCGATTCGGGTGGCTAACGTCGATCACGATGAGTTCCCACTTCGTTCGAGACCACCTTGTCGGCCGTTCACTCGCCGAGCTGTTTGCCGAGGACCCAGGGCGCGCCCAGCGATACGTGGTCGACGCAGGGGACCTTCGGATCGACTACTCCAAGCATCCGATCGACGACCAACTCCTGCATGCCCTGATCGATCACCCGGTGTCGGCCGGCGTGCTGGCCAGGCGCGACGAGATGTTCGCCGGGGCTCGGATCAACGTCACCGAGGACCGCGCCGTGCTGCATACCGCGCTGCGAGCTCCGAAGGGTGCGGTGATCGTCGTCGACGGTGTCAACGTCGTGCCGGGAGTTCATGGCGTACTCGACCGGATGGCCGCCTTCTCGGACCGCATCCGTGCCGACGAACGAATCACTGACATCGTCAACATCGGAATCGGCGGATCGGACCTCGGGCCGGCGATGGCGGCACAGGCGTTGGCGGCGTTCGGCCACCCACGCCTGCGAGCCCACTTCGTCTCCAACATCGACGGCGCCGACATCCACACCACCCTGCAACGGCTGGAACCGGCTTCGACGCTGTTCATCGTTGCCTCGAAGACGTTCGGCACGATCGAGACACTGACCAACGCCCAAACGGCTCGGGCGTGGCTTGTCGCGACACTCGGCGAGGAGGCGGTCGCCGATCATTTCGTTGCCGTTTCCACCAATGCCGAGCGAGTGAGTGCGTTCGGTATCGACACCGGCAACATGTTCGGGTTCTGGGACTGGGTGGGCGGTCGTTACTCCGTCGATTCGGCGATCGGGTTGTCGCTGATGGTCCTGATCGGACCGGAGCAGTTCATGGACTTCATCGCAGGATTCCGGATCATCGACGACCACTTCCGGATTGCTCCGCCTGCAGAGAATGCACCGATCATCCTCGCCATGATCGGGATCCTGCATGCCAATCTGCTCGGACGCGACACGAAGGCGGTGCTCCCGTATGCCCAGGAGCTGGCGCGGTTTGCGGCCTACCTCCAGCAGCTCGACATGGAGTCGAACGGGAAACGTGTGAAACTCGACGGCAGCCCGGTGATCGGCAATACCGGACCGATCGTGTGGGGTGAGCCGGGCACCAACGGTCAACACGCGTTCTATCAACTGCTGCATCAGGGCACGCGGGTGGTCCCCGTCGACTTCATCGGATTCGCCACACCGAATCATCTCTACCGCAATCATCACGACCTGTTGATGTCGAACCTGTTCGCCCAGGCGGAGGCGCTTGCGTTCGGACGATCCAACGAGGCCGAACCTCACCGTCATTTCCCCGGCGACCGGCCGAGCACGATGATCCTCGCCGACCGCCTGACGCCATCGGTGCTGGGTCAGTTGATCGCCCTCTACGAGCACATCGTCTTCGTACAGGGCGCCGTGTGGGGCATCAACAGCTTCGACCAGTGGGGTGTCGAGCTGGGGAAGGAACTGGCAAATCGAATCACCCCGGAACTGACCGATCAACCTGCGCCCGAACTGCACGACTCGTCGACGAATGCGGCGATCGAGTGGTACCGCGCTCGCCGGACGTGAGGGTCAGCGGCGGCGTGCCGGGTGGACCGGCGATGGGATCTCGTCGACCCGGCGCAGGACCATGATCGAGCGATTCGTGATCGTTGTGGCGGACTCGGCGTCGAGGAAGCGTGACGGTTGCTCCAGTGTCCCTGCGGCAGGGTCGGCGCTGTCGAGGTCGACCACCCATCGCGCTCCCCATCGCATCGCCGGCATGATCCAATCGAGGTCGTGCTCGCTGGCATTGAACAACACCAGGAACGAGTCGTCGACGATCCGTTCGCCGTAGCGGTCGGTGGCTTGAATCGTTTCGCCGTTGATGAACACGCCGACGGCCCTGGCATGACCGGTCTCCCAGTCGTCATCGCTCATCTCACCGCCGTCGGGTCGGAACCACTCGATGTCGTCGATCCCGCGGATGCTGCGATCCCAGAACCACCTGCGACGCCGGAACACGGGTCGGACCTGGCGGAACGCGACGACCCGTTGGACCCATTCGAGCAGTTCGTGATCGACGGCTTCCCAGTTGTGCCACGACAGTTCGCTGTCATGGCAGTAACCGTTGTTGTTGCCGCCCTGCGTACGTCCTATTTCGTCGCCGCCGGACAACATCGGGACGCCTTGCGAGAGCATCAGGGTTGCGATGAGGTTTCGGCACTGCCTGGCGCGCAGCTCGAGAATCGCCGGGTCATCGGTCGGCCCCTCGACGCCGTGGTTCCACGATCGGTTGTACGACTCGCCGTCTTTGTTCAGCTCCCCGTTGGCTTCGTTGTGCTTGTCGTTGTACGACACGAGGTCGGCCAGCGGGAACCCGTCGTGGCAGGTCACGAAGTTGATCGAGGCGGTTGGTCTGCGGGTATCGGCCTCGTACAGGTCGGAGCTGCCAGTGAATCGATACCCGAACTCGGCAAGCCGTGATGGCTCGCCCCGCCACAGGTCTCGAATCGTGTCGCGGTAGTGACCGTTCCATTCGGACCACCGTGGCGGGAAGTTGCCGACCTGGTAGCCACCCTCCCCGACGTCCCACGGTTCGGCGATCAGCTTGACCTGCGAGATCACCGGATCCTGTTGGACGATGTCGAAGAACGCCGACAGGCGATCGACGTCGTACAACTCACGCGCCAGGGCCGAGGCGAGGTCGAACCGAAAACCGTCGACGTGCATCTCGAGATGCCAGTAGCGCAGGCTGTCCATGATCAGTTGCAACACGTGGGGGTGGCGCATGTTCATGCTGTTGCCGGTCCCGGTGAAGTCGAGGTACCTGCTGGCGTCGCCGTCGATCAGGCGGTAGTAGGCCGGATTGTCGATACCTCGCATCGACAGCGTCGGGCCGAGGTGGTTGCCCTCCGCCGTATGGTTGTACACGACGTCGAGGATCACCTCGATGTTGGCGGCATGGAGCGACTTGACCATTGCCTTGAATTCCTGGGCGTGACCGGTGACGGACCGCGAGCTGTACCCGTTGTGGGGCGCGAGGAACCCGATCGAGTTGTATCCCCAGTAGTTGCGTAACCCGATTGTCGCGAGGCGATGGTCGTGGATGAACTGGTGAGCCGGCATCAACTCGATCGCCGTGACACCGAGGTTCACGAGGTGATCGATGATCGCCGGGTGTGCGATTCCGGAGTACGTGCCACGCAGGTTCTCCGGGACCCCGGGGTGGGTCATCGTCAGGCCGCGGATGTGGGCCTCGTAGATCACGGTTTCGTGGAGCGGCGTGCGGGGAGGACGGTCGTTGTCCCAGTTGAAGAACGGGTCGCTCACGACGGCGAGCGGCACGTGCGGCGCACTGTCGTCAAGGTTCGGTTTGGCTCGATCGCTCTCGTCGTACCCGAAGCAAGCCGGGCTCCAGTCGACCTCGCCGTCGATCGCCTTGGCGTACGGATCGATCAGCAGTTTCGATGAGTTGCACAGGAGTCCCTTGCTCGGGTTCCACGGCCCGTGGACACGCCAGCCGTAGTGCTGCCCGGGGCGGACATCCGGGAGGTAGGCATGCCAGATGTGCCCGTCGACCTCGGTCAGGTCGACGCGGACCTCATCGCGCCGGCCGGCCTGGGTGGCATCGCCGAGCAGGCACAATTCGACCCCTTCCGCAACCGACGAGAAGAGCGAGAAGTTGGTCCCCGACCCGTCGTAGGTGGCCCCCAACGGATACGAGGCGCCGACCCACTGTCGAAGCTGCTCGGGTGACGGCACGTCAGACATGCGGGACAGTCTGCCCGAGGATCGGCGTGACGCGACGAACGACATGCAGCTGACAGTCGGCTCGGGCGTTTGGTGTCGTCGCACCAAACGTGGGCGCGATCGGGCAGAATGATCCGGTGACGACGATTGAACGGGTTGGGGTGGTCGGGTGCGGACTGATGGGGTCCGGCATCGCCGAAGTGTGCGCTCGCGCCGGGCTCGATGTGCGGGTTCAAGAGATCAGTCCTGAAGTTGCGGAGGCCGGTCGAGCACGGCTGGTGAAGTCGTTGGATCGCGGCTTGTCGGCCGGGAAGATGACCGAGGAGGAACGCGATGCGGCTGTCTCCCGGTTGAGTTTCACGACGGACCTGGCCGATTTCGAGGATCGCGATCTGGTGGTCGAAGCGGTTGTCGAGAACGAGCCGATGAAGGTCGAGATCTTCAAACAGCTCGATCGGGTGATGACCGCCGAGGGAGCGATCCTTGCCAGTAACACGAGCTCGATCCCGATCATGAAACTGGGTACCGCCACGCAGCGACCGGAGCAGGTGATCGGGATCCACTTCTTCAACCCCGTGCCGGTGCTGCGCCTCGTCGAACTCGTGACCAGCCTGATGACGAGTGAGGAGACGACTGCACGATCGGCAGCGTTTGCGACCGACGTGTTGCACAAACGGGTCATCCGCAGCAAGGACCGCGCCGGTTTCGTCGTCAATGCGTTGTTGATCCCGTACCTGCTCTCGGCGATTCGAATGATGGAGTCAGGGTTCGCATCACCCGACGACATCGACACCGGGATGGTCGAAGGGTGCAGTCATCCGATGGGTCCGCTCCGGTTGACCGACTTGATCGGACTCGATACGACGCTCGCCGTCGCCGAGAGCCTCTACTCCGAGTTCAAGGAGCCGCTCTACGCCCCGCCACCGCTGCTGTCGCGGATGGTCGATGCCGGCCTGCTGGGTCGCAAGAGCGGTCGCGGTTTCTACGACTACTCGCGCTGATGGCTGACCGCGTCGAACGACTGACGAACTTGCTGGCACTCCTGCTGGAGACCCGTCAACCCTTGAGCCTGGTCGAGATCGCCGGTGAGCTGAGCGACCAGTACCCCGAAGGCCAGGGAGCCCGGCGAGCTTCGTTCGAGCGTGACAAGTCGGCGCTGCGTGAGATCGGCGTGCCGATCGAGCAGGAGATCGTGCCGGGCGGCCTGTACGCCGGTCAGACCCGCTACTGGATCGATCGCGATCGATACGAGATGCGTGACCTGCAACTCGACGACGACGAGACGAGGGCCCTCCAGGTAGCCATGGCAGCGACGCGACCCGGCTCGACGGTGGGGCAGGAAGCGCTGTGGAAGCTCGGTGCCGGACTGCTCGATCGAAGCGCTCCGGTAACGGCGATCGTGCCGGATTTCGCATCGCTGCCGGTGCTGCGAGAGGCAGTTTCCCGGCGGACGTCCGTCACGTTCACGTACCGCTCGGTCGACCGCGTGGTCGACCCATGGGGACTGCTCCTGCGCGACGGGTTCTGGTACCTCGTCGGATTCGATCATGCCCGAGCCGAACGACGGACCTACCGGATCGATCGGATCGAGAGTGACGTGGCCGTCCGGTCGGGATCGACGTTCGACCGGCCGTCGGACTTCGATCCGCGCGATGCGATCCCCGATGACCCGAAGCTGATCGGCGCTGACGCGTCGACACCCGATGCCCGGGTGCGGATCGACGCACACCGAGCCTCGGCCGTGATTCGTGAGCTGGGCGATGGCCGCGTCGCCGCTCGGCATCCCGACGGATCGATCGAGGTCGACGTTCCCTGTGCCAACTTGCCTGCGTTTCGCTCCTGGGTGCTCGGATTCCTCGAGCATGCCGAAGTGATCGGGCCTGACGACGTGCGCCAGCACATCGTCGACTGGTTGACGGAGGTCGCATCATGAGTGCTCCGGGGCGGAGTGGCCCGCGTCCGGCCGAGCAGCGGCTTCGCCGGCTGCTGGTGATGTTGCCGTGGCTGATGGAGCGCGGCGAGGTGTCCGTTGCCGAGGCGTCGAAGCGATTTGGCCTGACCGAGGAGGAACTGGCCAAGGACCTCGAACTCGTGGCGATGTGTGGGCTGCCACCGTTCGTCGACGAACTGATCGACGTCTTCATCGACGAAGGGATGATCTGGGTGGGTGTGCCGCGGTTGTTCACGCGTCCGCTACGCCTGAACTCCGTCGAGGCGTTCGAGTTGCTTGCCGCCGGCCGAGCGGCGATGGAGCTGCCGGGCGCCGAGCAAGGCGGTCCGCTCGGACGAGGATTGGCGAAACTCGCCTCGGCGCTCGGCGAGGACGACTCGTCCGGGGTTCGAATCGATCTCGCCCGCTCACCGCTCGTCGACGAGATCGCCGAGGCGGCACGCCACCACCACCAGTTGCGGGTCGACTACTGGAGCCCCGGTCGCGACGAGGTCACGACCCGCCTGCTGGCGCCGCGCCAGGTGTTCACCGATCGTGGTGAGTGGTACGTGACCGCCGACGACGATCGGTCGGGGGAACTGCGAACGTTTCGAATCGATCGGATCGAGGCGTGTGAGCTGACCGGTGAGACGGTGCCGCCTTTGGAAGGTCGGACATTGCCGCCGCCCGGTACCTGGTTCGCCGATGGCTCCGTGCCGAGGGCGACACTCCGCTTGGGACCGGGCGCTCGCTGGGTGATCGAACGATTCCCGGTCGACAGCGTGAGCGAGCCCGATGCCGACGATTGGGTCACGGTGACGTTGCCGGTCGTCAACGAGCAGTGGTTGGGGCGCACGCTGGTTCGACTCGGGAAGGATGCTGCCTGTGTCGAGCCGGATGGATGGCGCGACCTCGGGGCCACCACCGCCGCCCGCGTGTTGCGGCGCTACACCCGTTCGTAGAGTTGATCGAGATCGCTCGACGCTGTCACGCCGTGGGCGCTCAGCAGATGGGGGAGCACCGCAGCCGTGGCGCGAGCGTCGTGGAGCGCATCGTGAGGGCGATCGTTGGTGATGCCGTAGCGGTCGCACACGTCGGCCAGCCGGTGCGATGTTTGACGATCGGGGTCGAGTGACCGCGACAGGCGGAGCGTGCACAGACGCGGTGCCGGCGGCAGGTCAATACCGACCTTGTGGGCCGCCCGCTCGATGAACGGCCAGTCGAACCGGACATTGTGGGCGGTGAAGACGGCGCCGTCGAGTCTGGCTGACAATTCACGAAGCACCTGTCGGCGATCGGGTGCGACCTTGAGCGACGCCCGATCGAGGCCGTGGACATGGCGAGGGCCGATCCGTTGGAATCGCCAACGCAACTTCACCAACGACGTCCATTGGTCGACGATCTGACCACCTTCGACGGTGACCACTGCAACCTGCAAGATTCGGTGCCATCGCAGCGAGAGCCCCGACGTTTCGATGTCGACGACGGCGAACCTCGGGAGCTCGGCGTCGCTGTCCACACCTGCCAAGATAGGCGCCCGGTGTGACAGAGTCCGCTCGTTTGTGATCGCTGGCCCGAAATCGATCGGCGCTCAGAGCAGTTCAGCGGCCAGGCTGGCCACGTCGCTGCGCTCACAGGCGGTGAGCGTGACGTGGCCGAAACACGGTTGATCGCCGAATGCGTTGGTGAGCACCGCGAGGGCGTTGTTGGACTCGCCGAGATACGGCGCGTCGATCTGACTGGTGTCGCCGGTGAAGATCACCTTGGTGCCCTCGCCGACCCGCGTGAGGATCGTCCGCAGGGTCGTCGGTTCGAGGTTCTGAGCCTCGTCGATCACGACGATCTGACGATGCAGCGAGCGGCCCCGGAGGAACGTGACCGACTCGAGCGAGAGTTGCCCGCGGGCGGTCAACTCATCGATCAGACGACGCGCGTCACGATTGTTCCCGCGTTCGGTGAGCGCCACGATCGCGTCGTAGATCGCCGACATCCATGGGTCCAGCTTCTCGTCGAGACCGCCGGGCAGGAACCCGACATCAGCCCGGCCGACCGGGATCAACGGGCGGTACACGGCGACGCGTTCGTACCGCTGCTGCTCCACGACCTGTTCGAGCGCGGCGGCGATGGCGAGAATCGTCTTGCCGGTTCCGGCGCGACCATCGAGCGCAACCACGGCGACGTCCGGGTCGAGCAGCAGTTCCAGCGAAAACCGCTGCTCCTTGTTGCGCGGGTGGAGACCCCACGGTTCCGGCGTGGCGTGTGGGAGCAGCACCAGGTCGGTTCCGACCCGGCGGGTCAGGGCGGATTGAGATCCTGAACGGAGGACCGCGAATTCGTTCTCGATCAGTGCGTTGCTTCCCTCGACTGCGGTGATGTCGACGGCGCCCGCGGCGTACAGGCAGTCGACGGTGTCGTAACCGACTTCGATCACCGACCAACCGACGGGGCGAGCATCGCGGCTTCGCTTGGTGAGCTGATGCTCGGCCGCGTCGACACCGAGGTGTGCGGCTTTGATCCGCAGAGCGGCATCGTTCGAGAGCATCAGCGTCGGACCCTTCATGGCCTGTCCGAGGGCTGCGCCGATGATCCGATTGTCGGGAATCGATGTATCGAGCCCGTGTTCGATCAGCAGGTGCTTCTGGATCCCGTTGATCTCGATCTCGAGGGTGCCGTCACCGACGGGGACCGGCTTGGCGAGCGAGCCGCCGTGCTGGACTCGTAGTTCCTCGATCGCCCGCAGCGCCGTGCGGGCTGCTCGCCCGACGTCGTCCGGCCGGGTCTTCAGACTGTCGAGTTCCTCGATCACGGTGAGCGGGATGATCAGCGCCGCGTCACCGAAGGAGGCAAGGCAATGTGGGTCGGCGATCAGCACCGAGGTGTCGATCACCACTCGAGTTCGCGTCGTGGTGCCGGATTCCTCTTTCTCGTTCCGATCAGCACACTCGGCGAACTCTTCGTGCATGTGGTCGGTGGAGAGAAGATCGGTCACAGGTTCTCCTGACAACTATTCGGCCTGCTTGCACCCCAACATGGATCGAGAACATCGATCGAGATCGATCGTTCCTGGGGCGATCGCCTGGCAGTTCCAACAGCAACGGAGATCATTTGTACCGGACCGCGCACGACAGGTGGTGGATGCTCACCTCATGCAGGGTTGCGACAAGATGAACAGATGGTTCGAGCTGAAACGAGTTGTGTGTTCTGCCAGATCGTGTCGGGAAACCTGGCGGCCGACGTGGTGTGGGAGGACGAGACGACGATCATGTTCTTGGATCGGTCGCCGTTGTTTCGTGGCCACACGCTGGTGGTTCCCAAACGTCATGCCGTCACGTTGGCGGATCTTCGTCCCGACGAGGTCGGTCCACTCTTCGAATGGGTTCGGCGCGTTTCGGCCACGATGCCCAGAGCGCTTGACGCCGATGGAACGTTCGTCGCAAGCAACAACGGGGTCAGTCAGAGTGTTCCGCATCTCCACGTTCACGTCGTCCCACGAAGCAAGGGCGACGGTCTCCGCGGTTTCTTCTGGCCCCGCGAGCGATACCTGGAGGGAGAGTCGGAGAACTACGCGCGTCGGCTTCGTGAAGCGATCATCGATTCCCCGAACGCATGAACACCGTTTAGTCGTTCAGGTGTAAGGGTCTCATCTCAGAGATCGTTGCAAATGCAACGATCTTTATAGTTGCATGGATGTAGTTTGAAGCGTTTGATTAGTGACAACCCGTGAGGGTTGCGGGTCGTGAGAATGCGATCCGCTCCTATCCGCTACCAAAGGAATGTCCATGACCAAGGCAGAACTGATCGATGCCGTTGCTGACGCCGCGGGTGTCTCGAAGGCTGATGCAGAGCGAACCGTCGGCGCGTTCTTCGACACCGTCGTCGCCTCGACCAAGAAGGGCGACAAAGTTTCGTGGCCCGGTTTCGGTGCATTCAGCACCACCAAGCGTCCGGCTCGCACCGGCCGAAACCCACAGACCGGAGCACCGGTCTCGATCAAGGCCTCGACCGCGATGAAGTTCTCGGCGAGCTCAACCCTCAAGTCCGCACTGAACTGAAAGGCGAGAAAACTGATGGCTGCAAAGAAGGCTCCTGCCAAGAAGGCTCCGGCCAAGAAAGCCGCACCTGCCAAGAAGGCTCCGGCCAAGAAGGCTCCGGCCAAGAAGGCTCCGGCCAAGAAGGCTCCTGCCAAGAAGGCTCCTGCCAAGAAGGCTCCTGCCAAGAAGGCTCCTGCCAAGAAGGCTCCTGCCAAGAAGGCTCCGGCCAAGAAGGCTCCCGCCAAGAAGGCTCCGGCCAAGAAGGCTCCGGCCAAGAAGAAGTAATCAGCTTGCTGACTCGAAATGGGGCGGGGCCGCTTGGACCCGCCCCGTTTCGCGTGCTGCTACAGATCGGCGATCAGCTTGAAGACCTCGGCCGATCCGACCCCGTGGGAAATCCCGAGACCACCGAGTCGGTCACGGATCTTTGCTCGGAACGCTTCGAGTTGATCGTGGTCGGCGGCATGCATCGTTGATTCGAACTGACTCGTGTGTGCTTCGAGCGCGTCGAGTTTGATCTCGACCCAACCGGTCACGTCCTCCACGTGGTCGGCGACATCTGCTTCGAACAGGAGCAGACGGTCTGGGCGATGATGGGGGATTCCATGATCGCGAAAGAAGTGCGGATCGCGAGCTGCAACGATGCCCTCGCAGGCCAGCAGACCTGCGTGGCGATGATCTGGGTGGAGTCGATACCGCTTCCACGGGTCATGGCCGAGCACCACGTCGGGTTGCAGCCGGCGAATCACCTGAGCGACACGACCACGCGCCGACAGATCACTGTCGAGCTCGCCGTCGACGTATCCGAGGAACACGACCTCGCCGGCGTTCGTGCCGGCAAGTCGGCGGGCCGCCTGGCGCTGTTCCTCCTGGCGTCGCCGCGCCAGTTCATGTGGATCGGCGGAAGCATCCCATGTGCCCTTCGACCCATCCGTGCACACGAGGTGATGGATCAGACAACCCGATGCGGCCCATTTGGCCAGTGTTGCCCCACATCCGAACTCGACGTCATCGGGGTGTGCACCGATCGCCAGTGCGACCCGCGGTGTTTCCAGATCTCGCGTGAACGACGGACGGTCACTCGCCGGCAACGGTTGCCCGGGTTCGTTTGCGCTCACCGCCATCGGTGATCTCCCAGCACGGGTTCCAGCAGCGGAGCAACCAGTGGGTGACGGCAGTCGGCAATCGTGTCGACGTCAATCGAAAGGTTGGTGTCGTCTCGCACGATGACCGGCACACCGGTCATCAACGCAGCGTCGAGATGATGTCGGTAACTCGCAGGTCCATAACACGCCGGCACGTTGATCGAGCACGGCCGGCTGATCACGTTCGTGCCGTCACTCCACCGATCCGGGACGAGCACGACGTGCCCCTCCAGAGCAATCGAGCGGAGTGACTCCGGTAGCGGCAGGTCGCTGTGGGCGATGATGACGTGGTCGAAACCCTTGCCGGAGATCGTTTCGATGCCGTTGTCGACGGCGCCGTTGAGGCCCAGCCCGGGCCCCCACAACACCTCGGCACCACGTGCTTCTGCCCACGTCGCGACATCGTCGTCGTCACAGGCCACGAACGTCGGTAACGGGCTGGCGGCGGCGAGCACCCGACCTGCCATCCAACGTGCCAGCAGTTCACGATCGTTCGCTGAGAGGTGATCCGACAGCCGCTTCTTCGCATGGCTGAATGCCTTGATGGGGATGAGCACGGCCGTCTCCACACGTCCACCCTAGTCGTCGCACCGGTCGGCTCGTCTTTGTGACACGCTCACCACTCACGGCCTACGCTGCGGGCATGTCACGTTCGACGGAGATCAGGGTTGCCGTGATCGGCGCCGGATCGTGGGGCACCACCGTGGCGGCGCTCGCCAGCGTGAACACGCCCACGCTGCTCTGGGCGCGTCGCCCGCAGCTTGCCGATCAGATCAACGCCGCACGCGTCAACCCCGACTACCTGCCGAGCTTCACGTTGCCCGATCCGTTGCGCGCAACCGCCTCGCTCGAAGAGGCGGTGTGCGATGCCGACGTCGTGGTGATGGCCGTGCCCTCGCACGGGTTCCGGGCGATTGCCCATGAAGCCTCGCAGTACTTGCGGCCCTGGGTGCCGATCGTCAGTCTCACGAAGGGCATCGAGCCCTCCACGTTGATGCGGATGACCGAGGTCGCCGCCGAGGAGATGCCGGGGCGTCCCGTCGGTGTGATGACCGGACCGAACCTGGCCAAGGAGATCATGGCCGGCCAACCGGCGGCAAGCGTCGTGGCGATCCCCGACGCGACCATCGCCGCCGAACTGCAGCGGATCCTGACGCGGCCGAGCCTTCGGATCTACACGAATCCTGATGTCGTCGGTTGCGAGATCGCCGGTGTCGTCAAGAACGTGATCGCGATCGCCGCCGGCATGGCGGAAGGGATGGGTTTCGGGGACAACACCCGCGCCACACTGATCACCCGCGGCCTCGCGGAGATGGCGCGTCTCGGGGTCACCATGGGGGCCGACCCGCTGACCTTCGCCGGCCTGGCAGGGATGGGTGACCTGATCGCCACATGTTCTTCCAAGCAGAGCCGGAACAACTCGGTCGGGATCGCACTCGGACACGGAGAGTCGATCGAAGACATCCTGGCCTCCATGCACATGGTTGCCGAGGGCGTCAAGAGTTCGCCGAGTGTGCTCGGGCTGGCTGATCGGTACGGTGTCGAGATGCCGATCACGGAACAGGTCGTCGACGTCTGCCACCACGGCAAGAGCGCCGGTGAGGCGCTGGCGGCGCTGATGTCGCGTACGAGCAAGAGCGAACTGGCGTAGTCGACGATGATCACCACGGGAGTAACCGGCCAACCTTGGCGCGCTTCGGTGACACCCTGGGGCGGGCTCCAACAGTGGGACGCAACGCCGGGGTTGAACTGGTTCGTCGCCGCCGACGACCGTTGGCACATTCCCGCTGACGAACCCACAGTTCGACAGATTCGGATCGAAGGTACGCCGGTCACGGAAACGCGTGTCCGCGTCCCTTCCGGCGACGTCGTGCAGCGCATCTTCAGCATCGCCGACCGGGGCGGGCTGACGATCGTCGAGGTCGAGAACGAATCGACGCTGCCCGTGGCGATCGCGTTCGATCGACGAGACGTGCTGACGGAACGACCGATCGTCGACATGCCGATCGAGGGGATCGCGCTCCCTCCAGGCTCGTTCGCATTACCGCTCGGTCATCGCGCCTCGCTGCGGATCGGGGTGACTCATGGCGTCGGGCAGGCGGGGCCGCTTCCGGGCGGTTTGCCGACGGCGTCACAGGTCGTTCGTGGCTGGCTGGCGCTCACGCAACGGGCAAGTCGGTTCGTGCTTCCGGAGGCGGATCGCTGGGCGGCCATGGCGGAACGTGTCACCGCCGAACGATGCGAGTTGGCGCTCGGAGCGATCACGCGGTCCGAGGGTGACCCGGCCGCGTTCGCGGTGGCGCTCGGTGAACTCGTGCGGATGGGCGAGGATCCGGACCCATGGATTCCCGAACTGGTCGCGGCGGTCGAACGGATCGCTCCCGATCTCGGATGGGAGCGAGACATGGGATTGGCCGCTGCCGGGCGGGTCCTCGCAGCCGCCGGTGAAACCAGGGCGCGACGCGACCTCGATCGGATCGTGCTGAAACGGATTCGGTCCAGTCAGCCGGAGACCGCTCCTGAGGGCGTGCTCTTGATCGCCTGGCTCGAGACGATGATCGCAAGTGGAGGAGTCTTACTCCCGAACGGTTGGCCGACCGCATGGCTCGGCCAGTCCGTCGAAACCTTCGGGGTGCCGACGGGAGACGGCAGTTCCGTTTCCTTCGCGATTCGTTGGCACGCCGAGCGGCCCGCCGTGCTGTGGGAGCAGAGCGATGGTCTCGTCACGTTGAACTCACCATGTGCGCCGGGGTGGCGATCCGGCGATGCAACAGGCGAAACGCTGTGGCCGGCACCGGCAAGCGCGCCGTCGTCGGTGTCTCCTGACAACCACTCGTTCAGCTAGCGGCGACCAGAACGCGGGCCTGCGTTGCGCCGGCGTGCCCGCTGCGGCGGTCGGCTGCCGGTCAGGAAGCCTCGTGAGGGGGTTGCAATTCGTGCCGTTCGTTGTCGGCGCGGAGCTGCGGGTCGAGCGCCTCCCCGTCGCACGGTCGGATCGCGTCGCCGACTCGAATCGTGCCACCGACGATCACCCGTGCATTGAGTCCCGAGCGGTGGATCAGGGCGCGGAACACCGGCCGGTCGAGGAGTCGTTCGAGGTACGTGCAGGGCACGTTCAGACGGCCGCCATACAGCACACACGAACCGATCGTGAAGTACTCACCGACGAGATGCGTCAGCGCAACGCCGCGAGTCGTCAGGTTGCGTCGGTGTTCGTGCGGCTCGACGATGATCTGTCGGTCGCGTGCGAGCGCCACGAGCGTCTCCGACTCGATCAACGTGATCTGGCGATCGATGTGATGCCGATCCGAGTAGTTCCCGCGCCGCGTGGCGTACCGGTCGGTCGGGATTCCGACACCGGCCACGATCTCTGCGGACTCCATCGCCTGCATCGGACGCGACGCCGCATCTGCGATATGGATGTTCTCCAGTACGCCGGTCCACGTCGGTATGAACAGATCGCCCACAGCCGCAGTGTAGGGACTCACGGACTGACCGAACAGATCGACGGGACCACCCGTAGTCTGCACACATGGCGCTGACTGACCTGACGGGAGTTGTCCCGTCGCTCGACAACCTGAAGCTGACGGAATGGACGTCATGCGGTGGTTGTGCCGCCAAGTGGGGCGCCGGTCTGCTCAAGGATCTGGTTGCCGACTTCCCCGTATCGACCGACCCGGCGCTGCTCGTCGGTCTCGCACCCTTCGACGACGCCGCGATCTACAAGGTCTCCGATGACGTTGCACTCGTCTCGACGACCGATTTCTTTCCACCACTCGTCGACGACCCGTCGGACTTCGGCGCCATCGCCGCCGCCAACGCCTGCAGCGATGTGTTCGCGATGGGTGGCAGGGTCGTGATGGCGATCAATGTCGCCGCCTTCCCCGAAAACTTCCCGCGCGCGGCAATCGCGGCGATCTTCGAAGCCGGTGCGCGAACCGTCGCCGCCGCCGGCGGCGCCGTCGCCGGTGGCCATACGATCCGGAACCCCGAGCCGATCTATGGACTTGCGGTGCAGGGCGTCGTGCATCCCGATCGCGTGTTCCGCAAGGGCGGGGCACTGCCGGGTGACGTACTGGTGCTGTCCAAGCCACTCGGGACCGGGCTCGCATTGGCGGCAGGAACGGAGCTACACAAGCGCGTCGCCATCGATGGTATGAAGCTGCTCAACCGCGCTGCCGCCGAATCGTTGATCGCACTCCGAGATGGCGTGCATGCCGTCACCGACGTCACCGGTTTCGGGCTCGCCGGTCACGGCTGGGAGATGGCCGAGCGGAGCGGGGCTCGATTCGTGATCGACACCGCCGAGCTCGTCACCTACCCAGGCGCGCTCGAGGCCGCGATCGACGGCAAGCGCACCGGCGGCGACCTGCGCAATCGGGACTACCTCGCAGGGCACCTCGACTCGACCGCCCCCGATGGTCCGGAAGCGATCTGCTTCGACCCCCAGACCTCCGGTGGCCTGCTCGCAGCGGTCTCGCCCGAAGCCGCCGAATCGTTGCTCACGCAGGGCTTCTGGCGAGTCGGTGTCGTCGAAGCGGGCGACCCTCAACTCGTGCTCCGATAGCTTCCACATCGATGGCTGCACGCGGTCGAGCGCCGACCCGCAAGATCGAACAGGAACTCTGGTCGGCCGGGTATGAGTCGATCGTCGGGATCGACGAGGTTGGTCGCGGCGCATGGGCCGGCCCGCTGATGGTCGGTGCGGCGATCTTGCCGAGGGACAAACGTGTGCTCGGCGTTCGGGACTCCAAGATGCTGACCGAAAAGGAGCGCGAGCGGCTGTTCGCCCGAATCGCCGATTGGTGCGTGGCGTGGTCGGTCGGTGCCGCCAGCCAGGAGGAGTGCGACGAGATAGGTATGGCCGACGCTCAACGGTTGGCCTGCCGGCGGGCGATCGACGGACTCGGAGTGGTCCCGGACGTCGCCGTCAGCGACGGCACCTGGAACTTCGTAACACCGTGTGTTCCCCGGGTCGAGATGCGGGTCAAAGCCGACATGCACTGCCTCAGCGTTGCGGCCGCCAGCATCCTCGCCAAAGTGGTGCGTGATCGCCAGATGCGTGACCTCGCCGAGAGTTACCCGGCCTGGTCGTTCGACACCAACAAGGGGTATCCGTGCCCGGTGCACAAGGCGGCGCTGCAGGGGTACGGACCTTCGGCGATCCACCGCAGGACATGGATCTTCATGGATCATTTCGTTCCGTGGAGCGGTGTTCCGAGGGTCTACCGACCCGATCAACCGACGCTGTTCTGACGTCGACCGCCGTTGTGACGTCGACCGCAGTTCTGCCGTCGACCGCAGCGGGTACCGGTCGAGCCGGTGGCGCGCGCCGACGTGACTTCCGGCCCTGGCCCGCCCGGTCGCACCGGTCTTCAATGGAAGGTGTCAGACAAGCGACTACAGCATCGCGACCACAACATCGCGACCACAGAATCGAGGAACCTTGTGACAGATCATCTTGTTGGAGTGGCAAGTGTCGCGACCAGCCTTCAGATCCACGGCTATCTCCGGTCGGCCGAGATCGATCAACTGATGAATCACTGGAAGAATCTCGACCGTCATCTGCTCCGCTTTCGTCCCGATGCCGTCGAGTTACACCTTCACATCAAAGAACGCGAGACCCGCAGTCAGCACGTCGTCCTGGAAGCGAAGATCGCCGGGCAGAAGCCGATGGTTGCGAGATCGTCGTCAACGGATCTGCAGCACGCTCTGAACGAGGTTCGCGACGAGATGATCCGTCAGCTGACGGATGTCAAGGAACAGGGCGATCCGAGGCACAATCGTCGCCTTCACGAGTCGTTACGCAGCACCGAGCGCCTGGACGAGGTCGGCGACGAGATCGCTGGCGTGTTCGATCCCGACTGACAGGCGCAGCAGGTTGGCCGGCACTTCCAGCGGCGAACCGGCCGCCGAAGCGTGCGTCATCGCCCCCGGATGTTCGATCAGGCTCTCGACGGCACCGAGCGATTCTGCCAACGTGAACAGTTCGGTCGCGGCAGCGATACGACGTGCCGCCGCCTCACCACCGTGGACGGTGAAACTGACCATGCCGCCATAGTCGCGCATCTGTTTGGCAGCCGCGGCATGGCCGGGATGATCCGGAAGTTGGGGATACAGGACCCGCTCGACCGCGTCGTGCCCGCTCAGGAGGTCGACGATTGTGCGGGCATTCTCGCAATGCCGATCCATCCGAAGCGCCAACGTCTTCACCCCGCGCATCACCATGTAGCAATCGAAGGGCGCCGGGACCGCACCGGCCGCATTCTGCGTGAACCGCAGCCGAGTGGCGATGTCATCGTCGTTTACGGCCAGAAAGCCCCCGACGACGTCACTGTGCCCGCCGAGGTACTTGGTTGCGGAGTGGACCACGATGTCGGCACCGAGCGTGATCGGTTGCTGGAGGTACGGGGTGGCGAACGTGTTGTCGACCACCACGAGTGCCCCGCGTTGGTGGGCGATCGAGGCGATCGCTTCGATGTCGAAACAGGTCAACAGCGGGTTTGTCGGCGTCTCCAGCCACACCATGCCGGTGTCGTCGGGCCAGTTCGCGACGAGCCCGTCGAGGTCGCTGAGATCGACCGCCGACCAGGGAAATCCGAGCGGCGACCAGACCTTCGAGATCAATCGGAACGTTCCGCCGTAGGCGTCGTTGCCGAGCAGGATTCGTTGTCCCTGTCGGAGCAGCCGAAGTACGTTGTCCTCGGCCGCCAGTCCGCTCGCGAAGGCGAGCCCGTGGCGAGCCTGCTCGAGTGCCGCCACCTGGGCTTCGAGCGCCGTGCGGGTCGGGTTGCCCGACCGCGAGTATTCGAATCCCTTGTGGACACCGACTTCGCTCTGGGCGAACGTGGTGGCAAGCGAGATCGACGGAACAACAGCGCCGGTCGACGGGTCGGGTTCCTGACCGGCATGGATCGCCAACGTCTCGAACGCCCAACCTTGCTGCTCGTGCTCTTCACCCATCGGTTACCCCTGCGCTCGTGATTCGAAATAGGAAAGGATGTCGGTGCGGGTGAGGACACTGAGTGGCCGCCCACCGGAGAGCACGAGGAGGGCCGGTGCGGTGTGGAGCATCTCGATTGCGAGTTCGACCTTCTGCCCGATACCGATCGTCGGCAACTTCGGTGCCATCACTTGCTCAGCGGGTAGATCCATCGCTGCCGGGTCGTTGGCGATAGCTTCCATCAGCTCGAGTTCGTCGACCGATCCCGACACCTCGGCGGCCGCGAACGGCGGGGTGTTCTTGCACACGGGGAGCTGGCTGACGCCGTGGGCGCGCATGAGTTCGATCGCTGATCGAACCGTCGCTGTGGGGCTGACATACAGCAGGTTGTCGAGCGATGCGTTGCGAGCCACGAGCACGGCACCGATGCACTGATCGCATTCGGTCAGGAACCCGTAATTGGCCATCCAGGATTCGTCGAAGACGCGCGACAGGTATCCACGTCCCGAGTCGGGGTTGAACACGACCACGATGTCGTCATGCCCAGCGCGGCGGGCAACCTGGATCGCAGCGGCCACCGCCAGCCCCCCCGAGCCTCCGATCAGCACCCCTTCGACCCTGCTCACCATCCGCGCCGTGAGGAAGCTCTCCTCGTCGCTGATCGCGATCACGTCGTCGTACAGATCCGGCTCCCAAGCGGCGGGAAAGAAGTCCTCCCCGACTCCTTCGACGAGGTAGGGCCGACCGGATCCTCCCGAGAACACGGAGCCCTGCGGGTCGGCCGCGATCACTTTGATGTCGGGGTTCTGTTCCTTCAAGTAGCGAGCCGTACCGGTGATCGAGCCGCACGTGCCGGCGCCGGCGACGAAGTGCGTGATCCGGCCAGCGGTCTGCTCCCACAACTCTGGACCGGTCGTCTTGTAATGGGCGAGCGGGTTGTTCGGATTGGCGTACTGGTTGGGGCGGAACGCGTTGCGTTCGTGGGTCAATCGCTCGGCGACGCTGTAGTAACTCGTCGGATCGCCCGGAGCCACGGCGACGGGACAGACCACGACCTCGGCACCGTAGGCCTTCAACAACGAAACCTTCTCGGGGGCGACCTTGTCGGTCATCACGAACACACAGTTGTAACCACGTTGGGCGGCGACGATCGCCAGGCCGACCCCCGTGTTGCCGCTGGTCGGCTCGACGATCGTCCCACCCGCCTGCAAGAGACCGTCGCGCTCGGCGGCGAGGATCATCTCCAGCGCCGGACGGTCCTTCGACGAACCACCGGGGTTCGTGGTCTCCATCTTCATCGCCAGCACAGCCGGCAACCGCTCGGTTTCCATGATCCGCTTCATCCGCATCAGCGGTGTCGCCCCGATCAGATCGATCACCGAATCGGCAATCGCCGTTCCTGCCAATCGAGGGTCGGCGCCGTCACGATCAACCAGAGCACGATCAGCCATGGTCGGAGCGTAACCCGCTTGTCAGCGCATGATTCCCCGGCGCAACTGCTGCGCCGACAAAACGCTGATGAACGCGACCACGGTGACCAGTGCCATCGTGGCGCCGGTGGCGGTGCCGTGGTGATAGCTGAGGAGCAGTCCGATCAGTGCGCACAGTGAACCGATCGCGACAGCGGTGATCATCATCGTGGGCACGTGTTTGACCAGCAGCGAGGCCGTCGCCGGGGGACCGATCAGGAATCCGAACACGAGCAGACTGCCGACGGTCTCGAACGAGGCCACGATCGAGAGCGCCAGCAGCACGAGCAATACGAAATGGGTGAGTTCCGGACGAAACCCGATCAGGCGGGCTTGAGTCGGATCGAACGTGCCGACCAGGAGCGCCCGGTGGAGCGCGATCACCGCGCCGACTGTGATCGCGGCAACTATCATCAGCGTGCGTAGCTCGCTCCCACCGACAGCGTTGATCGAACCGAACAGGAACCGCGTCAGATCGCCGGCGCCGCGACCATCCTGGGCCGACATCACGACCACCGCGAGCGCCAGGAATCCCACGAACAGCACACCGATCGACGCGTCGTCGGGGAGCGGCGAGGCATTCCGGATCAGGTGCACGCCGCCGACCATCACCAGCGCCGCGATCAGTGCCCCGACCCGAGTGTTGCCGCCGATCACGAATGCGATCGCGATGCCTGGCAGAACGCCATGCGACAGGGCATCGCCGAGGAAGCTCAAACCACGCAACACCACCCACGTCCCGATCACGCTCGTGGTGAGCACGCTCAGCAGCGCCGCCCACAACGAGTCGCGTAGGAACGGATTCTCGGCAAGCGGTGCCCACCACCAATCGACCGGGTGCGTCAGCCAGTTCACGACGTCATCATTTCAGGGTCCTCCGATCGCGGAGGCGATCGCCTCTGCGTTCGAGCGCAGCATCCCGATGTACGTGTCGCCGGGTGGCTCATCGGAGAGCGCATCGGTGATCAGCGCAACGACGTCGACGTCGAGCCGGGCTGCGAGCGCTTCGGCGTCGGCGGTCGACTCGAGTTGCTCGGTGAAGATCGTCGTCACGCCCTTGGCCGCGATCAGGTCGGCGAGTTTCGCCAGATCAGCCGGGTTCGTCTCCGCCATCGTATTCGTGGATGCGATCACCGCACCGACGACGTCGAGTTCGTAACGACGGGCGAAGTACTCCAGCGAATCGTGACTGGTGACCAACACGCGTTTGCTCACCGGAATGTTCGCAAACAGTTGTGTGAGTTCGTGATCGAGGGCGACGAGCTGTGTCCGGTAGTCGGACGCACACGCTCTGATCGTCGATTCGTCGCGTCCTGCCGCGATCAACGCATCGGCAAGCACTGGTAGGGCGTCGGCGACGATCGACGGATCCTGCCAGATGTGCGGATCGCCGTCGATGAGCTCGACATGATCGGTCATCTCGACGACAGTCACCCCTTCGTCGGCGATCGTCGTGAGGAGATCGACGAGGCTCGACTCGAGATCGTTGCCGTTGGCGATCACGACGGCGGCTTCGTCGAGCAGCTGTCGGTCTCGGAGCGATGGTTCGAACGAATGCGGGTCGGCGCCTGCCGGGATGATCGCAACGACCGGTTCGCCACACGCCACCTGTGACGTGATGTCGGCCCAGACGGTGGTCGTGGCGATGAGTCGATCGGTCGGTGACGCCACGTCTGACGGCCTGGCAGATCGCCCGTCCGAGCACGCCGCCGACAGCATCATGGCCGACAGCAGCACGGCCGTGACCAAGGCGGTGCTCTTGAGAATCATTCTCATGATACTAGACTGGGAATCACTCTCATGGCGACAGCGACCGATCACCTGGCAACCACCGACGAGGTGTGTGTGCACTACGGCCCTGTGGTGGCGCTTGCCCCGACGTCTCTGCAACTCGATCGAGGTTCGTCGATTGCCCTGGTCGGCTCGAACGGGAGTGGCAAGACGACGCTGCTTTCCCTGCTTGCCGGTCTGATCGAGCCGACCGATGGCACCGTGCGGGTGGATGCTGCCGTGGCGATGGTGACCCAGCACCATGATCGCCATCGCTGGATGCCGTTGTCGGTCGACGAGGTACTGCGGATGGGGCGCTATCAGTCCCGAGGTTTGCTCGGTCGGCTCGGTCGTGACGACCGAGCCGAGATCTCTCGGGCGGCTGGTCTGCTCGAGGTCGAGCATCTGCGAAGACGTTCGTTCAGCGAGTTGTCGGGTGGCCAGCAACAACGGGTACGCGTTGCGCAGGCGGTGGCGTCGCGACCAGAACTGCTGTTGCTCGACGAGCCGATCACCGGGTTGGATCTTCCGAGTCAACTTCGAATCCTCGACGTGATCGAACGGCACGCCGCCGACGGCGGAACAGTCGTCTTCTCGACGCATCATCTCGCCGAGGCACGTCGAGCTGATCGGGTGATGCTGATGGCCGGGTGCGTGCTGGCGGATGGGCCGCCGTCCGCGGTGTTGACCCCGAGGCTGCTTGCTGAGGCATTCGGTGGTCGCGTCATCAGCGATGACGGTCTGTCGATCGTCGTTGATGATCACGGTCATGACCACGGCGAGCCGCACGCGCCCGAACTGTTACCCCATCACGGTCTGCACCAGCATCAGCACGAGCACCAGCCGCAGCATGGTCCGAAGGGGATCGGTCCGTGACGAACGACCAGGAATTGCATCGATCCGTCGCCTTGCGACTTGCGGATCACGACCAGCAGTACACGGCCAACCGGCGGGCGATCGTGTCGGGGCTGGTCGGCGCAGGATCGCCGATCACGCTTCCCGACCTCCTCGCAGCCGACGAATCCTTGGCGCAGAGTTCGGCCTATCGAAGTCTGTCGGTGCTCGTCGAGGTCGGTGTCGTCCGGCGACTCGTGCACGGTGGTGACCATGCCCACTTCGAGTTGGCCGAACACCTCACGGAACACCACCACCACCTGATATGCGAATCCTGCGGGGTGGTGGTCGACGTGACGCTGCCCGCCAACGTCGAATCGGCGATGGATCGGACGTTCCATGAGGTGGCGGTGGCGTCGGGCTTCACCGCATGGCATCACGCCGTCGACATCTACGGCACCTGCCCGGACTGCGCTGTCACGTAGCGTCGGAATCCTGGCGATCATTGGGGAGATAGTCATGGAGATCGAGTGGCGGGGCGGATTGACGAATCCCGAGATCAACGAACTGCATGCGGAGGCGTTCGAGACGAGAGTGTTCGACGAGTGGAACTGGGTCGAGCAGTTGCAGCGCCACAGTCTCGGTTGGGTCACGGCGCGCATCGACGGTGTCCTGGTCGGGTTCGCCAACGTCATCTCCGACGGGATCGTGCACGCTTGGATACAAGATGTGATGGTTGCGACGTCGGCTCGGCGGCTGGGCGTCGGCGTGAGCGTCGTGCAGGCCGCCAGGGATGGTGCCGAACGTGCCGGTTGTGAGTGGCTCCACGTCGATTTCGACGACCACTTGCGACCGTTCTACTTCGACGCCTGCGGCTTCACGCCGACCAACGCAGGCTTGATCCGGCTCGGCTGACAGGCCGGTGCTGGCGACCCTACGAGTTGCCGAACAGCCGGCTGAGCAGTCCGCTCGGTTCCGGCTCGTAGCCCTCAGGTAAGAGGTGCGGGGCGACGTGTTCGAGGTGCCTCGCGATCTCGTTCGGTCGCGGGTTGACGAACGCGACTTCGCCGATCACCACGGTCGGCACGGTCTCGTTGCCACGGGCATGCGATCGGACCGTTGCCGCGTCGGCAGGGTCGTCCCAGATGTTGTGGTCGACGGTGGCGATCCCCAGTTTGTCGAGTCCTCGCCGCAGCGACGAGCAGAATGGGCAGCCGGGCCGCCAGTAGTAGTGGACGGCGTCGATCGACGCGTTGATCGACGCGTTGATCGACGCGTCAATCGACGCATCAGTCGACGCATCAGTCGACGCATCAATCGACATAGGCGCCTTCGACGAGCGCCGCGAGGCGTTCGAGCGTTGCCCGCAGATTGGCGGGGTGCTTCTTCGGATACCCCATCAACTCAATCGCCTTGGGGAAGCGCGACGTTGACCAATCGAACGACTCCGTGACCCGCGTTGCTCCGTCGACCGGTTCCAACTCGTACCGCCAACGATGCTTGCCGGCATGTGCCCAGGCGATCAATCGGTTCTCCTCGAACTCGACGACGGTGCTGCTGATGCGGTAGGGGAGCGGGCCGATCTTCATGTCCATCCCGAACTTCGAGCCGAGTTTGAGGCGTTGATCGTTGCCTCGCAACTGTTGGACCATGCCCGATCCGTCGAAATCGGCGTGGCGGGCAGGATCGGCGATGACGGCGAATATCGCCTCGGGCGTGGCCTTGATGACGCGCGACTCGGACACAACTTGCTGGTTCATCGTGGCGACGGTATCGCCGTCGAGAGCCGTGTCACACCGGCTGGCTACCGTGACGCTGGTGGAGCGACGATGGACGATCGAGCAGGTGATGGCAGCGGCGCCGTCGTCGCGTTCGATCGCGGCCGCCGAACCGCTGGCGATCGAGAGCCGTTGGTCCGGCCTCGGTTCTGACGAACGGGCGCTGTGGGGGCGCTGCCAGGGCGGCGGTGCCGAGCCGTACGAGACAACCGTCGACCATGTCGAAGTTGGATGGCGTTGCACCTGCCCGAGCCGGAGATTGCCGTGCAAGCACGCCCTCGCCCTGCTGTTGATGTGGGTCCGCGGCGGTGTTGTCGAAGCTGCTCGCCCGGCTGGTGTCGCGACGTGGATCGATGGTCGCGATCGGCGGCAGACAGCATCGGTGCCGGCGGCGGCTTCGGTGACCGGCGGTTCGGGCTCGGGGGATCGTTCGACCGAACCAACGCACGGGTCGAGCGGCGAGAGCGCTTCCCCCGGCGAGTCGGATCATCCGAACGATCGCGGAGACCTCGACCGATCTCGGGACAACCGAGTGGCACGGATGAACGAAGGGCTCCAGGAGCTCGACCGATGGCTCGAGGATCGGATCCGGACCGGGCTCGCCGATCCGATGCTGGCTCGGTACTCCACCTGGGACGGTTTGGCGGCCCGCCTCGTCGATGCCCGCGCCGGCGCCCTCGGCAATCGGATTCGACGGCTCGCAGGGTTGGTCGGCGCCGGCCCAGACTGGCATTCGGAGGTACTCGCCGAAATCGGCATCTTGCACCTCATCGCCCAAGCCGGCCGCAGATTGCCGGAGCTTCCGGGCCCGCTCGCCGATGCCGTCGCGACTGCATCCGGATGGCAGGTCCGACAGGCGGACGTGCTGCTCGGCGTGCCAGACACCGACGACTGGTTCGTGGCCGGTCGGAGTGACGCGCGCGAGGACCGGATCGAGGTGCGCAGGGTGTGGCTGCGCGGTATCACGTCGGGTCGCTGGGCGATGTTGTTGTCGTTCGCCGCCTACCATCAGACACTCGACGACTCGTTCGTCGTCGGCACGGTCGTGCGCGCCGACCTGCATCGCTATCCCGGCGGTTCACTCCGATCGTTGGCCGGGCACCGATACGCTGACCCCCTTCCGCTACTCCTCCCGGCGACTGCCACGACAGTCGCAGACGCCTGCGACGCGATCGGTGCCGCGATTGCTGCGGAACCATGGTTGGAACGCTTCCCCGCAACCGTGACGGCTGCTCCGACGATTGCGGAGGGTCGATGGCTGCTCTCCGACGCCACGGGGTCATTGGCGTTGCTCGGTGATGTCCGCTCGCTGGGGACGCTCGCCGCCGCTTCGGCAGCAGTCCCGATCTCGGTGACGGTCGAGTGGACGCCGCGAGGTGTGATTCCGCTCACACTCCACCTGCCCGATCGATCGCTCGACATCGGCCCGCGGGCAGATCCGTCCTTCGTGGGGGCGGCATGACCGTCACATCGTTGGAGGGCGTGTGGCGCGAGTTGGTGACGGCAGCACTGTTGGGGACTGACCGGCGCGAGCCACCGGATCCGCCCGTCGGCGGCATCGGCGATCTGGTCGCCGATACGGTTCGCACGGATCCGGCATCGCGCATGTTGGCTACCGTGGGCGCCGTCACTGCCGCCAGGCGGGCGGCGTTCATCGCGCTTCCCTCGGCCGATCCGTTGCAACCACCGGAGTCCGACGTCCGTCCGATCTGCCCGCCTGGCGCAGCGGCGACATGGCGGAGCCTGGTTGCCGACTGGCCGATACTCGAGGACGAATGGGTGCTCAGTGTGATCGAACACGGTTTCCGCCTGGCTCCCGACCTTCTCGTCGAGCTCCTTCTCCGGCATCGCAGCGATGCGGTCCGGCGTTCCCGGGTGGCGCTCGCAGGCGGGCCACTCACGGCCTGGCTGGTCGGTCAGGTACCAGAGCTGGAGGCGATCGGAAGCGGGGCTGCAGATGCAGCATTGGTTGCATCGTTACCCGAGCTGGCGATTCCGCCAGAGCTGGTGTCGCTGGTCGAAGCCGATGCCCACACGTTCGCCGAGCGGATCATGTCGGGCTTTCGTGCCGGCGAGTTCGGTCCCGCTCACCGAGCGGTGCTCGCCAACTTGTTCGCCCGTTGCCGACCGGCCGTCCTGCTCGACGCCGCACATGAACTCACCCGGTTCGGATACGGCCAAGCGCTGGCGTGTGCCGATCTCGCC
>JAYVFI010000033.1:0-25553 GCA_043773365.1 Ilumatobacteraceae bacterium
CGACGTGTCGTCGCGACGGTGACAAGAGCATCCGGAGACTTCATCGCGCGAACCCACTTTCCCCTAGAAGTGATACCTGACAGGCAATACGACTCACGACCGAGCGGCCAGAACACGATCCCCGACAACATGTCTACCCTTGCCGGCAATGTGAGTCAATCGACGACGACATGATCGACGGTTTCGCAGCAACCTGCCGGGCAATCACACCGCGTGCGCGGCAGGCCCGTCAACCAGGCGTTCAAGGAGGTGTGACGCAAGGCCTCGGACCACAAGGCGACACCCGGTCCCCCGCGCGTCGGTGTCACGCGGAGTCGGTGGGTGTCAGCGGGATTTTGCTCACGGACGAGATCGAGTTGGTGGCATCGCGGGGCGTGGTCGGCCGCCAACACCGGCCACAGCCAGTCCTTGTTGTCCGGCGGGGGCGCGTCGACTGTTCAACGTAGAGACGTCGAACTCAGCGGGACCCGTTTTCGGCAAAGGTGATCGTCGACTCGGCGAGCCGCTGGCAAGCGCGCCGCTCGTGGCGGATCGGCCACCAGTCGTAGAGCAAGATCTCCAGCGGCTTCCACATCGAGACCCAGCCGAGCACCGACAAACCATCGTGCACCACCTCGATCACGGGGTTGCTGCTGGCGCCGATGAGGCGTGACACCGCATTGAAGCCAGCCAGTGCCGCCAACCCGATGACGAGGCTGATGCGGCCCTCCCGGAGCAGCTTGCGTAGCTGGCGTGCGGTCTGCCATTGGCGGTACTCGAAGTGGCTGTGCAGACCATGGACGATCGCCTCCTCGCGCCCGTTCAGCCGATCATCGGCAACGTAGATCTCCACTTCCACCGGATGATCGTGGTCGAGATCCTCCGCCCACTCCTCGATCCAGTCGGCCACTTCGGGGTCGAGCGACCGCTCGTCGAGCGGCGACGGATCCATCGGGTTGAAGAGATGCTCGACGCTGGCAACTCGTACCTGAATCGGGCCCTCACTGAGCTCGTTGTGGGTCCGGGGCCAGTTGTGTAGTTCCATACGGTTTCACGCTATGGCACCAACGCGAGCCGCGTGGGTTCGACAGCCGACAGCCCTGACAGCTCGATGTTCAGACTACGAGCTGCGTCGGTTGAGACGTAGTGTCAGGTCATGTTTCTGGCGTTGAACGAGATGCGGCGCGCGAGGACTCGTTTCGGTCTGCTGATTGGCGCGGTGGCGCTATTGGTGTTTCTCATCTTGTTCCAGCAGACCTTGCAGAACGGTCTGATCACATCGTTCGTCGGTGCGCTTCGGAACCAGTCGGCGCCGGCTTTGGTGTACAGCGTCACTCTCGACACGCGACTGCTCTCGGGTGCCCGCACATGCATCCCAACCATGCAGCATGACGAAGCCTCCCCGGCCACGAGTTCGGCCACGCGGTCGGCCTGGCGCACGAGCACCAGAACCCCGACGGCGGGATCGAGTGGAACGAGGCGACCGTGATCAAGAGTCTTTCCGGACCGCCCAACAACTGGGACGAGGCGACGATCCGCCACAACGTGCATCAGAAGTACCGTGTTGACCAGATCCAGGGCACGAAGTTCGACCCCGACTCGATCATGTTGTACTTCTTCCCCGGGACATGGGTGAAGAGCGGTATCGGAACGCATGCCAACGACGTGCTCTCGGCCGTCGACAAGGCCTACGTAGCCAGTGCTCAGGCCTATCCGAAGAACAAGCCGACAGTAGTCGACGCGGTCGAACTCAACGTCAACGCCTCGAAGCGCACTTCGGCGTCGATCGGCAAGGCCGGTGAAGAAGACCTGTTCAGTTTCAAAGTTGCCACGGGAGGCGCACACGTCATCGACACCAAAGGCCCGACCGACGTGGTGATGCGGCTCTTCGGTCCCGACAGTCCGACAAGCGTGATCGCTGAAGACGACGAGAGCGGCGAGGGCTCGAATGCGCGCATCGCCGCAAGCCTCGTGCCGGGCCAGTACTACCCGCAGGTACGCCACTACAACCGGGCAGGTGGCAAGGGCGACTACACGATCCGTGTGCGCCGGATGTAACCACTACTTCCCCCAGGTTTGCCCGTTCGATTCTGGTACGCCCGATGGTCCGGCCGCAGACTTCTGTCATGACGAGCCGGTGGTGCGAGGTCCCGGTCGACTTCGAGATGCAGGTTCGCCACGTCGGCACTGCCGGGAGCTACGCGTCTCCTGACGACGCGCCGGTCGTCGTTCATGCGCGCCCCAATGAACCGCTGAATGTCGATCTCGAGCTGGTGAATCACGGTCGTGACGATCCGGCCATCGTGCTCAAGTTGGTCGGGTTGGGCCAGCCGATCGTGGCGACAACTCGGATCGAACCGCCCGCCTCATCCGATGTGGATGATGTCCACAGAGTGGCGGCTGAGTTCGTACTTCCATCTCGTCTTCGTCCGGGAGTGAACCCGGTGGCGATCGAATGGGTCGACGGAACGTCGAGCACCGCGAGTCGCCTGGCTGTCGTCGATCTGCTCGTGCAAGTCGACGATGCGTCGCTGGCGACGATCAAGCTGTCGCCACAGCGGATCTCGGGGCTGCTGGGAAAGTCCACCAAGGTGGTCTTGGAGAACACGGGCGATCTCGCCGTGACGGTGCGGCTCCGCATGACAAGTCCGGATCGCAAGCTTCACGCCGACTTCACGCCGGAGATCGTCGAGCTCGCACCGAGGCAGCAGTTCTTCGCGGTCGCGATGCTTCGACGCAGGGCGCGGTGGCTCGGAGCGAGGAAGCTGCACGTCTTCGACGTCACCGCATACGGGTCGAGTGGGTCGAAAACGGCCGCTGGATCGTTTCGCCAACTGTCGGTGTTCCCGCCGTTGCTGTTCAAGATCATTGCGGTCGTCGTGCTCTTGATCGCTGCCTTGATCGGTGTCAAGACTGCCGCTCGGTCTGTGGTGAACGACAACAAGGTCGCCGGTTGGGTGGAGCTTCCCGACCCTCCGGAAGGCTTTGCGGGACGCGTCGGAGATACCGCGACGTGGGTCCAGTTTCAAAAGCCGAACCGGCCGAGCGGGGTCGACAGCGCCACGGCACGGGCAGGGGACTGGATCACCGGCCACGACCGATCGGATGTGGGCGTCGTGGTGTTCGGGGGTATGGACGCAGCGGGAACCATGCGGCCCGACGGCGCGTACTACTCCACGACGGACAATGCGTGGACAGCCATTCCGCCGTTGGGAGATGACGAAGGACGGGTTGGACACCAAGCGGTGTGGACCGGCGATCGCATGGTCGTGTGGGGTGGGTTCACGCCCGCGGCCGTTTCGTCGGAGACCAGATACGGAGCCCAGTTCGATCCGGTGACGTCCCGATGGGCGGCGCTGCCGGATAGCCACCTGGAGCCTCGGGTGGGTTTCTCGATGATTTGGACCGGCAAGGAGTTGATCATCTTCGGTGGCATGACCCGCGACGGACGCGTGCTCGGCGACGGGGGCATCCTCCGCGCGGGACGCGTGCAGTCGGACGGGACGCCGACCGCGGACAACCTCGGCGATTTGTCGCACGGTATCTGGGATCTGTTCCAGAGCGACAGTGACACCACCCAGTTGAGCAACTTGGGCGGATTTGCGGACGCTGCTCGAGCCTTCCACGCGGCCGCTTGGGATGGGCGATACATGCTGATCAGCGGCGGTGTGGGTCCCGACGGAGTGCTCCGTTCCGACAGCGTCGTCTACGACGTCGCGGTGAACCGGTGGAGTTTGATCAAGAACCCGTTGGCAGTGCCCGAAGCATGCCATCAGGCCGTTGCGACACCCGGAGGCTTCGTTCTGCTGGGTGGCCTGGGGACCCGTGATCTCGGGAGCGGGCCCGTGCCCGTTGACCAACAGTTGTCGGTCTCCAACACGAGCATGTCCACCTTGTGCTCGTCCAGCCATCGCGTCGATCGCAAGGATCCAGTTGCGTGGCTGTTGAACGTCAAGCCCGATACAAAGGATCCGTTCGTGCCGACCTTCGAATGGAAGCCGCTCGCCGATGCGCCCGAGCACTTGGCTACCGATTTCGTCGCCGCCTGGACCGGCAATGCAATCGGCATCGCGGTGCCGGTGCCGTCGCTCGATTCAGTGTCTGCGATGCTGTACACACCCGGAGACGGGACTGAGTTGCAGCCGTTGCCGTCGTCAACCCAACTGGGGTTCCGGGCCGAGTCGACCGCGGCCTGGCATGACGACCAGTTGTTCGTCTGGGGAGGTCGGGACGACGAACCCTGCCCCGACGACTCCGCGGTACTCGGATGCCCCGAGGCACGGGGAGCGCGATTCGAGGGTGTGCCATGACCCGCCGCGCCGCGAATCGGCCGCTTGACGACAAGACGTCGGTGGCCGGCGGATCGCCCGAGCTGCGCGTATCGCCAAACACTGTCAAGGTCACACCCGGCACGCCGTTTGTCATCTCGGTGAGCCTCGTCAACACCACTGCGGTAATCGACGCGTTCGAGGTGGCGGTCCTGGGTGTGGACGGCCATTCCGTCACGGTCGAACCGGGATTGGTCTCGCTGTTCCCCGACGCCGCGGGAACACTGACTGTCCAGATCACCTTGCCGTCCGACTTCCCGGCTGGGCCGTGCGATACCTGGATCAAGGCTCGGTCCTGCACCGACAAATCCGTCCAGTCGTTGGCCCCCTTGCACCTCGACGTGGCGGAGAGTAAGTCGGCCAAGATCGACATCGATCCGACATCGGCAGTCGGGCGGCGAAGTGGCCGCTTCGGGGTTACGGTCACCAACGACGGGAACACGCCGTTGTCGTTCGCATTGCTCGGCAGTGACGAGGAAAATCACTTCTCGTTCGCTTTCGAGCCGCCTCGTCTCGATCTCCCGGCCAGCGAATCTGCATCGGTTCAAGTGGAGGTCTCCGGTAAGCGTTCGTTCACGGGTGCCGCAACGCCACGCCAGTTCAAGATCACTGCAGAGTCGCCAGGGCTGAAACTGGAGACTTCCGGATCGTTGGCCCAACGTCCATACATATCGCGGTTCGTCCTGATGATCGGCTTCGTCGTCGCGCTCTTGGCGCTCTGGGCAATTGTGGTCGGGGGGGCCATCGACTCGGTGATCGACGACACCAACACAGGCGTAGCGAAGTCGTTCAAGGACGGTGTCGGAGCTGTGGTCGACGGCATCAGCAGTCAGCCGAGCGCCCAGTCCGAACTTGCTGCTGCGCGCGACGCGGCGACAGCGGCCGCCTCTGGCCAAGCGAATGCGGCCGATGGCAGCGCTGGGTCCGGCGTCAACGTCAGTGAAGCGGCACCCACAACTACGCCAGCCGGCCCCGCCGTCGCCGGCAGTTCCGGTCCGGTGGTGGCCGTCAGCGCTGCGACCACTGATGCGCCCACAACCCTCGGCGGCGCCCCTGCTCCCGTTGCCGTCGACGAACTCTCCGGCGCGGTGCTCAGCGCGGCGGATGATCTTCCGATTGCCGGGGCGACCTTGACGATTCAGCCGCTACTCAAGCCCGGCGGCGCGCTCGATCCGAATCGTCAGCGGACCGTCGCTGTTGCCGACGCGAACGGCAACTTTCAACTCAGCCAGATCATCCCCGGCAGTTACTCGGCGATGTTCGCGGCGGCCGGATTCGTCGACGTGTCGTGCCCCTCCGTTGACATTCCGTCGCCTGCCGGTGCCGCAGTCGCGACCTGCTTCAGCAACGAAGGCGCGAGCGCCCGCGTGAAGGCTGGTGAGCCGTCGACCGTCAAACTCGTCGGTCGTCAGTCGTCGATCGCCGGGATCGTCACAGCGAACGGTGCGCCGCTTGCCGGAGCGACGGTCACGATGTCGCGTCTCGATCGCACTACGGGTACCCCGGCACCGATTGCCGGCCTCGCGGCTGTGATCGTGGCCGACGATGGACATTTCTCGTTTGTCATTGAGCCGAACACGAAGGCGACACCGGGGGCCTTCGAGGTCTTGGCGGTTGCCGAGGGATATGTGCCCCAGCGTTCGGTTGTGACGCTCGCCGCCGGCCAGAACGTCATCGGGATCGACGTGCCGATGTCTGCGGCACAAGCACTCGTGGTCGTCGGTACCAACGCATCGATCGCCGGCGTTGTTACGGCGAACGGAGCTCCGTTGTCCGGAGCGGTCGTGGGCATCTCGCGGCTCGATTCCACGACGGGTACGCCGTCGGCGGTTCGTGGTCTTCCAGATGTTGTTGTGACGGATTCTGGTCGGTTCTCGTTCGTGATCGACCCGAGTACGCAGGTAACTCCTGGTCAATTCGAGATCGACGTCTCGGCGCCTGATTTCTTCCCGCAGCGAAAGGTGGTCCCGCTCGCCACCGGGCAGAACGTCGTCGGGCTGGAGATACCGATGACAGCACCGCCTCCACCCACGACGACTACTCCGCCCACGACTACGGCACCGCCGGTGGTGCGGCAGATCTCGGGAACGGTTGTCCGACAATTCGTCCCTCCACAGATACCACCGCCAGAGCCGGTGCCGCTCGAGAACGTACGCGTCACGATCACCGGTGCTTCGGGGAGCCACGTCGTGTTTACGTTGGCGAACGGCACCTATGTTCTCGATGGGCTGGCCCCTGGTCTGTACAACGTGTTCTTCGAGTTGCCTCCTCTCTTCGTTTCGAAGGCGATCACCGTGGACATGCGCAACGGTGACGGAACCGGAAATGTTGGTCTGGTGTTCTTGGACTGAATAGGTCTCAGAACTTGACGATCAGGATTGCAGTCAGCGTGATCAGGACGATTCCAAGCGTCACCAGAACCCAGGCCCACACCTCTGGGTTGCGTTTCATCACAACCCCGGCAGGTGCGACGGCGGGCGTGTCCGGCTCGGTCGACCGTGGCAGGGGGTCCGGCTCGGGAATGGGTACGTGGCACCTGCGGCACTCGGTCGCGTTCTGGTCATTCGGTTCGTCGCAGTGCCAGCACTCGTCACCGGTCCTCGACTCCCTTCCACCGACTCCAGGCAGACGGAACCACGCGGCCGGGTCTGGTTCGAGCTGGGGCGTCGCCGGCGTTGCGTGAATCTCCGCGTCGTTTGCGGGTGCGGCAGGCACATCAGGTATTTGCACGGTCCAGAACAACGGGTAGTCACACCATGGACAGAAGGCCTTGGCCTCGATCAGGTCTTTGTCGATCGACTCCGGCAGATCTTCGTGGCACATCGGGCAGGTGTCGAGGAGTCTCATGCTGCGACCTCCACTGTGGGTTGTAGCGCGCTGTCGTCAACGATTCGGTAGACGACGTCGCCACGGAGCTCGCGCTCGATCGTCGCGGATATCTGGGCGAGAGTCGCATGGCCCAACGTCGAAACGTGGATCGTCACCGCAGCAGGGACGAACGGTGCCGATTCGGTCGGCGTGTCGGTTGAAGTTGGCGGGTGTTGTGGAACGGGCCGCGACGCGATCCAGCCGTCCTCGACGATCGAAACGACTGCGCCGGTGATCGCACCGATGTTCATCCGCAACGACGTTGGGGTTCCGCGCATCGCGTAGGTCGCCGCGGTCACCAGGAATACAGAGCGTTGCACAGCGTCAGGCAGGTGGGAGTCGATCTCTGCGCCGAGGCGTTGGGCCAACCATCGCAACATCGGCAAGGGGGCCACCGTGGGATCGAAGTAGACCTCCTTCGCTCCCACCACGTCGTAGAGCTGCGAGGCGATCGGGTCCACAATGCCGAGGAATTGAGCGATGCCGCTGTCTGCGGCCATCACGACAGGTAGTTGATCCAGGAGCAGCGTGCTCATCAGCGAGCACCTCTCGTGTTGTCGAGGATGACACGGTGTTGGAACGAGAGGAACAACGTGTCGGGCGGCAGCTGGATTCGTTGTTGGCCTGCCCCGAGCCGCTTGTGTGTCCGAAGGTCGGCCTCGAACAGTTCGACTTCGGCCGAGGTCACCCCTTCGATCGAGAGCAAGTACGTCTTCACCCGTTCACCCGTCATCGGTGCGTCGAAGGGCAGGCCGTCACCGTGTTCACCACCGACAATCGGATTCACGAATTGGTACAACGCCTCCGTGACTCGATTCGAGAGCGCCACAGCGTCGAGAGCTTTCGACGTGGCGGCCGTGATTTTCGCAGCGACGGACAGGCCGAGGTAGTACGGGGTCGTGATCGTGACGCGGTTGCCGACGAGCCGACGCGACTCCAGTTCGTGTTCGACCTTGTCGACGAGTTCTTTCGGAAGTGCGTAGTCGTCGATGGCCTGCACCGTGGGATGTGCAGTGACCTTGGGAACGAGTAGCAAACGCAGTGGTGCGCCAGGCTCGGTCGGCGGACGAGCGTCGACTCGTTCGAGATCTCGCGCCGCGTCACGAACAACGCGGACATGGTCGGCAGCGGTCACGGCTCGTTCGCCGGCGCGTAGCGCGAGGGGAGCACGTTGCAATGCCTGTTCGTAGGTTTCGGCGTCGACACCTCCCGTCGCGGCACGCGGGTTCTCGACGCTGTCGATTAGTTTGATGGTGGTACGCAAGGTCGTGATGGAACGCGCCGGAACATTCCCTCGCACACCTCCTCCGATCCGATACTCCGTGTACGAGATTCGGCTGCCCTCTGGCGGTATCGCGCCGTACTGAGTCGACATTCCATTCGCGGCAAACACTTGCGGGCCGAAGGCGATCTCGCCAGTCGTCGGGTCGAGCGTGTACACGCGGTCGCGGTCCTGCGACCCGTCCTGGTCCGCGAGTTGCATGTTGGTGAAGTCCTCGACCTCGTTCCACCGCTGTCCGTCCACGACGACGCCTTCAAAGGAGCCACCAGGCGTCGAGCCGTCGCGTGTTTTCGAGCGCGGCAGGGTGGGTGCGCTGGAGAGGGTGAACCGTTGCCCGGGTTTGCCGTCGCTGAAGCCTAGGACCTCCGTGGGCCGCTGTTCGGCGTGGTGGGCGCGCACGATCCCTCCGACGGTCTCGAAATGAATCGAGGTCAGCGATGGGCTGGTGCGGTAGATCGGGCACCGTTCGGTGTCGACTCGCAGCCGAATCCAATAGAGGTCTTCGCCGGCAAGTGTCAGCGCGCTGTGCTCATTGGGGATCTCGATCTCGACGATTCCCGCCTGGTTCAAGCCGCCGGTCGTATCGAGCGTGCGCTCGCACGTCGCGTAGCCGTGCTGTGTCGACACTTCCCAGATCAGCGGCGGGTTGTCCGGGTCGATCCCGAGTCCTGCGCCGCTGGCATTGATGTCGACACGAAGCAGTGCACCGGCGAGTGGCTCGGAGAATCCGAAGTAGACGGCGTCCCCGGCGAACCGACGCGAGGGTCTCCAGTGACGCCGGGCGTTGGGCGTCAGCACGCTGAGGGCGTGCTCCCATATTTCCTGGATTTCGTCGAGTCCCTCGAAGCAGAGAATCGCCTGTCGCGAGTCAGCCACTTCCGTGGTGCGGTCGATCGGTGTATCGGTCGGGCTCATGGCGACGCACCTGACGAGCTTTGGTTGACGAAGGGTCAGGTCGTCGTCGGTTTCGAAGATGACCTGTTCATCGGCCGCGCCCGTGGTGCCGACCTGTGTGCTTGCTGGGATGATGACCACGGTGTCTTTCACGCTCGTCGACAGGTGGAACGTCAGATCGGCGCTTGCTGCGAAGGCCGGCAGCGTCTGAAATCCGACGGTGTTGAGCAGGGTGATGATTGCCCGCTCGGGAAGCTGGTTGAGACGGAACAGCGTCATCTCCGTCATCCACGCGAACAATTCGATCAGGGCGACACCAGGGTCGGAGATGTTGTGGTTGGTCCATTCTGGGAAGCGATTCGGAATCTGCCGCTTTGCTTCGTCGACGATGTCTTGGAAGCGGCGGTCGTCCAGGCTTGGCGCGGGAATCGTCATGAGCTCTCACCCTCGGGGATCACGTAGAACGGGAAGACAAGGTTGCGGCGATCGTTGCTCGAGCGGAGTCTGTAGTCGACCTCGATCTGGACGATGGAATCGTCATTCGACTGCGGTCGCACGGTCACCTGTTCGACCTCGATACGCGGTTCCCAACGCGACAAGGCTTGACGCACCGCGTGCTCCATTTGTCCGAGCGTCGCCGCGTTCACGGGTGAGTACACGAGGTCCCAGATCTCGCAACCGAAGTCGGGACGCATCACGCGTTCGCCGGGCGCGGTCATGATCACCATGTGGATGCCCGCGACCACGTCGTCTCCCGAAGTCAGCGCAATGTGCCCCGTCCCGTCGACGCTGAGCGGGAAGGACATGCCACGTCCGACAAGCGCCCTGGTCGTGTCGAATCGGGCCGGCGGTGTCGTGATCGATGTTGATTCGTTAGTTGTGACGGTCAATTGAGCTGCACCATCCCTCCTTTGATCTGCGTGGCACCGCCACCATCCACAGCGAGCCTCCCCGATGCCTTGAGGTCGACCAAGGCACCTTCGAATTTGGCGGTAGACGATGCCACCGCCTCGATTTGCGCGCCGTTGAGTTTGACCGCGGACGTTGCCTTGATGTTGACGTTTTGACCTTCGATCGTGACGTCTCTATTCGCCTTCAGCGATGCCGCGCCATCGGTGGTGATGGTGATGTCGGAAGGGGTCTCGAGGGTGACCTTGTCCGCGGCAAGAGTCAGCACGGTCTTGCCGCCCTTGAGGGCAACGACGATCGAGTTGCCGCTGTCGGCGTCGGCGTCGTTGATGGTGATGGAATGACCGGCGCGGCTCTTCCAGGTACGCGACGCGATGACCCCCTGCTTGACGATCGCGTCCTTGGCAAGCGGCGGTGGAGACTTCTTGCTCCACATTCCGCCGAGGATGACGGGTCGCTGCGGATCTCCATTTTCGAAGCCGACCAGCACCTCGTCATCGATCTCCGGGTAGATCTGTAGTCCGCGCTCTTTGCCGGCGCCTGGCAGCACCAGCCGCGCCCATGCACTTTCGTACTCGTCGTGGAACGTGGGCAGGTTGACCTTGACGCGTGCCGGGCGCTCGGGGTCGTCGAGGTTGGTGACCACGCCGATGACGAGCGCGTGCGAGTTCCACGGCAACGGTTCCGCCGGGCTACTCAACAAGTCGACGAGCCCGGTGGATTCCTGACCGCCAGAGGTGAAGCGCGTGACGTACCCGCCTGCGGCCGTATACACGTGCTCGACCGAGGCGATACGGTACTTGCCGCTCAACTTGGTTCCGACGTTCTCGATGTGAATGATGGACCCGGCCATGATCTTCGGATCACCGAGCGCGACGCCGCGCACATTGACTTCCGTGGCTGCTGCACGCTTGCCGATTCCGTCGGCCAGCGCCTGAGCACCGCTGATGTCATCGGTTGGATGGCAGGCCTGAAACCGTTCGACGGCTGCCGACCCGCGCGACGATTTGGCGATCGAGGTCGGGCCCGGTGCGTCGGTACCGAGCAGTTCAAGGTCCGGTGGCAACGACGATGTCACCGTGATCGCTTGACGGGTGTCGGGGTTCCACGAGTTGACCGTGACCTTCTTGGCAGTCTCGGCGGTCGTGGAGACGACGCGCAGGCTGAGCAGATGTTCTCCCCAACGCAGGGTTGGCCCATTGGTCGAGGCGACATCCTTCTTGAAGTTCAATTCCTTGCCAACGACCCACCACCGATAGCCGTTGAGACGAGCCCGTTCGTCGAGGAAGCGGTTGCTCGGACCGGCTTGCATGACATAGGGGTGACGAATTTCGGACGCATCGACGGATGCCGACAGTCCAAACTCGGAGGCAATCGAACTGGCGATCTCACTGTCGGTACTGTCGACATAGGTGGCCCGACGCACGCCCCGGTAGAGCACGTGGTCGGCGCCGAGCGCCGTGATGGTGAGCGTCATCGATCCATCTCCATCGGCCTCGATGCCGATGGAGGTGACATCGCCCGTCATCACCTTTGCGGGCACGTCTGAATTGGAGATGGACATCGTCACCTCAGCCCCGACTTCCCAGAATCCTTGGTCGTACAGGTCGAAGTCGGGGTCGATGAACTTGAGCCGCAACTGGTCGGGGAGTTGCACCGAACATTCGGCGCGTGCCTCGGTGAGTGCGCCGTAGAAGTCCGCCGACAAGTCGCTTCCATTGACCTTCAGTGCGAGTTGAGGAACGAAGTATTCAGGCACTTGCGTTCTCCCGTTTCGGGATGATCAGCAGCACGCCGGGTTCCAATCGGATCGGGTCGGTGATCCCGTTGGCCTCGACGATCCTGCGCCAATCGGTGGAGTCGGAGTAGTACTTAGCGGCGATTCGATCGATGGACTCCCCGCGCTGAACACGGTGGATGCGATGCGGCATCGGCGTGTGTGAGGTCGGGTTCTGCGGTGGCCAGGCGTCGTCCTCCACGGGTTGGATGAATGACACGTTTGCGTTGGCGCGCAGTGGCGTTCCCTCCGACGAGAAGTAGGTGAACGTGATCGCGACGTTGGACACCACCGCTTTGAACGAGCGCCACTTCCCCCAACTGAACCAGACGAATGGCGGTCGCTTCGTCTTCGCATCGGAAGATGGCAAGTTCTTGTTCGGCTCGATGAGGTGCAAGAGCGCGTCGGTGTAGCGACCGACCGATGTCCCTTCCTGGGTCGTATCGAACATCAGGTTGAGATCGAACGAGCCCGATGTCGCCGAGACGAACCGCATCTCCGGCTGACCCTTACCTTGCACAGGGTGTCGCACCCAACTAGCGCCTCGCGTGACCGTGAACTCGGATGGATTGAACATGCACTTGATCTGATCGCCGGTGCCGATGTTGGCGCCCTTCTCGATGTCGATCGTTGCCTTGGTCGCGGCCATCAGAACCGTCCTGCATATCGTCCGCCACGACGGTCGAGTTCGGCCATCACGCGGTCCTCGATGGCCTGGACGATCTGTTCGATGTCGACGGCGCTGCTCAACGAGTTGCCAGCGGGAGCTTCCGGATCGATGTCTCGCTGCACCACCCCCGTTGGCGACAACGTTTTGACTGGAGAGGCCCCCGCAGTGCCGATCGTCGATCGTTGTCCGCGAGGCCTACGTTCGCTTTGGCTGGCGGCGCTGACGGCCTGGCGTTGGATGCTGGAATTCTTGGACGTGGGGCGCTGGTTCACTGTTCGATTGGCGGTCGCTGTTTCGGCGTTGGTTGCTCGGGGTGTTGCCTTGACTCCGCTCGGGGCAGTGGCCGGGCGTGTCGCGGTTCTGCCATTCGCGTTCGTCGTCGTCTTCGGTGTGTTCGGGCCCGTCGCAATGACGACAGCTGGTCGAACTCGTGCTGTTGAGCGATCCTTCGGTCGTGTGACCGCATTCGTCGAGGTCGTGGCGGATGTTGACTGCTCGTGCGGGGGAACCATGCGAGGCTCGGCGCGACCGATCACGGCCGGCGTTCGTGGCGAGGGATCGTCCGGAGTTGAACCAAGCGCTGCATGGTGAGGCCGCGTGGCGTAGCGACTCGCGATGGTTGTGGCCGATGGGCCAGGTATGTGACCCCGGTGCGTTGGTGCGGTCGGACGTTGGCGAGGTATCTCGCCGAGTTGGGAGAGTCGTGACGGTCGGCTCGGAGGGTGACCCGGTTGTGGAGGTCGGGTTGGGGGTCGGACTGGCGGCCCGGATACGACGCTTGAAGGCGAGAGTCGGGAACCAGCGTGCGGTCGCCGGGTCGGTGAGCCGGGTACGTGGCTCGGTCCGAAGAGTTGGGTCGGTCGTGGACCATGCAGGCGCTCGCTGATGGCGGCGCCCAACGAGTAAGCCACTCCGGCGTGCGGCAGCGGGCTGAATGTCGGCGGTTTGCCGATCGATGCTGCGCCGGGTTGTCGTGAGGAAGTCGATGAGTAGTCATGCGAAACGTGGGCTCGCTCTGCCGGAGACACGTCGCGATGCCCTCCGACCACCGATGGCGGTCCGGCCCGATCGACCGTGGAGGTCTGCCGGGCGCGTGTCACCCTTGCGGCGGAGTTGAGCCGCGTGGTCGCGCGGTCAGTTCGACCAACCCGTGTATTGGCAGCTCGCCGAGGGCGATCAACGACGACAGGAATCATCGGTGGTACGGCCGCTGAGAATCGAGCGAGGGCTCGTCCAATCAGCCGCGGCGGTTGTGTGGACTGTGTGAGCCGTGACGATGTTCGCTCGCTTGGTGTAGTTGGCGGTGTCGGGTTGTGCGGCAACGGTTGGCTGCTCATGTGCTGCCTACGGAGCGGGCCGTGGGCCACACTCGAATCGTGTTGATCCAATGGTCGGGTACTCCGTTGATGTTCCCGCTGTGATGGTCCTTCGACAGTCGTTCGAGTTGTTGCTCGGCGAAGTGGTATCGCACGCCTGCCCACCGCCGGCCGAACCGCCGGAGCCGTTGCGACGGGAGCTGAGAGCACGACCACTCCATCGTCGGAGCTGATCCGCTCACCTGCGACTAACCGTCGCGCTGCCGTCGCTGTCGCCACAACAGCCCTCCGCAACGCGTGACGTGGCGGCGCAGCAGATGTCGGTCGTACGGCGGTCGCAGGTCGTGCAGGTGCTTCGGATCCGTCGTGCCGCATCGATGGTCTGGCGAGCCGGGTGGCAAGGGTTGCGGCGAGCTGCACTGTCGATTCGTCTGGAGACATGTGGGCGATTGCGGCGCTCAGGCTGCCGAGTCGTTGACCGCGGCGACGAGGGGTGTCGTCGATCGTCGCAACGGCAGAGGAGCGAGGTGAATCGAAGTGCGCGGCAGACCTGTTCGCCAGCGGTTCGGTAGGCACGTAGGACGTAGTCGTTGGCCGTCGACGCGTCGATTGCTGTTCGATTGTGGCACCGCTGGACACGGCCTCATTCACGGTTTGTGACCTCATCCATGTTTGCCGATCGAGGCGTGTGCGACGGTTCACCGCATCGGCGACGATCTGATCCTGAACTTTCGAGGCTCTCAAGAGTTGCGCGAACGCGCCGAATCGATTCATCGCTTGCCGCGATGCAGTGACGTCATTGTCGTCGCGGACCCGGGACTGCTGCCTATTCGCTGACGCTGTCACCGAAATGGGCTCATCCGACCCAGATCGCTGCCAGCGATACCGATATCGCTCCGGCAGGCCGGCAACGGCCGACGCGAACTTCCTCAACTGGGTCTGATCGATCCTTGGCGACGTGGGAGCCGGCCCCGGCTCGACGAGCATGGCTCGAAAATCGGCGCATTCCGAAGCACCGATGGAAGCGAGCCGTACCGTCGCGGCATCTGGAGACGTTCGGGCGAGTATGCCGCTCCGACCGCCGGGTCGCTGGCCACGACGACGTGTGATGTCGCTGGTGGTCCCCGAGGCGGGGGAGTGCGGGGAGTCCGGGTGCGCGGTGGCTCTCACCATGAAGGGCGCCCTGGTCGCTATGTCCCCGAGGACGCTGCGGTCTACCCGCGAACGCTGTCCGATCCCTGACGGTGGCACCGGAATGGGCCTATGCGGACTGGATCGGTGCCAGCGATCAACGATCGCGGGAGTGCGAGGCGGATATGCCGCCCAGCCTTGCCTGGCGACCGAGCTTCGGGCTGGGTGCGTGCCAGCCTTCACATCCTGGCTGCTGGATGGATCCTGGCGCGTTGGTAACCGCCGCCCGTCAGTGTCGGCAAAGTCCTCACGAAACCGGGACGCCGATGTGGCATGTGTGGACCTCCTTGAAAGCAGCCACGCCGATCGCCCGAACAGGTCGGGCACACCGGGTCGCGAGTCGGCCGCGTAGCCGCCGAGGAGGTGACGGCCCAGCGCGCCGGGCAGCGGTTGCCGTCCCTGCAATGCAGCGGTCGCTGGTGAGCGCAACACCCGATGTCGCGAATGCCGAAGCGACGATCGAGAGATGCGCGTCGCGAGTGCCCGGTGCAGTTGCGGTATGGGCTCCTCAGACGGTTCGTGGTTTGAACCCATGATGGGCCAGCTCCAGCTCTTCGGACGGGATCTGCGAGGAGTCGACGGCAAACGCCGGGCCGCTCCACCGGACCGGGAAGGCACGATCGATCGACCAGCCGCGCAGCCGCTCGCCATGAACGGTGATCATCGTGATCGCGCCGTGCAGCATCTGCGACTTGTTGCCCTGCGCGGCGAAGGCATCGCCCGAGGTCTTTGAGAACCAGGCGAACAAGTTGTCGTCGTTGACGATTCCCCGTTTCAAGACGATGTTCGGCCACGACATGCGCCCGGGTAGTTGGTGGATGAACTGGTTTTCTCCGCCTTCGCGAACCGTTTCAACCTCGACTTCGACCTGCAGTCCGGACACTTCGGTGAAGGTCCCGATCTCCACGCCGTCGATCTCGAGTATGAAACGTTGCGCTGCGGTCAACCATGGGTCGCCAGGGGAGGCAGGCGTACGCTGCGGCGCGTCCGACTTCGGCGGCGACATGATGACATCAGACAAGGCTCTTCACCTCCTCCCAGGCGCGTTGGTTCAGTGATGCGACGTTGTCGATGATCGTGCCCCGATCGCGATGATCGAGATCGAGCAACACGTCGAGCTCCCAATGCAGGTGGTAGGCCAGGAATGTGAGCTCGCGCCACACGTCGGCGGGGGCGTATCGGATCAGGACACTCCGGCGGGCATCTCCTCCAGCCGAGGCTGGGAGAAAGGGCGCTCTGCGTCCAACGAGGCAATCGTGTCGGGATCGCCGAAGTTGATGATGCCGTACAGGTCCTGCAGGTAGGCGATGTCGGAGGCGAACATGTCCTCGATCACCTTTGGGTTGATGTGCGTCAACGTGCCGAGCCTGGTGATGACCCGGGCCAGGATGATGATCGTCAGGTACGCCTCGTTGTCCTGCACACGCCCGTCGCGCAATGGCTCCACCTCATCGCGTGCCGTCGCCAGTCGCATGGTGCCCGAGCGGTGCAAGGTGCCGTCGGTGTCCACGTACCCCTTGGGCAACGTGAACTTGTACTCGGTTTGCAAACTCATGCTCGCACGATCCCTTCGTGGGTGATGACGATCTCTTCGGTCGCTGTTTCGTCGGCGGCCGAGTCGAGGTTCGAGGCGCTCCACGACTTCGGCCAACCGTTGACGAAGTTCCAGCGGTTGACCTCGGTGCCCTTGGCATCGAACAGAACGACGGAACCGTTGCGCCGGTAGCTGTCGTACTTGCCGTCTTGGACCTGCTTGAACCAGTCGGTCAGGTACTTGTTGCCGTCCATGCTCTTCTTGAGGGTGATCTCGCCGGCGGCGACGTGGCCGGCGATCTTTTGGATCACCTGCTGACCTGTCTTGTTGACCACCTTGTGTTGGATCACCTCGACTTCCGTGCTCAGGCCGCTGGCCTCCCTGAAGTATGCGATGGTCACGCTGTCAATTTCGACCGCGAAGTTGAAGGTGGTAACCAAATTCTCACTAGTAGCGGAATTAGCCACGGCGAGCTCCTTTCGATTGGAAATGCTGTTGGATGGTGCGGGTTGGGTGAACAGTTGGGACGGCTACTGGCGAACCGAAGTGGACACGGTCAGCTGGTGGATTCGAGGGTCTTCTGGCTGAAGCGGAAGATGACAAACTCGGCCGGCTTGACCGGGGCAAGCCCGACCTCGACGACCAACTTGCCCTCGTCGATCGATTCGGGCGGGTTGGTCTCGCCGTCGCACTTGACGAAGAACGCCTCTTCGGGGCTTGCGCCGAACAACGCGCCGTCGCGCCACAGACCGAGCAGGAAGGCATACACCGTTCGATTCACGCGCTGCCAGAGAGCCTGGTCATTCGGTTCGAACACCACCCACTGCGTGCCGTCCATGATCGTTGCCTCGACCATGTTGAACAACCGCCGTACGTTGATGTACTTCCAGCTTGGATCCGTCCGCGAAAGGGTGCGCGCTCCCCACACCTTCAGCCCGCGGCTGCCAAATGCACGGATCGCGTTGATCCCGTCGGGATTGAGAATTTCCTGTTCGAGCTTGGTGATCTGGCTCTGCACGTCGAGCACGCCGAGCACGGTCTCGTTTGCCGGGGCCTTCCACACACCACGGGTGTTGTCGGTACGCGCCCAGATCCCGGCCATGTGACCGCACGGTGGCACGAACACCGTCTTGTTGCCGTTGGTGCCAGCCGGGTTGTCGACCTTCAGCCACGGGTAGTAGAGCGTCGCGAACTTCGAGTCGTAGCCGACCAGGTCGCTCCATGCCTTGACACCTTGTGGGTCGAGGCCTGGTGGCGGATCCAGGATCGCCATGCGGTTCGCCTCGCCTTCGCAGTGGGCGATGAGTGCCTTCTGCACGCCGACCCACAAATCCGGGTCCGGTTCCGTACGGCCGGCCATTGCGGCTGTGTACAGATCGGGGACCATCACCATGGTGACGTCATCGGCGATGACAAGACCCTGTACGCCCTCGCGACGTTGTGCGTCACCGTCGAACGTCGAGGTCTTCACCTCCAGCTTGGTGGGCGGGGCCAAGGTGTAGCTCTTGGCCACCACGGGCGTGGCTTCGTCGACTTTCGTGATCACCTCGATGAGCGCAGAGGCCTGATTGATCACCGTGGCAACGTTGCGATTGCCCTTGGCCAACGTGAGACCCTCGAACTTCTCTTCGATCTTGCCTGCTCGCTTCACGACGACATCGAATGTTGGCGGCGCGTCGTGCTTGTCCTTCGTGGCCGCGGCGGGCTTGTCCTTGGTCGCCGCGGCGGGCGCGGTGGGCGCGACGTCGACGACGACTTCGCCGTCCTCGGCGCAGCTGATGAAGTCCAAGATCGGTTGATCCTTGCCGGCGGTTATCGCGGCGCGGCCACTGGTGCGATGCGGGATGCGGACGATGTAGCACCGACCGCCACCGTTGAGGAAGAAGCCATGCACTGCCAACGGCAGCAACGCCGAGTTGGTGAACCCGCCGTAGTGCTTCTTGTACTGCGTCCAGTTGGTGACCATTCGGGGGCGTAGACCGTCGGGATCCTTCGGATCATCGATCGGTGCCTTTTGCGTGAAACCAACGAACGCCGCCACAGCTGTACCAGCAGCCGAAAGGGGCATCGATCCGCTGGGCATCTCTTCGATGTAGACGCCTGGTGTCAAATAAGTGGGCATCGCTCTTCTCCTGGTTGACTCGATTGGCCTGGTTGACTCAGTGGACGGGTAGCGGTTCAGGTTCCCTTGACGGCGGAAACCAATGATTCGGCGGACAATGGAAGATCGATCGACTTGCCGAAGCGGTAGGCAGGGAACACGCGCATCACCGGGTTCGCCGACGAGCACTGCACGATCGGGATGCCGGGAAATCTGCCGATCAGTTGTTCCGCTGCAGCGGAAGCGGCTCTGTCGTCCATGTCGACGATCAAGGCATCGGGGCGCAGATCATCGATCAATTCAGCGGTCAGCGAGCGACGATTCGTCAGCACTTCGCAACCGCGGTCGATCAGCAGATCACACAGGCCGAGCCCGACGATGCTCTCGAATTCGCTGATCAGAACCCTGGTCACCGAAGAGTCCGCTCGCCGGAAGTCATGCCGACGACGGTACGCACGCACCGTCGAGCGGACCAGAGGATCCGGTGCAGCCTTCGGGGACGACGGCTGGTTGCACCTACGTGCAGACGGTGCCGCGTCGTGTCGATGTGGCCTAGGCAGCCTGCCTGCTGAGTTCTACCCTGCTCGACATTGCTGATCACCTCGTATATCAAAATCGGCAGTCACTGACACCGAAGGAGAGCCGGCTCAAGTCCGATCGCGCGCCGTCCCCGGAATGGCGAACTCGGTGATGCGACAAGTGATCGCTACTCGAGGACACTCCGAGGCGAGAGCGCACCAGCTGGAGCCGGTTCGTCCGCGACGCGCTTCGACCGAGATGAGTTCGACGTCTCGACCGATTCGGCGCGAGTGGGTCACCGAGTGGCAAACGGCGCTAGAGGTACGCATGGCGTATATCGGTGTGGTACAGCAACCACAGGCCATCTTCACTCAGAACTTGTCCGATTGCATCGCCGCGGCCGCCGTCGATGAAGAAGGGAAAACACACCTTGCACACGCCAATGGCGGTGACCCCCGAGCTTCTGGGTTTTGGGGAAACCAACACCGCAATGCAGAGCAGGAATTCAAGGGTGGGGACACGCCGTTGATGCTCGCGTTGGGTACCAACTACGCCCTGGAGGATGCATCGGGAAATAGCCGAGCAATGGGAATTCACATGGGCGTCAAGCCATGGAAGGACATCATCGAAAGATATAAGTGGCCCCGCGGATATTCCTGACCAACGGTTACGAACAAAAGGGTGTTCGGATCGGCCGACGTGGTAGGTGGGGAATCTCTGGACGGTTCGGAATAAGTGGAGGAGGCGAGCCACTCTTCTATAGCCAGGAACTGAATTGGGAAGCGTTCTGCCAAGAAAACGACCTCGACCCCAAGTTTCGGTAGTGACGACCGATCAATGCAACAGCAGTGTGATGGCCAAGATGTCGGCGGCGAGGAGCAGGGTTGGCCAGTAGAGGAGTTGTGGGATCAGGTTGTCGCCGAAGCTGAAGAACGTGCGTCTGCCGGTCACTGGTGAGGCGACGAGGATCGCATTGATCGCCACGCCGAGGATGACGAGGTAGATCAGGAAGTAGAACGAGTCGAAGTAGACGATGTCCTTGAACTGGTTCCTCAGTTGTTGGTGGGCGATCAAGACAGCGAAGAAAAGTGCAGCAAGCGTGGCCATGACCTGAGAGGTGCTGAACCCGAATCGTCGGGCCCGGTTGCGGCTGGCGGTGATCGTCAGCAGCACAGCGAACGCCAGGCCAGCAGCGACGGACAACGGCACCAGCGTGCCGACCATCGCATTGGCGACGTTGCGTTGGATGAGGACGTTGAACTGCAATTCCGGATAACGGCTCTCCTGAAAGGTGTTCAACCCAAAATTGGAGTTGTAGTCCGTCAAGAAGTAGTCGAAGTAGGTATCTCCGCGGCTGAAGTCGCCGAGGACGATCGAGTCGTCGATGCCGAATATGTCGTTCTTGCCGGTGCAGTTCTGGCTGGGCTGTGTTCGGCAGGGATAGGCCCCGAAGTCGGGTACCAGCACCACGTTGGCCAAGAAGTCGGCCGGCCAGATGCGTAGCTTCACCACCTTGTGATCGAACGGGTATTCGGCGTAGTCGAACTGCTCTCGTACCGGGGCCTCGAAGTACCAGCCGACTACCGTCGTACCGGCGCTGGATCCGGCGCGTGTGGTTCGTCGCAAGGTCAACGGCGGTACGGTGCCGGACAGCGGGGGATTGCCGACGGAAGTGGTGCTGGGTGCGTCCGTGATGGGCGGAACCGTGGTGGTCGGCGTCGGCGCGGGGGGAGGGACATCGGAGGTGCCGGCGGGGATGAACTCGACGTAGCGCGGCTCGATCTTGAACGAGGAGTCGATTTGGTCGGGAAACACGAAGCCCGGCTTGACCAAGATCCGCTGACCGTCGCCGGTTGTTGCCTGTACGGAAGCCCCCGGCGTCTTCAATTCGGTTCTTGCGTCACCTTCAATCTTTTGCCAGACATAGCCGGTGACGCGCACATCCGTCGCAGAGGTGATCTCCAGCGTCTGAACGAATACTCCAGTCGGTATCAAGGCAAGGGTGCCCACACCGCCACGAATGATCGCCTTCTCCTTGAGGAACTGGTCGACCTCGACCGGCGTGGTCAATTGGTCGGGTCCACGCACTGAACGATGGTCACGTGTCACCCACACCAACATCAAGACGACCAGCAGGATCAGCGAGACGAGGATCGATAGCGTCCACCACCGTTCGGTCCGCACCGGTGGTCGGCCGTCCCACGGCACCTCGTCGGTCGGCGCGACAACTGTCGCCGGCACGACGGGCGGGGCCGGCAAAACCGGGACCGGGTGTGCTGGCTGCGGTGTGTCCAGTGGTGCGGCGGTATCGGTCATGTCGAACCGCTTCTTTCGAGTTGAGGTACCACGATCACTACGGGTTCGGCGGACTCCACCACGATCTCATCACCGGCCTCGGCGTCGACCAGAAACGTACCGTCAGGCCCCACCACTGTCGATCCTCGAGGCGAACGCACGACGGCCCCGATCGAATCGCTGCGACCGGCCACGCGGCGGCGAACGCTTTGTCGATCTGGCTCGCGGATGTCCGCGGAGCGCACATCGAAGCGCTCCGTCGGCGGGCCCGCAGCAGTCGTGACATGCGGGTCGATCGATGCGGTGACCACCAGATTGAGCCCAGGCTTCAGCTTGCCCTCGATTGCACCCCAGAACTCGGCGAGATCCTTGCCGTCGGCACGCGCCACGCGCAGCGTTGGAGCCGGATCGGTTTCGGCCGCGAATTCGGGCCGGTGATCTCCGTCGAGAACTTGGCAGCCGAGTGCAGCCACCAGGCTGCGGCCAAGGAGCTCGTGTTCATCAGCCACTTGGGACGTCCACGCTGTCAGCAAGTATTGGAACTCGATCCGCGGCAGCATCTGACGCCAGACCTCCCTGCCGTCCTGGACGACGCGCTCGCGTCCTGATCTCGACTCGTCCGCGCTGCGGCGGATGTCCCACAGGAACACGTTGAGGGTCGGCTTGGTGAGTCGGGATCCCCAGTCGATGTCGGGCGTGTCGAAGGCGATGTCGAGTTCAGAACGGTCGAGTTGCAGTCGGTCGCGCAACATCTTTTCCAGTGCGGAATCAAGCTGATGCAGCATGGTTCGCCATCTCCGTCGTCGTGGCCATCGCCGCAAAATTCTTGCCGCCGTGCAGGCGACCCATCTTTTGGAACTCGCGCTGCATCCCACCCAACACATGGATCAAATCGATCGAACTCGATTGGTCGGCAGCGAGGAACGCGGCGTGCACCGCGGCGTTTCGAATGACACCACCAGACACCTCGAACTCCCGAGCGAGCAGTGCGAAATCGATCTCACTGCACGGCGCCGATGGCGGGAAGACGCGCTCCCAGATCGCGCGGCGTTGGGCGAGGTCGGGCATCTCGAAATCGAGCGCGACATCGATTCGACGTATGAAGGCGCCGTCGATGTTCTTGCGCAGGTTGGTTGCCAGCACGACGAACCCGTCGTAGCGCTCGAGGCGCTGCAACAAGTAGGCGACTTCGATGTTGGCGTACCGGTCGTGGGCGTCGGAGACCTCCGAACGCTTCCCGAACAGCGCGTCTGCCTCGTCGAAGAACAGAACGAGGTTGCCCGCAGCCGACGCGGTGAAGATCTCCTCGAGGTTCTTCTCGGTCTCGCCGATGTATTTGCTCACGACCGAGGAGAGATCGACCCGGTACAGGTCGAGCCCGAGCTCGGTGGAGATGACTTCGGCAGTCATCGTCTTGCCGGTGCCCGATGGGCCGGTGAACAACGCCGTGACGCCGGTCGATGGCCGCGATGGGAATCCCCATTCGTGAAACACTACGTGGCGATGCCGGTAGCGGGCGACGAGCTCGCCAAGGACGGCCATGTGGTCGGGGGGAAGGACCAATTCGTCCCATGTCCGTCCTGGTCGTGTTCGACCGGCGTGGTGGTCGAGGCGACCGGTCACGAGCCGGCGGACAGCGGCGTCGTGGTCGCCGGCAACGGATTCAAGCGCCTTCGCCGTCAATCGGGCCTGTTCGCGATCGAGCAGATGCCCGACACCGATGTCGATCAGTTCGGACTCGGCGCGGACCTCGACGAACGGTCGCTCGGGCAGAGACTCGAGCCGGAGCTCGTTCTGCGAGCAGAGTGCGATCGACAGAAACGACGACCGCTCGATCCACCAACAGTGGTCGCCATCGAGATCCAGGCGCGCGTCGACCTCGATGATCGGCGAGAGTCCGCTGAGCACACATTGACGAACGATGGCCGCCCACTCCGTGTCGTTCGTCGGGAGCTGGGTGACGAGGAACCGTGTCCCCGCAGTTTCACGGGCGGCGCGTTCGATGCGGGTGGATCGGTCTCCGCTGTGCACCAGCACGAACCCCGCGCCATCCTCTACATCGGACAGCACCACTTCTGTTCGTCGCGGCAAAGTCGGGTCGGCACCGCGAGCTCCTGCAAGGGCATCGGAAACACATGTCGCGACTCGCACGGCTCGCATCGCCCAGGCTGTCTCACCCTCGACCGTGACGAGGCAAGCTCTCACCAACGGAGAATCGCTGGCCAACGCGGCGACACCCGGCTGGCCAAGGATCCGGCTGACGACCGACATCGTCAACCAACGTCGCGATACATCGTCGTTGAGGTACCCGACGAGCCGTTGCCTAGCGGCGTCGAGGTCGATCGCACTCGCCAACGCCAGAACGCGGATCGAGTTCGGATCGAGCAACGCGTTCCATGCGATTGCCGCAAAATCGTCCTGCGATCCTGGCTCGAGCAACAACTTCTCCGCCTCGGCGAGGTCCGGTTCGGTGGCGGCCAACAGTTCATCGACCGCGCTGCCATCCACCTTGGCCAAGCCCGGCAGGTCGGCGAGCAACACCCCGATCTCATCGTCGTCCACAACGAGACCAGCGAGTGGACGCGGTGGCTCGCCGCGGTGCATGCGCATGGTCAGCGCAGCTCGCTGCAGCACGACATCTGCGTACACCTCCCATCGCTGTGGCTTGGTGGACAACACCTCAGATGATTCCCTGCCGCGTCGCCATTGCCACCGCGTGTGCACGGTTGCGACAGTTGAGCTTCATCAACAGATCGTGCACGATGTTCTTCACGGTTCGTTCCGAGTAGCTCAACTCGCTGGCGATGTTCAGTGTGTCGTTGCCACTGGCCAGGAGTTGCAGAACCGCGAGCTCGCGAGGTTGCAGCGTCGAATTCGACGTGCCGGCGCTGGTCGCTGCGCGCCGCATCAGGCGCGGAATCAGGTCGATCGGCAACGTCGTGTTGTTGAGGTACGCGGCCCGGACACTGTGTACCAACGCGTCAGGCTGTACATCGGTACGCAGGTGGATTGCGCAGACGCCCGCATCCACCGCGTCGTACAGCGCTCCCTCGTCGCGGCTGTCAATGATCGCCACCAGGCGCACGTCGCCTGCGGCCCGATATTTCACTGCACGTTGCAGGCCGCCGCCGTCGACCTCGAACACCAGCACGTCAGCATCGGACTCCGGGATGGGGTCGAAACGATTGCTCTCGCCGATCACTGTCACGCCATCGACGGCAAGACACGTTCGCAAGCCCCGCCGAAAGATCGGATGCCGGTCGTCAATCCACACACGAATGGTCTCTGCCCTCATGAGTACACCTGAGCACAGCCGGGCGACCGTCCGATAGGCCCGGCCGACCAGAAGAACAGGCGAATCAGCGCTGCACGATCGTGCGCTTGGTTCGCCCGTCTGCACAGCACCGCGCCCCGGATAGCCGACTGGTCGACCAACGGGCAGCGCCTCGGCCCCGAAAGGCTGCCCACCACATTGGCGCAATCTCGCTACGGTCCTCGGAATGGGACAACTCGTCGTCAATTCAGCGATGCTGCAGTGCGCAATGGGCATGGCGCCCGGCACCCTGACAGTTCTCCCGATGAGTCGCGTCGCGATCGCCGGTCAGCCGGTTGCCAACATTCTCGACAGCAAACCATTCGTCAACATCACGGGCTTCGGAATGTGTATGAGCCTTGCCAATCCCGCGGTAGCAGCGGCGACCATAGCGGCCTTCGGTGCGCTTGTGCCGATGCCGTGCACGCCGATGACCGCTGCCCCGTGGATGCCTGGATCGCCAACGGTGCTGTCAGGCCCCGCTCCAGCCTTGACCAACACCTCGACGTGTATCTGCTCCTTCGGCGGGGTCATCCAGGTGACGATGCCGGGTCAGTTCACCGCGACGGCCCCCTGA
>JAYVFI010000034.1:0-16049 GCA_043773365.1 Ilumatobacteraceae bacterium
TCCGACGAAGCGATCGGTGTCGTCCGCGCGGCCGAGTCGCTCGGACTGCCGGTCGTGGTGTCGTTCACCGTGGAGACCGACGGACGGTTGCCGACCGGACAGCCGCTCGGGGAGGCGATCACCGCAGTCGACGATGCAACCGGCTCGGCAGCTGCCTATTTCATGATCAACTGTGCTCACCCAGATCATTTCGCCCGACAGCTGTCGGGCGCTGAGTGGGCCCGCCGGATTCGCGGGATTCGCTGCAACGCATCCCGGATGAGCCACGCCGAACTCGACGAAAGTGATGTCTTGGACGACGGCGACCCCACCGAACTCGCCGACAGCTATCGAGAGTTGAAGGATTCGCTGCCCTGGCTGAATGTCTTCGGAGGCTGCTGCGGCTCCGACCTCCGCCACGTCACCGAGATCGCCCGGTCACTCACCACCACATGATTGGATCGAGCGCCGGTAGGACGGAATTCGGACGGACGGGACGGGAAAAGGACGGGGAACACCGGTCACTTGCGGTCAACAACGGAAAACCACCGTACGAGTCCCGCGAGGTGGTGGGACTCGTACTCTGCGCGCTGTTCTTAGCGACGACCGAGGCATTCTGCATTCGTTGTGATGAACATTCTGCGCTCCACGTTCGGTGCCCGCGTAGTTGCGATGGATCACGACGTCGGCGGGCCGCGTCCACGGCGGCCGTCGCGCAGGGCAATCAGGTTGCGAAGGGGCTGCTACCGGCTCGTCCTGTGCGGTCCGATCGTCCATTCCACGCCAACGATGGCGCCGCTCCGGGTGAACAGTTCCTGCGACTGTCGGGCTGTGAGCGCAAGGCCATCTCGGTACTGGCTGGGGCCGTCGTCGCTGACCACGTTGACCCCGTCGGCCTCACCTCGGGCGAGCTTCATCGGAACCGAACAGAAGGTGAACGACGCTGAGGCAGCGCCATCTGGAGGGTCCCCCGACGGCACGATTTCGGACAACGGGAGCAGACCCGGAGACAGTGAGACTTGCCCGTGTCTGACTCTCAGTCCCAGTTCGCCGAGCCGGGTCAACACCTCTTCTTTGACTTGACCGGTCATGCCGGGTTGCTGGGCGCCGGCGTGAGCGGGAGTGTGCGAATAGCAGTCGGTTGGGATCGCGCCGTACTGCCCCGGCTGCTTCCGGAATCCGAGACCCGACCGGATCCGCCGGTACGCATCGGCCAATCGCCCGACGACGTCGTCGGGCGCACCGTGCTCGACGGCGGTCCAATAGGTCTCCTGCACTGCGAGCATCAGCTTGGCGACCATGTGCCAGTAGACCGAACCGATGCCTTCGTAGCCGTACATGCTGCCCGAGCGTCCGGTGAACGAACGGTGATGGAAGACCTCCTCGTACAACTCGGCGATCGCGTCGCGATCGGAGGCGGGCAGATCGGTCTCGTCGAGCAGCGTCGCCAGGACGCCGGCGTTGATGATGTTGGGCCGGAACCGCAGCCGACCCTCGCAATCCGTCGCCAGGATCCCCCGGAGCGAGTCGCCGAGCGGGGCCGCCAGCCCGGGCACTGCCGATGTCGCCCCGGCGGGCACGATGTTGCGTTGGAGGAATGGCGGCAGCTCGACCACCGGGTACAACATGAACGTCTGCTGGTCGGGGCGGTACATGCCGGAGCTGAACAGGGCGTCGATCAGAGCGAGCGCCGCGTCCGGGTCCAGCACACCCGATGAGAGCACCGCGACCTGCCCCTCGAGCATCGGGCCGAGATGGTCGACCTGTGCGGTATCGGCGGTTGCGAACGACACACGGTTGTACGAGTGGTACAACCCGTCGACGCGCCGACCGCTCCGGATCGATCGCTCAAGGTGCGCGCCGGCAAGCGCACAGAGGCGTCGTACGTCGTCGACCGAGACATCGAGCGTGGTGCGGTCCGTTGCGATGCCGACGCGGCGGCGATGTTCGGAACCGGCGGAACCGAGTGCGTCGACGATCGAGCGCCGGACGTGATCATCGATCGGCTCAGTTGTCGACGGGATCTGCGCGAGTGCTTCCAGAAGGCCACGCACCCACCCGGCTACGGACGACGTGAGCGCGACCGTGTCGGTTCCGACGCAATCGAGCTGTGAGTCGACGAAGCGCAGATATCGGTGCAGATGGTAGAGGGTGACCATCGACAGCCCAGGGCCTGCCAGTGCGTTGTTGGCGTCATTCCACTCGGGCCGCTGGGTGTTGAGCCAGATCCCGCCCTCCGGAACAAAGCTGGAGAGCTTGGCGAGCGCTGGCACCAGCAGCTTCTCGAGCAGCCCGACTCGCAACAGCGCCCCGTCGACATCGACGACGAGCCGTCCGTCGGAACCGAGCTGCCGCTCGCGCTTCGCAATCGCCGCCGCTCGCTGGGTGTCGAACGTGATCGTGTTCCTCGGGTCGCGAACCATGGCATCAGCGTCGGCGAGCACGTACGGCACGTCGGCGTACACGAACACCGGCCGATCCAACCACTCCCGGATCGCTCCCGGCTCGTGGTGCTCCCATGCTTCGAGCAGGCGCAACAAGTAGATGATCTGATGATCACCCCAGTAGCCGATATGGCTCCACGGATCGTCGGGATCGGGCACCTCCCAGTCGATGCCATGGCGCGAGATTCGGTACGGGTTGTACCCATCGATCGTCGATGCGTTCACGAACTTGGCGACCACGTGGACGTAGTAAGCGGGGTACGACTGCAACAAGGCTTCCCAGTTCTGGAAGATGTCGCGCCAGTTCCCCTCGTACGACATCAGCTCGCCGCCGTCGTCGCTGCGGACCTTGATCGAGAAGCGATTCCACGGACGGCTGGGGTCGCCGTGCCGACGCGAGAAGGTGAGCGGCAGGTACTCCAGCACCAGCCGGATCAGGTCGTCGTCGCCGGCCGCCAGCGCGGCGTCGCGCAGGGCTGCGACGTCGACCCAACCACCCAGCCCGCGGAGCCAGGTCTGGCATCGTTCGGATACGTCTCGGTTGCGGACCTGGACGAACTCGCCGAGATCGGGAACCGGCACCTGATGGCCGTACGGGAAGACCCCACCCCGCATCGAGTTGAACAGCACGTTCGACAGATGATGGGCATCAGCCACGCCGTCAGCCGTCGACTGGAACGCATCAGCGGCGGCGAGCAGCGCCCGCAGCCGCTCGGACCCTGCCGTGACGTCGTCGTGGATACGCCGGAAGGCGTCGGCATCGGCGGCGATGTGCGACACGGCGAGCACCTCGGGATGGGCGAGACCGGTGTCGGCCACCATCATCCATGACACCGTTCCGGACACCGGCAGTGTGACAGCGCCCCGCAACAGGTACGCGCCGGGACGGCCGGTGACCAGCCGGCTCGGGGCGAGCGGTCGACCGGCGGTCATTGCGGAAACGGCGCGCCCGTCGAGGTCGAGTTCGGCGCCGCCGAATCCGGATGACCAGACCGTCGTCGCCGTGAGCGATTCGGCCGGCTCGGCGCGGTCGCTGATCAGCGCCTCGAGCGTGTAGACGGCCAGCGTGCCCCACGGCCCTGTCTCCGATCGCTTGTACGAGTCGACCAGGTTCGAAAGGACCTGCTCGGTGTGGGCGTCGACGCCCGCCGGCATCACGTCGAGCAAGCCGTCGAGCACCTCCAGCTCGCCGCCCTGCCCGCCGACGTCGACGAGTGCGACGGTGCGGACCCAACCGTGTGTGCTCGACGGTGCCCACGTGGCCCGGAAATCGAGACCCCACTCGTCGTGGTGCTCCTCGAAGACCAGTCGATCTCCGAGGACGCTCTTTGCGATCGATCGTGTGCAGGATGCATCCTGTGCGGGTCCGAATGGTCGCCACAGCACGCGGCGTCCGCCAACCGTTCGAGCGATCACCGTCACCGGGCCGGTGATGCCGGCCGCCCGATGCAACTTGTCGACGGTCTCGTACGGGAAGATCGAGCGGTCGGCGTCGACCCTGCCAGCGGTCAGCGCGCCAGTGCTCGAAACGAACATCCACAGGTCCGCGTCGGACACGACCGACATCAGGAACGGCTCCATCTGCTCGACACCGTCGATCCGGTAGTACTCGATACCGTCGGTCGTAACCAACCCGCCGGTCAACATGTATTGCACCTTTCAGTCAGGGTTGGGACTTGAACGAGCCGCTCGACGATCGGTCGATCTTGGCGATTGCCACTCCGCCGCAAGCGGCACCCGGGGGCGGGCCACTCCGCGGCGGCCCCGGGCAAGAGGCCGATTGGCCGTCGCGACCGCCGGGCCTCTTGCAACAAACGCGCTCGGGACAGTAGCCCGTCCTGTCAAGGCCAGGTGATGTCGTCGAGGTAGTAGGTCTTGCCGGACCCGGCAGTGCCGAAGCCGAAGAAGATCGAGACCTTGTTGTACGTCGTGGCCAAGTTCAAAGCAGCAGTGCCGGGTGCCTGGTTGGCGAAGTTGAACGTCAACGTCTGCCACCCGCCGGCCACCGTCGTGGTCGCCAACGTCTCGACCGACAACGTCGGATCACCCGCCTTCTCGACCTTCAACAGCACCGGAGTGCCCGCATCAGGTGACCACACACGCACCGTCATCGACGTGTTCCCCGCCGAGAACGGGATCACCGGAACAGCGAAGTTGGCCTCGGTCGACACCGTCGTCCCCGCCCAAGTCTCAGCACCAACCCCCTTGACAACCCGCGCCACCAGATTGGCGGCGTTCCCCGGATCCGCCACCACCGTGCCGTCAGCACCACCAAACCCCGTCAACACCGGCGCAATCGCCTCATCAAAGGTAATCACGAAACCGCCGGACGGGGGAGGCGGAGTGACGTACGCCTGCTGCGCACTGGCTGCAGACGTGTTGGCGTTGCCGGCGAGGTCGATGAAGGCCCCTGCCGCCACGCTGACCTCGAGCGTCCCTGTCGCGTCGGCCGGCGGCTTCGCCACGAGCGTGGCGTGCTTGGCATCGATGCGGACGAAGGCGCCCTTGGTGCCACCGGTCAGGACGACGTCGTCGGTCGTGAAGCTCGTGCCGACGTCCTCGCTGAAGACGAAATTGAATGTCACGTCACCGGTCGCGGTCTCGGCCGCGACGTTGTCGGTGATGGTCAGGGTCGGCGGTGTCGTGTCGACCAGGCGCACCTGGTCGAGCATCACTGAGCCGGCCGTCGAGCCAGCGGGCAGCTTGAACCCGTATCCCCAGACCTGGTTGAGACCGAGGCCGTCGTTCGGGGCGCCGGCAGGCTGCACGACACTGCGGGTGAAGTCAGTGAACGGGACGCTCACCTGCTTCCAGCCAGTGAAGTTGTCGACGAACGGCGCCTCGAAGCGTTCCGCCGAGTCTGGGCCCTGGTAGACCCGGACGTAGTCGACCTTCATCGCCTGCGGGAACGTCAGGTCGGGGCTCACCGCCCCGCCGAAGTTGCCGCCGATCGCCATGTTGAGCAGCAGGAACACCGGGTCGTTGAACACCCACTCGTTGGGTGCCACATCAGCCGGGCTGGCCGTGTGGTATCGGATGCCGTCGACGTACCACTCGATCAGGTCCGGCTGCCAGTCGATCGCGAAGGTGTGGTAGGTCGCAGCCACGTTGGGGATGTTCCGGATGCTCCCGTATGACTCACCACCGGCGTAGCCGGGACCATGGATGGTGCCGAACACCTCGTTGGGGATCCGGCTGACGTACTCCATGAAGTCGATCTCGCCGGTCTGCGGCCAGCCGACTCGGTTGATGTCGGTGCCCAGGCTCCAGAACGCCGGCCACAGGCCGTCCTCACCCGGGGGCACCTGAATGCGCGACTCGATGCGCCCGTAGGCGAACTCGGCCTTGTTGGCCGAGAGCAGCCGCGCCGACGTGTACTTGCACGGCCCGTAGTAGCACTGGAGAGACCCGTCGGCAGCCTTGGCGGTGATCACCAGGTTGCCGTTGCCGTCGGTGGCGGCGTTGTCGGTGCTGTCCGTGTAGTACTGCAGCTCGTCGTTGCCCCAACCAGGGATGCCGTTGACGGTTCCGTCACCGAGTTCGTAGGACCAGTTGGCAGGGTTGGGCGCCATGCCAGCGGCTTCGTTGAACTCGTCGGACCAGGCGAGGCTCCAGCCGCTCGGACCAGGGTCCGGGGCGCGGTTGTCGAGCAGCTCGACGGCGACCGTGTCACCGGTATTCTGCCCGTAGTACCAGAAGTCGAGGCCGTTGTTGCTCGTCCAGTCCTGGCCGCTGGCGAAGTCGCGTCCGAAGCTGATACTCGTACCGACGTTGGTGACGGCCTGCCCGTCATAGGTCGTGCCGTTGAACGGCGTGACGCCGGCGTCGCAGACGAATCCGGTGTCCTTGAACCGGAAGTGGAACATGAGGTCGTTCAAGCCGTCACGGTTGACGTCCTCGACGTGTTTCGTGGTGACACCCTTCTTGGTGTGCACCTCGTGGGCGTTGCCGAACATGACCGTTGCCGGGTCCACCCTCGTGGCATCGAAGGTCGGTGTGCTCATGAGGGCGACGGGGATGACCCCGTTGCCCTTGTCGCACACGCGGCCCTTGACGACGATCGTCACGTGTTGCGGAACGCTCGCCTTCAGCACGCGCTCGTACGCGCCCTGCCCGGGGAGTGCTTCCGGGTCGCTCGCGGCAATCTCGGGGTTGTCGAGCGTGACGCCGCTGCTCGCCTTCCACAGGAAGGGCGCGCTCTCGAAGTCGTCCAGCAGCAGCGGGTCGTAGGGGTCATTGTCCGTGATCGCGGCGGAGGCCTGCATGGCGAAGCCCGCGTTCAGTCCCTCGCTCGGGTTGGAGAGACGGAGGATGACGCGCTCGTCGCCTTCGTACTTGTTGTCGTCGAACGTCTGGAGCGGGAAGCTCAGCTCGCGCGGGCCGTCCTTGACGAAGGTGAGAGTACCGGAGATCGGTGTGTACTCCCTGCCGGCGACCGCGGTAGCAGGCTCGGTCGCGTAGTCGATCGAGACCTGCTCCGGGTCCTCCGCGCGCAGCGGACGGTTCACCTTGACAGTGATGTCACCGATCGTGCCTTCCTCGACGCTGTAGCTCGCGGTGGTGAAGGTCACCGACAGCGGGGCGACCGGTGCGACGCCGTACACGCCGACGTCGTCGACGTAATAGGTCCGTGGGCCGCCAGTGCCCAGGGCCCCGATGGCCCAGCCGTGCATCTCGTACCGCTCGAAGTCGTCGGTCGGCGCGCCGTTGCCGACGACCTTCTGCTTGAAGGACGAGAAGGGGATCTCGAGCTGCTTCCAGCCCGTGAAGTCGTCCTTGACGTCGACGGTCCACCGCTGGGCGTCGTCCTTGACCGAACCGGGGTTGCGGTTCTCCAGCAGGTCGATGAAGAGGGTGTTGTTCGAGCCCTGGCCATACAGCCACAAGGTGAAGCCCTCGTAGGCGCTCCAGTCCTGCGAGACCCACTTGTCCACGGCCGCGTTCTCGAAGCCGTGGATGACGCCGGCGTAGGAGGTGACGTTGAAGTCGAGCTGGAGCACCTTGTTCGGTGCAGGGTTGGCGCTCAGAACTGGTGCTGGCGGTGTGCCCGGGTTCCCGAGCGCGATCGTGCTCCCGGCGCCATTGAAGGTGTAGTAGCCGATCGGGATCGGATTCGGAACGCCGCTGGCGTCCGTGCCAGCAGGCAGTCCGGAGGTGTACTCGAAGTCGTCGACGACCGTAGCGGCCAAGGCGTGCGAGACCGAGGGTTGGAACGAGACGGCCGAAATCGCCAACGCTGCCGTCGCCAACAGTGCCGTACGCCGCTTCTTCGTCGCGATCATTTGGTGTGTGGATTCGGGTTTCATCATGAGCCTTCCGTCAGGGCGAGTCGGGTCTGGGGATCGAAGAAGTGGAGGTTCTCGGTGGTCACGGCGATCTCGATGACCTCGCCCATACGCACTCGGGACCGCGGGTTGAACCGGCCGACGGCGTTCGCCTGGCCCTCGACGGGCTTGGTGTCAGAGGCGTCCGGGTCACCGGAGTCGACGTTCGGAGCATCGATCGAGAAATGGACCATGATCTCGGAGCCGAGCGACTCGAGCAGGGTGACTGGAGCCGTGAGCCGACGATCGGCCTCGCAGGACTCAGCCAGAGTCGCGTCCTCGAAGTCCTCGGGTCGGATACCGACGATCAAGTTCTGACCGTCGTACCTGTTGAGGGTCGGATACCGGTCGAACAAACCGGGTTCGAGGGCGAGCGTCTGGGAGCCGAGTCGCAACGTGTGTCCCTCGATTGTCGCCTCGTAGAGGTTCATCGACGGCGAGCCGATGAATGCCGCGACGAATACGTTGGCTGGGTGGTCGTACAGGTTCTGTGGCGTTTCGACCTGCTGGAGGTGACCGTCCTTGAGGACCGCGACCCGGTCGCCCATCGTCATCGCCTCGACCTGATCGTGGGTCACGTAGATCGTGGTCACACCGAGACTGCGCTGGATGCCGGCGATCTCGGCGCGCATCTGGACACGGAGCTTGGCGTCGAGGTTCGACAACGGCTCGTCCATCAAGAACGCCGAGGGCTGGCGCACGATGGCACGTCCCATCGCCACCCGTTGACGCTGGCCACCTGACAGCTGTCCCGGCTTGCGGTCGAGGTTGGGGGTGAGCTCGAGGATCTCTGCCGCCTTGGCCACGCGTTCTTGAATCTCAACTTTCGGAACCTTCGCCAGCTTCAGAGCGAATCCAATGTTCTCGGCCACGGTCATGTGCGGGTAGAGCGCGTAGTTCTGGAACACCATGGCGATGTCACGGTCCTTGGGCTCGACGTCATTGACGACACGGTCGCCAATCCGCAACTCGCCGGCGGTGATCGTCTCGAGGCCGGCCACCATCCGGAGCGCAGTTGACTTTCCACACCCCGAGGGTCCGACGAGCACCAAGAACTCACCGTCGTTGATCTCGAGATCGAGATCGTGGATTGCCTGGAACCCGTTGTCATAGGTCTTGTTCACCTGGTCGAGGACGACGTTCGCCATCACTCACCCCCTGTTCGTGTAAAGACGGGCGCGGGACCCGCTTGGGTTCGTCGCTTTGGCTTCGTGTCTGCGATCACCGCTCCCCCCTTCACCAGACTTACTGGGAGCGCTCCTGGGAGCGCTCCCAGTTACTCTATTACCACGACTGGGCCCCGTCAAGAAGAATGTCGTGATGTTTCGAGCGGGTCTGATGCGACCCGTCTCAGCTGGTGTGATGCAACGGCTCGCTGGCGCCGCAGGACGCTCCGATTCGAAGCATCGTCGGCAGGATGACCGTTCCGGCGTCAAGCGTGCTGTCGGCCAACATAGCGACCGCCGTCCGGCCGACCTCGACCACCGGCTGCAGCACCGTGGTCAGCGACGGCTCGAGCTGTGGCCCACGCGCGAGACCGTCGAAGCCGACGATCGCGACGTCGTCGGGAATCCGAAGGCCGTGTTCGGACAGGGCACGGAACGCCCCAGCTGCCATCGGGTCGGTTGCGACGTAGATCGCGTCGGGATGCTCGGACAACAACGCCAAGGTGGCCCGATAACCGCCGTCCGACGTGGGTTGATCGAGGCGGATCAAACGATCCTCGATCTCGCGGCCGGCGGCGGCGAGCCCATCGCGGTAGCCTTCGAGCCGTTCGACGCCGAACAGGTACTCGGAGACCGGACCAACGAAACCGATACGACCGCGACCGTGGTCGCAGAGGTGCACCGTGGCGGCTGCGCTCCCGGCTCGATTCTCCACGTCGACACGCAGGAGGCCGACATCGTCGACCGGATGACCCACGACGACCAACCGCGTCCCACGGTCGCGGAGCGCCGAGATGAGACCGTCGCTGCGCGGACCCGCCGTGACGATCACGCCGTCGACGAAACCTTGGGCGATCTGGGTCGTCAGGATGTCGGCCCTCCCCTCGGGGCCTTGGACGGGGAAGATCGAGAAGATCAGGCCCTGTTCGACACAACCCTGCCGGATGCCATTGACCAACGCCGAGTAGTACGGATCGCCGAACAGCTCGTCGACCTCGGTCAGCATCACGAGACCGATCAGCCCACTGCGACTCGACACCAGCGCGCGCGCCGCCTGGTTGGGCAGGTATCCGGTCTCCTCGATCACCGCCTCGACGCGTGCGCGAACTTCGGGCCGAACATCGGGATGATCGTTCAGCACACGAGACACGGTCGAGCGCGACACGCCCGCACGCTTGCCGATCTGCTCGAGCGTCAGATTCTGATAGTTCACGTCAATTCCCGCTTCGAGTCGAAATGGTCAACCCGGATCCAATCGACGAGCACTTTCGCCCGATCCGTCTTGATTGCGTTCATGGCTTCTTCCGATATCCCATAATAGGGCCACTGGATCCCGTTCGACTTGAAGGGGTACACCCCACCCAGGGCGAAGTTCAGGATCAGGAACTTCTCGTTGTCGAACGTCCATCGACCGAAGAAGTCGACCATGGGGCGGGTTACCCGATAGATGATCGCCCCGTCGACCTTGAAGACAAGCCGGTCAGACGCCCAGTCGACGGTGTAGACGTGCCAACCAGTGGCATCGACGCCGTCGACAAAGTACAGATTGTTGACGAGCCCTTGCTCGCCCGAATAGCCCGGGCCGTGCACGGCGGAACTGACCCAATCCGGTTCACCGACGTACTCCATCACGTCGATCTCGCCCGTGTCGGGCCAGCTGCCGCCTCCCATCAGCCAGAACGCCGGCCACAACCCGCGACCTTCGGGAAGCTTGATGCGGGCCGACGCCGACCCGTACCGGAAGTGGAATTTGTCTCGGGTGTCGATTCGACCGGACACGAAATCGAAGCAGTCGCCGTCCGGGGTCGCATGACCCGGACGGAAGCGCGGGTGAAGCACCAAGACGTTGCCGCGGGCGCCCTCGGCCTCGAGACCGGACGCGACGTAGATCGTCTCGGGCGAATCGATGTAGGCCTGCTGTTCTTCGTTGACGACGTCGCCGGTGATCCGGACATTCCATGTCGATCGGTTCAGCTCGCCCGAACTGAAGTCCTCGAAGAAGGTTCGCTCGGATTCCGAGCCTGGTAGCAGCATCTCTGGATGACTCATTCGGATATCCAGATCGGGAGTGTTGTGGTCGACCACGGGGACAGCTCCTTACTCGGCAACCGGCTGGTAGACGCGCACGTAGTCGACGTAGTACTGGATCGGGAACTCGAGGTCCAGGGCGATGTTCCCACCCAGGGTGCCACCGAGAGCCAGGTTCAGAACGATGAAGAACGGGTGGTCGAACACCCACTTGCGGTTGCTCAAGTTCTCGGGGCCGAGCTCGTAATACATCTCACCGTCGAAGAACCAGCGGATCCCCTCGGCATCCCAGTCGACCGCGAATGTGTGGAACTCGTCGCCGATCTCGAACTCCTGACGATTCCACTGCGACTTGCTGCCAGCGCCCGCATAGCCCGGACCGTGCAGGGTACCGAGTACGAGATCCGGCTCGCGGCCGACGTACTCCATGACGTCGATCTCGCCGATGTTGGGCCACCGATTCGCCTCATCGACCGCGTCCTGCTCGAAGTTCGCGCCGAGCATCCAGAACGCCGGCCAGGTGCCGGAGCCCTTCGGCACCTTGAGGCGCGCCTCGATCCGGCCGTATTGGAATTCACGCAAGCCCTGGCTCTTCAGCCGAGCGGACGTGTAGTACGAGTCCTCGAACTTCTCTCGGCGGAGTTCGATCACCAACAACCCGTTCTGGGTGCGGGCGTTCTCGGGGCGCTCGGTGTAGTACTGCGCCTCACCGTTGCCCCATCCCCAGCCGCCGATGTCGTAGGTCCAGTTCGATCGGTCGACCGCATCACCGTCGAACTCGTCGCTCCAGACGAGCTGGAAGCCCTCGGGGGGCTCGATCGGGATCGGTTGCGGTGTGGCGATCGTCGTGGTCGGCGCTGGCGCGGTGGTCGGTGGCACGGTCACCTCATTGGGCGCGGTCGTGGCCGTTGGCGGCTCGGTCGCCGCAACGTTGGCGGGGTCGTCATCACCGGACCCGCATGCAGCGACCAACAGCAAGCAGGAGACGGCTACCGCCAGCACTCGCCAGCCGCGCTTCGTGTGGCTCGGTCTCATCGTGATCCACTCGTTCCCGGGTCGTGGTGAGAGGGGGCTCCGTCTACTCATGTCTCGTTAGATCTTCTCGAGGGCGTATGGGCCAGGTGGGCTCAACTGGGCCGTGATGCCACCATCCACATACACCACCTGGCCGGTGATGTAGCTGGCATCGGTCGAGGCCAAGAAGGCGACCATCGCGCCGATGTCGGAGACCGTGCCGAATCGACCCAGCGGGATCCCGGCTTCGGTGGCCCGATACTCGGGCGATCCGGTGTGGGCGACGGTTCGGTACGTGTGGGTGACACCGGGTCCGATGGCGTTGACACGGATCCCGTACTTGCCCAGATCGATCGCCATCGCACGCGTCATGGCGTTGATCGCGCCCTTGGTGACGTCGTAGGGAAGACCTGGGTGGTGAGCACGCAGCGCGCCGACCGACGAGATGTTGACGATATTGCCACCGCCACCGCTGTTACGCATGATTTCAGCGGCCCTCTGCGACGCGAGATAGGGGCTCCGAATATTCGTCGCGAGTTGCAGGTCGAGCAACACTCGATGCTCGTCGAGCACGGGCCTGCACTCGAGGTCGGCGGCGTTGTTGACCAGCAGATCCACGGTGCCGAACGTCTCGACGGTGTCATCGAACATGCGGGTAATCTCGTCGTCGCGGCTGAGGTCACCAAGGAATTCCAGCACCGTTGCTTTCATGCCGCGAAGCAATTCACCGGTTCTGGCCAGAGCGTCGGCATCGGTGTCGGCCGCCACGACCAGCATGCCTTCGCTCGCCAGACGAACCGCGATCCCTTGGCCGATGCCCTTGGCGGCACCGGTCACCACGGCCACCTGTCCGTTCAGTTCGGCGTGGCGCGGTGTCACCGATACGAATGTGTCTTTGTCGATCGGTGCACTCATGCGGCACGTCCGTTCAGGGTCGTGCCGGACTGCCGTCCGGCAAACGGGTCTGGGTCCACTGCTCGACGATCTCCTGGCAGGGGTACTGGGCAGCCAGATCCTCGTCGATCTCGATGCCGAGCCCCGGTTGTTCGTTGGGGTAGAGATACCCGGCCCGGACCTCGGGGAGACCCGGGAACATCTCGTAGTCGAGTTCGGATGGCTGGTACCACTCTTGTATTCCGAAGTTCGGTGCCCAGAGATCGAGGTGCAGATTGGCAGCGTGCCCGACCGGCGACGTGTCGCCCGGCCCGTGCCAGGCGGTGCGAATGCCGAACGTGTGGGCGAACACCGCCACATTGCGAGCCGGGGTGATCCCACCGATCTGGCTCACGTGCATCCGTACGAAATCGATCAGCTGCTCGGTGATCAGCGAGCGCCATTCGTGCGGGCTGTTGAACAGCTCACCCATCGCCAGCGGCGTTGAACATTGCTGGCGAAGGTGCCTGAACCAGCCGATGTCCTCCGGCGCGACGGAGTCTTCGAGGAAGAACAGCCGGAACTGCTCGACGTCCTTGGCGAACTGCACCGCATCGATCGGATGCAGACGTTCGTGTATGTCATGCAGGAGCTCGATGTCGTCGGCGAGGGTGCCACGCACGTGGGCGATCATCTCGAGCATCGCCCGGCTGTATGCGCGGGGGTCGAAGTAGTTGCCATCAGGTGCGTGCTCGGGCTGATGCATGGCAGCACCGAGCCCGCCATAGCCGCCCATCTGGACGCGCACATGGCGGAAGCCCTGCTCGACCAGACGTTGTGCGTTGTCCGCTACCTCGAACCGGTCGCCACCGTCGGCATGCACGTAGACGGCGGCCGCTTCGCGACTCTTGCCGCCCAACAACTGATAGACGGGCATACCGGCGCGTTTGCCCTTGATGTCCGTTGTACGAGCCGCCCTCCGCGATCGCAGCCGCGTCGTAGTTCTGCACGAACGGCTGGTCGCTGAGGTCCATCAACAAACCGGCGTCGATCAGCTGCTGCCAATACGGGGCGTCGACATCGGTCATGTACGGCTGCACTGGGTTGGCGAAACCGGTCACGGTGATCGTGGTGACGTCGATGTCATTCGCCGTCAGACGGGTCTGGTTGGCGACGGCGAGGTCGTCGGCCTTCACGACCGTCATGTCGATCTTGGTCCCCGGGTTGGCGGCCTCGAATTCCTTGTTGAAGTTCTCCATGAACGTCACCATCGGTGGGTTCTGGTGAACCAGCACTCGCAAGGTCCCTTCCAGCCCGCCGGCGGGCGCGTCGGAAGCACTGGAAACGTCGGTGGCACCGGAAGCGTCGGTGGCACCGGAAGCGTCGGAAGCACCGACCGAGGAGCCCGCGTCATCATCGCTCCCGCAGGCAGCAGCCAGTAGCGCCGAGACCACTAGTAGCGGCAGTATCAGTTTCTTCTTCGTGGACATCATGTTTTGTTCTCCCTTTGAGATTGACGGTTGGTCGTTTCGTGTTCACTCATCGCGTTGGTTGGTGTTGGGCTGCTCGTCTTCGCGCCACTGCGCCACACGAGGCGCGGACGGCCAGCTGATCGGAATCGCGTTGTACTGAAGTGCGGCAGCCGATCGTCGATCAGATCGGCCGACTCTGGTCCGGTTGGGACTGCGGTATTCACTGCGATGCACCTCTCCCCATTCCCAGGATGGTGATCCTGGGAGCGCTCCTGGGAGCGCTCCCAGACACGATACGACGGAACACCTCCAGGTCAAGACAAATGTCGAAGATGTTTCAGCCTGGGGCGTTCTCGACACCCTCACCTTCGCCTCTCGTTCGTCACCGCCGCCCTCGACGCTGCTGTCCCAAGCCGGGCACGTTCGTGGTCCATGACGGCAAGATCACCCGCTGGCACGACTACTGGGACACCGGCCTCCCGATCAAGATGATGACCGGCGAAGATGTCGCTGCGCTCATCCCGTCGGCGTACTGAGCGCTCCGGCCTGACCGGCGTGAGCTCGCGGCGACCGACATATCGCCCGCTCGCCGACCTGACATATTGTGCACGCCCAAGCGGGCGTCGCCCGCCAGAACCGAAGGGGATGTCATGAAGTTGTCCGTCGATGCCGAGAAGTGCCAGGGCCACACCCTATGCGCGATGACCGCTCCGCAACTGTTCGAACTCAGCCCGATCGACGGTCACTCGACCGCGATCATGGAAACCGTACCCGCCGAGCTGCATGCCCTCGCCCGAGAAGCGGTTGGAACCTGCCCCGAGCAAGCGATCATCGTGGGGGACTGATCATGGCCGAGCGACCGCACGTCGACTTCGATCGTCACAGCCCGAGCCACCGCGACGACTTCGTTGGCATCACCGAGGACCTCCACAGCCGATGCCCGGTGGCGTTCAACGACACGTACGACGGTCACTGGTATGTGAGTGGCTACGACGAGGTGTTCGAGATCGCCCGGCGGGCCGGTGCCCTGTCGAGCGATCACGACGTGCTCGGGGTCCGCAAGGGCTATCGGGGCATCGGAGTCCCTCGGCAGGCGGAGTTCCAGGCCGGCTTCTTGGAGATGGACCCGCCAGACCAGAAGGACTACCGCCAAGCCCTGAACGCCTACCTCTCCCCCGCTGCAGTCGAGCGCTGGCGACCAATGGTCGAGGACCTCACGCGTGCATGCCTCGACGAGCGCATCGAAACTGGCACGATCGACGTCGTCGACGATCTCGCCAACATCGTCCCCGCCGTGTTCACGATGGCGATGATGGGTCTGCCCCTCACCGACTGGGTCCACTACTGCGAACCGGCCCACGCATCCGTCTACACGCCGCCTCACTCGCCCGACATCGAGCGGGTCCGCACGATGGCGATGGACATGTTCATCAGACTGATGTCAGCGGTCGTCGACGTGCGCGATCACCCCCGCCCCGGACTCGTCGACGCGCTCGTCACGACACCGATCGGCGGCCGGACGCCGAGCGACGCCGAGCTCGCCGGCAACCTCTTCCTGCTGATCGGCGGCGGCTTCGACACCACAACGTCGCTCACCGCAAACGCGCTCGACTGGCTCGCCGACCATCCGGCAGAACGCGATCGGCTGCGCACCGAGGGCGGACACCTGCTCGACACGGCGACCGAGGAGTTCCTGCGTTACTTCACTCCTGCGCCCGGCGACGGCCGAACGGTGGCCGAAGCCTGCGC
>JAYVFI010000035.1:0-18735 GCA_043773365.1 Ilumatobacteraceae bacterium
ATCCACGAAGGCGGCTGGACCGTTCAACTCGCGCCCGACAGAAACCTCACGATCCGGCAACCCGACGGCGAACTCTTCGCCGAGTGCCCGATCCAGATCAAACACGGCAACCGGGCAGCACCGCATCGCCAACGCAAACCCGACAAACACAGCAACCAGACGATGCAAACCCTCCCAGCCTGAGGGGCGCATCACCGCGTTCCCGGCCCCGTGGCTTCGACTGGCGCACGCCGAGCCGAGCCGATGAACGCAAATCCCCCGACGGGATCTCCCCGACAGGTTGGTCGGCGGGCCGCTTCCAGCCAGACTCGGAGACCCGTCATGAGCACTGTCACCCTCCGTCCCTGGCAGCGCGCCGCATTCGACCGCTACCACGCCTCGAGCAGCCCGGACTTCCTGGCGGTGGCCACCCCGGGCGCCGGGAAGACGACGTTCGCGCTGGCTTGCGCACGAGCAACGCTGGCTCAGGACTCACGCAGGCTCGTTGTCGTCGCACCGACCAGCCATCTCAAGATCCAGTGGTCGCTGGCCGCCCACCGAATGGGTCTCCAACTCGACCCTGACTGGGTACCGGGAGCTGGGCTCGCTCGCGACGTCCACGGAATCGTGACCACGTACCAGCAGATCGCGATGGGTGCCGCCGCCGAGAAACTGAGCGGCCTGACCGCCGACGGCATGGTGATCCTCGACGAGGTCCACCACGCCGGCCACGACAAGGCGTGGGGTGACGGAATCCGGCTGGCGTTCGGACACGCCGCCAAGCGGCTGTCGTTGTCCGGCACGCCATTTCGAAGCGACAGCGCCAAGATCCCGTTCGTTCGCTACGACGTCACCGCCGAAGGCGACATGGCCCACGCCGACTACATCTACGGCTACGCAGATGCCCTTCGAGACGGTGGCGTCGTGCGGCCGGTCTACTTCCCGAGGGTGGATGGGCAGATGGAATGGAGCACGCCGTCAGGCGACGTGCTGCGGGCAAGTTTCGCCGATGAACTGGCGAGCGACCAGATGTCGGCCAGGCTGCGAACTGCACTGAGCCTCGACGGCGACTGGCTCGCCACCGTTCTCGGTCAGGCCCACGACCGACTGCGCGGGATTCGTGCGGATCATCCCGAGGCCGGCGGTCTCGTGATCGCCATCGATCAGGACCACGCCCATGGCATCGCCCGGCTGCTGCGCGACCGATTTCGGACGACCGCCGATGTGGTCGTCAGCGATGACCCCGGAGCATCGAAGAAGATCGCCGAATTCACCAACAACGACCGCGCCTGGCTGGTCGCCGTACGGATGGTGTCCGAAGGTGTCGACATCCCGCGACTCCGGGTCGGCGTGTACGCCACGACCACCACGACCGAGCTGTTCTTCCGGCAAGCGGTGGGACGCTTCGTTCGCTGGCAAACCGGGCGGCCGAGCCAGAAGGCCTACGTCTACGTTCCGGACGACACCCGGTTGCGAGCACACGCGTTCCAGATCGCCGAGGCCCGCCGTCATGTCTTGCGACCGCCGGAGCAACAGGACGACAACGAATTCTCGGCAGAGCTCGATGATCAGGTCAACACCGAGGACCTCACGTTCGAACAGCTCTCGCTGTTCACCGTCGTCTCGTCGATGGCGACCGGGATCAAGATCCACACCGTCACAGAACTCGGTGTGCAGCAATTCGATGACGAGCCGGAGATCCCCGAGCCGATCTTCGCCGACGACCCGACACTGGCGATCGACCTCCCGGAAGTGCCGACCGAGGCGGGTTTGATCGTCTGGAGCGCACTCAGCGTGGCCGAGAAGAAAGACGATCTCCGGACCCGCAACGCCGACGTCGCCAAGCGACTCGCCGACCTGACCGGCTGGAACCACCCGCGTGTCCAAGGCGAGATGAATCGGCTGGCGGGCGTCAGCAAGGTCTCGACCGCCACGGTCGAACAACTCGAACGCCGACTTCGGTACGCCGAAAGCTGGCTCCGCAAGCTACGCAGGGCCTGACGATCGGCCGCCCCGCCGATCACCTCGCTTCGTCAGCCCGTAGAGTTGAGGTATGCCTGTCGCCGGAGAGCACCATCCTGCCTTCGAGGAGTACTGCGAGTGCATCTTCGAACTGGCCGAGGACGACGTCGACATCATCCAGGCCCGGATCGCCGAACGACTCAACGTCAGCCGCCCCGCCGTGAGCGAGATGATCCGCAAGCTGGAGGCCGAGGGCTTGCTCACCAACGACGGTGCGATTGCGTTGACGAAAGCGGGAACCGGGTTGGCGGAACGGGTGGTCCGGCGCCACCGCCTCGCCGAGCGGTTCCTGACCGACATCTTGCAGCTCTCCTGGGCCGAGGCGCATCACGAGGCCGGCAAGTGGGAACACATCATCAGCCCCAACGTCGAGCAGGCGATCGACACGTTGCTCGGCTCACCGACGACCTGCCCGCACGGCAATCCGATCCCCGGGTCCGACTACGTGGCCTCGGGCGCCTATCCACTGTCGCAGCAGGCGGTCGGTTCGGTGTTCGTGGTCAGCAGGATTCCCGAGGAACTGGAGTTCACGCCCGGCCTGCTCGAATTCCTCGAGGAGAGCTCACTTCGCCCCGGCTGCTCCGGGGTCGTCACGGCGGCCTCCCCCGACGGCACGCTGACGATCGAGATCGATGGACGTCACGTCGGCGTCGGTCCGTTCGCGAGCGACCGGATCCTGGTCACGTCGTGATGCGAACCACTCTGACGATCGCCTCGCTGGCGATCGTCAGCACGTTGGCGTCGTGCGGGACCACGTATGTGGATACGAGCGTCACGGTGCCCGAGACCGGCCCGACGACCACGACCACGCTCGCACCGATCGCCGCAGACGCCCCGCTCGGCGACGTGCTCGCCGAGATCGAGCTCCAGATGTCGGACCTCGACGAGAAGATCATCGATCAGCACGGCCAGGCCGCAGCCTTGGCGAGGATCGACGAACTGTGGGCCGTTGCCGACGCGCAGATACGTGACCTCGACCCCGACGATGTGATCGGGTTCCAGCAATCGATCGAGCTCGCCCACAGCGGCGTCGAGCGACTGCGCCCCGCCGACGCCAGCAAGGCATACAAGATCTGGGTCGCCGTGCTCGCCGAGTACATCGCCCGCTGACCAGGCGATCGGGCAGCCGGCGTCAGCGCAGCGGCGGCGGGAGATCGCCGCGATGGACGACCGTCAGACGTTGCGTGGAGCGTGTCAGCGCGACGTAGAGGCTGCGCAGTCCGTGATCGCTGCCGGCAACGATGTCGGCCGGCTCGACGACGACCACCGCATCGAGTTCGAGACCCTTGATCACGCTCACCGGAACAACCGTGAGCGATTGGTCGAGGCCGGTCGTGGCGGCTCGTCCGTGAGCCATCCCGACGGCGGTCAAGGCGTCGGAGATGGCGTCGCACAACTCGTCAGGGGCGACGACGGCGACGCTCCCGTTCGGCAGTTCGGTCGCCAACGCCCTGGCTTCCTCGACGACGCCGGCCAGCAGGTCGTCGACGTGCACGATGCGGGGGCCGACGTCTCCGACCCGCACTGATTGCGGAGCGCGCAGCCCAGGTGTGGCCACTGCCATCACCTTGTTGGCGAGCTCCATGATCTGGGCCGGGATCCGGTAACCGACCGACAATCCGATCACCCGCGCCGGCTTGCGATCCGGCAGATGGGCGAGCACGTCGGCCCACTCCTTCGGCGCCATCGGGCCGGTCGCCTGAGCGATGTCACCAACGACCGTCATCGCTCCGTTCAACGAGCGACGGGCGGCCATCTTCAACTGCATCGGGGTGAGGTCCTGGACCTCGTCGATCACGATGTGGCCGTAGGTCCGGATCTCGTCGAGATCGTCGATCTTGCCACCCTTGCCCGGCTTCGGGCCGAGCACCTCGCGGGCGTCGTCGAGCAGCGCCGCGTCCGCTGGGGACCAGCGGACCTCGTCGGTCGACTCGCACCTCGGGCGGTACAGCGACTTGTACTCGAAGTCCTCGAATGTGTCGCCGGCAGCCAGCCGCAGCAGGCCCATCGAGCCGAACAGGTCGTGCAACAGATCGGCCGGCGACAGCAGCGGCCACATCCGTTCGAGCGCGACCCTCATCTCGGGGAGCGGCTTGACGTCGTTGCGTACCTCGAGGGCAGACAGCTCACCGGCCCGCCAGCCGGCGGCCATCACCGACCACACCTCGTTCTCGACCCATCGCCGCGCCGCGTTGTGCCGACGGAATCGTCGCCGGGCCTGTTTCACGATCCGGATCGTGTCGTCAGCCCGCAACCGCAGGTAGCCCGAACGGAACGGCACGACCACGTCTTCTCGCAGCGGCCGTTCGCGGTCGGTCACCGCCTTGTCGATCACATCCGACATCCGGGCGTCACCCTTGACGCGTGCCGCAAGGGCGGAGTCACCGTCTTCGCCTCGCACGGCGAATGTCACATCGGGGATCAGGTCGGACAGCACGACCTGCTCGATCCCGGCCTCGCCGAGCGACGGCAGGACCTGTTCGATGTACTTCAGGAAGACGCGGTTCGGACCGATCACGAGGAGTCCCTGCTCCTCGAGCGGGAACCGGTGCGTGTACAGCAGATAGGCGGCGCGGTGCAGCGCGACGACGGTCTTGCCCGTGCCCGGACCACCCTGGACGACCAGCACGCCGGCCTGCGGTGAGCGGATGATCTCGTCCTGCTCGGCCTGGATCGTGGCGACGATGTCGCCGAGCGCTCCGGTGCGACCTCGCTCGAGCGAGGCGATCAGGGTGCTGTAACCACGAAGTTGATTGGCCGGGCCGGTGGACGGATCAGCGAGGCCGTCGTCGTGGCCGACACCAAGGTGGCCCTCGCCGAAGAGCTCGTCCTCGATACCGAGCAGCGTCTTCCCCTCGACCGCGAAGTGGCGCCGCCTGGCGAGCCCCATCGGCTGGCGTCCCGTGGCTCGATAGAACGGTTCCGAGACCGGTGCCCGCCAGTCGACGACGACCGGTTCTGCGTCATCGGTGGCAACGGCCAGTCGACCGATGTGATAACTCTCGAGTTCGGACGAGTCGGTGATCGTGACGCCCTCGTCATCGACGGCATACCGATCGATCCGACCGAACACCAGTGCTGCATTGCCGAGATCGAGATCGGTCAGCCGTTTGACCAGGGCCTCGTCGAACGCATTGCGCTCGAAGCGCGCCTGAAACGTGCCGCCGAGGTCAGGCTCCGTCAGGTCACGCAGCTTCCACGCCACCTTCTTGCTGTGCTCGAGGCAGTCGTATGCATGATCGATGTAGGCCTGCTCGTTTGAGAGGTCGGGGTGGTGTTGCGTCATCGAAGTTTGGGGGTGCCTTCCCGGCGAGCCATCCCGCCGGATTTGGGTCGATACAGCGTATCGGCGGGGGTAGCGTCGTCCCCCTCATGATTTCTGGCGACCCGATCTCCCGAGACGCTCCATTTCTGGCTGCTGCACGTGGTCGCCCGGCTCACCACACACCTGTTTGGTTCATGCGCCAGGCAGGGCGCAGCCTTCCCGAGTATCGGGCGATTCGAGGTGAGGGTTCGATCCTCGAATCGATCAAGCAGCCCGAACTTGCCGCCGAAATCAGTCTCCAACCGGTTCGCCGCTACGGCGTCGACGCTGCGGTGCTCTACAGCGACATCGTCGTTCCCGCTCACGCCGTCGGCTTCGGGATCGATGTCAAGCCCGGTACCGGCCCGGTGGCGGCACTGCCGCTGCGGTCGGCAGCAGACCTCGACCGACTGCGAGCCCTGGAGCCCGACGACGTCGCCTATGTCGCCGCGACGGTCGAACTGTTGACCGAGCAACTCCCAAGCGACGTGCCGGTGCTGGCCTTCGCCGGAGCGCCCTTCACCGTCGCCAGCTACCTGATCGAAGGCGCCCCGAGCCGCACGTACGAGCACACCAAAGCACTGATGCACACCGACGAGGCGCTGTGGCACCAGGTGATGAGCCGACTCGCCGAGATGTCGATCACGTTCATCGACATCCAGTTGCGCCATGGTGCACGTGCGTTCCAACTGTTCGACTCGTGGGCCGGTTCGCTCTCGGCGGCCGACTACACGCGCTACGTCCTGCCGCACTCGCAGCATGTCTTCGCCGTGTTGGCGGACCGTCATCCCGCCGCACCCGGGATCCATTTCGGGATCGGGTGCGACCATCTGTTGGAGCTGATGCAGTCGGCCGGCACAGGGATCATCGGGCTCGATTGGCGCACGACGATCGCCGGCGCCCGCCTCAGACTCGGCGCCGACACCGTCGTGCAGGGAAATCTCGACCCGGCGCTGGTCGTGGCGGGTGCTGATGTCGCACTCGAGGGCGCACGCGTCGTGTTGGCCGACAATGCCGGGCACCCAGGTCACATCTTCAATCTCGGCCACGGGGTCCAGCCCAACACCGATCCAGGCGTCCTGGCGGAGATCGTCGCGCTCGTCCACGAGGCAACCCGGCGATGACGGACACACCGACCGGCACGACCCCCACAACGGGCACGACCCGGATCGGCGTTGTCCTGATGGCATACGGGACCCCCCGCTCGGCGGAGGAGATCCTGCCCTACTACACCGACATCCGGCGTGGTCGTCCTCCGACCGACGAGCAACTTGCCGATCTGACTCGTCGATACGAATCAATCGGCGGACTCTCGCCGCTGGCCCGCCTGACCGAGGCCCAACGCGACCAACTCCAACGCCAACTCGACGCGATCGCGGCCAACCGATACATCGTGGCGATCGGCCTCAAGCACGCCAGCCCATCGATCGAATCGGCCGTCGACCAACTGGTGGCGAGCGGCGTCGAGCGGATCGTGGGGCTCGTGCTCGCCCCGCACTACTCGGCGTTCTCGGTCGGCCAATATCTCGAACGCGCACGCGTCGCAGCGGCTCCACACGCGGTCGAGATCGTCGGGATCGATTCGTGGGCGACCGAGCCGGCACTGATCGACTTCCTCAGCGCCGATCTGGCCGGGCGTCTCGTCGCGATGCCCGCCGCATCACGTGTGCTCTTCACCGCTCACTCACTGCCGGAGCGGATCATCGCCGCGGGTGATCCCTACCCCGACCAATTGCGCTCGACCGCAACGGTGATCGCCGATCGGCTCGATCTCGTCGAGGGCTCCGATTGGTCGATTGCCTGGCAAAGTGCGGGTCGAACACCCGAACCGTGGCTCGGCCCCGACATCTTGACGGTGATCGATCAACTCGCTGACGACCCGTCCGTCGAAGGCGTGGTGGTGTGTGCCTGCGGGTTCGTCGCCGATCATCTCGAAGTGCTGTACGACCTCGACATCGAAGCCAAACAGCGCGCCGCCGACCGCGGTCTCGAATTCGATCGCACCACCTGCGTCAACGACACGTTGTCGGTGATCGCCGCACTTGCGGCACGAGTCCACGCCGCGGCCGGATAGACGATGGCCGGGCGGGTACTCGTTGTCGGTGGTGGCATCGCTGGGCTGTCGGCGGCAGTCGACCTGGTTGACGACCCCTCGCTGACCGTCGAGGTATGGGAGGCGAGCGACCGGCTGGGGGGCAAGATCGCGTCGTCCCGCTTCGCAGGGCTCGACCACATCGACGAGGGCGCCGACGCCTTTCTGACTCGCATCCCGCATGCCGTCGAGTTCGCCGACCGGCTCTGGGTCACCGATCTGACGGCTCCCACGTCGGCCACTGCGGCGGTTTGGCACAACGGTTTGCACACCATCCCGAACGGTGTGCTGCTGGGGATTCCTGCCTCGATCCGGCCGTTCATCACAACGGGCCTCTTGAGCTGGACGGGCAAACTTCGGGCGGCGCTCGAACCGTTCCTCCCGCCCACCGACCCCGACGACTCGATCGGCAGGTTGGTTCGCGCCCGATTCGGTGACCAAGTCCATGAGCGCCTCGTCGACGCACTCGTCGGGAGCATCTACGCCACCGACACCGATCGATCGAGTCTCGCCGCCGTGCCGCAGCTCGCCGCACTTGCCACCACCCATCGAAGTCTGCTGCTCGGCGCCCGGGCGGCCCGACGTCCGATTCGGGCCGCCCCCGCCGGCGCGCCGATCTTCGGGGCACCGCGAGCCGGGATGGCCAGCCTCGTCAGGGCCGCCGGTCGATACATCACCGACCGAGGTGGCACGATCAGGACGAGCCGTCCGGTGATCTCGATCGAACCGGTTCCGTCCGGGTGGAGCATCGGCGGAGAGGAATTCGATGCCGTGATCCTGGCGACGCCCGGCCTGGTGACGGCACCGTTGCTGACACACGTGGCGCCGCCGGCGGCACGCATTCTGGACGGTTTCGAGCATGCCGACATCGTGATGGTCCGACTTGGAATCCCGGCCGCGACGTGGCCCGACCGGCTGCGCAACAAGAGCGGGTATCTCGTACCGAAACCCGACCAGCTGTATGTAACGGCGGCATCGTTCGGTTCGCAGAAATGGGCCCACTGGCAAACGGACGACGGCACCCAGATCCTACGCGTCTCACTCGGTCGCGACGGACTACCCGTCAACCATCTGGATGACGGCGAGATCACTGCGGCGACCCTGTCGGAGGTCAGCCGGCACCTGGAATTCGATGTGCAACCGACGGAGATCTCGATTACACGCTGGCCTGATGCGTTTCCGCAGTATCGGCCGCATCATCACCGACGAGTCGATGCGCTCGAAGCAGCGTTGCCACCAACGGTCGCCCTGGCCGGCGCCAGCTACCGCGGCATCGGGATTCCCGCCTGCATCGCCGACGGCCAACGCGCCGCTCGAGGAATCAAGCAAGCGATCGAAAACGCCGATGGTTTGCTGTCATGATGAATGCGATGTTTTCGAAACGAGCCGGCGGACGGCGCACCCCATCTCGTGCACTTGGCGCGATCGCCGCCGGAGTGCTCGTCACCGCGCTGACGTTGTCGTCGTGCGGCGGTTCGGCCGAACCCAGAACCGAAGCAGCAGCAGCAACGTCGGTGGCGCCGACGCCGACGAGCGCGCCGACGACCGCGCCGACAACCACGCCGACGACCACGCCGACCACCACCACCACCACGTCGATACCGAAAACCACGACGACCGCGCCCACGACGTCGACCAGCACGATCGCCCCAACGACGAGCACGACTGCCCCCACGACCGTTCCTGCCGCTCAACAGACGCAGCCGATCACCCCGCCCACCGATTCACGCGCCAAAGAACCCGTGATCGAGATGGGGACGATTGCGATCCCGGCGATCGGGGTCGAGATGACGATGTACGAAGGCATCCGACTCTCGACCCTCGACTACGGCCCTGGGCACTGGCCCGGCACGGCGTTGCCCGGCCAGATCGGCAACGTCGTCGTCGGAGGGCATCGCGTCAGCAAGCATCGCGTTTTTCGCAACGTCCACAAGTTGGTCGCCGGCGACGAGATCATCTTCAGTGACGCAAACGGCGAACACGTCTACCTGGTCAACCGGGTCGAAATCGTCCAGCCGACCGACGTCTGGATCATCAATCCGACCGAAACAGCAACGGTGACGTTGTTCGCCTGCCACCCGCCGGGCTCGACCGCCCAGCGAATCGTCGTCTTCGCCGACCTCAAGACGCCTTGACCCAGACGATCGGAGCGCCTGAGCACGTGACCGATTCCTTTCGAATCGCGTCATTTGCGCGCCCCGCGAGAGCGGCGCTCGGGGGGCTGCTGGTCGCGCTGTCACTGCCGCCGTGGGGCTGGTGGCCGCTGGCGTTCGTCGGCGTGATCGTGTTCGAGACGGCGCTCGGTTCGGCACCGACCCGCCGGCAGCGGGCCGGCTACGGGTTTGCGTTCGGTTGCGCGTGGATGGCAGTCGGGATGAGTTGGATGTGGTTCTTGACCGCGCCCGGTTACATCGCCGTGGTGGCGTTGTTCGCCGGCTTGCACGCCGCCGCCGCCACGGTCGCGCCGACGGGCCCGTGGCGCACGATCGGTCGACCGGCTGCCCACACACTCGCCGAAGCGATCCGGATCCTGATCCCCTTCGGTGGGGTGCCACTGGCCACGATGGGGATTTCGCAGGCCGGGGGCCCCCTGCTCGGTCTGGCACGGATCGGCGGGGTGGTGCTGATCACGTGGGTCGTGTTCCAGGTCGGCATGTCGCTCGCCGGACCGGCCCCGGCGGTGCCTGCCCTGGCGGCCAAACGGCGCAGGAACGCCAAGGGGCAACCGCACGGTGTCATCGCGCTCGCCGCCATCGTGCTGCTCGTCGCGCTGGCCGCGGTGGCGCCTGGGGGCCATGACACTGCGTCCAGGCCACTCACAATTGCGGCGGTGCAGGGTGGCGGCGAGCAAGGCACGAGTGCCCTCGACGTGCCGAGTTCGCGAGTCACGCGGGCGTTGCTGGAGGCCACAGCGACGATCGATCCGGACGACGAACTCGATCTCGTCGTCTGGCCGGAGAACGGGATCGACGTGAACGGCACTCCATTCGTGGAGAGCGACCAACTTCGCTCGGTGGCGGCCGAGGCGGCGAGGCTCGATGTGCCGTTCGCCGTCGGTGTCACCGAGGACTCCGAGTACGCCACATCTCCCGCCCCGGGTCGGTTCGTGAATGCTCAGGTCGTGATCACCCCAGCCGGGGAGGTGACGAGCCGCTACGAGAAGGTCCGCCGTGTGCCGTTCGGTGAGTACGTCCCCGGTCGCAGTCTGCTCGAGGCGCTCGGGGCGCCGCTCGACCAGATCCCGTCGGACGCGATCGCCGGACACGGTCCTGCCAGGATCGAGTTGCCCGATGGCACCCGGCTCGGCGTGATGATCTCGTGGGAGGTGTTCTTCGGGAATCGCGCCCGTGATGCAGCCGACGGTCAGATTCTCATCAATCCGACGAACGGGTCGAGCTACACGGGCACGATCGTCCAGACCCAGCAGGTTGCGTCCAGCCGGTTGCGGGCGGTTGAAACCGGCCGTTCGGTCGTGCAGGTCTCACCGACCGGATTCTCGGCCTTCATCTCGCCGAGCGGCAGCGTGTCGCAGCGCACGAACGTCAGCGAACGCAAGGTGATCATCGCCGACGTCCAGCCGCGAACCGGCTCGACCTGGTACACCGAAGTCGGCGACGTGCCCTGGGTGCTGGGAGTCGTTGTGTTGCTCGCCGTTGCCGTCTGGTTCGGGACCTGGAAACCGCGACGAACCGCTTTCACACCTCCAACATCAGTGTGACCGGTCCGTCGTTGAGGATCTCGACGCACATCTCGGTGCGAAATCGTCCCGTCGCAACCGTCGCACCACGCCACCGCAGTTGTTCGACGACCCGATCGACGAGAGGTTCGGCGTGCTCCGGTCGGGAGGCCGCGATCCAACTCGGACGGCGACCCTTGGCGGTGTCGCCGTACAACGTGAACTGGCTGACCACGAGCACGGCGGCCGAGCCACCGACGCCGGCTCGATCGGCGAGCGATCGATTCATGACGCCCTCGTCGTCGTCGAGAACGCGTAGATTCCAGATCTTCTCGGCCAACTTGTCGGCGTGGGTCGCCGTGTCGTCGTGGGTCACCCCGACCAACACGCACAGCCCTGCCCCGATCGACCCGACCCGTTCGACCGCGTCGCCGTCGACCACGTCGACACTTGCGCGAACCACACGTTGCACCAGACCTCTCACCGCCCCAGCCTGACACGCTCGATCAAGTCAGGAACAATGGTCGCGTGAGCACGCCAGAGATCAACACGTCCGATGCCAGCACGTCGCGGATCACCACGATCGCGATCGGCAACGAGCACATCCGGGTGACGATCGCGCCGACAGATGGCGGGCGTGTCGCCCAGATCACCCACGACGGGTTCGACCTTCTGATCGGCCACCCCGCCGATACGTCCGGGTCATTAACGCCAGGGTCGTCATTGGCATGGGGCTCGTATCCGATGGTTCCGTGGGCGGGCAGGGTGCGCCGGGGCCGATTCGAGTTCGATCGCCGGACGTATCAGTTGATCGTCAACTTCGAAGGGCACGCAATCCACGGGGTGGGGTTCGAATCGGCGTGGGAGATCGGCAGCCACGACCGAACTACGGCGGAACTGACGCTCCACTTGCCGAGCAACGATGCCTGGCCGTTCGGAGGGAGCGCGCATCAACGATTCGAGGTGATCGACAATCGGGTTCGGATGAAGTTGTCGGTCACGGCGGGCGACCGCCCGATGCCGGCGATGGTCGGGTGGCATCCCTGGTTCGTCAAGCCAGACGCACTGACGTTCACACCGACTCGGATGTACATCCGTGACGACGACGGCATGCCGACCGGCGAGTTGGTCGACGTTCCCGACGGGCCATGGGACGATTGCTTCCTCAACACACTCCCCGTGATCGCCCGAATCGGCAAACGCCGGCTCACGTTGACCTCCGACTGCGATCATTGGGTGGTCTTCGACCAGCGGGCGTGGGCAACGTGTGTCGAGCCGCAGTCGGGACCACCCGATTCGTTCACGTTGGCTCCACACGTGCTCGATTCAGGCGAAACGCTGGCAGCCTGGTACGACATTGAAGTCACACTGCTCGACGACTGAGAGCACCACTCCTGCTCGTGGATCGCCAGAGGAGGCACTACCGAATGACCAGCACCTCATCCGACGCCCAGCTCGTGGCTGCCTACGTTGCGGGAGACGACGCCGCGCTGGCAGACATCTACGACCGTTACGCGGGCTCGATCTACGACACCGCGTCGGCGATGACGAGCAGTCGCGGCGACGCCGACGACGTGCTCGAGGACGTGTTCGTGATCGCTGCGGAGCGGATCACCCAGTTACGCCGACCGGATCGGTTGCAGCCATGGCTGTTGGCGATCCTGCGCAACGAGATCTACCGGCGAACCGACAAACGAGGCGGGCAGATCGCGACGGACATCAACCGGCGAGGCCCTGCCCCCATGGTTCCCGCCGATCCGGATCAGCGTGAAACGGTCGACGATGCCGAGTCCGGCGACCTCCTACGTGCCGCCGTCCGCTTCCTCGACGAACGCGACCAGATCGTTCTCGAGTACAGCATCCGACGAGGCATCGAGGGCAGTGACCTTGCCGACGCGCTCGGGGTTTCGGCGCAGGAGTGCCACGCGATGTCCCAACGGATGCGCCAACGCACGGCGCGGATTCTTGCCTCGATGTGTGTCGCCCGATCTGGTCGTGACGACTGCCCCGAGCTGGCTGCGATCTTGACCGATTGGGATGGCGGGCTCAGCGATCTCGTACGACATGCCGTTCCCCGCCACATCGCCAAGTGCCAAACCTGCGAACCGTCGCATCGCAGGACCGCTCCCCTGAGGCTGTTCGCGGCCGCGCCGGGAGCGGTTCCGACACCGGCACTGCGCGATCGCGTGCTCGCCGCGTCCGGCCACGGAAGTTGGACCTCGTCCTACGGATTTGGCGCACCTCAAGGATTTCCGTCCGTGATCAAGTACGCCGAACGACGAGCAGCCTGGCGGGCGATCGCGATCGTGGCGTTGATTGCCGCCCTCGCGACCACGGTCTACGTGCTGGTCGCCGACTCCGACAGCGAACCGATCGACAACCTCGATTCGACAGCGCAGCTGACGCAGCCCACCACCTGAGCGGGCGGCGCCACGGCGACGAGCGCCCCACGACCGCAACAACGCTGTTACCGAACGGTAATCGCGCGGCGGTAGCCTTTTTCGAATGTCTGCCCGGGCCGGAGTCGACCCTCACGCGCCGCTGTCGATCGCGTACCTCACGTATCGTGGCAAGCCGCATGTCGGTGGCCAGGGGGTCTACACGCGGCACCTGACCAAGGCACTTGTCGATCTCGGTCATTCCGTCGAGGTGTTCGGCGGTCAGCCGTACGCGGTACTCGACGAGCGGGTCAAGCTCACCAAACTGCCCAGCCTCGATCTCTTCAACGATCACTACCCGGGCCGATTTCCGGCGTTCTGGGAGTTCAAGACTCGCTACGATTTCCTGGAGGTTGCCCAGTTCTCGGCGGGCGTGTTCCCCGAGCCGCTGGCGTTCAGCGCCCGCGTCAACCACCACCTCCGGAGCCGGTTGGGCGAGTTCGATCTCGTCCACGACAACCAGTGCCTGGGATACGGCATCGCCAAGTTGGAGGAGAAGATCCCGCTGATCGTCACCCTCCATCATCCGATCACACGGGACCGGATGTTGGAGATGGTCGCCGCCCCGAATCGTTACAAGCGATGGTCGATCGGACGCTGGTACAGCTTCGTCAAGATGCAGGGCAAGGTCGCTTCGAAGATGCCGCGCGTCGTCGTCGTCAGCGAGAACTCGATTCAAGACATCCACACCGACATGGGCGTCGCCCTCGACCGGATGCGGCTCGTTCCGGTCGGCGTCGATCCCGAGTTGTTCAAGCCGGTGGAAGGTGTCACGCGGACACCCGGTCGGCTGATCACAACTGCTTCCGCAGACGTCGCCCTCAAAGGCCTCTCCTACCTGCTCGAAGCGATGGCCAAGCTCCGCGCCGAGGCCCGCGACGTCACGCTGACGATCATCGGCAAACCGAAGCCCGGCAAGAGCATGGACCTCATCGATGACTACGGCTTGGAGCCGTTCATCGATTTCGTGTCGGGGGTCACCGATCAGCGGATCGTCGAGTTGTATTCCGAAGCCGAGCTGGCCGTCGTGCCGAGCCTGTACGAAGGGTTCAGCCTGCCAGCGATCGAGGCGATGTGTTCCGGTACGCCGCTCGTGGCGACCGACGGTGGGGCCCTGCCGGAGGTCACCGGCAATGACGGGGAGACCGTATTCCGATGCCGCAAGGGCGACGCCGGTGATCTTGCTGCGGCGATTCGCCGAGCGCTCGACGACCCAGAAGCCCGCGCCCGGGTGAGCGCCGCCGGGCGTCAACGCGTGCTCGAACGGTGGACGTGGAAGCGGTGCGCGGAGTTGACCGTCGACCAGTATCGAGAAGTCCTGGCGATGCCGCAGAACATCGAGAAGCTGCACCGCAACGGGCGGCGCTGATGTTGACGATCCGGTTCGACGAGTTGGGCCTGCAGCCCGGCGACCGCGTCCTCGACGTCGGCTCGGGCTTCGGACGCCACGTCTACGAATGCGCTCGCCGCGGCGCTGACGTCGTCGCCCTCGATTACGCCGCTGACGAAGTCACCGACACCCGCAACACGCTGGCGGCGATGGTCGAAGCCCACGAGATCGCGGCCGAACGGCTGATCGGCGTGATCCGCGGCGACGCTCGAACGCTTTCGTTTCCCGACGCCAGCTTCGACGTGGTGATCACGTCAGAGGTCTTGGAGCACCTCCAGGACGATGTCAGCGCGATCGCCGAGATGGTTCGGGTCCTCAAGCCAGGCGGGCGATTCGCCGCCACCGTTCCCGCCACCTTCCCCGAGACGATCAGTTGGAAACTGTCCGACGAGTATCACGCGCCGAAGAGCGTTGGCGGACACGTCAGGATCTACGCCAAGACCGAACTCCGTGCCAAACTGCATGCGGCCGGGCTCGAGGTCAACGGCTACCACCGCTCGCATGCACTCCATTCACCGTACTGGTGGCTGAAGTGTGCGGTCGGCCCTGGCAACAACGACCACCCGGCAGTCAGCAGATATCGACAGTTCTTGGAGTGGGACATCGTCAAACAGCCACGCAGCACTCGGGTCGCCGAACGGATCCTGTCCCCGATTCTCGGCAAGAGCTCCGTGTTCTACGCCACCAAGCGGACCGCCGAGTCGGCATGAGCACGATTCCGGACCTCCCTGGCGTGCTGTCTGCCGACGAAGTCGTCGCGTCAGGAGCGCACCTGGCTTCGCTCCAGCAGGCGAGCGGGATGATCCCGTGGTTCGACGGCGCTCATTGCGACCCGTGGAATCATGTCGAGAGCGCGATGGCGCTCGACATCGCCGGGTTCCACGTCGAGGCCGAGCGGGCCTACGAATGGTTGGCCGACATCCAGCGCCCGGACGGCAGCTGGCACAACTACTACCTCGCCAACGGCGAGGCCGACGACGCCGTCGAAGATGCCAAACTCGACTCGAACGTCTGCGCCTACATCGCCACGGGCGTGTGGCACCACTGGCGTTGCACGGGCGACCGGAGTTTCGTCGACAACCTGTGGCCGGTCGTCGAGCGGGCACTCGATTGGGTGCTCGACCGGCGACGGCCCGACGGGTTGGCGCTCTGGGCCGTCGAGCCGGACGGCGAGCCGTGGGACTATGCCTTGATGAGCGGTTCGGCGAGCATCCAGCACGCCCTACGCTGCGGGGCGGCTGCTGGTTGTGCGACCGGCTCCCCCCGCCCGGATTGGGTCGATGCCGCCGATGTGATGTGTTCGATGATCGCCTTCGAACCCGACGCGTTCGAGCCCAAGGAACGCTGGGCAATGGACTGGTACTACCCGGTGCTGACCGGAGCGATCACCGGCGACGCCGCCAAGTTTCGGATGGCGGGAGGTTGGCCGACATTCGCAATGGACTATCTCGGGATCCGTTGCGTGTCGGACGAACCGTGGGTCACGGCGTCGGAGACCGCCGAAGCCTCGCTCGCTTACGCCGCGATCGGCGATCTGTCGACGGCGACCGATCTCTTGTTGTGGACCAGGGCTCACCGGCTCGACAGTGGTGCATACCTGACGGGCCTGGTGTATCCGGGCCAGATCGTATTCCCCGCCGACGAGCACTCCTCGTACACCGCAGCCGCCGTGATCCTGGCCGCCGATGCGATCACCGGCGCCAGCCCGGCCAGCGACTTGTTCGTCGCCTCCCACGTTCGCGGCCTCCCCGACTGACGAGCACCAACCCACCAGGCACCGACTCACCGGCTCACCGAGAAGGGCGTCGCCACCGATGCCCCCGGCGTGGTAGAAGATCGGCATGGAACAACTGCAGGAGATGCCAACCGACTTCGATCGGGTGCTGGCGGTCGTCGCTCATCCCGACGATCTGGAGTACGGAGCATCAGCGGCGATCGCAGTGTGGACCGATGCCGGTAAGACGGTCACGTACCTCCTGGTGACGAGGGGCGAGGCGGGGATCGATGGGCTCGACCCGGCTGCATGCGGTCCTCGCCGGGAAGCTGAGCAGATCGACGCGGCCAAGTGCGTGGGGGTCGAGATCGTCGAGTTCCTCGACCATCGCGATGGCGTGATCGAGCACACGGTGCGGCTCCGCGGCGATATCGCCGCGGCGATCCGTCGACACCGGCCTGAGTTGGTGGTCACCCTCAACCACGAAGACAGCTGGTTCGGCCGAAACTGGAATTCGCCCGACCACCGCAACACCGGTCGCGCCGTGCTGGACGCGGTCGGCGACGCTGGCAATCGTTGGATCTTCCCCGAGCAGATCGACGCTGGACTTCAGCCATGGGGTGGCGTCAAGCTGGTGGCGATCGCCGGATCGTCGAACCCCACGCACGCCGTAGCGGTCGAGTCCGGGCTCGAACGGGCGATCGCGTCGTTGGAGGCACACGCCACGTACCTCGCCGCCCTCGGTGGGGCAATGGCCGACCCGCGCCCGTTCCTGACGGGGATGGCCCAGGCAACCGGGGAACGATTCGGCGGTCGTCTCGCCACCAGCTTTCAACTCTTCGGCGAAGCCTGAGCGGTTGGGGAGGCGCGGCGCATGATGTTGTGCGCTGGCGACGGGGGCATGCGAAGCGGCCTAAGGTGACCCACTGATGACTCCAATCAGTAGCTCGCTTGGCGATGAGGTGCGGTCGATCGTCGCAGTGTGGAAGTTGCAGCGCGCCGAGCGCCAAGCGCGCCGGCATCTGGACCCGGCCGATTTCGATGCCTTGCGCACGGCAGGGTTCTTGCGGGCCGTGGTGCCGGAGGACATGGGTGGTCTTTGGCGCGACACTGGGTCGTCGGCGCGGATCGTCTGCGATGTGTTGCGGCTGTTGGCGTCGGCCGATCCCGCAGTCGCCCTGGTGTCGGCGATGCATCCATCGGTTGTGGCGTTTTGGCTATTGAATCCCGATCCGTCCCAGCCGGACTGGGAGGCGCAACGGCGAGCCGTCTTCGCAAGTGCAGCGGCGGGCGAACAGTGGGGCACGATCACGTCCGAACCCGGAAGCGGCGGCGACATCGCCCGCACCAGGGCGACCGCCGTGCCGACCGACGACGTTGCGTTCATGGTCGGTCGTTCGTACGCGGTGACTGGAGACAAACACTTCGGAAGCGGCTCGGGCATTGCCGACCGGATGATCACGACGGCGATCCCCGATGGGGAGGACGCTCCGACGATGTTCGCGCTCGACGTGCGGGATCGACGGTGGGACGGCACTGCCGGTTTGACGTTGATCGCCGAGTGGGACGGCGTGGGCATGGCCGCCACGCAAAGTCACGCGATGCGGCTCGAACGAGCGCCCGGCGTGCGGCTGGCCCGGCGGGGCCCGTTGAGCGATGTCACCGCGGGTGCCGGCGCGCTCGTGGCGACGTTGTTCACTGCTGTGATCCTCGGCGTGCTCGACGAGGCAGTTGCGGTCGCCAGAACTCAACTGAGTACGAGAGCGGCCGAGTTACGGGCATACGAGCAGGTCGAATGGACCCGCGCCGTTTGCGATCACTGGCTCGCGGTGCAGGCCTACGAGGGATCGCTGCGCACGCTCGAAACTGGTGATCCGACGGCCCTGTTCGCCGCGCTCTGTGCCAAGGAGGCCGTCGCCGAGTTGGCGGAGGCGACCCTGGGTCGCCTGGCGAGGGTGATCGGAGGTGGCGCGTTCTCCCGCCGCAGTCCTTTCGCTCACTGGTACGAAGACGTCAGGGCGCTCGGCTTTCTGCGCCCGCCTTGGGGCCTCGCCTACGACAGCCTTCTGGCGTTGTCGTTCGCCCGACCCGGCGGCCAAGCCCAGGACGGGTAGACGGGA
>JAYVFI010000036.1:0-44691 GCA_043773365.1 Ilumatobacteraceae bacterium
ACGGAACCGCCACCGAACCAGGCGACTACAACGCGATCAACGGCAACTTCAACCTCAGCCTGGCCACCGACACACTCGCCATCACACCCGTCGACGACATCGTCGCCAACGAGGGATTCGAGACGTACACGATCACGATCGCACTCACCCCAGCCGCCGACCCACGCTGCCAGATCGGCGACGCCACCGCCACGATCACCATCGCCGACAACGATTCGTCCGACAACGTGGCGCCGACCGTGACCATCAACCAGGCAGTTGCCCAGACCGATCCGACAACCGCTTCCCCGATCGTCTTCACGGTCGTCTTCTCCGAGCCCGTCAGTGGTTTCGTCGGCGCCGATGTGACCTTGTCAGGAACCGCCGGTGCAACCACGGCAAGCGTGTCAGGCGCCGGTCCGACCTACACGATCAGTGTGACGGGAATGACCGGCAGTGGCAGCGTGACCGCATCGGTAGGGGCCGGCGTTGCGGTCGACTCCAACTCGAACGCCAACGTCGCATCGACGAGCACCGACGACACGGTCCAGTTCAACGTGGACACCACCGATCCAACCGTCACGATCAATCAGGCAGTGGGACAACTCGATCCGACGACGAACTCACCGATCCTGTTCACCGTCGTGTTCAGCGAGCCGGTGACCGGGTTCGTCGATGGTGATGTGACGTTGTCAGGAACGGCCGGGGCAACCACGGCGAGCGTTTCAGGCGCCGGTCCGACCTACACGATCAGTGTGACGGGAATGACCGGCAGTGGCAGCGTGACCGCATCGATCGCCGCCGGTGTCGCCACTGACGCCGCCGCCAACACCAACACCGCCTCGACGAGCACCGACGACACGGTCCAGTTCAACGTGGACACCACCGATCCAACCGTCACGATCGATCAGGCAGTGGGACAACTCGATCCGACGACGAACTCGCCGATCCTGTTCACGGTCGTGTTCTCCGAGGCCGTGTTCGGCTTCACCGGCAATGACGTGACCTTGGCCGGCACCGCAGGAGCGACCACGGCGACCGTCACTGGCGGACCAGTGACGTTTCAGGTCGCCGTGAGCGGGATGACGCAATCGGGCACGGTGATCGCATCGATCGAGGAGGACGTCGTCGCCGACGCCGCCACGAACGTCAACACGGCCTCGACCAGCACCGACAACACGGTTCAGTTCAACATCGCCCCCGGCCCATTGACCTTGAACTTGCCTGCCAACATCGTCACCAACAACGACCCGGGGCAAGCCGGTGCGATCGTGAATTATCCGGCCGTCACGGCATCAGGTGGAGCACCGCCGACAACGGTCGTGTGCACACCGGCTGCCGGAACGTTCTTCGGGTTGGGCACGACCACGGTGAACTGCATCGCAACCGACAGCGGAGCAGCACCTCAGGAACGCTTCACCGAAGCAACCACGACAGGATCGTTCACCGTGCGGGTCAACGATGCCGAACCTCCAGTGATCGCCGACCCGCCGGATCTGGTTCGAACGACGACGAACACGACGCCCGTGTCAGTCACATTCGTGAACCCGACGGCGACCGACAACGCCGGCGTCCCGACGGTGGTCTGCACACCGATCTCCGGAACGTCGTTCCCGGTCGGCGTGAGCACGGTCACCTGTACTGCCACCGACGCCGCAGGAAATCAGGCGACGTCTGCGTTCACGATCACCGTCAACTCGAACCCGAGTGGTGCACCTCTGCCACCCGGCGGTGCACCACTGCCCCCGACCGGCAACTCCCCGCGCGACCCGATCCAGATCGCCATGGCGATCACCATCGCCGGGCTGATCCTGTTGATCGGTGCCAACCGACGACGCCTGCTCCGGACGGCAATTCCCTCCAGGAGGTGACCGGGTTGGAGATCTTCGAGCAAGCAATCCCGCACGAGGAATCCGGCGAGGGCGAGCCGGCACCTCACACTCCGCCGGGCGGGCTCGACCCGATTGCCGGCGTCACGTTGGAGCAATACGTCCGGGTCGTCAAAGCGATCGCGCCGCTCGGAGACGACCCGTCGCGGCTGGAGAGGATCGCCGCCTCGCACGGGCTCGACGGACCCTCGTGGCAACAGGCCCACGCCGGATGGAACGAGCGGATCCAGTCGGATCCGGCCGTCGCCCGCGCCTTCAGCGGCGCCTACCACGTCGACTGATCGCACCGTCTGATCGCACCGTCTGATCGCACCATCTGATCGCACATCTGATCGGCAAGTGGGCGCCGATCGGCACAGGGGGCTCAGCCGCCCGGGCGGGTCGGCGTGGTCAGCGGATGCTGGCGATCGCTTCGTCGATGATCGCCAAACCCTCCCGCGCATCGGCCACGGAGATCACACACGGTGGCACGACGTGGAGTCGGTTGGCGGCAATGAAGGGCCACAGCCCGCGTTGCTTGCAGGCCGCCGCCAGCGCACCCATCGTGGTTGCATCGGCGGGGGTCCGGGTCGCCCGGTCCGTCACGAGCTCGACCGCCCAGAACACCCCGAGCCCGCGCACCTCGCCGATCAACTCGTGACGTTCCGCAAGGGATCGCAGCGCCGGCCCGAGCACCTCGTCTCCGAGCATTCTGGCGTGCTCGATGATTCCCTCCTCCTCGAAGATGTTGATGCTGGCGACCGCCGCCGCGCAGGCCAACGGATGCCCCGAGTAGGTCAACCCACCCTGGTAGACACGGTCACGGAACGTGTCGGAAATCCGACGCGAGATCACGACCCCGCCGAGCGGCACGTACCCCGAGTTGACACCTTTGGCGAAGGCGATCAGGTCGGGGGTGATGTCCCAATGATCAACCGCGAACCACTCGCCACAACGACCGAATCCGGCCATCACCTCGTCGCTCACCATGATGATCCCGAACTCGTCGCACAGTGCCCGCACGCCGGCGAGATAGCCGGGCGGCGGTACGAGGATTCCGTTCGTGCCCGGAACCGATTCGAGCACGATCGCAGCAACACGGTCGGCGCCTTCATGGATGATCACGTCACGGAGGTGCTTGAGCGCCCGTTCGCACTCCTCCGTCTCGGTCGTGGCGTGGAACACGGACCGGTACAGGTAGGGACCGAAGAACTTGACCGTGCCTGGCATACCCGGCTCGCTGTCGTGGCGGCGCGCCTCTCCTGTCACGCTGATCGCTCCGGACGTGCTTCCGTGATAACTGCGGTAGGTCGACAGCACCTTGAGCCGACCCGTGTGGATCTTGGCCATCCGGATCGCGTTCTCGATCGCCTCGGCGCCGCCGTTGGTGAAGAACACCATGTCGAGATCACCGGGAGCTCGATCGGTGATCAGGCGGGCGGCCTCGCTGCGCATGTCATTGGCCATGCTCGGGGCGACCGTGCACAACCGATCGGCCTGAGCCTTGATGGCGGCGATCATTTTCGGGTGCTGGTGACCGATGTTGACGTTGACGAGCTGGCTGGAGAAATCGAGCCACGTGTTGCCCTGGTCGTCCCACATCCGCGATCCGAGCGCGCCGGCGATCACCGTCGGGCTGAGCGCCGCCTGCGCCGACCACGAATGGAAGACGTGTGCTCGATCGTTGGCGTACGCCGCGTCGAGCAAGCCGGTCACGGGATCATCAAGACTCGTCATGCCGGAAATCCTAGATCAAACGGCGGTCCGACCTTTACGAAGTGTCAAGCTGGTAATAGTGTCGGTTCATGGCGAACATCGTGAAGGCCGCGCTCCTCCAGACGGATTGGACCGGCGACAAAGACTCAATGATCGACAAACACGAGGCGGCGGCACGGGAGGCGGCGGCACAGGGGGCGCAGGTGATGTGCTTCCAGGAATTGTTCTACGGGCCGTACTTCTGTCAGGTCCAGGACACGGCGTACTACGAGTACACCGAGGCGATTCCCGACGGGGCGACGACCAAACGATTCCAGTCCGTTGCCGCCGAACTCGGGATGGTGATGGTGCTCCCGATGTACGAACGAGCGATCACCGGCCTGTACTACAACACCGCCGCAGTGATCGATGCTGACGGCACGTACCTCGGGAAGTACCAGAAGCAGCACATCCCACAGGTCAAGGGTTTCTGGGAGAAGTTCTACTTCACGCCGGGCACGGGCGGTTATCCGGTGTTCGACACGGCGGTCGGCAAAGTCGGCGTCTACATCTGCTACGACCGCCACTTCCCGGAAGGCTGGCGCTGTCTCGGCCTGAACGGCGCCGAGATCGTGTTCAACCCATCGGCGACACACCGCGGGCTGTCGGAGTACCTGTGGCGGCTCGAACAGACCGCAGCGGCGGCCAACAACATGTACTACGTCGGAGCGATCAACCGGGTCGGGATCGAGCCCTTGGGCGACAACGATTTCTATGGGCAGAGCTACTTCGCCGACCCGAGGGGCCAGTTCGTCGGAGATGTCGGTGATCCCTACAAACCTGAGCTGATCGTGCGTGACCTTGATCTCGACAGGATTCGTGAGGTCAGGAACGGCTGGCAGTTCTACCGAGACCGCCGCCCCGACGCCTACCACGAGATCGTCGCTCGATAAACAAGGTACCAAGGAAGGAAGTATCGAGGAAGGCATCACACATGTCACGCACACTGATCACCAACGGAATCATCGTCTCGTCGACCGGGCGTACTTCGGGCGACATCTTGATCGACGGCGAACGGGTCGTTGCGATCCTCGCACCCGGGCAGGTGGCCGGGCTGGGGATCACCGCCGACCGGACCATCGACGCGACCGGCAAATACGTGATTCCCGGCGGGGTCGATGTGCACACCCACATGGAGTTGCCGTTCGGTGGCACCAACGCCTCCGACACGTTCGAGACCGGCACGATCGCGGCGGCATGGGGCGGTGTCACGACAATTGTCGACTTCGCCGTGCAGAAGAGCGGAGAGAGCGTCCAAGACGGTCTGTCGGCATGGCACACCAAGGCCGCCGGCAATTGCGCGATCGACTACGGCTTCCATCAGATCATCGGTGGCGTCGACAGCGAGTCACTGAAAGCGATGACCTATCTCGTCGACAACGAAGGCATCTCCAGCTTCAAGCTGTTCATGGCCTACCCGGGTGTGTTCTACTCCGACGACGGCCAGATCCTGCGGGCGATGCAGAACGCCGGCGAATCGGGCGCCGTGATCATGATGCACGCCGAGAACGGGATCGCCATCGACGTGCTCGTCGCTCAGGCCCTGGCGAGGGGGGAGACCGCACCGATGTATCACTCGCTGACCCGCCCTGCCGAGCTCGAAGGCGAGGCCACGAATCGGGCGATTCAGCTTGCCAAGGTGGCCGGCAACGTCCCCTTGTACATCGTCCACATGTCGGCTTCGGAAGCACTCGAGGAGGTCGCCGAAGCCCAGCACAAAGGCCAGAACGTTTTCGCTGAGACCTGCCCGCAGTACCTCTACCTGTCGCTCGAGGACCAACTGATGCAACCAGGTTTCGAGGGTGCCAAGTGGGTCTGCTCCACACCGCTGCGCACGAAACACGAGCACCATCAGAAGGACCTTTGGAAGGGCCTTCGGATGAACCAGTTGGCCGTCGTTTCGACCGACCACTGCCCGTTCTGCATGAAGGATCAAAAGGAACTCGGGCTCGGCAACTTCTCCGCCATCCCGAACGGGATCGGCAGCGTCGAACACCGGATGGAACTGCTCTATCAGGGAGTCGTCAACGGCGAACTGACGTTGGAGCGGTGGGTCGAGACCTGTTGCACCACGCCGGCAAGGATGTTCGGGCTGTATCCCCGCAAGGGCGAGATCGTCGCCGGCGGTGACGCCGACATCGTCGTCTGGGACCCCAACGGGATGACCAAGCTGGGGATCAACGACAAGCATCACATGAACATGGATCACTCGGCCTGGGAGGGTTTCGAGATCGACGGCAAGGTCGATACCGTGATCAGTCGTGGCATGGTCGTGATGGAAAACGACCAGTTCGTCGGCCGCGTCGGCCACGGCCAGTACATCAAACGCGGTCTGTCGAGCTACCTCCGTTGACAGGCGGGCGCTGGAGGGTGCCCGCTGACGGGCCGCTCGACACGGCCCCGCTCGACACAACCTCGCTGACAACTTCAACACACCCTGGAGAGCTGGTACCGAGATGAACAGGATCGAACATTGGATTGACGGCCAGGTGGTGGCATCGACCTCGGGTCGCTCCGGACGGGTCTTCAACCCGGCCACGGGCGAGCAGTCCGGCGATGTCGCGATGGCCTCGGTCGAGGAGGTCGATGCGGCCGTCGCCGCCGCCGGTGCGGCCTTCCCTGCGTGGCGCGCCACGAGCCTCTCGCGTCGCGCCGAGGTGCTGTTCAGGATGCGCGAACTGGTCGACGCCAACCGCAAGGAGATCGCATCGCGGTTGACAGCCGAACACGGCAAAGTGATCTCCGACGCGATGGGTGAGGTTGCCCGCGGGCTCGAGAACATCGAGTTCGCCTGCGCCGCGCCCCATCTCCTGAAAGGCGGCTTCTCCGAACAGGCGGCGACGGGGATCGACGTGTACTCGATCCGTCAGCCGCTGGGCGTGGTGGCAGGGATCACGCCGTTCAACTTCCCGGCAATGGTCCCGATGTGGATGTTCGCCAACGCGCTGGCGTGCGGCAACACGTTCGTACTGAAGCCCAGCGAGAAGGACCCGTCGGTCTCGTTGTTCCTTGCCGAACTACTCGCCCAGGCAGGCCTCCCGGCGGGCTGCTTCAACGTCGTGCAGGGCGACAAGGTCGCCGTCGACCGGCTGCTCGAGCACCCCGACGTCAAGGCCCTCAGTTTTGTCGGTTCGACCCCGATCGCCAAGTACATCTACGAGACAGGAACCGCCAGCGGCAAGCGTGTCCAGGCCCTCGGCGGGGCCAAGAATCACATGCTCGTGCTCGCCGACGCCGACCTCGACATGGCCGCCGACGCGGCCATCGGGGCGGCCTACGGATCAGCAGGCGAGCGCTGCATGGCGATCAGCGTCGTGCTCGCATCGGACACGATCGCGGACGACCTGGTCGCCAAGATCGCCGACCGGATTCCCGGGGTGCGGGTCGGCCCCGGAACCGAGCCCGACAGCGAGATGGGGCCGCTGATCACCGGCGAGCACCGCGACAGGGTCGCCAGCTTCATCGAAGCAGCACCTGGTGAAGGCGCCACGGTGGTGGTGGATGGCCGCCCGCTCAACACCGATGGCGGGTTCTTCATCAACCCCACGTTGATCGACAACGTCCGCCCGGGCATGGCCTGTTACGACCACGAGATCTTCGGGCCGGTGCTGTCGGTGATGCGGGTCCGCGGGTACGAAGACGGCGTGGCGACGATCAATGCCAATCAGTTCGCCAACGGCACTGCGATCTTCACCCGCGACGGCGGCGCCGCCCGCCAATTCCAGTTCGACATCGAAGTCGGCATGGTCGGGATCAACGTGCCCGTACCGGTGCCCGTCAGCTACTACAGCTTCGGCGGTTGGAAGGCGAGCCTGTTCGGCGACACCCACATGTACGGCCCGGAAGGGATCAACTTCTACACCCGCGGCAAGGTCGTCACGAGCAAGTGGCCGGACCCTGCGACCAGCACGATCGACCTCGGCTTCCCAGAAACGAGATGACCAGCGATGATCACAAGCACAACCGAGGTGCTCGCCGCAACTGATCGCGCCAGCAGACGCTCCGCTCGGCGAGGCTGCCGATGAGCCGCCCGATGGAAATCGGCGTGGTCTTGCAGGCGACGCCGCCGGCATTGCGCGTCATCGAGCTTGCCAAGCGGGCCGAATCGCTCGGGTTCACCCACGTCTGGACGTTCGACTCACACATCTTGTGGGAGGAGCCCTACGTGATCTACTCACAGATCTTGGCGGAAACGCGCAACGTGATCGTCGGGCCGATGGTCACCAACCCGGCGACCCGTGACTGGACCGTCACCGCCAGCACCTATGCCACGCTGAACGAGATGTACGGCAACCGGACGGTCTGTGGGATCGGCCGCGGCGACTCGGCGGTGCGGGTCACCAATGGCAAGCCGACCACGCTGCAGACGATGGCCGAAGCGGTTCACGTGATCCGTGAACTCGCCAATGGCCGCAGCGTCGACTACAAGGGTTCGACGATCACCCTGCCGTGGGCTTCGAAATCCCGGCTGGAGGTGTGGGGCGCCGGATACGGGCCGAAAGCGCTCAAGACGATCGGCGAGACGTGCGACGGTTTCATCCTCCAACTCGCCGATGCCCAGATCGCCGAGTGGACGATCAAGGCGGTTCGTGCGGCCGCCGAATCGGCGGGACGCGATCCCGACGAAATCACGATCTGCGTCGCCGCCCCAGCGTACGTCGGCACCGACCTGGCGTACATGCGCGACCAGTGCCGTTGGTTCGGAGGCATGGTCGGCAATCACGTCGCCGACATCGTGATGCGTTACGGCGACCAATCCGACGAGATCCCACAGGTGCTGACCGATTACATCAAGGGGCGCCAGGGTTACGACTACAACCAGCACGGGCAAGCCGGCAACACACATACCGAGTTCGTCCCCGACGAGATCGTCGATCGGTTCTGCATCCTCGGTCCGGCAGAGGAACACCTCCGTCGCTTGAACGAGTTGCGCCAACTTGGCGTCGATCAGTTCGCGATCTACCTGCAACACGACGGCAAGGACGAGACGCTGCTGGCCTACGGTGAACACATCATCCCGCGACTCAACGATCACACGCTCGCCAAGAGCTGAGACGAATCATCGGCATGATCAAACGCGCCGTACGCCGAACCACGATGTTCCTGATCGCCTTGTTGCTCGTCGGGTGCCTCTGGGAACTCGTCAAGGCTGTCTGTCCGACCGGCGGCGGCTCCGTGCTCGGGATGAGCATCATTCCCAAGACGTCGGATCGGGCGATGCCGCACACCTGGGACATGGTGACTCGACTGTTCGAGCCGGAGAGCACCGCCGGCGGGCAGGCGATCTGGCGGTCGGTTGCCGGTTATGGTTGGTACACGTTCCGTTTGGCGCTGGTCGGGTTGCTGATTGGCACCGTGTTCGGAATCGGGCTGGCGATCGTGATGACCAGGTTCCGCTTCGTCGAACGTGGGCTGCTGCCGTGGGTGGTCATGTCGCAGACCGTGCCGTTGATTGCGCTTGCGCCGCAAGTGGTCAGCTGGAGTGGCCGTGTCGACGTGTTCGGTTGGGAGTGGCCACGCTGGCTCTCGGTGTGCGTGCTGGCGGCGTTCCTGGCCTTCTTCCCGATCACGGTCGGTGCGGTGAAGGGCTTGCATTCATCTCCCCCGGCGGCACTCGAACTGATGGACAGCTATGCCGCCACATGGTGGCGAACGCTCGTCAAGCTCCGCTTTCCGGCAGCGATCCCGTTCCTCGTTCCGGCGCTCAAGCTGGCAGCGACATTGTCGGTCGTCGGAGTGATCGTGTCGGAGATCTCGACCGGGAACAGCGACGGGATCGGGCGCGCCGTGCTCTCGTACAGTTCGGCCGCGACCGGCGATCCGACCAAGGTCTACGCCGCGATCTTCGGTGCCGCGCTGCTCGGCCTGGCGATGTTCGGGCTGGTTGTCGCACTGGACGTGCTGTTGATGCGCAACCGTCCGCAGGAGGTCGAGTCGTGAGTGCGGTCGTGGTGAGCAGCCTCGCCAAGATTTTCAACGTGGGGCGGCCGAATCGGGTTGACGCGCTGGTCGACATCGACCTCACCGTCGAACCCGGGGAGTTCGTCTCCCTGATCGGCCCTTCCGGCTGCGGCAAGTCGACGCTGTTGCGGCTGATCGCCAATCTGATCGAGCCGACCACCGGCAGCGTGCTCGTCAACGGCAAGTCGGCAGCACAGGCCAGGCTCGATCAGGACTACGGGATGGCGTTCCAGCAGGCGGGCTTGTTCGACTGGCGCACGGTCGAGAAGAACATCGAGTTGCCGCTCGAGCTGAAGGGCTGGGACAAGACCAAGCGCAAGGCCCGCGCGCACGAAATGCTCGAACTCGTCAAACTCCCGGAATTCGCACGACACATGCCTTGGCAACTCTCGGGCGGTATGCAACAACGTGTCGCCATCGCCCGGGCACTGGCCGCCCATCCTCCACTGCTCCTGATGGACGAGCCCTTCGGGGCCCTCGACGAAATGACCCGCGAGCACATGCAGGCCGAGTTGTTGCGGATCTGTCGAGCAACCGAGACCACCGTCGTCTTCGTCACGCACTCGATCCCTGAGGCGGTGTACCTGTCCGATCGGGTGGTTGTGATGTCGCCACGCCCGGGCCGAATCACCGAGACGGTCGACGTCGGGCTCGGGTTGACCAGGGATGAGACGACCCGTGAACACGGCGCCTTCTTCAGCGCCGTGACTGCCGTTCGCGGCGCGTTGCGAGGAGTCGAACATCAAGCGATCGGCGGTGTCGACGATCGATGAGCGCTCGCCGAATACTCGATGCACTGTGGCCACCGGCCCTCTTCGGGGCGCTGTTCGTCGTCGTCTGGGAACTGGTCGTCAAGGGCTTCGACCTCAAGCCGTACTTCCTGCCCTCCCCGAGTTCGATCGGCGAGGCGTTCGTCGACAATGCCGAATTGGTCAGGAAGGCGGCCTTCGTTTCGGGAGGCAACGCCCTTGTCGGCCTGATCGCCGGAACGTTGCTGGGGATCGCCGTCAGTTTCTTGCTGATGCGGTTCCGGGTGCTCAGCGAACTGACCACACCGCTGGCGATTGCACTCAATGCAGTCCCGATCATCGTCCTGGTGTCGATCTTCAACAACATGTTCTCGAGCGGCACCGAGATCCCGCGACGCCTGATGGTCACGCTGACCGTGTTCTTCATCGTCCTGGTCAACGTCGCCAAGGGTCTCCGGCAAGTCCACAGCACCCATCTCGAGTTGCTCCGCTCCTACGCTGCGTCGCCGCGCCAGGTGCTGATCAAGGCGCGAATACCGAACGCGTTGCCCTATCTCTTCACGTCCCTCAAGATCGCTGCGCCGGCATCAGTCATCACGGCGTTCGTGGCGGAGTACTTTGGTGGGAACCAGAACGGCCTCGGGAGCCGAATCACCTCGAATGTCACGATTTCCAAGAACGCTGTCGCTTGGGCGTATGTCCTGGGCGCCTGCCTCTTGGGCCTGACGTTCTACCTGATCTCCATTGCACTGGAGAGACTTTCCACACATAACCGGGGCATCGCCCCAGGGGGAGCAACAAGATGAGACGAACCAAGATCAGAACGACCGGGATCAGAACGACCGGGATCAGAGGTGTTGTTGCGATCGCGGCAGCACTGTCCTTCGTTGCCGCAGCATGCGGTGACGACGCCGACGAAGCCGTCGACGAGGCGCCGTCAGGGTCCGATTCAGCGAGCGCATCGACCGGCGCATCGCCAGCCGAATCCACGGGCGCGACTTCGGAGATGTCCGATATGCCCGGCATGATCGAGTGCGCCACACCGGAGCCGATCAAGTTGCAGCTGCAGTGGTTCACGCAGGCCCAGTTCGCCGGCTACTACGCCGCCGTTGATCAGGGCTTCTACGAGCACCAGTGTCTCGACGTCGAGATCGTCCAGGGTGCGGTCGAAATCGTGCCGCAGACGCAGCTTGCCAACGGTGACGTCGACTTTGCGCTGGCCTGGGTGCCGAAGGCGCTCGCCAGCAGGGAAGCGGGCGCCAACATCGTGAACATCGCCCAGATCTTCCAGCGCTCGGGAACCTTGCAGGTCTCGTTCAAGGACAAAGGGATCACCACGCCGGCCGATTTCGCCGGCAAGAAGATCGGCAACTGGGGCTTCGGAAACGAGTACGAGGTTTTCGCCGCGCTCGGAGCCGAAGGTCTTGATCCCGCCACCGATGTCGAGTTGCTTGGTCAGAACTTCGACATGGTCGCGCTGCTCGACGGCACGATCGATGCAGCCGAGGCGATGACCTACAACGAGTACGCGCAAGTCCTCGAGGCGGTCAACCCGGCCACCGGCGAGCTGTACACGCCGGACGATTTCAATGTGGTCAGTTACGAAGAGGTCGGTGTCGGCATGCTCCAGGACGCGATCTGGGCCGATGCCGCAAAACTCGCCGACGACCCGGTTTACCGCGGCCAAGCGGTTCGATTCGTGGCCGCCTCGCTCCAGGGTTGGGCCTACTGCCGCGACAATGTCGAGTCGTGCCGCGACATCGTCGTTGCCGCAGGGCCGACGTTGGGTGCCAGTCACCAGCTGTGGCAGACGAACGAGATCAACAAGCTGATCTGGCCCTCGCCGGCCGGCATTGGTTACATCGACCAGGCGGCGTGGGATCGCACCGTGAAGATCGCGCAGGGAACGCCGAACCTCGAAGGTGCGACGGTCTTGACCGCACCACCGACCGAGGGTGCATTCACCAACGACATCGTCACCGAGGCGTGGGCCATGCTTGCAGCCGAGGGTCTGGACCTCAAGGGCGAAGGCTACGCCCCGATCGAAGTCACCCTCGTAGAAGGCGGCGCCTAACGAGTTCTATTGTGTCAGCACATACGACCTCTGAGGTCGTATGTGCTGACACGATCGGCTTCAGCTTTCGATGACGTTGAGTTCGACGGAGTAGTGGGCGGCGTCGTAGCGGTGGTCGCCGAGTTCGACGGCACGCCCGGTGTCGTCTTGCATGACTCGTCGCATCGTCACCAGTGGCGCCCCGACCGAGAGGCCGAGGATCGCCGCGTCAGCCGCCGAAGCAGCCACAGCACCGAGACGTTGCGTCGCCGAGTGGGGCCTGACACCGCGTTCACGCATCAATGCGTACAAACCGCTCGCCGCTAATTGCTCCGTGGAAAACTCCCCGGCCGCCTCGACGATCAGCCAATTCCGCAGGATCGCGAGGCGATGGGTACCGGCGGCACGACACCGCTCGATGTGAACCACCTCCGTGCCGACCGCCAGCCCGAGCGCATCGGCAACCGAGACGTCGGCAGGAACCCGCTCGTGCGTCAACACGGTGGTCAGCGGTTGGCGACCACTCGCCGCCAGATCATCGAACAGGCTGGTCAGCTTGAACGGTCGCCGGACCTGATCGTTGACGACCTGCGTGCCGACGCCGCGGCGACGAACCAGCAACCCGTTGTCGACGAGATCTTGAATCGCACGCCTGACCGTCGGGCGCGAGACCTGCCACTTGTCGGCCAGATCGAGTTCGTTCTCGAGGAAGGCTCCCTTCGCCAACTGTCCACTCTGGACAGCAGCTTCGAGCTGGCGCGCCAGCTGGTGATAGAGCGGGATCGGGCTGACGCGGTTGAGGTGGATGACGAGATCGGCCACAGGTCCCACCGTAGTTGACGTGTCAGCGACCATGTCGCATTGTCACGACATTTGCACGACCGGTCAGCTCAGGCCTTGGAGGACCTCCTGGAGCGACTTCAGGCCAGCCGCCAGGGAGTCGGTGAGCTTGGCGAGCTCCGTGTCGCGGACCTTGATGTCGATGGGGACGTCGAGCTTGACCGGGAACTCGTCCCTGATCGGGACCGTCTCGTTGATCGGAACGTCGACGACGAGGTCGACGGGCACTTCGACGTCGATCGGAACCGTGATGTCGAGCGGGATCTTGCCGAACGGTGTGTCGATCCGGATCATCGTGTCGAACGATTGCTTGATCGGGATCGTGGTCTTGATCGGCACCGGAATGACCCGGTTGATCACAACATCGGTGTCGATCGGAATCGTTTCGTCGATCGCCACGTTGAACGAGATCGTCGAGTCGCCGAACGCCGTGAGTCCGGCGATTGCCTCGTCGACGCCAGCGGAAACCTGCGGTTTGAGCGCCACCAGTTGTTCCTGAAATCCTGTGATCTGGGATGCGTACAGTGCCGCCCCGGCCTCAACCCGTTGCATGTCGGCCTGGGTCGCAATCAGCGCCGCCTGCGTCGCTGCCAGGTCATCCTGCGTCGACGACAGGCGGTCGAACCAGACACCGACCATCACGAGCGCGCCGATCAGGGTTGCCGCCAGCATTCCGATGATGATGTGGATCCGTTTCGCAACCGCCGCGGTCGGCGCAATCAGCGCGTCGGGCAACTCGTCGTCGGGTTCGAGAACGTCGTCGTCGGTCATATTCTCAGCATTCATCGTCGCTCCATGGGAGGTGATTCGCTTCATCGCGAAGGTGGCGAGCAGACCCGCGCCGACGACAACCGCGGCTGCGGTGAACGTTTCGGCGATCGCCTGCGCGGTCAGGACTTGTTGGGCTTGCGTGACTGCCGCTTCGAAGCCCGGGTCGGTGATCGAGGGCAGCTCGATCGTCGAACGCAGCGCGTTGAAACGCTCCAGACCCCAGGCCGTCAGGGCCGAGAGACCGACGCTGAATCCGAGCAGACGAACGACCATCACGAGCGCCGCCGCAGTGCCGCGTTGATCGGCGGGTGCGGCGTCGACGACAGCACTGGTCGTCGGTGCGACCGTGAGCCCGAATCCGGCGCCGAGCAGGGCCAACTGAACGGCGAACTCGAAGTACGAGCTGTCGGCGTTCCACGTCGCACCCATCCAGGCGTACGCCGCCGTCGACATCGCCAACCCGGCCAGCACCGGTGGCTTGAACCAACGCCGCTCGGTGATCCGACCTCCGACGTACGAGCCAACCGCCATCGCCGCCGTCAGTGCCGACAGGATCCAGCCGGCGACAACGGCTGAGTGTTGCAGGTCGAGTTCGACCGAGTTGATGAACAGCGGAACGTCCACCATGGCGATCACGAGCCCGGCCCCGACCACGAAGTTCACGAACAACGCGGACCGGAGATTTCGCCCGCCGAACAATCGCCGGTCGATCAGCGGGTCCGTCGAGGCGCGTTGTTGCCAGACGAACGCGGCGGCCGCAAGCACGGTGACGACATACAACCCACGCAGGTCAGGGCCGGATCCGCTCAACTCGTCGAGCCCGTTCACGCTTTGGATCTCCGCGGAACCGAGCAGGGCGATGTTCAGCGACACCAGCGTCACGGTGAGCAGCGTCGCCCCCAGCCAATCGATCCGTTTGCGAACGTCCGGGCGATCGTGTCCTTCGAGCGCCCACCACGAGGCAACCAGTCCGATGATCGCGAGCGGGATGTTGAGCCAGAACTGCCATTGCCACGACAGGAACCGCACGAGCATCGCCCCGTACAGCGGGCCCCACACCCAGCCCATCGTCTCGATCGCGCCGAGCGTGCCGAGCGCCCGGGCTCGCCGACCCTCGGGATAGACGTCGCCGATCACCGCCAGGGCGACGGGCACCATCGCACCGCCGCCGATGGCCGTGAGCACACGCCCGATCAGGAACCACGTCAGCGCTGCATCGAACGAGGTCGACAGCGGAATCAGCGTCGTGCCGATCATGAACAGCAGGTACGCCCCGACAAACGTTCGGCGGCGACCGATCACGTCGCTGATCCGGCCCGCGATCGGCATGATCGCCACGAACGCAATCAGGTAGGCGTTGACGATCCAGGCGGCATCGTCGAGTCCATCCGGGAGGATCAGTCCGAGATCGCCGATGATCGGTCGCAGCATCGTCGAGACGACGGTCAGGTCGTCCGCGGCGACGAACACACTGAACCCGACGACGGCGAGGATCGCAGCCGGGGAGGGCAGGCGTCGCCCGGTCGTGTTGCCGGTCGTGTTGCGGGTGGTGTCACTCATGGTGATACATGCTCCGGCGGTTCGATCGTGAAGATCTCGCCGTAGTTCGACAGGGTCAGTGCCCAGTGTGACGCGGCGCCGTCGATCACGGTGGTGAATTCGACCGCCGTCACCAGATCGGTGTCGGGATGGACCCACACGTCGACGGGCACATCCTGATCGCGGACCAAACCGACCGTAATGTTACGAACCTGTTGGGCCGGTGCCGTGCCGCGTATGTGATAGCGATCGCCGCCTCGGTCCTCGATTCCGATCAACGTCACGTCGGCAAGATTGGCGAGCAGCGGTTTCCATCCGCCGGTCGGATCGAAGAAACGCGACGGATCGATGTCGTACCCGTCGGTCAGGGTCTCGAAGTCACCGGTGACGGGGTTGGAGATCCAGACCTGCTCGTCGATCGCGACCGCTCCGAGTTTGGTGGTCAGCGAGTCGTTGATCGTCACCGTGAGCTCGGCCTGAGCCTGATTCGGAACGGTGAAGCGGCCGAGCAAACTGTCGAGCGCGATCCGTTCGAACTCGTCGATGAAGATCGCTGCGCCGGTGCGGGCCAGGCTGAATCGTACGCTCGTGACCGCCGCCATCGCCTCCGATGCGGCCGCCGCGACTGCATTCGGATCCGCGTTCGGATCTGCGATCGCCTTGTCGTGCGTCTGGCCCGCTGAATCATGTGTTGATCCGTGGTCGGCGTCACCGAACGGCGCATCGCTTTCCCCCCGACCCGATGTGAGCGCGACGGCAGCGGTGCCGATCAATGCCACCACGGCGAGCACCACGGCACCAGTAGCGAAGGCCGCCGATCGGTCGACTCGTGGTCGATGTGTCATTCGAGTTGTCTCCTGCCATGCCCACGGGGCTCCGTGGTACAGCATGACACTGCTCGAACGCGCCGCCGAGCGGTGCTATTCCATCGCAGACCCGCCGCGGACAGCGGATCAGCCGGTGACGGTGATGCTGCCGGTCATCGATGAGTGGATGTTGCAGTGGTAGGCGAACGTTCCGGGCGTGTCGAACGTGAACTGGAACGAGGCACCCGGGGCGAGCGTGCCGGAGTCGAACACACCGTCGAGCGATGTCCAGGTGTGCGACGTACTGTCGTCGTTGGTCACCGTCACGGTCGTGCCGACCGGCACTTCCGAGACACCGCTGAAGGAGAAGCTGGCGATCGTGATCTCGGCAGCGGCGGTCTCGGTCGGAGCAGCCGTAGCCGACTCCGTGGTAATCGGCTCAGCGGGTGAGGTGCTCGATGCGTCGTCGTCGCCACCGCAGGCGGCGAGGGTGAGCAGCATGGCTGTGCTCAGTGCGAGGGCTGGATGGCGGTTGTTCCGTAGCGTCTTCATGATCAACAGTACGTCGAAACCCTCGAATCGGTTCGCGGGTCGGTTGGGGTGGTCCGGTCAGCGCGCCATGCCGAAGAACTCGTCGTTCGGGCGGATCCCAGCGAAATTGGCATACCGGTTGGAGAGCGCGAACAACGCCGTGATCGCGCCGATGTCCCAGATCTCGTCGTCGGTGAAACCCTCGGCGCGCATGTGATCCAGTTCGTGATCGGTGACCGCCGCCGAGTCCCTGGCAATCAGCAGGGCGAATTCGACGATCGAGCGTTGGCGGGTTGACAAGTCGGCCTTGGAAGGATTGACCGAAACCTGGTCGGCGATCAACGGGTTCTTCATCCGAATTCGCAAGATCGCGCCGTGGGCAACGACGCAGTACAAACAGCGATTGATCGCCGATGTGGCGACAACGATCAACTCGCGTTCCGCTTTCGAGAGACCATCCGGCTTGTCCATCAACGCGTCGTGGAAGGCGAAGAAGGCCCGGAACTCCTCGGGTCGGTGGGCCAACGCAAGGAACACGTTGGGGATGAAGCCTGACTTCTCCGAGACGGCGACGATCCGTGCCCGGATGTCATCTGGCATCTCGTCGAGCTCGGGAATCGGGAACCGAGAGATCGCGCGCTCATCCATCTGCTGAGCCTCGCGCACTTCTACACGCGCGAAGATCGTTGCATGAGCAAACCCCTCGACGTGAAACCGCTGCTCGATCCGGACATCGCGGAGGTGCTCCGGGGATTCCCGATCGACATCGGCGCCCTGCTCGGTTCCTTGTCAGACGACACGATCGAATCCGTCCGCGCCACGATGTCGATGATGCCGATACCAGAGCTGTCGGATCGCGTCGAACGAACCGATCACGTCATCGATGCCGCCACCGGCGTGGTCGTCCGCGTCCACCGGCCGATCGGGGTCGCGGGCGAACTGGCCTGCGTCTACTGGATGCATGGTGGCGGCCTGGTGCTGGGGAGCCACGTACAAGACGATGCTCGCTTCGATCGCTGGTGCGCGTTGTTCGGCTGTGTCGGTGTCTCGGTCGAGTATCGGCTGGCGCCCGAGACGCCGTACCCCGGCCCGCTCGATGACTGCTACGCCGGGCTGCGTTGGATCCACGAGCACGCCGCCGATATCGGCGTCGATCGATCGCGGATCGGAATCGGGGGCAACAGCGCCGGCGGCAATCTCGCCGCAGGCGTGGCACTGCTGGCCCGCGATCGAGATGAACTTCCGATCGCGTTTCAACTCCTGATCTATCCGATGATCGATGATCGTCAAACCACGCAGTCGAGCCAGTGGATCGACCCGATCTGGCCACCGTCGGCGAACGCGTATGCATGGACCGCTTACCTCGGGGCCGCCAAGGGCGGCCCCGACGTAGCGATCTACGCCGCACCGGCACGGGCATCCGACCTCACCGGGTTGCCTCCTACGCTGATCTGCGTCGGAGCGATCGACGGGTTCTCCGATGAAGACATCGATTACGCGGTTCGGCTCCGTCACGCGGGCGTACCGGTCGAACTCCACGTGTATCCGGGCGCCCCGCACGGTTTCGACAGCCTCGCCCCTGGCTCGTTGATCGCCCAACGGGCGAGCGCCGACGCCGAGGCCTGGCTGCGCGGACGAATCGGCCAGGCGTGAGGCGCTGAGCGCGTGAGCAACGCGTACGAATTGGTCGCGGAAGTCCGTCGTGCGATCGCCGCCACCGGTGACCCAGCGCGAGCGCTCGCGCAGCAGGCCTACATGAAATCGACGATGCCGTATCAAGGCATCACCAGCGCCGAACTGAAGGCGCTCCTGCGACCGATCATGAACGATCGCCGGGCCGAGTTTCCTGACCAGGTGTCATGGTCGGCGGCGATTCTGGACCTGTGGGACGACGCCGTTGTCCGCGAACACCGTTACGCAGCGCTGGCCGTTGCCCGACATCGAGGCTCGAAGCGATGGCGGACACCTGGCACGCTGACGTTGTACGAGCACCTGATCGTGACTGGCGCCTGGTGGGATCTCGTCGACGACACGGCGTCACATCTCGTCGGTGACCTGCTCCGGCGATACCCCTGCGAGGTCGCTCCAACGATCTACGCCTGGACGACAACGAACAACCTGTGGCTGCGGCGAGCCTCGCTGATCTGTCAGCTCGGCCGCAAGCAGGCGACCGATCTCGACCTGTTGACCGCCGCCGTCATCCGCAATCTCGAGGGCACCGAGAGCGCTGGTCCGAACGGACGGCAGGATTTCTTCATCCGCAAGGCGATCGGTTGGGCACTCCGGGACTATTCGAGAACCGACCCTGACTGGGTACGACGATTCGTCGAAGCGCACCGCCCGCAGATGGCCGGACTCACGATCCGTGAGGCACTCAGTCACGTGCGATCTCCTGTCTGATCAGCGTGCACCGTTGGTCGATGACGAGATCTGGTGATCGATGACGGCGAACGTCACGGCCGCCGCTGCGCCGACGTTGAGCGAATCCACATCCGCGCGAATCGGGAGCCTGACTCGTCGGGTCGCGGCCTGCATCGAACGACGACTGAGACCGGGTCCCTCGGCACCCATCAACACGGCGATTCGTTCCGGCGATGTCAGCTTCCAGATGTCGTCCGCGTCGTCCGCCGGAGTCATCGCCCATGTCTCGAAGCCAGCCGCGTGCAACTCGTCCAGAGCGCTCTGGACGTCGTCGACGCGACACACCGGAAGGTACAGGATCTCACCCATGCTGACGCGCACGGTGCGACGCGTATAGGGGTCGATACACGTCGGGTCGAGCACCAGCGCATCGATTCCGAGGGCGCGCCCCGAGCGAGCAATCGCCCCCAGGTTCTCGGGATCGTTGAGTCCCTCCAAGATCGCCAGCCGGCGGGCGGTCGCGATCACCTGCTGCATGTTCGGGTGAACGTTTCGGTCAGCGGCGGCGATCGCGCCGCGGTGCAGGTCGAACCCGACGATCTCGCGCAGCAGTGCCCGGTCGACGACGTACACCGGCGAATCCAACGACGCGACGATCGCGACCATCCGATCGAGCTTCTGCTCGGCGATCAGCACTGATCGAACACGATGATCGGAGCCAATCAGCCGTTCGATCGCGACCGGGCCTTCGGCGATGAAGAACTCGTCGCCCTCGATCGCCCGTCGGGCAGTTTGATCCGTGAGCAGGCGATAGTCATGAAGTCGTGGATCGGCGGCGTCGTCGATTCGCTCGATCACGCCGACAGTCTGGTCGATGACTGGCACTCGGCGGCGTGTTGCGCGAGAATCGAACATGTGTTCTCTCAGCGATCGTTGTTCGGGGTCCTCGCACCCGAGTACGACGCATCGTTCGGCGAACTCAGCCGCCTCCAACTCGACGCCAACTCATGGGTCGATCACGCACCAGGGTGGTTGCAGGGGTCCGATCAGATCTTCGACGAACTCGTCTCGATCCTGCCGCTTCGTCAGCGGACGGGTGTTCGCATGTATGACCGAATCCTCGACGAGCCACGTCTGTCGGCGTGGTGGCGAGCCGAGGCCGGCCGGGCCGAACCACTCGCGATCCTGAACGGGATTCGGTTGCTGCTGGCCGACCGATACGACGAGCCGTTCGACTCGATCGGCTTCAACCTCTACCGCGACGGCAACGATTCGGTGGCGTGGCACGGTGATCGCCATGCCCACGTCGTCACCAACCCGGTGATCGCGATCGTCAGTGTCGGCGCTCCCCGCCCGTTCCGGATGCGCCCCAGGGGCGGCGGCTCGTCGCTCACGTGGGCGCTCGGCAACGGCGACCTGTTCGTGATGGGCGGTGCATGCCAGCACGACTGGGAACACACCGTCCCCAAGGCCCGAGTCACGAGAGGCCCGAGACTCTCGATCACCTTCCGCTCGGTCTGAATTCCATCACCCCTGCTCAACGGGGGTCAGAGGTAACCTTCCAGCATGGCAGGGGAGCTGATCTATGCGTTTCGGGTCATGCGCCTCCCGTTGCTCGATGCCGGCGGCTCGGAGATCGGCAAGATCCAAGACATCGTCGTGGTACCTGGCCGCGTTGGGCACCCGCCACGCGTCGTCGGCTTCGTTGCATCCAGCCAACGGCGCAAGATCTTCGTCAACGCTGCCCGGATTGCCGAACTCGACGCCGACGGTGCCCGCCTGCGCTCGTGGGACCTCGATCTCAATCCGTTCAAGCCGCGTTCCGGCGAAGTGCTGATCGGTGCCGGAATCATCAACCAGTTGGTCCTCGGCGAACGGGTCAGTGACGTCGGGTTGACCGAGGTCGAGGATGGTCACACGAGTTGGTGGGCGGTCGACAAGATTCGTCTGGCGCGACGCAACACGATTCGGCGTCGTCCTGCGTATCGACTGGTCAGTTGGACCGAAGTGCCGCAACTCTTTGCCGCCCCGACGGAAGCGGCCGCCGAAGCGGCCCGGCTGCGAGACATGCACCCCTCCGATGTAGCCGGCGTCGTGCGCGCCTTGCCGCTGTCGCAGCGACGTCAACTCGCCGAGGCAATGGACGACGAGCGTCTGGCCGACCTGCTCGAGGAGCTGCCGGAAGCCGAACAGCTGCGCCTGATCGAAGGACTTGATCTCGAGCGCCTGATCGGTGTGCTCGACGAGATGGAGTACGACGACCTGGCCGACTTGCTCAACGAGATGCCCCAGCAGCAGCGCGCCGCCGTGTTGGCGGCGATGGACGACGAAGAGGCAGAAGTACTGGAGCGGCTGCTCTCCTACGAGGAGGCGACCGCCGGCGGCATGATGACGCCCGAAATCGTCATTCTCGGGCCGACCGACACCGTCGCCCAAGCGTTGGCCCACATTCGCGATCCCGACTGGACACCAAGCATCGCCAGCCAGGTATTCGTGTGCCAGGCGCCGCTGCGACCACCGACCGGCAAGTACCTCGGCGTGGTGTTTGCCCAGCAGTTGCTCCGCGAACCACCCGGGATGGAACTCGGTCGATGCCTGCGAAACGTTTCGATCTCTCGCCCGGATACTCCCGATCGCGAGGTTTTCGAACAGTTCGCCTCATACAACATGCTGGCGCTGCCGGTCGTCGACGCGTCCGACCGGCTGCTGGGCGCGGTCAGCGTCGACGATGTCGTCGACCGGATGCTGGGTTCCGGCTGGAGGCAACGGAGTCGCCGCAGACGTGACGATTCACACCCGGCGGTGACACCGTGAGGCGCCGCAGCAGCCTGACCGAGCCGCGCCGCCGACGCCGACTGGATCTCGGTTACGACGCGGAAGGTTTCGGCCAGTTCAGCGAATCGATCGCCCGCTTCATCGGCACGGCTCGGTTCCTCGTGTATCAAACCGTCTTCTGTGTGGCATGGGTGTTCTGGAATACGTTCGGGCCGAAGGATTGGCGGTTCGACGAGTGGCAGTTCATCGGACTCACGCTGCTGCTTTCGCTGCAGGCGGCATACGCCGCGCCGCTGATTCTCCTCGCTCAGAACCGTCAGGAACGGCGCGACCGGTTCGCCGGCGAGCAGGACCGTGAAGTTGCCGAACGGACGCAGGCAGACACGGAGTTCCTGGCCCGCGAGATCGCCGGCGTTCGGCTGGCGTTGGCCGACGTCGTCACCGGTGAGGAACTCCGGGATCAACTCGACACGTTGACGTCGGCGATCACACAACTCGGCGAGCAACTCGGATCCGCTAACCCGGCTGAGGAACCCCTGTGAACTCTTGCGGGCGGACTCCGAACGACTGAACCAGCCTGAGCAGCTCGGCGGTCGGTAACGACTCGTCTCCAGCGGTGACGGCACCGAAGGGCAACCTTGCATCGAGCGTCAGCGCGGCGAACGCCGATGCTGTCGCAGCAGCTGCCGACCCGACCAGTTCGGCGACCCCGGCGATCAGACATTGACGACCACCACTGATGTCGCTGCCACGTACCTCGACGCGCAGCGCTCCGATCCCGCCTTCTTGGGGCGGCCGCACGAGCATCGGCAGTCGCGCCGTCAGGCGATCGCGTCGACGCGCCGAGCGGCGAGCACTGATCCGGTCCACCGACGGGAAACTGTGATGGATGAGCAGTGGAGCAGGGACTCGAGCTCGATAGCAGTCTTTCGCCCCGATCGGTTCCGGGAACCAACACAGTTCACGCCCACTGCCGCCGAGGTAGTCGACCCATTCCCCGTCGTGCCATCCGATCGAACGGCGACTCAGCGATCGGTGGTGAATTCGGGCGCACGACGGGCCGGCCGTTCCGTGCACGGCGACGTGAATTTCGTCGATCGTGTCGAGTTGATTGGCGAGATGGCGAGCGATCAGTTCCGACAATCCGGGCGAGAATGCCGCCCCGATCACCAATGTCGTCTCGGTTGCGGCTGCGAGTGAATCGAGTGCCAGTAACTCGCGGGTGTCGTCGAGAGGATCACCGACCGTGACGACGTGGATGCCGCGTTCGAGCAGCCGAGCTGCCATCGTGGCATGGACGCAGGCATGAGCAAGGATGGCGAGATCGCCGGGCATCGCATTGGCAAGTTCGAGGCGACGTGGATCGGCATCGACCACTTGCCGGGCGTGCAGCAACCGGTGAACTCGGCGACCGACGATGCCACGCCCGACGAGATGGACAGTCGCCTCGTTGCTCGTCACGGCTTGGGCTGCTCGGGCGGAAGTTCGAGTGGCCGCCACCCGCCGTGCTGGGGGGGAATTCCACCAGTTCCGCGGATGCGCAAACCGGCGGCGGCAACCCCGGCCATTGCCAACGCTGCCAGGATCCGACGCAACAGCTTCATCCTCGGATCACGGGGCGATCGTACCGGAGGAACGCCGACGAGGTCCCGATCGACTCAATCCAGGGAGACCGGCGCCGGCTCGAAGGCTCCCGGTAACCGGACTGCTGGCATCCTCATCGATCCGACGGTCGGGTCGATGAGGCGGTCCACCAGCCGTCGGGAATCCCAGTTGTGCGCCCACCGGAGCAGTTCCAGCGTTGGAATCGGCTTGCTGACGAGGTAGCCCTGCACCTGATGACAGCCGAGCCCCGCGATCAGGCGGAGCGAGTGGTCGTCCTCGACTCCCTCGGCGATCGTTATCAGCCCGAGTTCGTTGGCAAGGTTGATCGATGCCCGCACGATTGCGGCGGCGCTGGTGTCGATCGTGAGCCTGTTGATGAAGCTGCGATCGATCTTGAGTTGGTCGACTGGCAGGCGATGAAGGTGTTGGAGCGATGAGTAGCCGGTTCCGAAGTCGTCGATCGCGATCTGTACACCGAGCTCACGAATGCGGTTGAGCACCGAGATACTTGTCTCGAAATCGACGACCATCGCGTCTTCGGTGATCTCGACGTGGAGCGCGGTTGGTGCGACGTGCGTATCGGTCAGGATGCGGGCGATGTCATCCGGGAGGGCTGGGTCGAGCAAGTCGCGCGGTGTCAGATTCACGGAGATCGGGATTTCGATTCCAGCGTCATGCAGTATTGCCGCGGTTTGAGCTGCGCGTTGGATGACGAATCTGGTCAGTTTCCCGATCAGCCCTGCCTGCACGATGAGCGGCACGAACTCGACGGGTGGGATCGGGCCGTGCGTCGGATGGGTCCACCTCACGAGGGCTTCGGCGCCGGTGATGTGGCCATCGCTGATCGAGACCGTCGGTTGGAAGTGGACGAAGATCTCGTCGTTGTCGAGCGCCGAACTGACGGACAGGTAGAGGTCGAGTCGTCGTGGCGCGTCCGCGTCCAATTCCTCCGTGTACCAGACGACACCGAGCTGATTGCGTTTCGCTTGATACATCGCCGTGTCGGCACGGTGCAGCAGGCTGGCGCTGTCGCGTCCTTGCTCGGGCCATTGCACCACGCCCACGCTGGCGCCGACTTCGAATGTGATCCCTTCGAGTTCGACCTTGGCGGTGAGGAGCGCATGGACCTCGCTGGCGCGGCGAGCGAAATCGCCGGGGCCGTCAGACGGGTGACGGGTCAGCATCAAGGCGTACTCGTCACCCCCGAATCGAGCGACCATATCGGTCGAACGGGTGGCTTTGCGGAGCCTCTGACCCATCTCGATCAGGAGTTGATCCCCCGTCTCGTGTCCGAGTGAATCGTTGATCTCCTTGAACCGATCCAGATCGACCATCACCACAACGCCACTCTCATCTCGTTTGGCGAGGCTGGCGGTGAGCCCGATCTCGAAGTTCAAACGATTTGCCAGACCTGTCAACGCATCGTGCTGCGCTTGGGTTTCGAGTTGATCGACGAGATGGTCGTTCGAGAGCCGGGCGCTCAATGTGTTGGCCAACGACGCGAACAGACGCAGTTCGTCGGTCGTGAAGTCGCTGCGCATCCCGAGCCGGTCGGTGACGAAGAGCACCCCCACACGATCGACCTCACCGAGGACCGGTGCCGCAAGCAGTTTGCTCGCCCCGAGATACCGCAGCAGATCACCGACGCTGCGACGGGGATCATCGACGGTCAACTGGGTCACGGATCCCTCCTCGATCAGATCGACCAGCACGTCGGCGATCACGTCTGGCTCGAAATCGTCGAAGGTGTCATCGGTGAGGACCCGGACCGTGGATCGGTGCTCTGCGTCATGCGCGATGATCAACAACCCCGCGGTCCTCGAGCGCATGATCTGCACGAGCTGCAGCAGCCCGGTGTCGACGGTTCGGGGGCCACGCTCGTTGGTCAGGGCCCGCGTGAATGTGTGCAGTTGTTGAAGATCCTTGTAGCGCTGGGCGAGACCGCCGCTGTTCTGCAGAAGTGCGGCGACACCGACCACCGGAATGATTGCGTAGACCACCATGTACGGACTGCCGATCGATGCGGAGAGCGCGGTCACCGTGAAGGTTCCGGCGAGGGCCGCCAGGATTTGTGACTGTCCGACGTCAGCAAACAGGTTCGGGCGGAACTTGGCGTCGACCGCCATGATCACCAACGGCACCGCCAGGAGGCTCATCAACTCGGCGGCGAGGACCGCCCCGAGCGGGATCATCCACTCGAAGACATTCCCCGGGAGCCCCTCACCGAGCGTCGATCGAACCACAAAACCTGCCAGCGCAGCCTCGGCAAGGAACAGGCACGAATTCCATGTCGTCTTGATCAGGTCGGACTTGCGGATCCACAGCATCGTGGGTGCCGAACCCAACAGGTAGGCCGCAACCAGCATCACGGGACTCAAATACAACAGCCCGAACATCATCGGGATCCCGCTCAGCGACAGGGAGTGTGATTCTTTGCGGATTTCGACGTGCAGTGCTGTCGCTTCGGCCAAACCGAAGGCGATCACGAGCCCGAAGAACGGCAGCGACCACGCCCGTTCCGGCGACGTCGTCGCTGACGGCGTGATCAACAACATGGCGGCACCCGCGATGGCGAGTAGGGCACCGAACACCAGCACACGGAGTCGGGGCGGGGTCCGACTGATCATGGTCGTGAATCCGTGGACTCGCGGTCGCTCCAGATTCTCGATGTCAGCGGTCATGGCCAGCTACTGCCGCGGGCGATGGATCGAAATCGCTGCGGGCGTTGGCGAACGCCTGCAATTGTTCTCCGACCTGCTTGTCGCCATCGTGTTGACCGCCACTCCGTTTCGTTGTTTCTTGAGTGAATTATCGCCCAGCGCGGTCAAATCCTTACAAAAAGTGATCTCAAGATCTCGTCAAGGCGGCAGCGATCCGCGCACGTGGATCGCCGAGTCGAGAATCCTGCGACGAGTACGATTCGGGCGGGAACTTGGAGGGCATGATGCCGGCTCAGCCGTTGGAAGGTTTGCGCGGATTGGTCACGGGCGGTGGGGCGGGAATCGGCAAAGTGATCGCGGGGTGTCTGCGTCGTGACGGTGCGTTGGTGGTGGTGGTCGATCTCGACCCCGCCACCGATCCGGATGTGGTTGCCGATGTCTCCACCACGGCGGGCGTCGAGCACCTCTTCGACGTGGTCCGCGAACGGCTCGGAGGGCTCGACCTGCTGGTCAACAACGTTGGTGTCGCCGGCCCCACCGCGGCCGTCGAGATGATGGATCCCGACGAGTTCGATCGTTGCGTGCAGGTCAACCTCGGCAGCGCCTTCCGGTGCACTCGACTGGCAGTGCCGCTGCTGAAGGAACGCAGGGGCTCGATCATCAACATCTCGTCGACCGCCGGCATCTTCGGGTACCCGTTGCGTTCACCCTACGTTGCCGCCAAGTGGGGTGTGATCGGGCTGACCAAGTCATGGGCGATGGAGCTCGGCCCGGACGGTGTCCGCGTCAACGCGATCTGCCCGGGCTCGGTCGGCGGGCCGCGAATGGACGGGGTGATCGAGCGGGAGGCGGCTGCACTTGGAGTCCAACCAGACGAGATCCGTCGCGGCTACGAACAGCAAGTGTCGATGAAGTCGTTCATCGATGCCTCCGACATCGGTGAGGCGGTCGCCTTCCTCGCCTCGCCTGCGGCCAGGTTCATCAGCGGCCAGGTGCTGTCGGTGGATGGTCACACGGAGACGCTCAGCACGAAGTGAACCCGGCCGGACACGGCGAACGTGTCACGGCGGACGTGTCACGACCCAGAACGAACGTGCGAGGCGCCATTCGGCGCCTCGCACGTCATCTACCAGGGATTCGATGGTGGGGCTACACAGAATCGAACTGTGGACCTCCGCCTTATCAGGGCGGCGCTCTAACCGACTGAGCTATAGCCCCGGCAGGGAAGCGAGGCTATCGGCATCGGAGCTGATACTCAACTGAGTGGACGCCCTCAGTCGTCGACGCTCCAGTCTGGGTTGGCGGGTGCGCTGACAGGCGCCGCTGCGTCGACGTCGACGTCCCAGGACTGCGCAGCTGCGGCGCCGATCACGGTGCCGGCCGTCGGCGGTCTGCGGACCACATAGCGACGAGTGGACGAGATCGTGCGCTCGACGACTTCTTCCTCCAGGACGGTCAATCTGACGCCGCCGACGATGTCGCTCACGAGGTTGAACAGGGTCGCCATCAGCACGAGCCCGCCGGTCAGTCCGACGACACCAAACAGTCCGATCACCCAGGCGTTGGCGAACACCTCACCCCCCTTGAGCTCGAACGTCTCCCAGCCGAACTGGGTGAACCAGCGTTCGACGTTGTCGAGTGTGCCCGTGCTGTCGGCCACTCGCCACAACAGCACGCCCGACGTCAACAGCACGACATAGGCCACGGCGCTGAAGATCAAGCCGACTTTGAACGTGCTCCATGGATCGATGTGACGCAACACCCGAGTGACCTTGCGGACTCGAGGGCGTCGACCTGGTGCCCGCAGCGGATCGCCAGCAGGCTGGAGCGTGGCGAGGTGATCGCCCCAACCGGTTGCTGGAGCAGCGATGGGACCCGCCTCGGCGGTCGGCGGGTTGACTGACGGGTGGGCTGGTGGGTTGGCAGACGGGTGGGCGGGTGGGTTGGCAGACGGCTGGGCGGGTGGGTTGGCAGACGGGTTGGCGGGTGGGTTGGTCAGCGGGGCGGGGGGTGGTCGCTGGGCGGGCGCGTGGAGGGTCGAGGCCGGTGGTAGGACTGGCATCTCGACCGTGGCAGGGACGATCTCCGGCAACTCGAACGGAGGGTCGACCTCGCTGGGCGGCACAACCGCCGCCTTTTCGAAGATCTGCGCGAGTGCGTTCGCAAACTGCGACGAATGTTCGCCCTCGGTCGTGCTCACCGACGTGAGTGTATGCACCCGTCAGGGTTCGTCGGTGGCGCGAGCGATCGCGGTCTGGTCACCCACCCGTACTTCCACCGTGACCGTCCGGCCGACACGCGTCCAACCGACCAGTTCGGCGTCGTTGGCGGCGGCAAACGTGCTCGACGATGATCGTCCACCGTTCACCCCCGCCAACGCCACCGCGTCCGCAGCACTCTGGGCACGCTGATGATCGATGAGATCGGCGAGCACCGGCACGAGGGCAACGGTCGTTGCGCTCGTGATCGCCAGCCCGGCGAACACCACCAACACCAACATCGACCCGCGATCCGCCACTCGAGCGCGCATCATCACCCTCTCCAACCCAGTGTCACTGTCGGCAGTTGGTACGGCGATCGGCGGGCCAACCCGCGAGCGTTTGGGACTACTCGTCGTCGCTGGCCAGGATCGGAGCCACCGAGGCAACCGACTGACCATCGTCGAGATTCATGATCCTGACGCCTGTTGCGTCACGACCCTGCGAGGAGATCTCTCGAACCGCCATCCGAATCGTCACGCCGCCCGAGGAAACCGCGACGATCTCGTCGTCGATCCCGACCATGAAGGCAGCCGCCACGTGACCCTTCTTGCCGGTCAGTTTGATACCTCGAACGCCCTGGCCTCCTCGGTTCTGGACGTTGAACCGATCGAGTTGGGTGCGTTTGCCGTATCCGGACTCGGTCATCACGAGGATCGCCGTGTCATCGCGAGCGACATCACACGACACCACCGCATCATCGGCGTTCTTGAGCTTCATGCCGCGTACACCGGCGGCGCTGCGACCCATCGGACGAACGTCGTCCTCGTTGAAACGGATCGTCATGCCGTCACGACTGACCATGAAGATGTGATCGCTTCCGCTGGTCTCGATCACCTTGACGAGTTCGTCGCCATCGTTGAGGTTGATCGCGATGATGCCGTCGCGACGCGTCGAGTCGTACGCATCGAACACGGTCTTCTTGACCGTGCCTTTCCTGGTGGCGAAGAAGATGAAGCGCTCGCCGGCGAAGTCGCGTGTGTCGATGATCGCTTGAATCTGCTCGTCTGCCTGCAACGGCAACAAGTTGACGATCGGCATCCCCTTCGCAGTCCGTTCGCGTTCGGGCACGTCGAGTGCGCGGAGTCGGTAGACCTTGCCGCGGTTCGAGAAGAACAACAGGTGGGCGTGCGCGGTCGTGAAGATCACATGGCGCACGATGTCGTCGGCCTTGAGCTTGCCGCCGCTGACGCCGCGACCACCGCGTCCCTGGGTCTTGAACGCGTCTGCCGACACCGCCTTGACGTACTGCGCCTCGGTCATCACGATCACGAGTTCCTTGTCGTCGACAAGATCTTCGATCGACATTTCGCCGTCGTCATACGTGATCTCGCACACGCGTGGGGTGGCGAACGACTCCTTGATCGCCAGCATCTCTTCCCTGATGACGGCGCGTAACAGCGCGTCGTCGCCGAGAATCGCCTGGAGCCCCTTGATCGTCTCGCGAACATCGTTGATCTCGGTCTCGAGGTCGATCCGCGACAGCCGTGTCAGCTGACGCAGCTGCATGTCGAGAATGTCGACGGCTTGAACCTCGGAGAACTCGTACGGCGCCGCCATCAACGCCACCTTGGCGGCGGACGCGTCATCGCTGGCGCGGATCAACGCGATGATCGCGTCGATCACGTCGAGCGCCTTGATCCGACCCTCGAGAATGTGCTCCCGACGTTGTGCCTTCGCCAATCGGAACTTCGAACGGCGGGTCACGACATCGATCTGGTGACGCACGTAGCCAACCAGCGCATCACGCAGGTTGAGCGTGCGAGGCACACCATCGACCAGGGCAACCATGTTGATCGAGAACGTGCTTTGCAGCTGCGTCATCTTGTACAGGTTGTTGAGCACCACATTGGCGTTGGCGTCGCGCTTGAGGGTGATGATCAAGTTGGTCTTGCCCCCGGCGGAGCCGTCATTGACATCGGCGATCCCGTCGAGGTCGCCGGCGTCGACGAGTTCTTGGATCCGCGCCGCGATCGACGAGCAACTCGTCTGGTACGGGAGTTTCGTGACGACGATCTCGTACCGACCGTGCTTACCCTCTTCGATGATTGCCTTGGCACGCATCTTGACGCTGCCGCGGCCGGTTCGGTAGGCATCGATGATTCCTGCCCGACCGAGGATGAACGCACCCGTCGGGAAGTCTGGCCCTTTCACGAACTGCATCAGATCGTCAGATGTGGCTTCCGGAGTACCGAGCAGATGGATCGTGGCGTCGATCACCTCACCGAGGTTGTGGGGCGGGATGTTGGTCGCCATCCCGACGGCGATCCCCTGGCTGCCGTTGACCAGCAAGTTCGGGAACCGAGACGGGAGTACCTCCGGCTGCTCGGTCGAGCCGTCGTAGTTCGGGATCATGTTGACGGTGTCTTCGTCGATGTCCGCCAGCAACTGCATCGCCAGCGGGTGCAGGCGGCACTCGGTGTAGCGCGAGGCTGCAGGTCCGAAATCTGGGCTTCCGTAGTTGCCGTGGAAGTCGATCAGTGGGTGCCGGAGCGAGAACGGCTGCGCCATCCGAACCAGGGCGTCGTAGATCGCACTGTCACCGTGTGGGTGATAGCGCGCCATCGTGTCGCCGACGACTCGGGCGCATTTGACGAACGGACGGTCAGGGCGAAATCCCTGCTGCTCCATGTCCCAGATGATTCGACGGTGAACGGGCTTGAGGCCGTCACGAACGTCCGGAAGGGCCCGCGACATGATCACCGACATGGCGTAGTCGAGGAACGAGTTCTCCATCTCGTCCTGCAGCGCGATCGGTTGCACCGAGTCGCCGTCGTCATCGGTGTCGATCGGCGGATTTGGTGTATCAGACATGGATCGTTGTCACTTTCAAGAAAAACCCGAACATCGGACTAGAAGTCGAGGTTTCGTACGTCGCGGGCGTTGGTCGTGATGAAGTTGCGGCGCGACTCGACGTCGTCGCCCATCAGCACACTCATGATCTGATCGGCCTCGGCAGCCTCCTCGACCGTGACCCGCAACAGCGTGCGGGTCGCCGTGTCGAGCGTGGTCGACTTGAGTTCCTCCCAGTCCATTTCGCCGAGGCCCTTCAGGCGTTGGAACTCCTTCTTGTGGTTCGGGCGGTCGGCCAGGAAGCGGGCCTTGGCCGGCTCGTCTTTCAGGTACACCTTCTCCTTGCCGATCTCGGTCGAGAACAACGGCGGTTGGGCGATGTACACGAAACCGGCCTCCACCATGCCGCGCATCTGACGGAAGAAGAACGTCAGCAACAGGGTGCGGATGTGACTGCCGTCGACATCGGCGTCACAGAGCGCGATCACCTTGTGGTAACGGCACTTGGTGGCGTCGAACTCCTCGCCGACACCGGCGCCGATCGCCGTGATCAGCGCCTGGATCTCGTTGTTCTTCAACATCTTGTCGATCCGGGCACGCTCGACGTTGAGGATCTTGCCGCGGATCGGCAGGATCGCCTGGACCCTCGGATCGCGTGCGTCGAGCGCCGTGCCGCCGGCGGAGTCACCTTCGACGATGAACAACTCCGACTCGGAGGCATCTTTCGACGAGCAGTCTTTCAACTTGTCCGGCATCCCGGCGCCCGAGAGGGCTGTCTTGCGCCGAATCGCGTTGCGGGCGTTCTTGGCGGCAACCCGTGCCTGCGCGGCGGCGATCGCCTTCTTGACGACCTTGTTGGCTTCGGTCGGGTTCTCCTCCAACCATTCGGCGAGCCGCTCATTGGTCGCCTTCTGCACGAACGACCGCATCGGCACATTGCCGAGCTTGGCCTTCGTCTGCCCCTCGAACTGGGGCTCGCGGAGCTTGACCGCGAGGATCGCCGTGATGCCTTCGCGGATGTCTTCGCCGAGCAGGTTCTCCTCTTTTTCCTTGAGCAAGTTCTTGGCCCTGGCGTACTTGTTGATCACCGTCGTGAGCGCCGTCCGGAAACCCTCGACGTGCATCCCGCCTTCGGTCGTCGAGATCCCGTTTGCATAACCGTGGATACCTTCGTAGTAGCCGGTGTTCCACTGGATCGCGACGTCGATCATCTGACCGTCGTCGTCTTCGTCCTCGTAGGCGCACACCTTCGAGAACAGCGGTTCCTTGGAGGCGTTGAGGTGCTTGACGAAGTCGACGAGGCCCCCCTTGTACTGGAACGTCACGGTCTGTTGGCGGTCGGTGCGTTCGTCGGTGAAGACGATCTCGAGTCCCTTGTTCAAGAACGCCATCGTCTGCAGCCGTTCCAATACGGTGCGAGCCACGAACTCGGTTCCCTCCGCCTGGAAGATCGTGGCGTCCGGCCAGAACGTGACGGTCGTGCCTGTCGTGCGTCCACGCTTCGGCGAGGCACCGACCACGGCCATCTTGCCCTGCGGCTTGCCACCCTTGGCGTACTCCTGGAACCAGTGTTCACCGTTGCGGTCGACCTCGATCGTGAGCCGCTCGGACAACGCGTTGACAACCGAGACGCCGACGCCGTGGAGCCCACCCGATACCTTGTAGCCGTCACCGCCGAACTTGCCGCCGGCGTGCAACACGGTCAACACGACTTCGGCAGCACTCTTGCCCTTGTGCGGACCTGACGGATACGGATCGACCGGAATGCCACGACCGTCATCGTCGACTCGACAGCCACCGTGCTCCAACAGCGTGATCCCGATCCGAGTGCAGTAACCCGCCATCGCCTCGTCGACCGAGTTGTCGACCACTTCCCAGATCAGGTGATGGAGTCCGGCCAGGCCGGTCGAGCCGATGTACATTCCAGGTCGTTTGCGGACGGGATCGAGCCCTTCGAGCACCTGGATGTCTTTGGCGCCATAGTCGCCGGTCGGCTTGTTGTTGCTGGATCCCTTGACGGTGTCGCTGGACACGCAATACCTCGATCATCTGTGTTTGCTCAGGACCGGTGGGTCCGATTCGAGTTCGGCCGCCCCGAGAAGGGCCAAATCACGTTGATGTGATTGTACCAGGAGGGTGTAACAGCGAGCGTTCATTCGGCCCCAAATTGCCCTCAAAGCGACGAAAATCAGGTCGGCTGATAGCTGATACCGGGCAATTCGCCACCGAGCAGCAGGAACGTGTTCACAAACCCCGTCGAGGGTCCCGCCTCATCGCCGAATTGCGACCCGAACTCATTGGCTGAGGGCGGCCTTCACGAGCGCTGCGATCCTGCCGCCATCTGCAGACCCGCCGGCACGCTCGCGCACCGCCTTGATCACGGGGCCGACCGCCGGCTCCCCACGAGCGGCTCGTGCAGCGGCGACTGCTTGCTCGACGATTGCCGACAACTCGGCATCACTGATCGCCGCCGGCAAGTAGCGCTCGATGACCGCGAGTTCGGCCCGTTCCTTGGCGCCGGCCGCAACCCGCCCGTTCTGCTCATAGACCTCGGCGGCCTCGACTCGCTTCTTGGCCTCGGAACGGAGCACGCCGATCGCCTGTTCGTCGGTCAACGCCACCGCTCGATCACCGGCCACCTCGGCATTGGTCACGGCAGACAGAACCATTCGCAACGTCGACGTCGTCACCTCGTCACGAGCCTTCATCGACGTCGTCAAGTCGGCCTTCAGCCTTGCCTTGACGGAATCGTGCTTGACGGAATCTTGATCGTTCGCCATCGCACCATCATGGCTTGATCGCTCAAGCAGCGCCGCATGGGTACCGATGCATCCGACATGAGCGACACTGCCGTAGCCACAGGTAACAGTCCCGGGCTTGACCGCGATCAGACGACCGAGGCCGACAGTTCCGAGCATTCCGCCGATCACGCAAGGTTCTTCCTCGACGGTGAGGTGCCGCGTCTCGCCACCGGACCGACGGCCGGCGTTGCACCGGACAAGCGCGAGCGATCGACGCCGATCAGCGTGCCGCCGGTAGGCAGCACCCCGACCCCTTCCCTACCGTCGCTCCCGACACTCCCGGTGATCTCGCCTGTCTTGAGTTCCCACGCTGCACTTGCTCACGGTCCCGCCGGGATCGCTGACCACGTGTCCGACGATGCCGTCGAAGTCAGCACCCCCGCTCGTCATCCGATGGCGCACCTGATGCCGGAGAAGATGGCCCCCAGCGAGGCGTCCCGACGGGCCGCCGAGGCACGCGCGGCACACAAGAAGAAGGCCAAACGGACCAAGCTGATCGTGATCGGATGCATGCTCGTGTTCACGGCGGTTGCCGGGCCGCCACTTTGGAAGTGGCTCACCAACGCACTCGACGAGGCCGGTACGACGACGCCGGCCGTCGAAGTGTCGGCGGACTGACACCGGTCGCCGACGTCAGTCGGAGAACATCTCGCGGGCTCGCGAGCCACGCTGATCGCTCCCGCGACCGCGTGCGACGCGGATCTCGACACGTTCGATCGTGACGCCGGCAACGTGGTGGAGTCGGTCGATGATCGTGCCCGTCAGGAACTTGACGTGGGTCGCCCACGCCGGGTCGTCGACTTCGACCAGCAACACCCCCCCGTCCAGCTTGACCGGTGTCACGTGGGCAGCGACCTGTTCGCCGACCGCTTCCTCCCAACGCCCGAACACCCCGCCGACCTCTCGCCGACCAGGGCCGCGCAGCGAACGAATCACTTCATCGAGCGAGTTCGTGATCGGGATCGGGTCACGGGCGTTCATCCGTCCACGACAGTACCGGCATGAATTTGCAATGTCCGCTCGGGATCAGCAGCCCGCGGGAGTGGTGAGGCAGAGGTGATGATCACCTGGCCGATCGGCAGGCTCGCCAACAGCGCGGTCGCACGCTCGGGATCGAGTTCGGAGAGCACGTCGTCGAGCACGAGCACCGGTGTCGAACCGGTCCGCTCCGCCACCAAGCGGTGGGCGGCCAATCGCAAGGCCAACGCCAGGGTCCGCTGCTCCCCTTGCGACGCATGGGTTCTCGACGGCAAGCCGTTCAACCCGATCGACAACTCGTCGCGGTGTGGTCCGATCGTCGACACGCCACGTCGGACGTCGTCAGCCCGCGACGCACGAAGCGCAGCCCCGAGACCCGAGTGTCGCCATTCGGGCTCGTAGACCAGTTCGATCGGTGATGTCTCACCAGCAAGTTGCTCATACGCCTCGACCACCATCGGTTGGCAACGCGCCACCAGCGTCGCCCTCGCGTATCCGAGTTGCTCCCCGGTGGTCACGAACCGCGCATCCCACACGTCGAGCGTCGTCGCCACCTCGTCGGTCAACCTGCCGGCAGCCTGCTTCAGGAGCGTGTTGCGTTGCCGGACGACCCGTTCGACCTCGAGCCGGACGGAATCGTATTTCGTTGCAAGTGCAACGAGCGCGTCGTCGAGAAAACGGCGTCGATCCGACGGACCGCCCTTCACGATGACGAGATCGTCGGGAGCAAAGACACTGACCCGCAGCACTCCCAAGAGATCGCGAGTCTTCGCAAGGTTCTGCTTGTTGACCAGCACGCGGCTGCGACCGACCCGCGAAAGTTCGGCCTCGATCAGCACTTGGCGACCATCGTCATCTCGAACGAAGGCCCGGATCACGGCCTTATCGAAACCGTGACGGATCAACGCATCGGGCGGTGCGCCGCGAAAGCTCGAGAGCGTCGCCAGGTATGCCAGCGCCTCGGCCAGATTGGTCTTGCCTTGCCCGTTGCGACCGAGGACCGCCGTGACCCCTGCGGTCAGATCGAACGAAGCGGCTGCATAGTTGCGATAGTCGACGAGCTCTATCCGTTCGACGATCATCGTTTCGAGCGACTGTGGGCCGTTACGGCACCCGCACCGGCATCAGCAGGTAGAGGTAGTCGTTGTGTCCGACGCCCCGCAGCACCGCCGGCTTCATCGGATCCATGGTTGCCAACGTGACCTCGTCACCTTCGACCGCGTCGACGCCCGCTGCGAGGTACTCCGGGTTGAAGGCAACGGTCATCTCGGTGCCCTCGTAGGAAGCATCGATTTCCTCGGCGGCGTTCCCGACATCCTGGGTGATCGCTGTCAACTGCAACGTGTCACCACCGAGCGTCAGCCGAACCGGTGTCGAGTCCTGAGCGAGAATCTTCACGCGTCGCAACGCCTCGAGCAGCGCATCGCGAGGCACCGTGAGCAAGTTGGGGTACGAGGACGGCAACAGATTGCGGTAGTTGGGGTACTCGCCCTCGATCAGGCGAGTCGTCAGACGTGTCCCCCCTGCTTCGAACACCGCTTCTCGCGCTCCAAGTCGCACCGACAACTCCTTGGAGTTGGACAAGATCCGCTGCAATTCCGACAGCGCTCGACTCGGGACGAGGACTTTTTGACCCGATGCGAGCATCGAGGACTGCGGGAGATCTCGCACGGCGAGCCGATACGAGTCGGTCGCAACCATCCTGAGGCCGTCGTCATCGGCAGCGATCAGGACACCGGTCAATACGGCGCGTGCATCATCGGTCGAGGCGGCGCGTACGACCTGTCGAAGCGCGTCGCTGACCTGGGCGCTTTCCAGCGTCACCGCGTCGGCGCTCGGCTCGACCTGAGCCGGATAGTCGCTCAGCGACAACGGCCGCACCGAGAACTGTGAACGCCCTGCGCTGATGCTCATTTCGTCGTCGGTCACCGAGACATCGACCGCCCCGGCCGGCAGCGCCTTGACGATGTCGGCGACCAGCCGGGCGGGCACGACCGCCGAACCGTTCCGGTCGCTGTGCACCGGAACCGCCAATCTGATCGTCAATTCGAGATCGGTTCCGGTCACGGTCAGTTCACCGTCTTTGACGTCGAGGCGCACCCCCGAAAGCACCGGCAGTGTGCCGGTGCGACTCGTCGCTGCTCGACCAGCGGTGGCCAACGCATCGGCCAGGATCTCTCGCTCACAACGGAACTTCACAGGCCCGCCCTTCTCCCCAAGGATTGATGTATCAAGATAGAAGTAGTAGTAGGGGTTGTGAATTGTGGACAAACCCCTGTCGTCCCAGCGTAGAGGGTTTGTCGGCTTCCACACCGCTGTCCACGATGATCCCCAGCGCGCGGATGACAACCATGTGCTTCGGTGGATGACTTGATGTTGTCCACCACTTCCACCCGTGTTGTCCACCGGGCGATCCACATGATCGGCGCGGTCATGCTTTCAACCGCTGGTGAAGATCCGTGACCTGTTCGTAGATCGCCTTGCGTTCGCCCATCTGGCGGGCGATCTTCTCGACGGCATGGATCACGGTGGTGTGATCCCGACCGCCGAACAACCGAGCGATACTGGGATAACTCAGATCGGTCAGCTCACGGAACACGTACATGGCGATCTGACGTGCCGTCACCAATGGTCGTTGGCGGCTCTTGCCCTTCAGCGCTTCGACCTCGAATCCGAGGATCCCGGCGATTTCTTGGAGCAGTTCGGCGTCGGTGCGCGGGCGCGGTTCGCTGTCGGTGAGGATGTCGGCCAACTGCTGCTGCGCAAGTTCGGTGGTGATCGGTGCGCCGCTCAAGCTGGCGTATGCCGTGACCCGGATCAACGCGCCCTCGAGTTCACGGATGTTGGTCGAGATCTTGGAGGCGATGAACTGCAACGTCTCCGCCGGCACCTGGACTCGCTCACGCTCGGCTTTGTTGCGCAGGATTGCCAGGCGTGTTTCCAGATCCGGCGGCTGGATGTCGGTGATCAGGCCCCACTTGAAACGCCCGCGCAGCCGTTCTTCCAGCGTCGGGATCGCATCGGGCATGCGATCGGATGACAACACGATCTGTTTGTTGGCACCGTGCAGCGAGTTGAATGTGTGAAAGAACTCCTCCTGGAGTCCCTCCTTGCCTTCCAAGAACTGAACGTCGTCGATCAACAAGACGTCGATCTCGCGGTACTTGCGGCGCAGGCCGGCCATCGAGTTGGAGCGAATCGCGTCGACGTACTCGTTCATGAAGGTCTCGGTCGAGACGTACCGAACGACGTGGTGTTGGTAGTTGTGATGGACGTAATGCCCGATTGCATGGAGCAGGTGGGTCTTGCCGAGCCCCGCCGAACCGTAGATGAACAGCGGGTTGTACGAGCGTGCCGGCGTTTCGGCAACCCGAAGCGCAGCAGCCAGGGCGAATTGATTCGAAGCTCCCTTGACGAAGGTCTCGAACATGTAGCGCGGGTTGAGGCCGGCTTCGTGGGCCGCCGAACCGGTCAGCCGAGCTACTTCGTGACCATCGCTGAGCTGGCTGTTCGTCGAGTCTTCCGGTCTCGCCGCTCCGTGCGAGACCGAATCGGATTGATCGTGCGGGATCGAGTCGGAACCACCGGTGATGACGTCGAAGCGACGGTCGCCGACACCCAGTTCATCCATCGCATCGGTGATCAACGGCAGATATCGGGTCAAGATCCGATCCCTGGCGAGCGTGCTCGGGACCTGGATCACGAGTGCCGTGTCGTGCGAATCGGCCTGGGGGACGACTTCTGAGAAGGTCGAGTACCAGACCGACTCGGTGAGTTGGGCACGCAGCAGCTGGGCGACGGCCGTCCACACCTCCTGTTGATCACTCACCCAACATCCTCCGAACCCCAGACATCACGACTCTCTCTCTCACGATCATTGTCACCCTGTGTTTCTCACCGTGTCTCTGTCTCACGGATGTGATCAACTCGGTCCAACATGCCACTTCGGGCGTTTTACCGTCCACACAGGGTTGTCCACACCTGTGGACAACACCCGTCGACTGAGCAGGGAGCGCACCGTAGCACGCTCGGGCAACGCTCGAAACCGGGTAGTCCTGGGTTTTTCCCGATGGTTGCCGCGGGTCACCCTCTTGCCGTAGCCTTGTCGGGTCCGGAGCGCACTGATGGTGCACCTGGAGCAAGTTCGTGAACGCCCGGTCGTGTCGACGTATCGGGCTCCCGAGGAGGACGACCGTGAAGCGTACATTTCAACCGAACAGCCAACGCCGTGCCAAAAAGCACGGTTTCCGTGCCCGCATGAGCACCCGCGCCGGACGCGCCGTACTCAAGAACCGTCGCGCCAAGGGGCGCGCTCGTCTCTCGGCTTGATCCTTCGGATCCGCCAACGCCACGCCTTCGAACGGCTGGCGCGTGACGGCACGCGGATCCGTCGATCATCGCTGTGGTGCACGTGGTGTCCCCAACCCGACTCCGAAGCCACCTACGTGGCGTTCGCGCTGAGTCGCGCCCTCGGGCCTGCCGTCACCCGCAACCTGCTTCGTCGCCGCCTGCGGGCACTCCTCCGAGAGGCCGATCGGCGCCAGCCGTTGCCGGCGGTGACGATCTTGATCGGCGCTCGATCGGCAGCAGTCGAACTGACGTTCGACCAACTGCGGGCCGAACTGAACTCGCTGATCGGCGAGCTGAGAATCGCATGCAGTCCTTGATGCTCCGCTCGATCGCCTGGTACCAGCGTGGATTCGAGGGCCACCCCTCCCCCTGCCGCTTCCATCCGACCTGTTCGGCGTATGCCGCCGAGTCGATCGCCGTATTCGGCGCCGGACGAGGTTTGTGGCTCACGATCCGGCGACTCGTTCGCTGCCGCCCATTTGGTCCTTCCGGGTTCGATCCCGTTCCGGTTCCCTGCGAGAAAGCCTGATTCATGTTCGCTCTCGGTGTCTTCGAAATCTGCGCCAAGCCGTTGGCGTTCTTCTACAGCATCTCCCACAACTATGTGATCGCGATCTCGATGATCGCCGTGTTGGTGATGCTGCTGGTCACGCCGCTGACCCTGAAGAGCACCAAGGGGATGCTCGAGATGCAACGGTTGGCGCCGGAAATGGCTCGTCTCAAGAAAGAGCTCGGAAGCGATCGGCAAGCGCTCAACGAAGCGATGATGAAGCTCTACCAGGAGCACAAGGTCAACCCGATGGCGTCGTGCCTACCATTGCTGGCCCAGTCGCCGGTGTTCATCATCATGTATCGGATTCTCCACGGCATGAGTTACAAGCCGGTCGGCGGCAACAAACTTGTCGCCGAAGCAGTGCTCCGGGCAGCCGGTGACACCGATCCCGTCGGGTTCATGCCGCGCCACCTGGCGGCCGGCTCCGAGCTGTACCAGTCGCTCGTTCGACACCAGGAGATGAACGCCTTCGGTCTCGACCTGTCGCAGTCGCCGGCGGAGATGCTCGGCTCGGACTTTGGTCGCGGGTTGGTGTATGCCGCACTGGTTGCGTTGCTGGGCGGGCTGTACTTCTTCCAACAGCGGATGGTCGCCTCTCGGGCCGCCGTCAGTCCCACGATGTCCGTTGGCCAACAGAAGATGATGCAGTACCTCCCGGTCGTGTTTGCCGTGTTCCAGATCTTCTTCCTGCTCGGTCTCGTGATCTACTACATGGTGCAGGCCGTGCTTCGAATCGTGCAGCAGGGCTACATCACCAAGCGCTTCTACGGCGATTCCGAATCACTCGGCCGCCAGGCGCAAGCTGCCAGTGAGCGAGCTCGCGAGCAGGCCAAGAAGGACGGAACCAGCACCAACCCGCTGACCCAGGCGCGGCGCGAGTTGGCGGGCGCACGCAAGCCGTCGAAGGTCGATCCCAAGCCGGCGGAGACGGTGATTCGGGCGACCAAGCGGACAACGCCGGCCAAACAGACCACGGCGCCGAAGAACCGCCCGACCCCCACGGCCAAGAATTCGTCAAGTCGACCGAAGAGCAACCGGCCGAACCCGACGGATCGTGGCAAGAACAAGTAGTTGCACGAACACAAAGCGAAGGAGAACCCATGGAATGGGTCGAGACCACCGGTAAGACACTTCAGGAGGCGAAAGAGCGCGCGCTCGACCAACTCGGGGTCGCCGAGGACGACGCAGAATTCGACGTGCTCGAGGAGCCGAAGACCGGTCTGTTCGGTCGAGTTCGCGGGGAGGCACGCGTTCGTGCCCGCATTCGCCCGACGGCGGCACGCCCGAAGCAGGAACGCCGCACTCGAGCAAAGGGCAAGCCGCGTCAGAACGACCAGAGTGGAGCGACCGACTCGCTCGGTTCTTCGGGGCAGGACGCCCCGTTACGATCCGAGCGGGTCACGGAACGTAACGCCGAGCCCAGCAATTCTCGCAAGCCCAAGAATGCCCCGCAGGTAGCCAAGTCAGGCCGTCCGCCTCGAACGAAGGAGAGCGCAGTGTCGCAAGATGAGTTTCACGACCCAACGGTTACCCCGGAGCAGGTCGGCGAGGCTGCGGCTGCCTTCATGGCAGGTTTGGCCGCCGCGATCGGCGCTGAGGCCACCACGTCGGTGGCCGTCGACGGAACCGATCTGGAGGTCCAGTTGAACGGCTCCGGCCTGGGGCTGCTCGTCGGCCCAGCTGGCAACACGTTGCTCGCCGTTCAGGATCTCGCCAGGGTGGCGTCACAACGTCGCCTCGGGGACCATGACACCCGGCTCAAGGTTGACGTTGCCGGTTATCGGGAGCGTCGTCGAGAGGCGTTGGAGAAGTTCACCCGCACGGTCGCCACCCAGGTGCTCGAAACCGGCACGACCAAGGCGCTCGAACCGATGTCGTCCGCTGACCGAAAAGTGGTCCACGACACAGTGGTCGCCATCGATGGTGTGACCAGCCATTCCGAGGGCGACGATCCATCCCGCCGGGTGGTCATCACCATCGGCTGATGTACCCTGGCCACGGGCAATGAATCCTGGACTGATCGAAACGCTGCGCGACGCGCAGCGTTTCGGCTTTTTCGGCAGGCGTCCGATCGACGAGGCAATTGCACATGCGATGGCGTTTGTTCGAGCCGCCGCTCCCCTCGCTGCGGGTTCCAGAATTGTCGACCTCGGTTCTGGTGGCGGGCTGCCCGGACTCGTGCTCGCTCACGAATTCCCGGAGTCATCGATCTTGTTGGTCGATCGGCGCCAGAAGCGAACCGATTTTCTCCAACTGGCCGTGCTTCGACTCGGCTGGTCCCACGTCACCGTCCGCCACGATGATGTCAAGTCGCTGGTTGGCGAGGTCCGTCGGGCCGAACTCGAGCGCTTCGACCTTGTCACGGCGCGAGGGTTCGGTCCGCCCGATACCACGCTCCGCTTCGCTGCCAACCTTCGCGCCGATACTGGTCGGATCGTGATCAGCGAGCCGCCGTCAGGCGACCGTTGGCCGCAGGATCTGCTCGACGATCTGGGACTTTCCCGCTCGGTGATGGATGCGATGGCGGTGTTCGTCTCCAACTGAATGTTTCACGGGAAACATTCCTGAAGGCGGCGGGTACCGTTTTGGGGGGTGGAGGAACCGGTCGCGCCGCCCCGTCGCCACAGATTGTTTCCCGTGAAACATCGAGGGTGCTTGTAATTGGCCTGGTCAGCGGGCAGGCTGTCTGGATGGACGCTGAAACTGCCGCACCGTCACCGGTGCGCCCGCTCCCCCGCGTCATCGCTGTCGCCAACCAAAAGGGTGGCGTCGGGAAGACCACGACGACTATCAACACGGGTGCGTCGCTGGCCGAAATGGGTCTCCGGACCCTGATCATCGACCTCGACCCGCAAGGCAATGCATCGACGGGTCTCGGGATCGAGAACCGTGGACTCGAGGCATCGATGTATCACGTGCTGATGCATGACGTGCCGTTGGAGAACTGCATCGAACCGACAGACGTCCGAAACCTGTTCGTCGCACCGGCCAGCCTCGACCTGGCGGGTGCGGAGATCGAGTTGGTACCGGCGTTCAGTCGCGAGACCCGCTTGAAACGGGCGATCGAAGCGGTACTGACGGACTACGACTATGTGCTGATCGACTGTCCCCCAACGCTCGGCTTGTTGACGGTCAACGGACTTGCCGCAGCACACGAGGTGATGGTTCCCGTGCAGACCGAGTACTACGCGTTGGAGGGTCTCGGTCAACTGCTCCGGAACGTCGATCTGGTGCGACGCAACCTCAATCCGACGCTCGAGGTGTCAACGATCGTGTGCGTGATGTACGACGCCCGAACCAAACTGTCCGATCAGGTCGTGTCGGAAGTTCGCGCCCATTTCGGTGACAAAGTGTTACGGAGTGTCGTTCCCCGTTCGGTGAGACTCTCCGAAGCGCCGTCGTTCGGGCAACCGATCACCACGTTCGACCCCCGATCGCGCGGTGCCGTTGCGTATCGCGATGTGGCAAAGGAGCTTCATTATGGTCCGGCGTAGTGGACTTGGAAAGGGCCTTAGTTCGTTGATTCCACCCGGCGAGGCGACCCCCGGCGAAATTCGTGACGGTGCCGTGCTTGCGGACATTCCAATCGCCGACATCACGCCCAATCCGCATCAGCCGCGGGTCCATTTCGACGAGGAGTCACTTGCCGAGCTGACCACCTCGATTCAACAGATCGGCGTGCTGCAGCCGATCCTGGTGCGGCCGGATGAGAACGGGACCGGATTCGAACTGATTGCCGGCGAGCGTCGTTGGCGGGCGGCGGGTCGCGCCGGTCTCGCCACGATCCCATGCGTGATCCGCCGCACGGATGATCTTGCCCTGGTGGAACAGGCGCTGATCGAGAACCTTCATCGTCAGGATCTCACGGCGCTCGAGGAAGCAGCCGCTTTCCAGCAGCTGATCGAAGACTTCGAACTGACCCACGAACAGGTCGCCGAGCGCGTTGGCAAGAGCCGACCGGTGATCACCAACACACTCCGGCTGCTCGGGCTGCCGCCGGGGGTCCAACGTCTGTTGGCTGACGGCAAGTTGTCGGCTGGCCATGCCCGGGCGCTGTTGGCGACGCCCGACCGGGCGCTCCAGGAGCAACTCGCTCGACAAGCTGCGGACGAGGGCTGGAGTGTGCGGGCGGTCGAGGAGGCGGTCAAGCACGGGGGAGTACTGCCCGCCACGATTGCGGACGTGCCGTCGTCGCCACCATCCCCGGTTGCGGAACCGGCACTCGATGGGGCCGGTTTGACGTCCTCGACGCGGTTGCGCCCACCTGGCCTGCTCGAGCTCGAGGAGCTCTTGGCCGAACACCTCGAGACTCGTGTGAGTGTTCAGATGAGCGCCAAACGTGGCAGAATCGGGATCGATTTTGCCGATCTGGCCGACCTGGAACGGATCTACCGGCGAATGACCGGCGAATGAACCGGCGAATAGCCAGCGAATCGGGCTGAAAAACCCTCCATCTCCAGTGGGGCCTGATGGCAGAGCTGCTCAAGTCGCGCGTGAGCGTTACACACAGCAGGGGTATAAGTCTGTGGATAAGTGGCGATTGGTCGCCAATTCGTCTGTGACGACGGTCACATGTGCGGGGTGCGTGCCGGACCGGCCCACAGTTCGATCGCCGAGATCACCGCCGTGACCATCTGCGGACCATGATCGAGCACGTGTTGCACCGGTCCGACCGACAACAACACGGCCGGCATCCGAGTTTCAC
>JAYVFI010000037.1:0-17174 GCA_043773365.1 Ilumatobacteraceae bacterium
GACCGATGACCGAATCGCTTTCACCCCGGCCGCCAACTTCGGCGGCACTGTCACGATCGTCTATCAGATCTGTGATCTCGATGGTGACTGTGTCCAGGCCAACCTGGTCGTGACGGTCACGCCGGTCAACGATCCGCCCGTGGCGATCGATGATGCAGCTGTGGTCGCCGAGGATTCATCGGTGACGATTGACGTCCTCGCAACCGATTCGGATCCTGACGGCGACGTCCTGAGGATCCGTTCGTTCACCCAGCCAACGAACGGAACCGTCACACTCGACGACGGCGGCACACCGGCCAATCCGAGCGATGACAAACTCGTCTACACCCCCAACGCCAATTTCACCGGCAGCGATTCGTTCACCTACACGATCTGCGACCCGTCCGACGCCTGTGTCACCGCCACGGTGACGGTCGAGGTGACAGCGGTTGATGATCTCGGCGCGATCACCGGCATCGTCTGGTGGGACCTCGACGCCGACGGGTCCTTCGACCCGGGCGAGACACAAATCGGCCTTGTGCGGATCGTCATCGTCGGTCTTGGAACCGATGGCGTCTTCGGCACCGCTGACGACGTCTCGTATCCATCGGTGTTCACTGGCAGCCCATACTTCTTGGGCGGCCTCCCGGCCGGCCGGTATCAGGTCACGGTCGACGAGTCGACGCTGCCGGCAAACGTACGAACCCGCACGTACGACTTGGGCGGCGCCCTGACTGGCAGCGTCACGGTCACCGTGATTGCAGGGCAGACACGATTCTTCGTCGATTTCGGGTACATCAATCTGGCCCCGAACGCAGCCAACGACTCGATCTCGACGCCCGAGGGCCAGGCCGTCACGATCAGCGTGCTGACGAACGATCGTGACCCTGAGGGTGGGGCGCTAACCGTGACCAGGGCGTCTTCTCCGTTCAACGGGTCCGTCGTCGTCAACGCCGGCGGCACGATCACCTACACCCCGAATCCCGGTTTCGACGGAACCGACAGCTTCACGTACACCGTCTGCGACCCGGGTGGCGAATGTGCCACAGCTACGGTGGTCGTGACGGTGACGAACAACAACGAACCGCCGCAACCCGTCACCGCCAGTTCATTCACCGTTGCGAAGGGTGGGGTCTGGGAACCGCTCGTGTTCATCGACACCCCGAACATCTATACGGTGACCTTGGTCGGCGGTGAGCTCCCGGTCGGCGTTCAGCTCAACAGCGACGGTTCGTTCGCCGGCACGACGGCAACGACGGGTATCTTCACGATCACCGCACGCGCCTGCGATCTGCTGGGTGCCTGCGCCAACTATACGTTCACGATCACGGTCCGCGATTTCACGCTCCCGCGAACCGGGTCCAATACAGTTGGTTTGACCGAGGCGGCGATGATGATCCTCGGGATCGGCATCGTGCTCGCCGCGATCGGTCGTCGTCGCGGGACGTGGCGTGGACTGACCACGTAACATGCGTCGAAAGCCTGACGAGAAGGTTGGGATCGCGCATTCGCCCCGGGCTCCGATCTCGCGACCAGCCGCCGATGGCCGGTGGCGATCCCGCCGATGGTTTGCTCGGCTGATTCGGCTGGTAGCCGTCCTGACCCCGGTCGGCGTTTCCTTCGGAACGGCGCTGATCCTGACCGGCTGGTTGCATCAGCCATCTGGGGCCTGGTTGTCGATCGGGCGCTGGGTTCTGATCGCGATCGTCTCGACGATCGCGATGATCCTCGTGCAGGCCGTCACGAAGCGGTTGCTGCCGCTCGCCGCCTTGTACTCGCTGTCGCTGATCTTCCCGGATGACGCCCCTTCTCGGTTCGGGATCGCACTGCGATCCAGGACAACACGAGAACTGCGGCGCGCCTTGGACCAAGGTGATCAGGCGTTGACTGCTGCGACCCCTCGCGAAGCGGCCGAGGAGTTGCTTGTCCTGGTTGCGCGACTCTCCAAGCACGATCGGCTCACGCGGGGGCATTCCGAGCGGGTCCGGGCCTACTCGCGAATGCTGGGCGAGGAGATCGGATTGAGCGACGACGAACTCGATCGGCTCCACTGGGCCGGTCTGTTGCACGACATCGGGAAGATCGGCGTGTCAGCCGAGATCCTGAACAAGCCTGGCCTGCTGACCTCCGAGGAGTTCGAGGAGATCAAGGCCCACACCGTGATCGGCGAACGGCTCGCCGCTGGTCTTCACGGATGGTTGGGCGGCGCCACGAGTGCGGTGTGGGAGCACCACGAGATGTACGCCGGCGGCGGATATCCAACGGGGGCGCCGTCGGCCGGCCTGCCCCTCACCTCGAGGATCGTTTGTGTGGCTGACGCATTCGACGTGATGACTTCCGCTCGTTCCTACAAGCAGCCCATCTCGGCCACCGATGCACGCGCCGAGCTCGAGCGTTGTTCCGGGTCACAGTTCGATCCTCAGGTCGTGCGGGCGATGATGACGATCTCACTCGGCAGCCTGTGGCGGGCGATGGGCCCGCTTTCCCTGATCGCCCAGCTCCAGTTGTTCCCACGTCGACTGCTGCAAGGCGGGTTGGCGGTCACGATCGTCGTCGCCGCCCTGATGGCGATGGGTTTCACCGGAGCGGCAGCGCTGCTGATCGACGATCCAGCAGAAACGACGCCATCTGAGACGGCGGCAGACGGCAGCGACGAACCACCCCCGTCAGCGGGCAATGACGAGCAGCCTGACACCGAACCACCTGACACCGGGCCGGCGGACCTTCCAGTCACTGTTCCCGCCTCGACCGAGTCCGCGCCGTCGGTACCGACGACGGTCACGCCGAGCACCATCACGACGACGTCCGCTCCGTCACCGATATCGACGACCATCGTTTCCCCGGTAACGACGTCGGTTCCGACGACCGTCAAGCCCCCGACACGGCCAACCACCGTCAGACCGCGCACGACGACCCCGGCACCCGTTGGTGCCCCACCGACCAGCAATGCCACCACGACCACATTGCCATTCGACCCGAATCGGTTGACGCTCGCTTCCCCAAAGGCCGGCGACGCGTTCGCACAACCTGTGTTGCCGATGGTTGGGCGCGGTCCGATCAACGGCGCACTGCTCCCCAATTTCGACTCCGACCGCAACGAGCAACCGGGTCTGACCCTGGAACGCAGCAGCGGCGACCTCGACACGACCGATGGTCGGGCCGTGCAACGGTGGAGCTGGACGCTCCCGGCTGCGCGCACGCTGGCAACATCGGAAGTACAGCTGTGGGCTTCGGGTAGTGGCACGACGACGACCGACGACATCCTGGTCGTGCGAGTCGGGCTCTACGCGTGCGACCTCGCCGGATCAGCGTGCACGTTGATCGCGGATGACGAGACGCCGTTCGCGGCGACGTCGGCGACGTTCAGGGGGATTGCCTTCGACCTCACTCCTGTCGGGCAGGTATCGCTCGATGCCGGGCAGGTCATCGAAGTGCGTGTCGCCGTCCTGAACGGATCGGCAACGGATGTGATCCTCGCCTACGACTCCGTCGAGTACCCGGCACAGCTCACGTTGTAACCGGCGCCCCGCTCGATCGCCGGCCGACCTGGGTTTGCTCGACTGGCAGATCCTGACTTCATGGGCGAACCACGCGCGGGAGTGACATGCCGAGTTAGATGGGGGCATGCGTGCTTGTGTGATTGCTGATGGTGCCGTTCGCGTCGAGGATCGGACTGATCCGGTCGCCGGCTTGGGTGAGGTGCTCGTTCGGGTTCGAGCGGCTGGGCTGAACGGAGCCGATCTGTCGCAGATGCACGGGTTCTATCCCGCGCCTCCTGGTTGGCCGGCTGACATCCCTGGGCTGGAATTCGCAGGAGAAGTGATCGAATGCGGTCCGAACACAACCCGTTTTGCGATCGGGGATCGTGTGATGGGGATCGTCGGCGGCGGCGGCCAGGCGGAGATGATCGCCGTTCACGAACGCACCGTCATGCCGGTGCCGGCGGCGCTCGATTGGCCGCAAGCCGGTGGCCTGCCCGAAACGTTCAGCACGGCCTACGACGCCTTGTTCACGCAAGCCGGGTTGACGGTCTGCGAGAAACTGCTGATCAACGGGGGTGCCGGTGGCGTCGGCACGGCAGCGATCCAGATGGCCCGGGCGATCGGTGCAGAGGTGTTCACCACCATCAGGCGCTCCGAGCTGACCGACGCCGTGACCGGACTCGGAGCAACGGTGGTCGCCTCGGAAGACGTGACGGCGGCAGGGCCATTCGATGTGGTGCTCGAACTGGTCGGTGGCGCCAACATCGCCAGCGATCTGGACAACTTGGCGGTCGGTGGTCGGATCTGCGTGATCGGGGTCGGCGGCGGAGCGAAGGCCGAGCTCAATGCGCTGACCTTGATGCAGAAGCGGGCTCGGATCCACGGCTCGACGTTGCGGGCCCGACCGCTCGAGGAAAAGGCGATCGTCGCCCGACTGTTGGAGCGACGTGTGCTCCCTGACTTCGAGCGTGGAAAGCTCCGAGTGCCCGTCGACTCGACCTACTCGCTCGGCAACATCGCCGACGCCTACGCGGCGTTCGCCAGAGGCGGCAAGGTCGGCAAGATCGTCGTCACGATGTAGCTCGTCACCCGTGACCGTCGGATCCGGATGATCCTCGCCGAAACGCGACGTGTACGATCTGACACTGATGTCAGATTTCTTGGGCGGTACGTGGTGGACCTGACCTTCACCGAGACGGAGCTCGACTTTCGCGACGAGGTTCGCACCTGGCTGGCGGAGCATCGACCGCGTGAACCGCGGCCGATCCATGATCGCGCTGCGATGCGGGAGTTCGATCTTGCGTGGCAACGCCAACAGTACGAGGGGGGCTGGGCCGGCGTGTCCTGGCCGTCGGAGTACGGCGGCCGCGGCGCGTCACTGATCCAAGCGCTGATCTGGTTCGAGGAGTACGGCCGGCTCGGTCTGCCCGGAATCGATGCGTGCTTCGTGGGGCTCAGCCACGCCGGGCCGACGCTGATCGCCAACGCCTCCGACGAGCACAAGGCATACCACCTCCCGAAGATCCTCGCCGGTGACGTCGTGTGGTGCCAGGGCTTCTCGGAACCCGAGGCCGGGTCCGACCTCGCCTCGCTGCAGACCAGGGCGGAGATCGACGGCGACCAGTTGGTCGTGACCGGTCAGAAGATCTGGACCAGCTTCGCCGACGTTGCCGACTGGCAGGAACTGCTCGTCCGCACCGATCGCGACGCCCCAAAGCACAAGGGGATCACCTGGGTGATCTGCGACATGAAGTCACCAGGAATCGAGATTCGCCAGATCGAGACGATGGACGAGGAAGCCGAATTCTGCGAGGTCTTCTACGACGAGGTCAGGATCCCGCTCAGCAACGTTGTTGGCGATGTCAACGACGGATGGCGGACGGCGATGTCGACGCTGTCGTTCGAGCGCGGCACCGCATTCACGATCAACCAGGTGCGCCTCGCCAAGGTCGTCGAGGATCTGATCGATCTCGCCAAGACGAAGACCGGACCCGATGGTCGCCGGCCGGCGATTCAGGACGACGAGATCGCCCGTCGGCTGAGCCAGGCCCGGGCCGAGGTTGCGGCGATGCGAGCGATGACCTATGCCGGCATCTCGCGCAGCGCGCGATTCGGTTCACCCGGACCGGAGGGTTCGATCACCAAGCTCTATTACTCCGACCTGGCGCAGCGGATCTACAAGCTCGGCTTCGACATCGTCGGCGGGGACGGTCTGCATTTCATGAATCGGTGGGTGCCCGGTGCGTGGTCGGGCAGCTATTTGTATCAACACTCCGCATCGATCGGCGGCGGCACGTCGGAGATCCAACGCAACATCATCGGCGACCGCGTGCTCGGTCTGCCGCGCTGACGGGACATCGCCATGGATCTGCTTCCCTCCGAAGAACAGCTCGAGATCGTTGGTGTTGTCGCCGACTTCCTGCGCACCAAGTTCCCGACCAGCGTGATCCGCGATCGGCGTGACGATGTCTCGACGATCGACGCTGTGGCCTGGGCGGAGTGCGGTCAACTCGGCTGGTTCGGTCTCGGCCTGCCCGAACGTCTCGGCGGCGTCGGGTACGGCATGGCCGAGGAGGCGCTGATCTTTCGTGAGATCGGTCGATTCGTCGCCCCCGGGCCGTTCCTGTCGACCGTGCTCGGGGCCCGAGTTGCCGCGTTCGCCGGTCGGTCCGACGTTGCTGCCGCGATCGTCGGTGGCGAGGCGCCGGTCGCGATCGCCGAGCCGCGCACGATCGATGCCGTCGTCGGCGAGACCCTCACCGGCTCGTTCGACCTGCTCGACGGGCCCGGGGCGAGTTACGTGGTCGTGGTCACTCCGGAGCTCGCCTGTCTGCTCGATGCGTCGGAGTTCGCCGACGCGGAGTCGGTCCCGTGCATCGACCCGGCGGTCCGGCTCTCGCGAGTCGAGTTGACCGATGCGCCTGTGCTCGCAACGGTCGACCGTGCCACCGACCCGGTCCATCTCCGAGGCTGCCTGTTGGTCGCCGCCACGTTGACCGGGATCGCCGAGGCGACTCGTGACATGTCATCCCAATACGCCAAGGACCGCGTCCAGTTCGGTCGCCCGATCGGCGTCAACCAAGCCGTCAAACACGCCTGCGCCGACATGGCCTTGCGGGCCGAAGCGGCGACATCACAACTGCTGTTCGCGGCACTCAGCGTCGATGAGGGTCGGGCCGATCGCGACTTCCAGGTCACCTCGGCGCGGATCGTCGCCACCCACGCCGCGATCGAGAACGCCTCCGCCACGGTGCAGGTCCACGGTGGGATGGGCTACACGTTCGAACACGACTCGCACCTGTACGTCAAGCGTGCCCGCGTGCTCGATCGGATGATGGGTGACGTGCGCACGCAACAGGCGGCGTTGCTCGGTATGGCGGGAGCGCAGTGACGTGAGGCCGGCGACGCTCGCCGACGCGTTGCACGAGGCGGCCAGCCGGCACGGGGATCGGGCGGCATTCGTCGACGGCGACGACCGGCTGAGCTTCGTCGACTGGGATCGACGCGCCGACGGGTTGGCGGCGGTGCTGGTGGAGCGCGGCGTGCGACCTGGTGACGTGGTCGCGATCATGCTGCCGACATCGATCGATTACGCGATTGCGTACGGCGCGATCACGATCGCGGGGGCGATCGCGACGGGTCTCAACGTTCGACTGGGCGGAGACGAGATCTCCGCGATCCTGGATCGTGCCGCCCCGGCCCTGGTGATCCTGGATCGCGCAGCATTTACGGCGCTTCCGTCGGCCGAACCTCCCGTGATCGATCGTGACGAACTTGCCGCTGCGTACGAACACGTCGGGCTCGGCGCCGCTCGCCCTGGTCGTGATTCGTCGGATCCGGCGGTGATCATCTGGACGAGCGGAACCACTGGCGTACCAAAAGGAGCCTGGTTCGACCATCGCAACCTGCATGCCGCCGTCGCCAGTGCCGGGGTGATGAGTCGACTCCACGACGTCAAACTGGTGGGCACACCGTTTCCGCATGCCGGGTACATGGCCAAGATGTGGGATCAGCTCGCCTCCGGGACGACGATCATCATCAGCCCGACACCGTGGGCGGCGTCGGACATGCTGCGACTGCTGGTCGACGAGCGGATCACGGTCGCCGGTGGCGTCCCGACCCAGTGGGCCAAGTTGCTGGAACTGCCCGAAGTTGCCGATGCCGACCTCTCCCACGTTCGACTCGGTCTCGTCGCCACTGCCGCTGCACCGCCCGAACTGATCGAACGGGTCACGGCGACGATCGGCTGCCCGTTGGTGGTGAGATATGCGATGACCGAGTCGCCGAGCATCACCGGGACGGAGCCAGACGACGATCCCGAGGTGCTGTACCGCACGGTTGGCCGACCGCAAGTCGGTATGCAGATCGATCTGGTTGACGAATCCGGATCGCCGGTCGGGCCAGGTCAGATCGGACGGGTGCGCGTGCGTGGCGATTGCGTGATGCGCGGCTACTGGAACGACCCGGTGTTGACCGCGTCAGTGCTCGCCGATGATGGCTGGTTGACGAGCACCGACCTCGGCCGTTTCGACGCCGACGGCAATCTGGTGCTCGTCGGCCGCTCCACCGACATGTACATCCGCGGGGGCTACAACATCTACCCGCTCGAGGTCGAGAACGTGCTTGCCGAACACCCAGGGGTTGCGCGAGTCGCCATCGTCGGTATCGCCGCACCGGTGATCGGTGAGATCGGTGTGGCGTTCGTCGTACCGAGCGAATCGTCGAACCCGCCCTCACTCGATTCGTTGCGAGCCTTCGTGGCGGACCGGCTGGCCGACTACAAACGGCCTGATCGACTCATGGTGATGGATGCACTGCCGCTGACTGCGATGATGAAGATCGACAAGCTCGAGTTGGCCCGCGCCGCCGGTCGTGCGCAACCGACCATGAAAGGGGTAGGAGATGGCGAGCGGACGTGAGCTCCCGAGCGTCGAGGACGAGACCCGCCCCTATTGGGAAGCGGCCAAGCAGGGCCGGCTGCTGATCAAGAAGTGCAACGCCTGCGGTGAGGTCCATCACTACCCGCGCCCCTTCTGCCCAAGCTGCTGGAGCGAGGATGTCGAGTGGCAGGAAGTCAGCGGTCGCGGCACGCTGTACACCTACTCCACGATCTTCCGCAATGACCTCGAACCGTTCTCGGCCTGGGGTGCCTACGTCGCCGCCGTGGTCGAACTCGACGAGGGCCCACGCCTGATGACCAACATCGTCGACGCCGCGCCCGAGACCCTGCGAGTCGGTATGCCGGTCACCGTGCGCTACCGCGACCTCACCGACGAGTGGGCCGCCCCCGTCTTCTCCCCGGTCACCGAGTAACTGACCCGGTCGTTTGGTGGCGCGATCAGGTGCGTCGACCACATGATCGCGCCATCAGACATCGGCCCGGCGGTTTGGTGGCGCGATCAGGTGCGTTGACCACATGATCGCGCCAGCAGAATGTCGTCGGGCCCGTCGGGATCGAGTCGGCGCCTTCGGGGTAGCCTGACGTCGTGGCTGGGAAGAAACTCAACACGATCGACTTGTTGTCGGTGCCGATGTTCATCGGGACGATGGTGGCCGAGGCGGCATACCTCAAGAACAAGCCGAAACGAGTGCTCGGCGACATGTACGACGCCACACCCGACCAACTGTCGGGTCGCCAGATGCCGCCCGACGAGCTGATCCCGCTCGGCTACGAACGTCGTGACACGAAAGCCAGCCTGTCGATGTTGATCGGCAACATCACCATCGCGTTCGCCACGGCGGCTGCGATCAGCAAGCTCGATCGCTTCGTGTTCAAGCACCGGATCTCGAATATTGGATCCAGGCGCGGTTCGATCGTCGGGGCGATGGTTCTGTGGGACTTCCTGTATTACTGGGATCACCGCTGGATGCACGAGATCCGGTTCTTCTGGGCGAACCATGTGACACACCACTCGGGTGAGCGCTACAACCTGTCGACGGCACTCCGTCAGCCCTGGTCGGGGATCATCACGGCCCCGATCTTCGCTCCGCTGCCGCTGCTCGGCTTCCCGGCCGCCACGTCGATGCGGGCCGGTCAACTCAATCTGCTCTACCAATACTGGATCCACACCGAGGCGATCGACCGCCTCCATCCTGTCGCTGAAAAGGTGCTCAACACGCCGTCGCATCACCGCGTCCACCACGGTGCCAACCAGCAGTACCTCGACAAGAACTACGGCGGGATCCTGATCGTGTGGGACAAGCTGTTCGGCACGTTCGAGCCTGAGGTGCGCCGGATCAAGTACGGCCTCACCAAGAACATCCGGACCTACAACCCGTTCAGGATCGCCTACCACGAGTACGCCGAGCTGGTTCGTGACGTGGCGACGGCGAAGGGGATCCGCAACAAGTGGAACTACGCCTTCAAGCACCCAGGCTGGAAACCCGCCGAAACGCTGTCCGTCGTCCCTGTCGCGGCCTGATCCGACCTCGACACGACCGCAGCACGACCAGGCCGATCGCGATCAACTTCGGGTTCAGGGTCGTTCGGCGCTGGCTCTTTGAGTTGTTCCGGTGTACTGTTGTTGCGGGACTTGACGATGGTGTCAAGTCGGTGCCGTACGAAAGGGAGACTGCATCATGAAGATCAACGACATGATCATGGTCAGTATCGACGACCACGTGATCGAACCGCCCGACCTGTTCGACAATCACATGCCGGCTGCGTACAAGGCGGCGGGGCCTCAGTTCGTGCGTCACGCCGACGGGATCGACCAGTGGGAGTTCCAGGGTCAGGTGATGGGAACGGTCGGGCTCGGTGCGACCGCCTCGTGGCCGCGATCGGAATGGGGCTTCGACCCGGTTGGCCTGGCCGACATGCGGCCGGGCTGCTACGACATCCACCAGCGCGTTCGCGACATGAACGCCAACGGAGTGCTCGCCTCTGTCAACTTCCCGACGGCGGCAGGTTTTGCGGGCGCATGGCTGGCAGGAATGCCCGACCGTCAACTCTCGGCGATCGCGATCTCTGCATACAACGACTGGCAGATCGACGAGCTGGCCGCTTCGTACCCGGGCCGGATCATCCCGATGGGAATCCTCCCGCTGTGGGACAACGATGCCTGCGTGAAGGAGCTGTATCGCATTGCAGCCAAGGGTTGCACGACGATCAGTTTCCCCGAGACGCCGTACGCCAACGACCTGCCCGGCTTCTACGGTGATCACTGGGATTTGGTCCTGGCTGCCGCCGAGGACACCCAGATCGTGCTCTCGATGCACATCGGCGGAGCGTTCAACCTGCTCAAGCGCCCCGAGGGTGCCCACATGGATCAGTTGATCATTCTGGCAGCGCAGCTCTCCGGCGTGGCGTGCACCGACTTGATCTCGAGCGGTACGTTCAAGAAGTTCCCCAACCTCAAGGTGGCGTTGTCGGAGGGCGGTATCGGGTGGGTTCCGTTCCTGCTCGATCGGATGGACAAGCACATGTGGAACCAGTCGTGGACGCATCTCGACATCGGTGCCGCCACGGCGACCGAGATCTGGAAGAAGAACTTCCTTGGTTGCTTCATCACCGAACCCTCGAACCTGCGCCTGATCGATCGGATGGGGGAGCACACCGTTGCATGGGAATGCGATTACCCGCACTCCGATTCGACCTGGCCACATTCACCCGAGATGCTGATGGGCGAGTTGGAGGGCGCCGGCATCACCGACGACGCGATCATCAACATGATCACGTGGGAGAACGCCTGCCGCTTCTACCGGTTCGATCCGTTCCAGCACACGCCGAAAGAAAAGGCGACGGTCGGCGCGCTGCGAGCCCTGGCGACTGACGTCGACACGTCGGAAACCTCGAAGTCGGTCTATCGGGAGCGCTACGCCGCCGTTGCCGGCGACTAGATCAACAACACCGGGTCAACAACACCGGGTCAACACCGGGTCAACGACCGGCGACCCGGTCCCGAACGGCAACAAATGCGATCCGGAACCGCCGTTGGTGCCGAATCGCATTTGTTGCTGCTCGGCACCGGGTCGACTGGCACCGGGTCGACCGGCACCGGGTCGAGGGGCACCGGAGCGGACTGGCACCGGTCTGATGTTCAGTCGGTGTAGCGGCGGACCGACGTCTTCTTGCCGCGAATCGATGTAGAGCGCATCGCGCCGATGATGTCGTCGACCTTGCCCTCGGGAACACCGACCACGCTGAAGTTGTCGGAGATCCGGATCGGCCCGATCTGACGGCCTTCGAGCCCACTCTCGTTGGCGATCGCACCGACCAGGTCGCCGGGTCGAACGCCGCCCTTGCGGCCGATCCCGACGAACAGGAAGCCGGTTGCCTCGTTGCTGTCGCGGCCCCGGTCGTTGCCTTTCATGCCACGCTCGGCGGAACCGCGGTGACCCTTCTCCGGGCCGGGCTTTCGATTGCCGCGCTCGAAACGATCACCGCGATCACCGCGATCACCACGCTGTTCGTTCTTGTCGAATCGTTTGGACGCGTCAGGAATCTCGACCTCGTCGGTGCTGGCACCATCGGATTCGTGCGCCAACTTGATCGCCGCCAGGGCAATCGTCTTGATGTTGTGTTCACCAGACAGCGCGTTGAGCACCTCGTTGTAGTCGTTGAGATCGGCGGTGGTGAGGGCGACACGCACCGCTTCGACGGTCTGGCTCATCTTGCGGGCCCGCAGATCGGCGACGGTGGGCACGCTCTCGATGCTGATCTGTTGCTTGGTGAGTCGCTCGATGTTGGCGAGCAGGCGCTGCTCGCGCGGCTCGGCCAGCGTGATCGCCACACCCTCACGCCCGGCACGTCCGACACGACCGATGCGGTGGACGTAGCTCTCGGGAGCTGACGGAACGTCGTAGTTGACGACGTGGGTCAGCGTGTCGATGTCGAGACCGCGTGCAGCCACATCGGTGGCGACGAGCAGTTCGGCCGTGCCGTCTCGCAAGCGGCCGATCACACGTTCACGCTGAGCCTGATCCATCCCACCGTGGAGTGCTTCGGCGCGGTAGCCGCGACCGTTCATCGTCTCCGTGAGCTGGTCGACTTCGCCGCGGGTGCGGCAGAACACGAGCGCCGCCCCTGGTGCTTCGATGTCGAGTATCCGACCCAGTGCGGCCGGTTTGTGCGAACGCATCACGACGTACGCACTCTGACGGATCAGTGCCTTACCCGGCTTGGTGTCACCCTTGCCGATCTGGATCCGGACCGGGTCGCGCTGATAGCGCTTGGCGATCGAGTTGATCCGCGACGGCAACGTGGCCGAGAACATCACGGTCTGGCGCGCCGACGGCGTGGCGTCGAGAATCGACTCGATGTCGTCGGCGAACCCCATGTCGAGCATTTCGTCGGCCTCGTCGAGGACGACGACTTTGACGTCGTCGAGCGGCAGCGAGCCACGCCCGATGTGGTCGATCGCCCGGCCCGGCGTGGCCACGACGATGTGGACACCGCGGTCGAGTTGCTGGAGTTGACGGTAGATCGGCTGGCCGCCATAGATCGGTACGACCTTGACCCCCAGTCTGCGGCCGTACTTGAAGATCGCTTCGCTGACCTGCACGGCCAGTTCGCGGGTCGGGACCAGGATCAGCGCCACCGGCTTGGCCGGACCGGGTTGGTTGACGTCGACCAGTTCCAAGGCGGGCAATGCGAAAGCGGCGGTCTTGCCGGTACCCGTCGCCGCTTGACCGAGTAGGTCGCGACCTGCGATCAGGAGCGGGATCGTCTCGCGCTGGATCGGCGTCGGTTCTTCGTACCCGAGATCGTCGAGTGCTTGCAACGTCTCCGCTCGCAACCCAAGCGACGCGAAACCGGCATCCGTGGAAATCTCGTTGTCGGGCGCGCTCATCATTGCTCAGCTCTCGTAGGCGGAATCCATCACACTACGGCGAACCGAGCGTTGCCCGGCGCGAAGCGTTACTTCTTGGCGCCGGCGGCGAGGGCGGCCAGCTGGCGCGCCGTGAACGGGGTGCCCTTCGGGCGACCCATGCTCTGGATCGACACGTCGACATCGGCGCCCTCGGCCCGCAGCGCACCGACCGTGCACTGCTCGCGCGGGCGGGTCTTGAACGGGTCGAACTGGTAGATCCTCATCGCGTTGAGGTGCGTGATCTTGTCGATCTCGTCGTCGGGCACACCGATCAGCGAGTGTGCCAAGAGGTCGGCGGAGTGCGGCCAGGTGCTGTCGGAGTGCGGGTAGTCGCACTCCCACGTCATCCGGTCGACGCCGACCTTGTGGCGCATGTCGATCCCGGCCTGGTCGTCGATGAAGCAGGTCGAGAAGTTGCGGTGGAAGATGTCGGTCGGCGTCAACCCGCCGAAGTCGGCTCCGGTCCAGGCGCGGTGGTGGTTGTACGTGTAATCCATCCGCTCCAAGGCGTACGGAATCCAGCCGATGCCGCCTTCCGACAGCGCCACCATGATCTCGGGGAACTTCTTGAAGATCGGTGTCCACATCAAGTCGTTGAGTGCGAGGAACGAGTTCATCGGGGTGATCGCGATGCTCACGTCGGCGGGCGCGTCCATCGACGTAACGGTCATCGACGACGAAGAACCGATGTGCATGCACACCACGGTCCCGGTCTCGACGCAGGCCTGGAAGAACGGGTCCCAGTGATCGACGTGGAGGCCGGGGAGGCCGAGCTTCTCGGGGTTCTCCGAGAAGGTCACGGCGTGGCAACCCTTCGCGGCGGTGCGGCGGATCTCGGCGGCCATCAACTGCGGGTCCCACAGCGGCATGATCGACATCGGGATGATCCGCTCCGGGTACGTGCCGGCCCATTCGTCGATGTGCCAGTCGTTGTAGGCCTGCAGGCAGGCCTGCGACAGGTCCTTGTCCGTGGCCCGCAGGAACAGCTGACCGCAGAAGTGGACGAACGTCGGGAAGTTGATCGATCCGAGGACACCATTGGCGTTCATGTCACGGATCCGTTCGTGGATGTCGTAACAACCGGGGCGCATGTGGTCGAACCGGAGCGGATTCAGGCCGTACTCCTCGGGCGGGCAGCCGGCCACGGCATTGAGCCCCATGTTCTGGGCCCGCTCACCTTCGAACAGCCAGTACTGGCCGCCGTTCTCGTCCTCATGGACGGAGGGCGCCTGGTCGCGGTACTTCTCCGGAATGTGGGCGTCGAACATCGTCGGCGGCTCGATCACGTGATCGTCGACGCTGACGAGAATCATGTCATTGGTATCCACGGCAAAACCCCCTGGTTGGGAAAACTGGACGACGCGTTTCTGACAGTTGCGTCAGGTTACTCATCGTAGCCGGTCTTGTCAGAACCTGTCGAGCGCGGCGGCACTGATCTTGGCCGGCGCGTACGCCGGCCAACAGGTCGTGTCGAAGGCCGCCACGGGATCGTCGCCGAGGATCGTGACGCGGTGGATGATCCGTTCACCGACGTAGTCGTTGACGACGTAGTGCTGGGTGGCGCGATTGTCCCAGACGGCGATGTCACCCTCGTGCCAGCGATGCCGGCACGTGAATTGCGGCTGCTCGCAAAACGACCACAGGTGGTCGAGCAGTGCCCGGCTCTCGCCGCGGCTGAGCTGGGTGATGTGTGACGTGAACTGACGGTTGACGTACAACGAAGGGCGTTTCGTGACCGGATGGATTCGCACCACCGGGTGCTCGGCCTTGATCTCGGGGTGTCCGAACACGGTCGCCGTGTGGACCGCCGTGAGCCCGGCCAGGAGTTCGCGGATCGGCGCTGACAGCGACTCGTAGGCGAGGTACTGATTGCTCCACATCGTGTCACCGCCGTGAAGTGGCAGCAACTCCATGTGCAGGACCGAGCAGAGCGGTGGTGATGCCGAGAAGGTGACGTCGGTGTGCCACACGTCGGCGATCCCTCCCTCGGAGCTCTTGAGCACGACGATCTCCGGATGCTCGGCGTCGAATTTCGGGATGAAGGGATGGATCTCCATCTCGCCGAAGCGGGCCGCGAAACCACGATGCTGGTCAGGCGTCAGATGTTGCTCGGGGAAGAACAGCACCATGTGTTCGACCAGCAGTCGTTCGATCGTCTCGAACTGCCGCTCATCCAGATCGGCCAGCGAGATGCCGCGCACCTCGGCGCCCAGGGCACCGGCACTCGGTGTGATCGTCGGTCCGCTCATGATCGGAGTCTTGTCGACTCGACGGTCAGGCCCGCAGGCGGGCGGAGTATTCGCGCCAGCGGCGGGGGTGCCAGCAGTCTTGATCCTCGCCCCAGCCGGTCCAGCCGTCGGCCCGCCATTCGACGAGGCCGTTCCAGCAGAACATCGAGGGGTAGGCGGTGAACACCTGGCGACTCCTGACTTCGCCGCGAGCGACGAGTTGGCGACCGAGTTCGTCGACGGCATCGACGTGGATGACCACGGGCTTTCCCGCAAGGTCGCGTTCGACGCTGCGGGTCCCCTCCGTGAGTCGTGACCAGACACCGTCGCGGATCAAGAACCCGGTGGTGACGTTGTAGCCGCCGCGTTTGTCGGAGACGGCCACGGCGAGGAAGGCGTTGTCGGCATCGAAGCACCCGTACTCGTACCCGACCTCGGGTTGGCGCCCGTCCTGGCGCGGCCCCCATGAGCGATCGCGCATGGCGATGCAGTCGACAGGAATCGTCTCACCGCGCAGCACCATCGTTCCGGTGACGTGACAGAGTTGATCGATGTGGCCCTTGTTGAACGGGGGCTTGGCCGCCGAGACCAACGGCCGCGTCACGGCCTCGACGAGGAAGTCGAGTTGCAGGTCCTTGTGGTCGTACCCGAGTCGAAACCGGCGTGACGGTTCGAGGCATTTGATCGTCATCCCGTTGGTGAGCCGGGCGTCACGCAGGTCGAGCCCGGCCGGTATCTCGTTGTGCCAGTCGTACTGGAAGAACAGCAGCTCCCATGGCAATTCGGCGGTGTCGTCGTAGACGATCACGCCACCGGCCTGCACGCCGATGTTGGGCCGGAACATCGGGTAGAAGTAGCCGACCAGGTTGCGCTCGGGAACGAACCATGCGAACCATGCCGTCTCGGTCCACCAGCGGTCGTCGTTGGGCGGATGGAAGTTGTCGTCGTCGGGAGTCAGGCCCCATTGCTCGAGCGTTCCGATCCCGTCGGGTTGCGTCATCGCCAGCCTCCAATCGTCGGTTCGTTCAAGGTCCCGAGTCCGATCCGCTGGGCGCGTTGGATGCGGCGGATCGCCTTCGGCATCGCCATCGCGGCCCGATCGACGGCACGCACGATTCGAAGTGCCGGATCGCCGAGTTGCAGATCGGCGAATGCCTCGTGCTGCTCCCATTCGGCGTGGGCGCCGCGCTCGCGCACGAATTCGGCGATCAGCTCCGCTTCTCGCGTCAGCCCGGGTGTTGCGAGCAGGCGCTCGGCGAGTCTCACGGTCAAGTTGGTCGACCGTTCCGGCTGCTGTGCGAGCAGTTCGTAGGGGCGGCCGAGCACCCGCAGGATCTGTGCCCCGAGCAGTGCTTCGTACGTGAGCAGGACCACGCTGTGGAGCAGCGCCGCGCTCGTCGCCGGATACCTGCGCAGCCCGATCTCCATCGAGATGCAGCTCTTCCACATCACGAGGGCGAGATGCCAACGCACGCGTGTCGGATCGAGGCTGCGCCCCGACGCCGCTTCGTATTCCGCGAGTCGGGTCAGCGGATCACCGAACTCGGTGTGGGCACCGCGCATCCACATCTAGGCCTTCCTGTCCGGAGGTTGGGGTGACGGATCCACCGTGAGGTGGGTCCGGTGGTGGTACCTGTGGTTCTTCTCACAGAGACCAGAAGGAACCACCACCG
>JAYVFI010000038.1:0-9607 GCA_043773365.1 Ilumatobacteraceae bacterium
GCGGTGCGGCATCTGCCCAGGATGAGGACCATCGTGGGTGGCCAGATCCAGTAGAACTGCTCCTCGATCGCCAGCGACCAGAAATGCTCGAGCGGCGAGACCGCTCCTCCCGCTTGCTGGAACAACTGTTGGTACGACCCGCTGCCGGCGAGGAACACCCAGTTGGCGACCTGCAGGACCGAACCGATCACGTGGTTGCGCAGGTCGGCGACGCCATCGAACACATCGGAGACCGCTCCGATGATCACCACCAGCGCGAGACACAACGCACTTGCCGGCAACAACCGGCGGACTCTTCGACGGTAGAAGTCACCGAGGGCGATCCGACCCGTGGCGTCGTGCTCACCGACCAACAGGTTCGTGATCAGGTAGCCCGACAGTGTGAAGAAGACCGACACGCCGAGATAGCCGCCATCGAACCCGGCCACCTCGGCATGGAACAGCAAGACCGCCACCACGGCGACGGCGCGGACGCCGTCGAGCGCCGGTTGGTATGCGATCGTGCGACGCTCTGACATGCAAACCGGGAGTGTACGGGCGCGCCTCGCTATGGTCTGTGACCGTGGCGAGGCTGCAGGCGACGAGACGATCCGCTAGCCGGTCGGCGATCGTCGCTCTGTCACTGATCGTGTCCGGTTCGGCGGTCTGGCCCACTCGAACCGTCGAGGCAGCACCGATCGAGGCGACGATCAGCCAAGCCGGGCCGCTCGGCCCGATCACAGTGATCGGCGACTCAGTGCTGCTGGGATCGCTGGCGTACTCGCCGACCGTCGGCGACCAACTGGCGACGTTGGGGTGGGGGCCTGTGCGGATGCGGGCCGGCGAGGGGTACAGCACCGGCTACTTCAACGTCTCGGCCAGTTTCAAGGCGTCGTCCTGGATCGCGAGTTGGAGGCAACAGGGCTGGGACCCGACCAACCTGTTGATCAATCTCGGGGCCAACGATTCGGGACAGTGCGGGCCCGATGTCGCCTGTGCAAGACGCTCGATCCTGTACCTCGTCGACGCGATCGGCCCTGGCCACCGCATCTGGTGGCCGCAGATCACCCGCTTCTACACGAAGGGCGACGAACAGAACGCTTGGAACACGGCGCTGACCCAGATCGCCGCTGAGCGAAGCGATTTCTTCACCTGGGATTGGCCCGCCGTGCTGGCGGCTGGGGACTTCGGCTCCAACGATGGAACCCATTTGTCGGCGGCTGGATATCGCCGACGCTCGCGCCTGCTCGCCGTCGAGGCCACATCCGATCTGGCGATCGCGGTTCACCACGATGCGGCGACACCGCTACCGGCCCCGACTGCCGCTCCCAGCGAGTTCATGCCGATTGTGCCGACGAGGGTGCTCGACACCCGCCACAACCCTCCTGGGCACATCGCCGCAAGGCAAACCGTGGTCGTCGACGTCTCCGACTACGTCCCGGTGGGAACGACGGCGATCGCCGCCTACATGTCCGCAACGAACACCGGAGCCGATGGGTTCCTGACGGCTTACGACTGTGGCTCGGGACGACCGGAGGCATCCACGGCGAACTACCGTGCAGGCGACACGCGGGGAGCGGTGGCGATCACGCCGATCGCGGCGGACGGTACGTTCTGTCTCTACACCCTTGCTGACGCCGACTTGCTGGTCGATCTCCAAGGCGGATTCGTCCCTGTCGGTCCTGACGGGCTGACCTTCACCCCGTTGTCGATTCCCGACCGCCTGGTCGACACCCGCGAGACAGGTCGATCTCGAGTGCTCGAGATCCCACTCCCGGCGGGGGCGGTAGCGGCAGCGGTCAGCGTGACGGCCGTGTTCGGCGCCGAGCCCGGATTCTTGACGGTGTACCCGTGCGGCGACACGATTCCATTGATCGCCACGGTCAACTACGGACGCGGTGAGATGATCTCCGGTTCGGCATTCATCCGACCCGCACCTTCGGGGACGATCTGCGTGTATTCCCTGACCGACGTCGACGTCACCGTCGACCTGACCGGCGTCTTCACGACCGGCGCCGGGCTGCTGTTCGTGCCGATCACCCCGACCCGGACCGTCGACACGCGTTATGGGATCGGTGGATGGTCGCCGATCCACGGCCAATACCAGACGATCGACGCCCGGGTGGCGCCCGACAATGCCGTCGCCGTATCGGGAACGTTGACGACTGCAGCGCCACTGCGCGACGGCTGGTTACGGGCGTGGGGGTGTGGACCTGCCCCTGCAACCGCCAACGTCACCGCGGTGGCCGGCGCCGTGCTGGCGAACTCGGTAACGACGGGTCTCGCCGCGAACGGCCGAATGTGCATCCTGTCACGGTCGGCGACCCAGACGATCTTCGACACCGCCGGCTGGTGGGTGACGCCGTGACGATTACCAGGACGATTACCAGGACGAACGTCAAGAGGTTTGCCGGCATTCGTAGCTGCACGGTCGCCGCCGTGATGCTCGGGATGCTCGTGGTGCTCTGCATGCTCGCTCCGACTCGATCGCAGGCAAGTCCCCCGAATGGGGTCCCGGAGTCCGTGCCACGATCCAAGCGCGTCGTCATGTTCACCGATTCGGTCGGGCTCGGGGCCGAATTCGCTCTGCCTCGGGCATTTCCGCCTGAATGGCAAGTCGTCGTCGACGGCGCCCCGGCACGGATGGTCAACCAGCTACTCGACGACTTCGTCAGGCCTCGACTCGTGACCAACCCCGACTGGTTCGGCGACCACGTCATCATCGCAGGGGGATACAACTACCCCTACTGGGATCCGGCAAGGTTCGATCACGAGATCGATGCGATGGTCGACACACTGGTGCGAGCCGGAGTCGAGCACGTCTATTGGGTGACGCTTCGCGAAATCAAGCCGCAGTACGTCTCGGGTGCTGCGTGGCGTCAGATCCAGCCGTACTACTGGTACTTCCCTCGCGTCAATCAGCATCTCGAGGATGCCCTCGAACGGCATCCCAACCTGTCCCTGATCGACTGGCGGGCGAATGCGGATCAAGTGGGACTGACCTACGACGCGATCCACCTCAACAACATCGGTGCCGCGCTCTACAGCTCGATCGCTCGAGCAGAGATCGATGCCGCGGCAACACGCGTCGACGACGGGTCGATCACCCGAATCCACGTCGACGGCGGCGCCGGGTTTGCCGCAGCGGCCGTCAACCTCACCACGACCGGCCCGAGAACCGCCGGCTTCCTGACCGCGTTCGACTGCAACGGCGACCCGCCGACGGTTTCGATCCACAACTACCGCCGCAACGAGATCGTCGCCCACGCCGGGATCGTCCCTCTCGACGCCGGCGGCGACTTCTGTGTCAAGACGCGGGTGGCGACCAATCTCGTGATCGACGTCACCGGCATGATCGCCCCCGATCGCGGATTCACTGCGGTCAGTCCTACCCGTTGGCTCGACACGAGATCGGTCAGTGGGCGGGCCGCAGTCGGTGCGGGCGAGACGGTCATGCTCGATTTCGACGACATTCGTGACACCGTCGGCGTGGTCGGTGATGTGAGCGCATTCGCGCTGGTTGCCACTGCGACCGAAGCTGCTGGTCCGGGCTGGCTCAAGGTGCTGACGTGCGGGACCTCGTCGGAGACATCGAACGTGAACTACCTCGACGCCAACCCATCGCCGAATTTCGTGGTCGTTACGCCCGACGCCGACGGCAAGGTGTGCATCACATCATCAACGCGGACTCATCTCGTCGTCGATCTGTTCGGCGTCTTCACCCCCGCCGCTGAGGTCATCGCCGACCAGGCAACTCGCGTGTTCGACTCGCGCCTCGTCGGTGGCGCGGTTGCAGCAGGTTCGGTGACCCGCTTCAACATCGCCGCCGCCGGGCTGCGCGTCGACACCGCTGGGGCAATCCTCAATCTGACCGCAGTCAATGCTGCCGCGCCAGGATTTGCGACTGCCTATCCGTGCGCCGAGGGTCGGCCGAACGCTTCGAACCTCAACGTCGCCGGTTCCGGGGCGGTCTCGAACGCCGCCCTCGTGGCCCCTGACGTCAACGGAGACATCTGCGTGTATTCGCTCTCCTCGATGGATCTGGTGATCGACGTGGCGGGCCAGATCGGTGCCGTGTTCGAGGGAATCACGCCTCGACGGGCGCTCGATACCCGCGGCTGAGAGGTCCGGCCTGACGCGGGAAACGGGTCGAAGTCATTTCTGCCGCTCGGTAGGTACTCGGCGGTAACGCTGCGAGACTGCCGCCATGATTTTCGACGGTTACGTGCATCAGTTGCCTGACATCGATCCAACAGAGACTCAGGAGTGGCTGGACTCGCTCGATGCGGTGGTCGACACGCACGGCAAGACGCGCGCCCGCTTCCTGCTCTCGAAACTGCTCGACCGAGCCAGTGCCAGCCAGGTCAGCTTCCCCGCCACGGTCAGCACGCCCTACGTCAACACGATCCCGCGTGAACAAGAACCGTGGTTCCCCGGCGACGAGCACATCGAACGACGGATCCGTGCCTTCATCCGCTGGAATGCGGCAATGATGGTCGTCAAGGCCAACAAACATGCCGACGGTATCGGTGGCCATCTCTCCACGTTCGCCAGCTCGGCGTCACTGTACGAGATCGGCTTCAACCACTTCTTCCGCGGCAAAGACGGTGGAACCCCGGGCGACCACGTCTACTTCCAGGGTCACGCCGCACCGGGCATCTATGCTCGTGCGTACCTCGAGGGCCGCCTCACCGACGAAGACCTCGACCATTTCCGCCAGGAGATCGGCCGCGACGGTCGCGGCCTGTCGAGCTACCCGCACCCTCGGCTGATGCCCGACTTCTGGGAGTTCCCGACCGTGTCGATGGGTCTCGGTCCGATCACTGCGCTCTACCACGCCAGGTTCAACAGGTACCTCTTGAATCGCCAGATCGACGACACCTCGCAGAGTCGCGTGTGGGCGTTCCTCGGCGACGGCGAAACCGACGAGCCGGAGACGCTCGGGGCGATCTCGCTCGCGTCGCGTGAGCAACTCGACAACTTGATCTTCGTCGTCAACTGCAACCTGCAACGCCTCGACGGCCCGGTACGTGGCAACGGCAAGATCATCCAGGAGTTGGAAGCCGTGTTCCGCGGCGCCGGCTGGAACGTGATCAAAGTTGCCTGGGGTTCGAAATGGGATGCCCTGTTGGCGCAGGACAAAGATGGTGTGCTGCTCAACAAGATGAACTCGACCGTCGACGGCGAGTTCCAGCGTTATGCCGTCGAAAGCGGCGCGTACATTCGCGAACACTTCTTCGGCCCCGACCCTCGCTTGCGCCAGATGGTCTCGCACCTGACCGACGACGACCTGCGCAACCTGCCCCGTGGCGGTCACGACTACCGCAAGTTGTACGCCGCCTACAAGGCCGCCACCGAGAATCTCGGCAGCGGCCGCCCGACGGTGATCCTCTGCAAGACGATCAAGGGTTGGACCCTCGGGCCGGGTTTCGAGGGTCGCAACTCGACGCACCAGATCAAGAAGATGACCAAACAGCAGATCATGGAGTTGCGTGACCGACTCCACCTCCACGACGAGATTCCGGACGAGTCGATCCAAGCGGAGGATCCCCCGTACTTCCGACCGTCGCCGGATTCGATCGAGTATCAGTACATGATGGAGCGCCGCAAGGCGCTCGGCGGCCCGATGCCGAGGCGATCGACAGTCGCCCGGCAACCACTCTCGCTGCCGTCGGAATCGACGTTCGACGAGATGCGGGCCGGCTCCGGCAGCCAGGAAGTGTCCACCACGATGGGATTCACCCGTCTGCTGCGGAGCCTGTGCCGAGACGAACAGATCGGCCGACGGGTCGTCCCGATCATCCCCGACGAAGCGCGCACGTTCGGGATGGACGCGCTGTTCCGTGAACTCGAGATCTACGCCTCACAGGGTCAGAAGTACGAGCCGGTCGATCACGACCTGTTGTTGTCGTACGCCGAAGGCAAAGACGGACAGATCCTCGAAGAGGGCATCACCGAGGCCGGTTCGATGGCCAGTTTCATCGCTGCCGGTACGGCCTACGCCACGCGTGGGGTACCGATGATCCCGTTCTACACGTTCTACTCGATGTTCGGTTTTCAGCGTGTCGGCGATCTGGTGTGGCAAGCCGCCGACATCCGCGCCCGTGGGTTCATGATGGCTGCCACGGCCGGTCGAACGACGCTGATGGGCGAGGGACTGCAGCACCAGGACGGTCACAGCCTGGTACTGGCATCGACCGTTCCGTCGATCCAGGCCTACGACCCCGCCTTCGCGTATGAGGTCGGTGCGATCATCAAGTCGGGGATCACCCGGATGTACGGCCCCGATGCGATCGAGGGCGACCGTGACGTCATCTACTACATCACGCTTTACAACGAGAACTACGTGATGCCGGCCCTCCCTGCCGATCGCACCGCCGAGATCGAGGCCGGCGTGGTCCAGGGCATGTATCGCTGGGCCGACGCCCCAACGGGGCACTCCAAACGGGCGACGATCCTGTTCAGCGGCATTTCCCACGTTGCTGCCAGAGCTGCCGCGACGGAGCTCGCCGAGCACTACGACGTCGGTGCCGAGTTGTGGTCGGTCACCAGTTACAAGTGCCTCCGCGAGGACGCGCTCGCAACCGAGCGGCACAACCGCCTGCACCCGTCGCTCGATCGCCAGGTTCCGCTGGTTCGACAACTCCTCGACCAGTCGGTCGGCCCGATCACGGCGGTCAGCGACTTCATGAAGATCGTGCCTGAGCAGATCGCTCGGTTCGCCCCGAAGCATCGCCCCTTCAACATTCTCGGTACTGACGGCATGGGTCGTTCCGACACACGTGACGCGCTCCGTCGTTTCTTCGAGATCGACACGGGACACGTCGTCGTCGGCGTCTTGACCGGGCTCCTCGAAACGGGTGAGATCGACGCCTCGGTTGTCGAGGATGCGATCAAGCGCTACGACATCGACCCCGACGCATCCGATCCCTACATCCTCTGAGCCGGTCCTCTCGTCGTGCCAGGCGATCTCTTCATCACCGGTGATCCGGACGCCGACCGGCTGCTCAACGCCGACGGCGGGGCGTTGTTGATCGGCATGCTGCTCGACCAACAAGTCCCGATGGAGTGGGCGTTCATGGGCCCAGCGACGCTCAAGAGTCGTCTCGGTCACCTCGATCTGTCGAGGATCGCATCGATGGACGTCGAGACGTTCGTCGGCCTGTGCTGCCAGAAGCCGGCGATCCACCGATTCCCTGCTTCGCTCGGACGTCGGATTCACGCCGTGTGCGAGGTGATTCGCGACAGGTACGAGGGTCGTGCGGAGCGGATCTGGATCGAGGCCGACGATGCTGACGATCTCACCGCTCGGCTTCGAGCGCTCCCTGGTTTCGGCGACGAGAAGACCAAGATCTTCACCGCCCTGCTCGCCAAGCGGCAGGGGGTGCGACCCGATGGATGGGAACAGGCAGCAGGCGTGTTCGCCGACGGAGCGCCTCGCTCCGTTGCCGACATCCACGATGAAGCGTCACTCGCCGCCGTGAGGAACTGGAAGAAGGCCCAGAAGGCGGCCAGGCGCGACAAACAGGATCGACTCCTCCGGAACTGACCGGATCGACGTCGACGCCGCTGGGTACACTCCGAACCGATTGCGAGGACGACCAACTGCCATGTCTGAGACCTACCGAACCGTCGTCGACCCGACTGCCGTCAACAACCCGCACAGCTATGCGATCCAACTCGTCGGCGCCGGCCACCGCGTGCTCGAGGTCGGCTGCTCGGTCGGTCATGTCACGCAACATCTCGTCGCCGCAGGGAACACGGTCGTCGGCGTGGAGATCGACGCCGACGCCGCCCAGGAGGCTCGCGCCTGGGCCTCGCAGGTTCACGTCATCGACCTCGATCTGACCCCGCTGACGACGATCGAGTCGGGTCCGTTCGACGTGATCGTGCTCGGCGATGTGCTCGAACACCTGCGCGATCCGGCCACCGCGCTGCGAGACCTGGTGAGCCTGCTCGAGCCCGACGGTCGCGTGATCATCTCCGTTCCCCATGTCGGATTCATCGACGTGCGACTGATGTTGCTCGAGGGTACGTGGGCATACCAACGCGACGGTCTGCTCGACCGGACACACCTGCGTTGGTTCACGAAGTCGTCCCTGCGTGACCTGCTGACCGAGGTCGGACTCGTCGCCACCAGGGTCGAGCGAGTCACGCACGCCATCGGGGCGAGCCAGCTGCCGGTCAACGCCGGTCTTCACGCCCCTGATGTGATCCGCTTCATCGAGGCCGACCCGGAGGCACACACGTACCAGTTCGTCGTCGAGGCGGCGCGGCATGGCGAGTCAGTGCTCGACGACACCGACATCGCCTGGCCCAACCTCGCCGATGAGCGGGCGGCACTCGTCGGAGAACTCGATGCGCTCCGATCGCAATCGGACGACCTGCGCACTCAGAACGCCGCTATGCGGACCGAACTCGATGCTTGGCACAACGCCCGAATCGTCCGGTTGACGGCACCGCTGCGAACGCTCTGGGGCGCAATCAGGCAGCGACGTTCCGCCCGCTGAGCCGTTCGAACAACGTCCGTGGGGTCGATCCCAGCCCGGCGACCAGCGCCCGCCGATGGATTGCCCGGGGAGCGTGGCGGAGTCGTCGGACCGACAGCCAGAATGCCCGAACGATCGTCGCACCGTCGGCATGTCGCACCGCAGCTCGGAGGCGGTTGCGCTCCTGGTGGAAACGGGTTGCCGCTGGGTCATTCCCCGTCGTCACACCGCCGACGTGCTCGACCACCGATGTCGGCACGAGTCGGTAGCGCCATCCGAGTGCCCCGCCTCGTCGAGCGAGGTCGACATCTTCGTAGTACAGGAAGTACCGCTCGTCGAACCCGCCGGTGGCGATCAGGAAGTCGGCGGCGAAGACGACCGCCCCGCCGGTGAAGAGCCGGAGGTCGCTGGGAGCATGCCCACCGAGGTCGATCTCGCCGTGTCCGATGTCGGTTCCGGCGCCATCGGGTCCGATCGCCACACCGAGGCTGTTGATCCGTGCCGGGCTGGTGCCGGCGATCAACAGTTTCGGTTGAACCGCGCCAACTCGCGCACCGGTCAACTCGGCGAGCAGCGGTTCGATCCATCCGTCGTGAACAACCACATCGTCGTTCAACAAGGCGACCACATCCGCACCCAACCCGCGGGCCAGCGTGAAACCGGCGTTGGCGGCGGCCCCATAGCCGTGGTTCAGGGTGCGGATCAGCTCGACGCCGGCGTCGATCAATGCGGCGTCGATGACTGCGGCGCGGTCACCGTTGTCGACGACGATGATCCGATCGACCCCACCCGCCGCCTGGAGCGCACCAAGACAACGTTCCAGCACGTGCCGAGGCGCGGAATGGGTCACAACGACGGCAACGATCACCCGCCGAACGGTACAGTGCCGCACTGTGAGCACAACGTCCACACTTGTCACAGGTGGTGCCGGCTACATCGGCTCCCACACCGTTCGAGCGATGCGGGAAGGTGGGCGACCTGTCGTCGTGCTCGACTCACTGGAATTGGGTCGCGCCGAGGCCGTGATCGACGCACCATTGATCGTCGGTGACATCGCCGATGCGGCGCTGATCGCACGGGTTTGCGACGAGCACGATGTCGACACGATCGTCCATTTCGCGGCCTACAAGAACGTCGGC
>JAYVFI010000039.1:0-14342 GCA_043773365.1 Ilumatobacteraceae bacterium
ATCCGAGTCAAGGTCCTGCACACCGGAAAGCCGGTGCAGATCGACGCCGCTTTCTGGCGGACCCATCTCAGCACGGCGCTCGATCGTCGCCAGTCACTCGTCGACGATCCGACAACCACCGGATACCGCTGCGTGCACGGCGAGAACGATGGCTTCCCCGGGCTCGTGGTCGATCGATACGAGGAGTCGTTGGTTGTCAAGCTGTACACCGCGGCCTGGTTCCCGCACCTCGCTTCGATTGTCGAGGTGCTCGGCGAGATGCTGTCGCCGAAACGGATCATGTTGCGTCTCAGCCGAGGCGTGTCACTGGGTGAGACGTACGGTCTCACCGACGGCACTGCACTGCTCGGCGGAGCGCCGACCACGCCGGTGCTGTTCCGCGAACGCGGCCTCGTGATGGAGGCCGATGTCGTCCACGGCAACAAGACCGGCCATTTCCTCGACCAACGCGACAACCGGGCGCTGGTGCGTGGCATGGCGGAAGGAGCGGCGGTGCTCGACTTATTCGCCAGTTCTGGTGGCTTCTCGCTCTCGGCTGCGGCCGGAGGCGCCAAATCGGTCCATCTCGTCGATCTGTCCGAACCGGCGCTGGCCACCGCTGAACGCAACTTCCACCACAACCGGCACCTCGCTCAGGTTCGCGACTGCGAGGTCAAGACCACCGTGGGCGACGCTTTCAAGGTGCTCGACGAACTGGCGAAAGGCTCGAAGCGGTTCGACATCGTGATCCTCGATCCACCCTCGTTCGCGTCGAATCAATCGGCGGTCCCTGGGGCCCTCAAGGCGTATGCCCGATTGACCCGCGCCGGCATGAAGGTCGTCGCTCCAGGCGGAGTGCTGATCCAGGCGTCGTGTTCCAGCCGAGTCACCGCCGACGACTTCGCCGACACCGTGTTGCAGAACGCCAACGCCGTTGGCCGCGTCACCGAGATGCGGCGCACCGGTCATCCGGCCGATCACCCGATCGGTCACGAATTCGGTGCCTATCTGAAGGTGATGTACTTGTCGGTGAAGTCGGCCGGCACGAAGAACTGACGGATCAGCGGCTCGAAATGGGCGAGCGGCGCTGACACGTATGCCGGATCGAAGGCGGTCTGGTCGTATTTGGCGCAGAACTCTTCGGTGTAGTCGTAGTACGGCGAATCGCGATAGTGATCGCGAGTGTTGCGATCCATCCCGAGGTAGTGCCAGAAGTAGTAGCCCTGAAAGATCCCGTGGTGCTCGACCATCCACGTGTTCGCCTCGGAGACGAACGGTTTGACGATCCCGGCGGCGATCGATGGATGGTTGTACGGCGCCAGCGTGTCGCCGATGTCGTGCAACAGCGCACACAAGACGTACTCGTCGTCGCGCCCATCGGCTTCGGCTCGCGTGGCAGTCTGCAACGAGTGCTCCAGCCTCGACACCGGGAAGCCGCCGTGATCGCGTTCGAGCATTCGCATCTGCTCGAGGATGTTGGCGGCGGCCATTGCCTGCGTTGCCGGAAGATGTCCCGCGATCAGCGACCAGTCGTCCTGGGTCGACTCCTCGAAGGACGTGAAATGGGCTCGCGCCACCGTGTCGCTCATACCGCGATCGTACGCGAATTGGTCCGGTCCTTACGACCCGCGCGTCGGGCTGGCAGACTCATGGGTGATGGCGAAGCTGAGCGAACTTGCACGGGAGCACACGGCACTCGATCGTGAACAGGTCGGGCACCTGACTCGACTCGTTTCCGAGTGGGGAATGCTCGCCGACTTCTGCTTCTCGGACCTCCTGTTGTACGTGCGGGCGCTCGACGGCCGCTGGATGGTGATCGCCCAGGTCCGACCGGCGACGGGGCAGACGATGTACCAGACCGACTGGGTTGGCTCGTTCGCCAACCCGTCGGAGACGCCGCTGATCACCGAGGTCTTCTCGTCCGGTCGGTTGACGGAGCGCGAGGTGGTCGTCGAAGGCGTGTCCGACGAGACGAGGATGCTGGCGATCCCGGTTGTCCACGAGGGCACGACGATCGGTGTACTGACGAAGGAGTGGATCGAGAAAGCCGGTCGCCGCCGCGGTGAGTTGGAGCGGGCCTACGGGATCATCTTCGATCGGTTCACAGGGATGATCGCAAGCGGGACCTTCCCGTTCCCGCAGCGCGTCGGTGATTCGAGCGCAGCGCCACGGGTCGGCGACGGCGTGATGTGGCTCGACGAGGACGGCCAGGTCCAGTACGTCTCGCCGAACGCCAACTCGGCGCTGCACCGAGTCGGTATCCAGGCCTCCGCGATCGGTATGCGTTTGGCGGAACTCGGATTTCACGACGGGGCCGTTCGTCAGGCGTTCGAACGCGAAGAACCGGTGATCGAGGAGTTCGAGCAGGGTTCGGGCGTCACGTTGTTGTGTCGGTGTGTGCCGTTCCTGACCGACGGGTTGGTGTCCGGTGCGGTGTTGTTGATGCGCGACGTCACCGAGTTGCGCAAGCGTGATCGGCTGCTGCTGAGCAAGGACGCCACGATTCGTGAGATCCATCACCGCGTCAAGAACAACCTGCAAACGATTTCATCGTTGCTCCGTCTGCAGGCGCGTCGCCTGACGAATCCGGAGGCGATCGCTGCAGTCGGTGAGTCGGTGCGCCGGATCCGCACGATTGCGCTCGTTCACGAGGCACTGTCGCGGGAGCCGGGTGACGACGTGACCTTCATCGAGATCGTTCGGCCGTTGCTGCGCCTCGCCGAGGAAGGATTGCAGTCGCCCGACAGGCCGGTCAGGTTCGCCGTGCAGGGTGACGGCGGACGAATTCCGGCGGCGATCGCCACGCCGCTGTCCGTCGTGCTGACGGAACTGCTCCAGAATGCCGTCGAGCACGGGTTCCCCGAGGGGAGTGGCGGCGGCTCGGTGGTCGTGCAACTCGACAACGACGGCGAGGAACTCCGGCTCTCCGTCGTCGACGACGGTCGCGGCGTCGACCCCGGATTCAAGCTCGACAGTGCCACGGGATTGGGGCTGTCGATCGTTCGTACGCTCGTCACCACCGAACTGAACGGCTCGATCGTGATGCGGCCGCTCACAGCCGACGACGCCGGCCGGATCGGAACCGACCCTTCGCGGCCGTCCATCAGGGGCACCGTCGTCGAGTTGGCGGTTCCCATCACCGAAGTGTGATCGAGCGTTCCGTGAGACGTTCGTCACGAAACTGTCACAATTGAGTCGATCCGGCCAGAATGGGGGCGTGATCATGTACACACCGTTGGTATCCGTCGCAGCAGTGCCGGGTGCCTCGACCAACTGGTTCAGCGATTTGCGCGACAACAAAGGCGTGGAAGCGCCGTTCGTCGTACTTGCCGTGCTGCTTGCCGGACTGCTCGTGAGCCGGCTCTCGCATTTCGTGATCCGACGGGTGATTCGACGCGTGGCGAGTCGCACGATCGTCGGGGCTCTCGGGAATGCCGGCCTGTGGCGAGTCCGGCTGCGTCGGGTCGGTGACGAGACCGGAGCGGTTCGAGACGAACGCCGCCGTCAACGGATCGACGCTGCGTCCCGGATGGTCAACCACATTGCCTCGTTGGTGGTTTGGATCATCGCCACGATCGTCACCTTCAAGTTGCTCGATGTGGATCCGGCGTTCTTCCTGTCGAGCGCCGGCTTCATCGGCGCAGCGATCGCGATCGGCGGCCAGCACAAGGTCAACGACTACCTCACCGGGCTCAGCGTCCATTTCGAGGATCGTTACGGCATCGGGGACGAGATCGTTGCCGAGATCGGTTGGGACCAGCCGGTCCAAGCGATCGTCGATCACATCGGGCTGTTCAGCACCCGGCTGCGCGACGAGCGTGGAACGCTGCACTTCCCGAACAGCACACTGGCCGACGTTCGCAACCTCTCCCAGGAGGCGGTGATCTCGACGATCCGACTCCACGTTCCGAACTACTCCGACGCCGATGCTGCTGCGTCAACGCTGCGTGGGCTGGCCGGGACCGACGGTCTGACCGATGTCGTGTTCATCGGGGACCTGACGACGTCGGAGCCTTCGACCGGCGAGGTCGACGTCGAGGTACGCACGACGAAGACCCTGAATGACAAGTCTCGAGCACGCCTCGTTCGGCGAACCGAACGAGCGTTGTTCGATGGCAAACGCGATTGATCAGCTGGCGTTGAGACGCAGGTCGGCGGAGTGATCAGCCGGCGTTGAGACGCAGTCGGGCGGCTCGTTGCGCTGCTGCCCGCTGTCGACGGATTGCCCGCCGCTCCTCCTCGGACAGGCCGCCCCAAATCCCCGAGTCCTGATTCGTCTCGAGCGCGAAGTCGAGGCATTCCTGCGTTACGGCGCATTCGGCGCAGACCCGCTTGGCGTGATCGATCGCGACGATCGCCTGCCCCGTCGTACCGACCGGGAAGAACAGGTCCGGGTCAGTGTCACGACACAGCGCGTGATCGCGCCAGGTGTCGTCAGCGGTGGCAATGGCGAGGCTGGTCGCAAGAATTGACACGGAACTGCTCCTTGGGTCTTGGGGCTTTGGGGGGATGACGTGGTGGTGACGAGGTGGTGAGAGGTCTCGGTGAAACGGGTTGCGGGACTCGTCGTCGGCGAACTGGGTGGGCGAATTCGTACGCTAGGCGGTCTTGCGGGCGTTGGCAAGAAGTTGAGATGGATCATCGGGTAATATCTGTTTTTCAGATGCCGATGACACGAGAGTCAGATCGCTGGCGCAGGCTCGCCGTCTGGCAGCATGGGGCGGTGACATTGGTGATCGCCCATCGAGGCGCCTCTCAAGCGGAACCCGAGAACACGATCGCCGCCTTCCGTCGCGCCGTGGAGATGGGTGCAGACGGGATCGAACTCGACGTCCGACGCACCGTCGACAACCAACTCGTGATTCATCACGACCCACGACTGGCGGACGGCAGGGTGGTCGGTCAGACCCGACTCGCCGAGTTGCCCCCGGAGGTGGCGACGCTGCCTGCAGCGCTCGACGCCTGCGACGGCGCGTTCGTCAACATCGAGATCAAGAACGATCCGAACGAACCTGACTTCGACCCGACCGATTGGGTCACCCACAACGTGGCGATCGAGTTGATCCGGCGTCGTGTCGACTCGCGCTGGTTGATCTCCTCGTTCCGGCTTGAAACGGTCAACGTTTGTCGGGAGATCTTGGATCGTGTTCGCACGGCGTGGCTCGTGCTCGATTGCGGCCGGTCCGAAATCGAGGCGGCACGGCGGGCTGGACATCAGGCGCTCCACCCGTGGGCCGTCTCGCTCACCGAGGCGACGATCAAGGCCGCCCACGGAGCAGGGATCGCCGTCAACACGTGGACATGCGATGACCCGGATCGGATCCGAGAACTGATCGCTTGGGGCGTCGACGGAATCTGCACGAACGTGCCCGACGTGGCGCTGGCGGTTCGTCGCGAGATCCTGGAGTCACGCAACTGAGCCGGGAAAGACCAATTGGACGGCGTTGGGAACGTGGTCGAACTCGAGGCGGTGGGCTTCACCGAGGTAGTCGCCGTCGAGTTGATATGGAAACGGTTGATCGTGCTCGACGACCATGTGATCGACGCCGCGCCACTCCGTCAGGTACTTGCCCTGCTTGACCCCGCCGCCGTGCAACGCTGAGCCCAACCCGCGAAGGATCGGCACGATCCTGAGTGTCCGGAACGTCACCACGACAAGTGGATTCTCCAGGGTTGCCGCCGGTGACAGATCGAGCGGCCGATTGCCGAGATACGTGTACGGATTGGTATTGAGCACGATCGAGAAGTAGCCGTCCTCGATCGGAGGCCGTCCGTCAGCGGTGAGACGGAAGTGCGGGTGCTCGCGATCGTAACCCCGGAGCCATGTCGTCGTCGCCGCCGAGATGAACAAGGGGTGCCCGAGCCAACGTTTCAGCGAGGCCCGTTTCTCGACCGCTTTCACCACGGCGGCGTCGTAGCCGATCCCTGTGTGGAAGCAGAAGAAGCGACCGTTGACCCGGCCCAACCCGATCGGCCGAAAATCGGCGGCATCGATCCCACGTGCGAGCAGGTCGGCTGCCGCCACCGGGTCGTTCGGCAGGCCGAGCGTCCGTGCGAACACGTTCGTCGAACCGCCTGGCAGCACGCCGAGCGCCGTGTCGGTGCCGGCGATCCCCGTCGCGACCTCGTTGAGGGTGCCGTCGCCGCCGTACCCGATCACGACGTCGATGCCGCGTCGTGCGGCGTCGTGGGCGAACCGTGTTGCATGACCGCGACGGTTGGTCTCGACGATGTCGACATCGTGCCCACGCGCCAGTCGACGGTGGACGACCACGGTGTTGCGTGCCGTCACCGAGGAGGCGAACGAGTTGACGACGAGCAGGATTCGCAAGGCCCGCGACGGTAGCAGCGGATCTTGTTGGGCCGATCGCCCCAGAAAATCAGGTACCTCCAATTGGTCGGCTAATTGGGTCCGTAAGTGACCCGACGGTAACAATAGGAACCCATGAACGTGATCGTGTGCGTGAAGCAGATCCCCGACCCGGCGCAGCCCGGCGAGTTGGATTCCTCGACCAACACTCTCAAGCGGGACGGCAAGCTGATTCTCGACGAGTCCGACAGCTACGGCGTCGAGATGGCCCTCCAACTCGTTGATGCGGCCGGCGGCGGCGAAGTCGGGATCGTCTCGATGGCCCCCAACGGTGAGGTGTCGGGAATGCGCACGGCGTTGGCGATGGGCGCTGCCAAGGGTGTGCTCGTGTCCGACCCGGCGTTGGCCGGTTCCGACGCGCTCACCACCGCCAAAGTGCTCGCGGCAGCGATCAAGCGTCTGGGCGAGGCCGACATCATCCTCGCTGCCACCGAATCGTCCGACGGCTACACCGGTACCGTTCCGGAACAACTCGCCGAACTGCTCGGCCTACCGTCGGTGACCTTCGCCAAGAGCGTCACGGTCGATGGCGCCACGCTCAAGGTCAACCGTCAGACGGAGGCCGGCTACGACGAGGTCACCTGTTCGATGCCCGCCGTCGTGTCGGTCACGGCAGGTGTCGTCGAGCCCCGCTACCCGAGCTTCAAAGGGATCATGGCGGCCAAGTCGAAGCCGCTCGAGACGGTGTCGGCCTCCGACCTCGGTGTGACGCCGGTCGGTTGGGGCGGGGCCAACCAACAGATCGTCGACGTGACCCAGGCGCCCAAGCGTGACGCCGGGGAAGTCTTCGAAGACGATGGCGACGCCCACCTCAAGATCGTCGCCTTCCTCGAGGGCCTCAAGGTCATCTGAGCTCGGAACACCGGACGCTGAATCAGGACACGGAGAGAAGTCATGGCAATCACGAACATCTGGGTTTTCGCGCAAGGGTCGAACGGCGCTCCCACATCGGCAACACTGGAACTGCTCACCAAGGCTCGCACGCTCGGAGGCAGCGTCTCGGCCTTCGTCGAAGGCGACGCATCCGAGATTGCCGGCGCGCTGGGCGCGTACGGCGCTGCCAGGGTGTACTCGACCGGCGACCTCGCCGGAGCGTTGCCCGGGGTTGCCGTGTCGGCAGCGATGAAGGCCGCGATCGACGGCGGCGACGCCCCCGACCTGATCATGTTCCCGCAGAATTACGAGGGCCGCGACGTGATGGCGCGTCTGTCGGTCAAGCTGGATCGAACGGTCCTGACCAACAACACCGACATCGCCATCGAAGGCGACGCCGTCAAGGTGACGACCCCCGTGTTCGGTGGCAACACGCTCGTCACGACCACCTTCACCGGTTCGGGGCCGTTCCTCGCCGCGTTCCGCCCGAAGTCGTTCGCTGCCGAGCCCGACGGTGCCGGTGCTGCCGGCGAGGTCGTGGCCGCCCCGGTTCCGGAGCTCGGTACGGCCGGCACGGCTCGCGTCGTCGCGGTGCACGTGGAGGAGTCGACCGGGCCGAAACTCGACGAGGCCAACATCGTGGTGTCCGGCGGTCGGGGCATGGGCGACGCCGAGCGATACTCGATGGTCACTGATGTCGCCAAGCTGCTCAAGGGTGCAGCCGGTGCGTCACGGGCGATCGTCGATGCCGGCTGGGTCCCGTACTCGATGCAGGTCGGTCAGACGGGAAAGGTTGTCAAACCGAACGTGTACATCGCTTGCGGCATCTCGGGGGCGACCCAGCACATGGTCGGTATGAAGGGTTCGAAACACATCATCGCCATCAACAAGGACAAGGAAGCCCCGATCTTCGGCGTCGCCGATCTCGGGATCGTGGGCGACGTTCACAAGGTCCTCCCGAAGCTGATCGAAGCGCTCAAATCGCGCTGAGATCAACCACATCGCTCCGACTGGCCCTGACCCGCCCCGAGTCGATGCTCAGCCGACGAGGTCGGCGGCAACGACCCGGTTGCGTCCTGTCGCCTTGGCGCTGTAGAGCGCCTCGTCAGATGCGCGGACCAAGCGCAGATGAAGGCCCGAATCCTCGGCCGGGCCACCACCGGACGTCGTCGCAACCCCGACGCTGACGGTGACCACGCTGCCACCGCGCGAAGACGGGTGATGGAGACCGAGTGCTTCGACGCACCGTCGCAACCGTTCGGCAACATGCAGGGCCGGCGCCGCGTCCGTATCGGGGAGTATGGCTGCGAACTCCTCGCCCCCGTACCGGGCTACGACGTCGGACGCCCCGCGGACCACGTCACGCATCAGGTCTGCGAGTCGACGCAGGCATTGGTCGCCCGCCACGTGGCCGACCGAATCGTTGTAGGCCTTGAAGTCGTCGACGTCGATCAGCAGCAGCGACAGCGGGCGACCGGTGGCGCGTGCGACCGCGGACTGCTCGTACAGCGTGTCGTCGAACTGACGTCGGTTCGCCAGCCCCGTGAGGCCGTCGGTGATCGACAGCAGCGCCAACTCGCGGTTGATCCTGCGGAGTTCGGCTCCAGCCCGGTCGAGTTCCCTCGTCCGCTCACGCACCCGTTGTTCGAGCGCCTGGTTCTCCCGGATCAACCGGCGAGTCAGCCGCCCTGATCGGGTCAGCCGACCGTCCTTGAGGCGTTGTTTCCATCCCCTGCTACGCACGTGGACGGTGACGAGCTCGCGAGTTTGCCCCCACCCGGCAAGTGGCGAGTGGACCTGGACTTCGAGCGAGTACCAGCCTGGTGGCAGCGAGCTGAAGCCGATCCGGCCGGAAGGATCCGGCACGCTCCAGTCGGTCGTGAACCCGAGCAGTCGGTGGCGGAACTCCAGGGCACTCTCGCGCAGGGGCCAGACAGCGTTGACCGTTACTTCTGCCGACCACTTTCCTTCGAAGACGTCGTACACCCCGCCGGCGATCTCGGGACGAACGTTGGACCAGACGATGCCGCTCAGCGCGACCTCGGGACGAGCAGCCGCCAGACGACGCAGTTCGTGGAGGTCGACCGCGGTGAAGCCGGCGCTGAGACCGCACAGCAGGCGGTCGTGCTCATCGCGAAGCATCGATCGACTGGTCGTGAATTCCCAGCCCTCCAACCCCATCCACAGCGTGCAGTGCAGGCTCGCTTCTCCGGTGGTCAGGTCGTAGCGTCGCAGCCCACTCGAACCTCCGACGTAAACATCGTCTTCCCGGCCGAGCACGAGCGTCCAACCCGCCAGCGCATCGGAGGAACGCGAGACGATGCGCGACAACTCGGTGTCGACGACCACGATCCGGTCGTCCTGGATCACCACCGCCCGACCGTCCGGCCTGCAGGCGATCGCGTAGGTGTTGCCGGTTTCGGTGAGGCCTTCACCGAGCACCCGTCGCGGTTGGCCGTCCTCGACGAACCACAAGCCGGCGCCGAGGGTGCCGACCCATACCCCGCGACCGCCGTCGACCAGGGTGTACACGTACCCGAGCTGCTGGTCGTTGAATTCGACGGCTCGAATGGTGGCCTGATCGACGATCGCCAGCCCGGCGAGCGTGCCGACCCACAGCGTCTCTGACCGGAGCAGCAGGCTCCGTCCAGGAGCATTGAGCACCGGGTGCCCGACCCCGACGGCGGTGACCTGGTCGTCGTCGACGCGGATCAGCCCTGAGTCGGTGGCCGCCCACAGGCGATCGTCACCGTCTTCGACGATGTCCCAGCACCGCTGGCCGGTCAGGCCCGGCAATGGGCTCGACTGCGGGTCGCGGCCCAAGCTGAGTCGGACGGACGACAGGTCTCCCCCGATCAGTAAATCACCGCGACGACTCCTGCGGACGGCGTAGACAGCACCCAGACCCGGTAGCTCGGGACGATAGATCGCGTCTCGGATCCCGTCGACGACAACGACACCCATGCCGTCGGTGGCGACCCAAACGTTTCCGTCTTCGTCCCCGGTCACCCGGTTGACCCGGACGTCACGGAGCACCTCGTCTCGCACGACCCAGTGCCCCCGACGCAGGGTCATCACCAGCAATCGGCCACCCGCGCCGAGCCACATCTCGCTGTCGTTCGCCCAGACGGCCGTCACCGCGCCCTCGACCTGGTCGACCGGCCGAGCCGTTCGACCGCTGCGATCGATGTGAACGACACCCGACTCCCCAGCGACCAACAGCGTCCCGTCCGGCTGGCCGGCGAGCGACGTGATCACCCCGACGGTGCGCCAGTCGTCGTGCTGCGGGGTGACCCAGCCTGCCACAGACCGACGAAACAGTCCTGTCGATGGCGATGCCGCCCACCACGATTCGTCTGCCCCCTCGCCGACCGCGACGCGACGGACCAAGGTGCGCAAGCGGTCGTCGTCAGCCTGCTGCCATTGGCCGTCGGGCTTGCGCACCAACACGCCGCCGGCCGAAGCCGCCACGACCGTCCCATCGGACGTGATCGCCAAGTCGTCGACCAGCCCCCAGCTCCATCCGCCGACCAGCGATTCGATGCCTCCGCCGGGAGTGACTCGGTCGACGCCCACGTCTCCGCCGACCCACACGCAGCCGTCGGGGGCCACCGCAACGCTGCGCAACCCGTGTGTGGAGAGGCCGTCGCTGCGGGTCAGTGTGGTCGTGCGCAAGCCGTCGTGGTGTGCCAAACCATTCGGCGTCGCACACCACAACTGGCGACCCGTTGCTGCCGCCAGTCCGTGGATCTGCCCGCTCGGTAACCCGTCACTGCGTCCGACGACGGCAAGCGGATACTGACCAACGACCGCCACGCCCTGTTGCTCCGGTTGCACGCCAGGAGGCTAACGAATACCCGTGGGAAGCAGCAGGCGATCGTCGTCGCTCACGTCGTCGCTAGCGTCGTCGCCATGACCTCATCGTTGGAAGACGAACATCAGATCCGCAAAGTCATCTATACGTATTGCCGCGGGATCGACCGGCGCGATTACGACCTGGTGAGGTCGTGCTACCACCCTGACGCGACCGACGACCACGGCGGCTACCAAGGAGGTGTCGACGGGTTCATCGAGTACATCAAAGCCGGGCTCCCGCGTTACGAGCAGACGATGCACATGATCGGCAACATCTTGATCGAAGTCGAAGGCGATGTTGCCGAGTCGGAGGCCTACACCCTGGCGTTCCACCGTGTGCCGGCGAGTACGACCAAGCCGACCCGTGACTACACGGTCGGGTTGCGCTACATGGATCGATTCGAACGGCGCCAGAATCGATGGGCGATCGCCCGAAGGGTTTGCGTGTTCTCGTTCCAACGGATCGACCCGTGCGACCCGCCGATGCCCTGGGCGTCCGGATTCGTCATCGCAGGTAGTTGAATCCGCCGTCCACCATCAACGTCGTACCGGTCACGTACCCGGCGTCGGCGCTGGCGAGATAGACAACCGCTCTGCCGATGTCGTGTTCGGGGTCACCCATCCGGCCGAGCGGAATCCCGCCGAGTACGACCTCCTCGGAACCCGGAGTTTCCGACGTGAAGAAGTCCCAACCCGGTGTCTCGGCCAGCGGGCAGATCGAATTGACCCGGATCCCGAACTTCCCCCACTCCATCGCCGTGACCCTGGACAGCACGCGGATTGCTTCTTTCGCCATCGCGTATCCGCTCATCGCGGGGTGCGGTTGGATCGAGCTGCCCGACCCGAGGTTGACCACGCAGCCCCTGTTCTCACGAAGTTCGTCGAAGCAGGCTTGCATGAACCGCAGGCAACCCATCGGGCCTGACTGGTACATCGACAACATGTCGTGTTCCGAGAACCTGCGAACCGACTGATAGACGAGCGTCTGGGCATTGTTGACGAGGATGTCGATCCGCCCGAACGCTTCGATCGTCGCGGCCACGGTTGCGTCGACATCGTCACGTGACTCGACATCGCAGTGCAGTGAGATTGCCCGGCCACCGCGCTCGATGATTTCGTCGACGACAGCGTCGCATTTCGACTGGGTCCGCCCGGTCACGGCGACCTGCCCGCCTTCGCCGGCCAATGCCAGCGCGATACCGCGGCCGACCCCCTGACCGGCCCCCGTCACGATCGCCACTTTCCCGTCGAGCTTCCCGTGTCTATCCATCGCTACACGTCGATCGTGTTGGTGATCACTTCGTCGGCGAAGCGATGGAGTTCGTCGCGCATGTCGGGAATCGTGGAAGCACGAACCGCGATCGTAATTCGATCGACACCGACCTCGGCGTACCACTTGGCCTCGTCCACCGTGCGAGCCCCGCCGGACGTGATCTCGATCGCCTCCGGGTCGCGGCCGAACTCGACCGCCTGCCGGCGCACCCGCTCGATCACTTCGGGCAGCAGCACCGTGATGTCTTCACCCGGGAAGACGAACGGGAAGTACCCGTCGCCGGTTCGTGCGGCGCGGCGGACGGCGGCATCGGACGTGCCCCCGACGTGGAGCGGAATCGAGCGATTGACCGGCCACGGTCTGCACTCGACTTGGTCGAATCGAACGTGTTCGCCGGAGAACGTGGCAACGTCGTCGCGCCAGAGTTTGCGGATCGCATCGATGTACTCGTCCATCCGCCTGCCGCGATTCGTGAACTCCATCCCGACCGCCTCGTACTCCTCGGGCAGTTCACCCACGCCGATTCCCAGAATCAGTCGCCCGCCCGACAGGTGGTCGAGCGTGGCAGCGGTCTTGGCGAGCACAGCAGGTTGGTGTTCGGGCAGAACCAGGACGTTGGTTCCCAGGGTGATCCGACCCGTCACGGCAGCGACGAACGTCAGCCAGGTCAGCGGGTCGGGGATCCCGCCCCGACGCGCGAGACGATCCATCTTGCCATCGGGCATGCCCCGGTAGGGGGTTGCCCCCGGGGCACGCGACATGATCACGTGCTCGGGCGCCCAGAGCGATTCGAAACCGACTTCCTCCGCCGTTTGCGCGAGTGCGATGGCGGCATCGGGGTCAGGGAAGCCCGTGCTCGCAAAGACGATGCCCCACTTCATCGAACCATCCAATCATCTGCCGGAGTTCCGTCAGCAGTCCGGTCAACCTCGCCATCATCGCCGGCTGCTCAGAGAGCGATCGATCACTCAGGCGTCGTCGCTGGCATTGATCGCCCAGGCGAGGCCCGCTGATTGATCGGCTGATTGACTGGCTGATTCGTCCGTCACGACGAGTTGCAGGCGCCAGCCACCGTCTGGTTCATGGGCATCCCAGCGGTACCAGCGCAACACGGCCAAGAGCTCCTCGAACGCCTCGTTCGAGGGCGGCCATTCGTCGTGCAGGTCGCCGAGCGCAGCGAGTACCCACCACATCGAAAATCTGCCGATCGCCATGCCACGCCGGCGACCCTGGGCCGCACCGCTGGCTCCCGCCCACGCCAGCGTGGCGAGCGCTTCGTCAGCACTGATTTCGACGACGCGTGCCGACTTCACGCCGAGTTCCCCGAGGGCGTCGAGATGGCTGCCGGCGACACACGCGATTTCGGCGCGGCCGGTCGATTGAGTGGTCCACGCGCCGACGAGTTGCCGCACGGCCAGTTCGGTAGCGTCGTCGGACACCCGCTGCCCGTTGGTCGTCGTCGTCACCGCAACCAGTTCGCCTGACCGGCGAGGCTGGGGGTGATCGGCGCCGTGCTCGCTGTAGGTGGACACGGGGTAGTCGGGTTCCCACGGTTGCCGGGCGGCAGGAATGTCGAGCACCGGTGGCAGGTCGGCGATGTCGGCGGTGCTGATCGCTTCGCCGCGGATCGCCCGCTCGTGGGCAACGAACAAGCTGACTGGGAGCGGTGCCAGATGGGGCTTCAACTCCGCCCACGTGTGATGGACGGCGACAACTTCAGACAGCGGGCCGATCGTGAACCGCCCCGATTCCCCGTCCAGTACGCGTGCCGCCCAATCTGGCGGGGCAAGCAGGGCGAGCCGATACTCGGCCAGCGTCGCCGCCGGCCAGAGCTGTCGCCCCGTGTCGACGGCGGCGGAGCTGCATCGATCTCGCAACCGAAGGATGCCAGGCCAATCACCTTTGGAACATCGATCATCGACCATCCGAACGAGCCCATCGAGATCGACCCGCTCGATCAACTCGTCGAGATCCCGATCGACCCCCCGATCG
>JAYVFI010000040.1:0-39161 GCA_043773365.1 Ilumatobacteraceae bacterium
GGCGAAACCCGAATCGGCCAGCACGTCATACCCCGGGGCACGTTGATGCTCTGGTCGCCGTACCTCGCAGGCCGTGACCCGTCGGCATGGGTCCACCCCGACCGATTCGATCCGGACCGGTTCACGGGCCTCGACACGTCCCAGCAGGTACTCGCCGACGAGGCGTGGGTCCCATTCGGTCGCGGCCCGCGAATGTGTGTCGGCTTCGCACTCGCCCAGATGGAACTCACCTTGATCGTCTCGCGACTCGCCCAACGCCTCGACATTCGCCCCACGTCGACCGCCATCCCAGAACCCGTCGGGCTGATCGTGAGTCAACCCCGCGGCGGCGCTCCCATGTTCGTCAGCGAACGTCCGGCCCCAAGTGAGCCGATCAGGTCGGCGCGCAACGGGCAATAGCGATCGCGACGGTGTCCGGCCGCCGGCCATGACGACTTTCCGGCCCGGACATATCGTCGGGCGCCGCATATCGACACGCAGAACCACCGCAAACCCGCCAGATCGTGCGCACGACTTCGGCCCTCGTAGCGATCGACCCACCGCATCGTTCCCTTCTCCCGCGCCCGATATCGCGCGCCCCCGAAGTCGAGTGGCTCGTCAGCATCGCCGGAAGTGCCTGCTTGAGGGAAGCGGCACGCAGAACGCGCGTCCAGAACGACGGCCCGTGCGTCCGCTCCCGCCCGCACAGATCGGCGCATCGGCACTCGCCGCGGACTCTCTGACTCGCCCCGCGTCGACGTGGCAAGCCCGAATCGTCAGTGGTCGAGACCGGACTCGGTCGCCGGGTCTCCGGCGATCCGGGTGTGCCACAGTCGCCGGGCGTGCCCGGGATCGTGGGGTGTCGCCCGGTGCATGAGGCACCGGTTGTCCCACAGCACCGCATCCCCCTTCGTCCAGGTGTGGTAGTAGGTGCGCGGGGCGACACACGCGTCGTCGTTGAGCTGATCGAGCAGCGTCTCGGACTCGTCGGCCGTGAGGCCGGCAACCGCGTAGGCGTGCTGTCCGATCAGAAGGTTCGGGCGGCCGGTGACCGGATGAACCTTCACCAGCGGACGCAGCGGCGGCTCGATATCGATGCCGTAGCCGTAGAGCTGATAACGGTCGGCATTCTCCTCGCTCACGTGCAGATCGGCGCGGTCCATGCTGTAACGCCGTGAGTGATACGCGGTGAGGCCGTCGATCCGCTCCCGGTTGGCGGCGTCGAGCGCGTCGTAGGCGGCGCGCATGTCGGCGAAACCGGTATCGCCACCCTCGTCCGGGACGACCTCGGCGGTGAACACCGCGCCCGTCGCCTGGACGGGCATGTAGGTGCTGTCGTGGTGCCATCGCTCGTTGCCGCGCAGGGACTTGGACAGGTCATGCCCAGTCGCACGGAGCGTTCCATCCCGTTGGATGTTCGTGAGTGGGGTCGCAGTGAACTCGAGGTTGCCGAAGCGACGGGCGAACTCGTCCTGCTCGCGCTGCGTCAGGTGCTGGCCGGGGAACACGAGCAGCGCATACTCGAGCCACAGCTCGGTCAACTCGGCGATCGTCGCATCGCTGGCGCGCCTCAGCACGACGTCGCCAACGACAGCACCGAACGTCGCGTCTAGCGGCTCGACCCGTAGCGTCCCCACGACGTGGCGCATGCCGACATTGTACGCGTCGAAAGCTGACGCTCTGGCGCTGCCGAGAGGGCTCCGACATTGTCGACAGCGCTGCCGGATACTGGTCGTTCGCAGGGCTGGGTGGGGGTGAACGAAGTGTCGAGGCGAGACCAACCGCCCGATCGCGCCGGTGCGCGGACAGGGCATTCGGCCCTGGCGCGCCGGCGACGTCACGACACATCATGGATTGCGCAGGCAATGTCTGCGTCGAAGTGATCGCGATCGAAGAGACAGGGTCCAGCGATGTCCGTCCTATCTGATCTCAGAGTCTCAAAGCCCGCTTCTCCAGTCGGGAGAGAGTGGAACTCAGACAGGAGATCCGCTGTCTGGGTCGGCGTGCTGTGGATCATGGCGACCGTGCTCCCGGTATTGAGCATCTTCTCCTGGACTGCCTTGGACGACGGTGAGGGGATCCTCGCCAACGCCGCCACGCACAAGAGTCAGTTGATCACGTGGGCCCTGCTGAATCTGGTGGGGGCAGTCGCCGCGGCCGGTGTGGCGCTGATGCTCTACCCGATCTTGCATCGGGTCGCCGACACCAGCGTCAAGAAAGGGCTGGCTCTGTGGTACGTCGGCACCAGGATCACCGAGGGCGGCACCTACCTCGTGGCCATACTCGCCACGTGGGCGTTCCTGCCGCTGAGTCGAGACTTCGCAACAGCCGGAGCGTCCGACGCCTCGCACTTCCACACCACTGGCAACATCTTGCAGACGACGCAAGATCTCGCCTTGGCGCTGGCACAGTCGGTTTTCGCGATCGGCGCGGCGATATTGTACTACCTGCTGTTCCAGTCAAGCCTCGTCCCTCGGTGGCTGTCGCTATGGGGCCTCGTCGCAGCGCCGCTGTTTGTCATCGCGAGCCTGTCACTCCTCTGGACAGGCGATACCAACTCCACCCTGGCCAACATCTTGTTCATGCCGCTGGGACTGCAGGAAATGGTTCTCGCGGTATGGCTAATCGTCAAGGGCTTCGACCCGGCCGCGCTCGCCTCCCGATCCGCGACGGCCTGAGGCGCTGTCATCGTTGACGGAGCGAGCGCTAGTAGATCGAGGAGGTGCCGCCACCGTCGAGGTGCATGTTGATGCCGTTGACGAAGTCGGCGACGGGGCTGGCCAGGTAAGCCACGGCGTAGCCGATGTCTTCGACCTCACCGATCCGGTTGACGGTCTGGCCGGTTCCCTGGAGGATGTAGTCGGCCGCTTTGGCGATGTCGTCGTCCCATCCGCGCTTGGCCGCGAAACTGCGCAGGAAGTCCTCCAGCCCGGCGGTGCGAATCATCCCGGGTGACACCGTGTTGACGGTCACGCCGGTCTTGGCGAGCGCCTTCGAGAGCCCGAGCGACATGTTGATCATCGCCGCCTTTGCGGGGCCGTAATCAGGTTGGGCAGAGGTCGGGATGATCCCGGCAGCACTCGAGATCTGGATGATTCGGCCCCAACCGCGGTCCTTCATCGGCGGTGCGAGGCGATGGATCAGGCGTCCGGCCGCAATCACGTTCTTCTGGTACGTGCCGACCCACTCGGACAGCTCGACCTTGAACCACGACTTGGCCTCCTCCTCGCTCGATCCACCGGCGTTGTTGACCAGGATGTCGATCCCGCCGAACGCCGCCAGTGCCGCGTCGGCGACCGAGTTGGCACCATCGTCGGTGGCGAGATCGCCGAGTGCGTTGGCGACCGTGCCGCCTGCTGCGGCGATCTCGGCGGCGACCCGCTCGAGCCGCTCAGCGTTGCGGCCGTGAACGACCACCGAGACACCTTCTGCGGCGAGCACCTTGGCGATTCCCGCTCCGATCCCGGAACTGCTCCCCGTCACCAGTGCGCGTTTGCCGGCAAGTCGTAGGTCCATCGTCTGCTCCGTGTCGTTTGTCTTGATGGGTCGCGGTGTTGATCGCGTCAGCGGCCGGTGATCTTCTGCGCTTTGGCGCGACTGACCACGGCGCCCATGTTGTCTCGAAGGGTCTCGCTGCCGGCACCTGCGAATCCTGCCTCGACGGCGATCTCGTAGTGACGGCGATGTGCTTCGCGGATCGGCAACGCGGCGGTTTCGTCCCAGTCGCGGCGCATCATGGCGATCATGGCCGGGTCCTGTTCGGCGATCGCGCCCGCCAGATCGAGCGCCAGCGGCAGCAGGTCGTGATGTGCGACGACGTGGTTGGCGAGGCCGATCCGCAACGCCGTCGCGGCATCGATGAAGTTGCCCGTCATCGACATCTCGCGTGCTTTCGCCATCCCGATCCGTCGTGGCAGATCGACCAGTACCGGACCCGGATACACGCCGACCCGGGTGTGGGTGTCTGCAAACGCGGCTCGCTCGGATGCCACGATGAAGTCGCACGACAGCGTGATCTCGAATCCTCCGGTGACGGCGGGTCCGTTGACGGCGGCGATCGTCGGCACGACCGAATTGCGGATCGCCGCCAGGAACTGGGGGAGCTCCGACAGCTTGTCCGTCCCGAGGTTGCGCAGGTCGAGCCCGGCGCAGAACGCGGGGTCGGAACCCGTGATCACGATGCAGCGGGCGTCCTGACCGGCACCGATCGCGGCAACCAACCCGGCCGCCAGTTCGACGTTGATCGCGTTGCGCGCCGCCGGGCGATTCAACGTGATCACGACGACGCCGTGATCCAGCCGTTCGACGCGCACGACCGGTTCGGTCGGGTCACTCACGGCATACCCCCGTCGACCGGGAGGATCGCGCCGGTCGTCCAACTCGATGCGTCGCTGGCGAAGTACAGCGCGGCACCGACGACCTCGTCCGGTTCGCCAGGCCGCTTCATCGCCCAGCCCTCCTGGTGGCGGGCCTTGACGGCTTCGAGGTCCCACGCCTTGGAGATGTCGGTCAGGAACGGGCCTGCCTGGATGCAGTTGACGCGCACCTTCGGGCCGAAGGCATGCGCGAATCCGATCGTCATCGCGTTCAGTCCCGCCTTGGCGGCGGAGTAGGGGATGATCGATGCGCCGGGACGGACCGCCCCTCCGCTCGAAACGTTGATGATCGAGCCGCCGGACCCCTCCGCCATCAGGGTGCCGACGAGGGCCATCAACCGGAACGGTCCCTTCAAATTGACATCGAAGACCTTGTCGTACAGCGCCTCGGTGTGCGAGATGAGGTTCTCGTACAGCGGTGACATCCCGGCGTTGTTGACCAACACGTCGATCTTGCCGAACCGCTCGCACACCGTCGAGACCATCGAGTCGATCTGGTTCCAGTCGCCGACATGACAGGCGATCGGCATCGCCTGGCGGTCGGTCGTCGTTTCGATCTCGCGGGCCAGCGCCTCGCAACTCTCGATCTTGCGGCTGGCGATCACGACGTGCGCCCCGGCCGCCGCGAAGGCCTTGATCATCTCCTTGCCGAGCCCGCGTGATCCCCCGGTGACGAGCGCCACCCGATCGGTCAGCAGGAATCGATCACGTGGATCGGATGGTTCGCTCAAGGCCGCTCCTTGTAGTTCGCTTGGGGAGTTCGCTGGGGGAGTTCGCTGGTGTTCGTTGTCGGGTTCGCCGCTGGGCGTGTCGTCGGATCTTCCGGCGGCTCGCCGTTCAGTTGACGGTTGTGTCAACATTCTTCCATGACGCAGACGGAGCAGCCGATTCGTGTGGGATTGATCGGAGTGGGTTGGGGCTCCGTCGTGCAGACGCCGGCCTTTCGGATGGTCCCTGAGTTCGAAGTCGCGGCGATCTGCTCGCGCCGTCCCGAACGTGTTGCCGCGGCTGGGGAGAAGCTCGGGATCGCGGACGTCAGCACCGACTGGCGTTCGTTCGTCGAACGGGACGATCTCGACGTGATCTCGATCTGCACGCCGGTCGATCTCCACCACGAGCAGGCGCTTGCGGCGATCCGTGCCGGCAAGCACGTCGTCGTCGAGAAGCCGGTCGGCCTCGACTCGACACAAACCGGCGAGATGCTGGCTGCCGCCGAAGAAGCCGGGGTCGCCCACGCGGTCTGTTTCGAGGGACGTTGGGAACCGGCGCGACTCAAGATCTGGGAGATGGTCAACGCCGGCCACCTCGGAGACCCCTACATGGCGATGGCCCGCAGCGGGGCGGACTTCTGGCACCCGACCCGCGGCCTGCAATCGGAGTGGATGTACCGCAAGGACGAAGGCGGCGGCTACATGATGGGGATGGGTTCGCACGACATCGACTACGTGTGCGCCATGTTCGGCGAACCCGAGGCGGTGTGCGCCGACGTTCGCACGACCGTTAAGCAACGCCGGCGCGACGATGGCTCGATGGTGTCGGTCGACGCCGACGACACGTCGGCGCTGCTGATCCGGATGCGCAACGGGATGCTCGTCAGCATCATCACGACGGCGGTCGCCTACCAGCGCAACTTCCGAGCATTCGAGGCCTTCGGCAGCGACGGTTCGCTCGTGATGGATGGACTCTTGATGGGTGAGGAGGAAGTCCCGGTCGTGTCGGGCTCGATCGCACAGGACGAGGCGAGCGTCGTGCCGAGCAGCGATCGCAAACCACGGAGCGGGATCGAAGCGCCCAAGCGGCGTGCCGCCGGAGCGATCCTGTCGCTGGCGTTGATGCTCGAAGACTGGCTCCCGGCATTGTCCGGGCAACCGTCGGTGGCAGCCAATCTGAGCGACGGTCACCGGGTCGCCCGGATCATCGACGCCGCCCGGAAGAGTTCCGAAGGAGCCGGCTGGGTAGCGATCTGATCCTGCGCTGTCCGGTCAGTGCCCGGTCAGTGTCGCCGTGAGCGTGTCGATGTCGCCGAGCGACCGCAGGAGGTCGTTGAGGTGGGTGCACGTCGTGGTGCCCCGCAGGTCGGAGCGCACGAACTGTCGCACCTCGGTGACGTGGCGCCCTGCGAGGCGCCACGCGCTGGCGGCGGCGACCGGGCACTCGACCCACGGGAGCACGCGGGGGATCGCCGAGCACTCGAGGAACACGCCGGTCCGGCGGTCCACGGCAGCAGTCAGCGAGTACTCGTGCAGGACCGTCTCTGCGCCGTTGTGGTCGACGTGCGTGTCGCGGAACATGGCGTCGATCTGCCACTGCTCGTCGTCGGTGACGTCGATCAGGCGCCGGCGCCGCATCGCCCCGACCGGTAGGCCACCGAGTTCGTGCCATCCGATCGGATCGATTGCGGCGTCGGCGAGGATCGACGGCGCGGCGGGACCGATCGTGACCGGCACCCCGCGGTCGGCGCGGATCGACTCCATCATCGTGCCTTCATTGCGCCAACCGGAGCAGATGTCGGCCTTCGGGCCTTCCCCCGCCCGCACGGGTGCGTCGCCCAGGTACAGCATCGCGTAGCCCGAAATCAGTGCCGCCACCGGGAGATCGTCGAGCAAGAGGGCGAGCGCCGTTCCGGCCCCGACCTCGTCGGGAAGCGCTTGGTGGACGGCATCCCGGAAGCCGGCGGCGACCGGCCGTCCGATCAAACCCGCCACCGCGTCACGCTCCGGGATCGTCCGCAAACGCGTGAGCAGTCGATTCGGGCCGATCACGGCGTGCACGTGGGCGTGGTCGGTCACGGTCGTCGTGTCGGCGGTGGTGACGAGATCGCGGGCGCCACCGTCGAGCACGAGCGCATCGGCTCCGAGCACGATATCGATGTGGCTCGTGCGCCGGATCGAGTTCGGACGGCGGCGTGGCGAGACCGCGATCGGCGAACTCATCGCGCTCATCTGGCGTTCCGCTTTGTCACTTTCTGACACGATCGTCAACAATAGGGGACATGCACCTGGCGTCACTGGTCGAGATGGTCGAATCGGGCTTCGACGAGCGCGTCCTCTTGGGAGACGTCGACCAGCCGATCACCGGCGCCAAGCTCGGCCAACTGGTTCGAGCCGGGGCCAGCACGATTGCCGACCGCTACCAGTCGGTCGTCTACGTCGGCGAGAACCACCCCCAACTCCCGGTCGCCCTGTTCTCGGCTGCGTGGGCCGGTGTCCCGTTCGTGCCGGTCAACTATCGGCTCGAAACCCATCATCTCAACGACTTGATCGAACGCCAGCCGGGCGCTCTCGTGCTCGCCGATCAGGCGTCTGCGGCAAGGATCACGGGCGACGAGGACGTGCAGGTGTTCGACGACTGGTTGGCTGCCCTGCCGTCCGACGCCGTGTCGCTCGAGCCGCCCTTCGACGACGATCAAGTCGCGATCGTGTTGTACACGAGTGGCACGACCTCGCAACCGAAGGCGGCGCTGTTGCGTCACCGTCACCTGATGGCGTACCTGCTCGGCTCGGTCGAATTCGGTGGCGCCGGCGAGGACGAAGCGGTGCTGGTCTCGGTTCCCCCGTACCACATCGCCGGGATGGCGAACCTGCTGTCGAACACGTTCGCGGGGCGTCGGATGGTGTATCTGAGAGCGTTCGAACCGCACGTCTGGATCGACACTGTCCGCCGTGAACGCGTGTCGCACGCGATGGTCGTACCGACGATGCTGGCCCGCATCGTCGATGCGCTCGGCGGCGCCGATGCCGACGTGCCGACGTTGCGATCGATCTCCTACGGGGGCGCCAAGGTGTCGGAGCGGGTGCTGCGGTCGGCGTTGCGGGCCTTCCCGACGACCGGCTTCGTCAACGCCTACGGCTTGACCGAGACGGCATCGACGATTGCCGTGCTCGGCCCCGAAGATCACCGCGCCGCAATCTCCTCGGACGACCCGATGATCCGACGCCGGCTGGCATCCGCCGGTCAGGTGTTACCGATGGTCGAGATCGAGATCCGCGACGAACTCGATCAGCCGCTGCCGACCGGTGAACCGGGAATGATCTACCTGCGCGGGGAACAGATCGCCGGCGAGTACTCGTCTGGCAGCCTGTTGGATGCGGACGGTTGGTTCTGTACCAGAGACCGTGGTTTCGTCGACGAGGGTGGCTATCTGTTCATCGAGGGCCGCGTCGACGACACGATCATTCGAGGTGGGGAGAACATCGCTCCGGCCGAGATCGAGGAGGTCCTGCTCCAGCACCCGGCCGTGATCGAAGCATGTGTCGTCGGCGTGCCGGACGAGGAGTGGGGGCAGCGGATCGCGGCTGCAGTCGTGCTCCGGCCAGGCATGACCGCCGACGCGGAAGAACTGCGCGACCGGGTGCGGGCCGAACTGCGAGGCTCGAAGACCCCTGACACGATCGTGTTCCGCAACTCGCTTCCACACACGGAAACCGGCAAGATGTTGCGGCGTGTGGTGCTGCAAGAGCTGTCACAACCTGAATAGGAGAAACCAATGTCGATGACCCTCAAGCCCGGTGCTCGTCTCCTCAGCGCGGTGTGCGCCACTGAAATGATCGCCGTCAAGGTGCCGGCCGGCGAGATCGAGATCACGATCGGGGGTTCCGCTCCGCTGCTGAGTGCTGCAGATCGTGACGGTTCAGGGTCGGTCGCCGACGGCCACGGCGGCGGGGCGTCGATGGGCAAGCGCTACGTCGACGCGGCGAACACGGTCGAACTGCTGTGCACCAAAGCGGGCGACGGTCTGCCGGCCGTCGATGGTGTGCTGCTCGAACTCAAAGACGCCAAACCGCTCCCTGCCAGCGACTGAGGACGTTCAATCCCGATCACAGATGTCGTCGATCAGACCCCACGACTTGGCGACCGAGGCGTCGATCGTGGAGCCGGTGATCGCCAGGTGGGCGGTGCGTTGGCGGCCGATCCGTCTCGTCAGACTGACCGTGCCACCGGCACCTGGGATCAGGCCGAGGGCGAGTTCCGGGAGCGCGATCACCGTGTCGTGGTGAGCGACGACGCGATCGGCGAATGCCGCGATCTCGATCCCGCCACCGAGTGTCGAACCGTGGATGTACGCAGTCGTTCGTGTTCTCAGTCGGTGGATCATCCTGGCCGGGCTGCGTGTCAGGCGGATCGTGTGGGCGGTCGCAGGATCGGATCTCGAACCGAACTCGGCGAGGTCGCCGCCGCTGCAGAAAGAAGGCCCGTTGCCGCGTAGTTCGACCGCCGTGATCGAGTCGTCGATGATCGCCACGGCGAGCGCCGCGCACAGTTCGTCGCGAAGTCGGGCGTTGATCGCATTGTGACGTTGCGGCCGATCGAGCGTGATCTCCAGCCGATCACCGACCCGATCGGACAACACGATCGCCGCTCGATCGCGGTGCGGTCGATACGTCGCTGTGGCTTTCCATGCGGCGAATTCCGGCCCGGCTTGGAGGGTCGAGTAGACCGCCGACTCCATCGCAAGGGCGGTCTCGACGTCGACGTGTTCGATCCCTCGCAACAGCACGGCGAGCGAGGTCGCGGCGAGCGGTGAACGGGCGATTGCGGCGAGCAGCGTGTCGATCGTGTCGTCGTCGACAATGACATCGGCAACGGCGAGTGGCGATGACGAAGCCACCACGACGGGCAGCGAGCCCGGATGCGGCAACTCCTCGGCGTCACCGCGGATCACGATCAGCCGGACGCCGTCGTCACCGCCGATCTCGTCGTCGACGAACGGTGAACGAACGAACTCGGCGTACGCACGTGGGGTCAGTTCGAGATGGCGGATGATCGCAGCGTACGACGGTCGAGCATGATGGGGCGATGCGATCACAGCCGCTCGATCTCGACTGGGCGCCAGCCGACGTCGACATCGCCGACCTGTGGGCCCGCAGCGGCGGTCAGTGGCTGACTGCGCCCGGTTCCCCGGTTCCGGGCGGTCTCGTCAGCGGTGTCGCTGGGGTGGTCCGGTTTCTCGACCAGCACGGCGCCGGGCTCGCCGAGCGGTCCGTCGCCGACGGTGTCGGCGTGCTCGCCGAGCGAGCTGCGGCGCTGCACCTGCCACGGGCAACTGGCGTCTCGTGTGGCGCCGGCACGCACCTGCTCGCGGCATCGAATGGCTGGATCGCGGTGTCGCTGCCGCGTGCCGACGATCTCGAGCTGATCCCGGCCTGGCTGCAGGTCGACGCCTCGTCGCTCGACACGTGGCACACCGTCGCCGCCGCCGTCGCCGACCGCCCGGCGAGCGAGATCGTTGCTCGCGGCCGGTTGTTGGGCCTTGCCTGCTCGGTCGTCGGCGAGGCGGCCGAGCGAACCGACCCGGTGCTCGTGACCCATTTCGGTCACGCCGCGCCGAAGCCACTCGCCGGGATCATCGTGGTCAACCTGGCGTCGCTGTGGGCGGGCCCGTTGTGTGCGGACCTCCTTCGCCAGATGGGGGCCAGGGTGATCAAGGTCGAAAGCATCACGAGGCCGGACGGGGCCAGACTCCGCCCCCCGTTCTTCGAGGCCCTGCATGTCGGTCAGGAGAGCGTCGCCCTCGACTTCGGCAACCAGAGCGACATGCAACGTCTTGCACAGCTGCTCGCCAGCGCCGACGTGGTGATCGAAGGGTCACGGCCGAGGGCGCTCGCCCAGCTGGGCATCGATCCGAGCGAGCTGATCCCGCGCGGACCACAGGTGTGGATCTCGATCACCGCCCACGGACGCGCAGCACCGTTCGCCGACTGGATCGGGTTCGGCGACGACGCGGCCGCCGCCGGAGGACTCGTGACCGCGCCGCCACCGACGTTCTTCGCCGATGCGGTCGCCGACCCGATCACCGGTCTGATCGCCGCCGCGACAGCGGTGCAACTGCTCGCCAGCGGCGGCAGGTGGCTGGCCGACGTGGCCTTGTCGCGCGCTGCCGCGTCGATGACCGGTGGCTGCCGGATCCGTGCCCTCGGCGATCCGGTGCGACCGACGATGCGACGTGAGCGGGGTGGCCCGCTCCCGCTCGGCGGCGACACCGAGTCGGTGTTCCGGGACCTGCTCCGAATCTGACACCTGCGTCAGCTTGCGTAGACTGCCGTCGTGCAACAACTCAGCGTGATCGATACGACATTCTTGGCGACGGAGACCCCGCGGACACCCAATCATCTCTGCATGACCGGGATCTACGACCCGTCCACCGCGCCGAACGGTCGACCCTCGTTCGAACAGATCCTCGACAAGCTGCGGGCCTGCCTGCCGGGAACGACCTCACTGCGTCGCAAGCTGGTGCGCGTGCCACTCGACATCGACCGTCCGTACTGGGTCGAGGACCCCGACTTCGATCTCGAATTCCATGTCCGCCACCTGGCTCTGCCGAAGCCGGGCGACTGGCAACAGTTCAGGACCCAGGTCGCCCGGTTGCACGCCCGTCCACTCGACCTGACCCGCCCGCCGTGGGAGATGACCGTGATCGACGGGATCGACGCCATCCCCGGATATCCGGAGGGCTCGTTCGCGACGGTGCTCAAGGTCCATCACGCCGCAATCGACGGTGTGTCGGGCGTTGAACTGTTGAATTTGCTGCACGACCTCACGCCAAATGCGGTGCAGGTCGAGGTGCCGGACATGTGGCATGCCGAGCCGGTCCCGACCGGACGCGATCTGCTCCGGCGGGCAGGGGTCAATGCCGTGTCGAACCCGCTGCAGGCGGTTCGGATGCTGTCCGCCAACGCGTCGCCGCTCGTCAAGGAGATGGCCAATTCGGTGCGTGGCGTTCGACGCCCTGCCCGAATCCCGCGGACCCGTTTCAACGGGCGCGTGTCCGCCCATCGCGTGTGGGACGAGGCACGCTGTTCGCTGGTCGACCTGAAGCGGGTCAAGAACCTCGTCCCGGGAGCAAGCATCAACGATGCCTGCCTCAGCATCATCGGCGGGGCGATGCGCTCCTACCTGCTCGATCTGAACGAACTGCCCGACGAGTCGCTGGTGACGATCGTGCCGGTGTCGACCCGGACACCCGACCAGGCCACGGCCGGTGGGAATCAGGTGAGCGGCATGCGGGTCAAGCTGAACACGCAACTCGCCGACCCGGTCGAGCGACTTGCCGCGATCCGTGACGAGACCCAGACCAAGAAGGCGGCCCAGGACGGGCTGGCGATGCCGGTCCTGCTGGAGATCGCACAACTGGTCCCAGGCGCCCTGATCGGCGCCGCGGTGCGAGGCATCTCGTCGATCGGCGATCGTGGCCCGGTGATGGCCAACACGATCGTCACGAACGTGCCCGGCTCGCAGGTCCCGCTCTACCTGCTCGGTTGCCGGCTGGCCCTGAGCACCGGGTGTGTGCCGCTTGTCGATGGAATCGGTTTGTTCCATTGCGTCACGAGTTTCTGCGGCGATTTCACCTTCATGTTCACGGCCGACCGCGACATGCTGCCGGACCCGACCGACTACCTGCGTCACCTTGAGCAGTCGATCGCCGACCACATCGCCGCCGTCGATCCGCCGGCTTCGGCACACGAGTCTGCTGAGCGAGCTCCCGTCAAGTCGGCCGTGGCGTCGAAGTCCGCCGCCAAATCTGCCAGGAAGTCCGCCGCCAAATCTGCCGCCAAATCTGCCAGGAAGTCCGCCTCGAAAGCCAGCAAGGCCGCCGCCAGGCGCTGATCAAGCCGGCCAGTACTGCTGGCGCAGCTCGCGCTTCAACAGCTTGCCGGTTGGCAGGCGGGGAAGCTCGTCGACGAAGTCGACCGACACGGGGCACTTGTAGTTGGCGAGTCGCGAGCGACAATACGCGATCAACTCGCCCGCCAACTCGGGTCCGGCAGCGCTCGGATCGGCGGCGATCACGACCGCTTTGACTTCCTCGCCGAGGTCGCCGTTGGGGACACCGATCACGGCCACGTCGCTGACCGCCGGATGCATCGTCAATTCGTTCTCGACCTCTTGCGGGTAGATGTTGACACCGCCGGAGATGATCATGTGCGAGGCCCGGTCGGTGAGGTAGAGGAAGCCGTCCTCGTCGAGGTACCCGATGTCGCCGAGCGAACTCCAGCCGCGCTCGTTGTAGGCGTTGGCGGTCTTCTCGGGATCGTTGTGGTACTCGAATTTGAGCTCCGATTCGAACCACACCTGACCGGCTTCACCGGTCGGCAATTCGTTCCCGTCGTCGTCGACGATGTGGAGTTTGCCGAGCATCGGAAGCCCCACCGACCCGGGGTGGGCCAACCACTGTTCGGTCCCGATCGCGCAGAAGCCGTTCCCTTCACTCCCGGCGTAGTACTCGTTGATGATCGGGCCGAACCAGTCGATCATCTGTCGCTTGACGTCGACTGGGCACGGGGCTGCGGCATGGACGACCATCGTGAGGCTCGACACGTCGTGCGCCGACCGTTCGTCGTCGGAGAGTTTCAGCATCCTCACGAAATGGGTCGGGACGAACTGGGCATGGGTCACCCGATGCTGCTCGATCAGTTCGAGCGCACGGGCGGGATCGAACTTCTCCATCACGACCACCGTCGCGCCGAGCCGTTGGGCGGTCGTCGACCAGCCGAGCGGAGCGGCGTGGTAGAGCGGTGCCGGGCACAGGTAGACGGTCTCCGGCGAGAATCCGTACATGTGCTGGATCAGCATGATCAGCGCGCCCCCGCCGGCGCCGAACGGTTGCGGCTGGATGGCGGGCTTGATGCCCTTCGGGCGCCCGGTCGTGCCTGACGAGTAGAACATGAACGAACCCTCGACCTCGTGCTCGAGCGGCTCAGCTGGGAATTCGGCGATCCGGTCCTCGTAGCTGTCGTAACCCGGTATCGCACCGTCCATCATCAATCGCACCGAGACATTGGCGAGGTGCGGTTCGAGACCGGCGGCGATCGTCGACAGGGCGGCCGACGTGACGACCGCAGTGGCGCCACAGTCCTCGATGATGTAACCGGCTTCATCGGGTTTGAGGTGCCAGTTGATCGGCGTGGTGTACAACCCGGCGCGTTGCGCCCCCCAGAACACCTCGAGGTAACGGGGGTGGTTCTCGAGCATCACGGCGATGTGATCGCCGGGCTGCAATCCTGCGTTGCGCAGCAACTGCGCCAGCCGCTTCGACCGCTCGTCGAGCTGGCGATAGGTCACGACCTCACCGCTGTCGCCCATGATCACCGCCGGGGCGTCACCCCTCGCGTCGACATGTGCGCCTGGTTGAAAATTGGTCATCGTTACCCCTCGAGGATGCCGTACATGCGGATGCCGTAAACACGGTTTCTGACACTTGTGTCGATTAGGTTAGCGGCGTGGCAAACGGCACAACCTCGCCCGATGTGATCGCCGAGTTCGAACGGACCCGGTCGACCAATCACGCCCGTTACGGAACGATCACCCGCTATCGGGCGGTCACCGCAGACGGTATGGAACGCGAGATCATTCACGGGCAAACGCTGGCCAAGCACCGCTCGCCCAAGCAGTCCGCCGACCTCACGATCGGCACGGCGCCGCCACTCAGCCTCGGGCCGGAAGGCATCGTGATGCACTTCCTGTTGAAGTCGATGGAGGCCGGTATCGACGGGATCGTGTTCGGTCCCGAACGCAGCCGGAGCGACGTCACCGACGAGGCCGAGATCCGCTCGATCGCAGCGACGATCACGTTCCGGGCGGGCGCCGCCGCCAACCACCTCGTCTGTGACCGGCTCGCCGAGCAGGCTTCGACCGACCTCAGCACGATGATGTGGACCGGCGTGTCGCTGGGGGCGATGAAGGGCATCACGTTTGCTGCGATGGCCCCCGAGCGAGGTCGCACGATGGTGTACTCGCAGTTCGTCGTCCCCGCCTGCCCGAATCCGCAGGCGCTGCCGACCGAAGCCGAACTGAAGCGGTTCCAGCGTGACGAGTTGGGGGCGATGGCGAGGCTCTCGGCCGAGTTGCTCGCCCACGACATGCGCGACCGGATGTTCCAGCTGAACACGAGCGTCGCCCGTTCGATCCGCCCCGGATTGTTGATGCGATACGCCCGCTCGATGCGACGCGACAGCGTCTCGCGGATCTTCACCGAGGGATGGCGTGCCGCCGTCGTCAGTGGCGACGCAGGAACGGCGGCGTCGAAGCTGCCCACCAACCGGCTGGCCACGTTCGAGCTGTTCGACCACGACGAGGCCGGCACGGTCGAGGCGTGGCGCCACAAACTCGCCGGCGTGCTCGGCGACTCGATTCGGGTCACGGTCAAGCGCGGTCACCACACCGATTCGCTGCGCCTGTCCCACCAACAAGACCGCGCCCGCCACATCGGCCGCCTGATCCGTGCCGTACGGGCCGGCACGCCGGTCGACGAGCTGGTGCATCCCTACGCCTGACACCCGTACAGCCGTGACCCTGCAGCCGTCACCCTGCAGCCGTCACCCTGCAGCCGATACCGGCGCGCCTGATACGTTGCGGCGATGTTGGCCTGGCTGCTCCGAGGATACGGTGAGCCGGCCGATGTGCTGGAACTGGCAGAGACGCCGATTCCCGAACCACTCCCGCATCAGACGTTGGTCCGGGTCGAAGCGGTCGGGATCGGATTCCCCGATCTCTTGAGGATCCGGGGGCTGTATCAGGTCCCGCAGGCGCTCGACACGCCGCCCGGTTCGGAGTTGGTCGGGCGGGTCGCCGCCACCGGATCCGAAGGTGGGCCGGCAGTCGGAACACGGGTGATCGGCAACGCCCAGATCGGCGACGGAGCGCTCGCCGAGTACGCCGTGATCTCGACGTGGGAATCGTGCCGGGTTCCGGAGGAACTCCCGACGGCGACGGCGGCGACGCTGTCGGCGAACTACCCAACGGCGATGCTGGCGTTGCACACCCGCGCCAAGGTCCAACCCGGCGAGGTGGTCGTCGTGACCGGCGGTGCCGGCGGTGTCGGCTCGGCCGCGACCCAGCTGGCGGTCGCGGCCGGCGCGCACGTGATCGCGATCGACCTGGGGGCTGATCGGGCGGCGCGGTGCATCGAATTCGGCGCTCACGCCGCGATCGATTCGGCGACGCAAGACATCGTGTCGGAGATCAGGGCGTTCAGCGGTGGCGTCGGCGCCGACGTCTTCATCGACACGGTCGGGGGCGATGTGTTCGACGTCTTCCGACGGTGCGTCGCCTCGGAAGGCCGCGTCGTGATCGTCGGGTTCACCGGCGGGCGGATTCCGGAGTTGAAGTTGAATCACCTGATCCTGCGCAACTTCACCGTGATGGGCGTGAATGCCCTGATGTACGGCAGCCGGTGGACCGAACTCACGGAGCCGGTGGTGGCGATGGCGATGTCCGGCGAGATCAAGCCGCCGATCGAGGCGGTGTATCCGTTCCAACAGGTACCGGAGGTGTTCGCCCGGCTGTCCCTGGGGCACGTCGTCGGGCGGGCGGTGGTTAGCGTTCCCTGACATGCCGATGTCGATCGAACAACTGCTCGCCCGAGAGGGAATCCGCGACCTCGTTTCGCGTTACAACTCCTACAGCGACACCGGACGGTTCGAACCGCTGTTCGAATTGTTCGCCGAGCACGCCGTGATGGACACGACGGGGGTCGATGGCGTCAAGACGTCGTGGCAGGGACGCGACAACGTCAGATTGATCTTCACGGGTGCTCACGAGCGGATCGAAACCCGACCCGACGCTGCAGCACCGGCCTACATCCGCCACTTCACGGCGACGCATCAGATCGATCTGATCGACAACGACCCGGACCATGCTTCGGGGCGCTGCTACTTCGCCGTGATCATGGCAGCCGGACTCGACCACTGGGGCCGCTACATCGACCGCTACGTCCGGATCGACGGTGACTGGAAATTCGAGCACCGCACCGTGATCGTCGACGGCCGTTCGGCGACGAGCTGGTTCGCGCCGTAACCTCACTCGAGACGGGTGTGGACCCGGCTGATGATCGAGGTCCCGGCGACTCCCGGCACGGCGACCGGTTCGTCAGGGCCTTCACCGTCGGTTTCCCCACGTGGCAGGCGCGAAGCGACGATCGCGGCGCCGAAGGCAGCGATTGCCGACAGGATGAAGATCAGTTGGAACGCGCCGAGCGTTGCCACCGCCCTGCCATCGACGGTCGTCGTCTTCGAGGTCAAGATGGCGGCCACGGCGGCGCTGCTGATCGAGGCTCCACCCGCTCGCGCCAGGGTGCCGATGGCGTTGGCCGATCCGGTCTCGTGATCTGGCACGTGGGCCATCGTGGCGGACGGCATCGCCCCATAACCGATCCCGACGCCGGCGTTGACGAACGCGACACTGACGCCGATCGCCAGCAACGACCCGAGCATCAACGGACGCGTGGCGTACCCGACGCCGATCACGAGCGCCCCGACCCACAGCGATGTGCGGGCGCCGAACCGATCGGTGATCCACGCCGAGAGCGGAGAGGTCAGCATCATCACCAGCGCTCCCGGAAACATCACGAGACCGGCGGTCACGACAGAGGTGCCGAATCCGTGCGGCACGCTGGCGGGCGTTTGCAGGAGGGCCAGCGAGGCGTACATGTTGCTGAACATCGCGAACCCGAGCAACAGGCCGGCGCTGTTGACGAGCAGCGGCGGTCGCTCGCTCATCAGCACAACGTCGACGAGCGGCCGCGACGGTCGATGTTCGTAGCGGTACCAACCGATCATGCCGACGAAGCCGGCGGCGTACAGGATCAGCGGTCGAGGTTGCAGCCAGCCCCAACTGGCGGACTTCGAGAGTGGCAGCAAGAGCGCGATCAGGCACACGGAGAGCCACACCGCGCCGACCACATCGAAACGCGACTGCTCGCGTCGGTCGACATCCGGCAGGACCACGATCGCCAGCACGAGCCCCACCAACGTCAGCGCCGACGTCATCCAGAACACGCTCTGCCATCCGAACCAACTCAGCATCCAGCCGGACATCGGCAGGCCGAGCCCACCCCCGATCCCGAGCGTGGCACTGACGAGCGCCACTCCCTGGCTCGTCTTGTCCGGCGGCAACGTGTCTTTGGCGATGCTCATGCCGAGCGGGATCACGGCAATCCCGCAACCCTGCAGGGCGCGCCCGATGATCAGCACGAGCACGCCGGTCGACATCGCTGAGACGACGCATCCGATCAACAGCGCCAGCAGGCTGACGAGCACCATCCGGCGTTTTCCGTACATGTCGCCGAGGCGGCCGAGCACCGGGTTGGCGACCGCGCCGGTCAGGAACGCCGCCGTCGCCACCCACGAGACGTTGCTGACCGAAGTGTGCAACTCGTCCGGGAGCACCGGTAGCAGCGGCAGCGAAACCGTCTGGGTGATCGAAACCAGCGCCCCGCAGTACCCGAGTACGGCGATGATCGCCGTATTGCTCGCTGTCGCCCGGCTGGTCATCACTTAGAACCTACGGCGCTCCGACTCGACTTGACGAGTTCGTCAGGTTGAGGCAACGATGCTCGCCATGGAGTTCACGTTCTCGGCCGAAGATGAGGCATTCCGCCAGGAGGTCACGACGTGGATGGGAGCCCATCTGGTCGGTGAGTTCCGGGCGCTCGGAACCGGCAGCGACATGGGCGAGGGCGGCGAACTCGACGTCCGCAAGGCTTGGGAGCGGGAGCTGGCCTCGGGGGGCTGGGTCGGGATGGGCTGGCCCGGGCAGTTCGGCGGGCGCGACTTGCCGCTGCTGCAACAGTTGATCTTCAACGAGGAGTACGCCAGGGCGGGCGGCCCGGCGAGAGCGGGTTTCTTCGGCGAGCAACTGCTCGGGCCGACGATCATGGCGTTCGGCACCGACGCGCAGAAGCAGCGCTTCCTCCCGCCGATCCTGCGCGCCGAGGAGTACTGGTGCCAGGGGTTCAGCGAGCCCGACGCGGGCTCCGACCTCGCCAACGTCAAGACCTCGGCGGTCCGCGACGGCGACGAGTGGGTGATCAACGGCCAGAAGATCTGGACCAGCCTCGGTCACATCGCCGACTGGATCTTCGTCGTCTGCCGAACCGACACCACGGTCGCCAAGAAGCACGAGGGGATCAGTTTCCTGCTGTGCCCGATCGACCAACCCGGCGTCGAGTTACGGCCGATCAAACAGATCACGGGAACGGCCGAGTTCAACGAGGTGTTCTTCACCGACGCACGCACCCCGGCCGACATGGTCGTCGGTCCGGTCGGGCAGGGCTGGAAGGTCGTGATGGGCACGCTCGGGTTCGAACGCGGCACGGCGTTCCTCGCCCAGCAGTTGCGATTCGCAGCCGAATACCGAACGGTCGTCGAGTTCGCCAAGCAGCGCGGACTGGCCGACGACCCATTGGTCCGCCAACGACTGGCCGATGCATACACCGGGCTCGAGATCATGCGGTTGACGGGTCTGCGGACGGTCACCCGGATCCTCACGTCCGGCACGCCGGGCCCCGAATCGTCGATCGGCAAGCTGCACTGGTCGAAGTGGCATCAACGGCTCGGTGAGCTCGAGATGGATCTGATGGGCGCCGACGGCCAGATCCTGAGCGACGGCCAGATCGGCGATTACCAGTACACGTTCCAGTTCTCGCGCTCGCACACGATCTACGCCGGTTCGTCGGAGATCCAACGCAACATCGTCGGCGAACGTGTCCTCGGCCTCCCCCGCGACCCCACCCCCTAACCCGGAACGCGTGAGGTTGTTGCGGAAATAGTCCGCAACAACCTCACGCGTTCCGCTAGCGGTTGATCGAGCGGGGGATCTGCAGTTGCTCGGCGTACCCGCCGAAGGTGGCGGGCCGCTTCTCCTGGAAGCTCATCACGCCTTCGGCGAAATCGGCGTGGGCGCCCATCTCCGACATCAACACGAGTGACTGCAAACGGGATTCCTCCGCGCTGCGTTCCCAGTCGAGCTTGACCTGCTGCTTGATCAGCGCCATCGACGTCGGCGAGCAGTTGTCGGCGAGGTCGCGGGCGTAGGCGAGTGCCTCCGGGACGAGTTGATCCGGTTCGTAGACGCGGTTGACGAGGCCGAGTTGGAGCGCCTCGTCGGCCAACACCACCCGGGCGGACAGCAGCAGGTCGAGTGCGTTTCCGGTGCCGATCAGGCGCGGCAGCATCCACGACAACGAGTTCTCGGCCGGGAGGCCACGCCGCGCGAATGCGGTCGTGAACTTTGCCGTGCGCGATGCGAATCGCAGATCGCAACAGGTCATCTGCACGAACCCGATCCCGGCGCACGCTCCATTGACGGCGGCGATCATTGGCTTGGGGATCCATCGTGCGGTCGTCATCGGGTGTCGCCGAACGGTCGAGGTGGAAGGTGTCCCACGCTTGGCGGACTCTTCCAGGATTTGCATGTCCATCCCCGGACAGAACGATCGACCGGCGCCGGTGACGACGATCGCCCGCACGTCGGCATCGTTCGACGCCTCGATCAGTGCCTCGAAATAGGACTCTTCGAGTTCGAGGCACCATCCGTTGTTCCGGTCGGGACGATTGAACGTCAACAACAGCACTCCGTGCTGATCGAGTTGACGGAGCAGCACGGGTTCGGACGGTTCAGTTGACGGCATCGTCAACTATGGTGCCACAGCAATGCGTGCTGTTGTTTGTCGTGAGTACGGACCGCCGGAAACATTGACCGTCGAAGACGTGCCGATGCCGCGCCCGCGGGCCAAAGAGGTCGTCGTCAGCGTCGCCGCGGCGGCGGTCAACTTCCCCGACGTACTGATCATCAACAACCTGTACCAGGTGTCGATCCCGCTCCCGTTCACCCCAGGCAGTGAGTTCTCCGGCGTCGTGAGCGCGATTGGTCCCGACGTCACCAAGGTCAGCGTCGGCGATCGGGTGTTCGGGAGTTCGATGACTGGCGCGTTCGCCGAATACGCCGTGTCGATCGAGTCGGCCCTCCGACCCGTTCCGGCAGGGGTCGATCTCCAGTCGACGGCCGGGTTCTGGGTTGCCCACATGACGGCCTACCACGCCCTGCGTTCGGTCGCAGGGGTCCAGGCGGGCGACAAGGTCGTCGTGCTCGGGGCCGCCGGCGGTGTCGGTCTGGCGGCGGTCGAACTCGCCGGGGTGCTCGGGGCGGAGGTGATCGCGGCCGGTTCGAGTGACGCGAAGTTGGCGATGTGCCGTCAACGTGGCGCCGCCCACACGATCAACTACGACACGTCCGACCTCCGCGACGCGATCCGTGAGTTCGCACCGGACGGGGCCGATGTGGTGATCGACCCGGTCGGCGGCCCGTACGCCGAACGAGCACTACGATCGACACGTTGGGGCGGGCGATTCGTCACGGTCGGGTTCGCTTCCGGCGAGATCCCCAAGATCCCGCTCAACCTGGTGTTGCTGAAGGGCGTCATCATCAAAGGGTTCGAGATCCGCACGTTCGGACACTTTGCCCCGGAACTGGCGCTCCGCGACGAGCGCGAACTGCTCGAGCTGCTGGGCTCGGGCAGGGTCGTCCCGCATGTCTCGTCGGTCCATCCGCTCGACCACGCATCGGCGGCGTTGCGCGAGGTCGCCGATCGACGGGCAATCGGCAAGGTCCTCATCGCCCCGTGAGTTCGGTCCTGTTCCTGTGCACCGGCAATGCTGCCCGGTCGGTGATGGCCGGTGTCGCCCTCCGTCAGCTGAGGCCGGATCTTCGTGTCGAAACGGCAGGCACACTCACCGTCGACGGGATGCCGATCAGTTGGCGCACCAGAGCGGCACTCGACGCCGTTGGCCTGCCGTGGCCGAAACACCAGAGCTCACAGGCGGGCCGCGATGACCTGGAATCGGCTGATCTGATCGTCGGGCTGGCACCGGAGCACATCGAGTGGATCCGGCGCGAGTACCCCGAGATGGCTGCCAAGTCGAGCACGCTGATCCGCCTGACGAAATCGCTGGGCGGTCCGCCGACGCCGTTGCCGGTGCGGATCGGAGGGTTGCAGCTGGCGACCGTGGTACTCGAGTCGTGGGAGGAGGTCGTCGATCCCGGTGGTGGCGAGGTGGAGACGTTCGTGGCGTGTGCCCACGAGGTGGTCGGGCTGGTTCGCCAGTTGGCGGAGTTGTTGTGAATCAGCCTCTCAGCACCGAAGTCTGGGCCGGGTCGAGGTATTCGTCGGTGCGAGCAACGCGGCCGCCGGCATCGAGCGTGACGACGACGCACGAGTGCGCTCGCAACGCCCCTCCCGGCGCGGTTCCCGTGAGGATCGTCTGCGAGACCCAGCCATCGGCGGTCGGCTTTAGCGCCACGTCGACCCAGGCGATGTCGGGAACGGTCCGGTGCAGCCACGCGATCGTTCGCACCGTCTGCTCCGTCGTCACCTCGAGCTCGTCGAAGTTGTGCCATGTCACGGCACCCTCGGCGCACAGGGCGCGAAGTGCATCGGCATCGTTCGAACGGCTGGCGGCGGCGTACTCGGCGGCAAGCGCCAGCTTGTCGGCGTCGTTCATCTCGGCGAGTGGTTTGCCCATACCGTCACAACTTCTCACGTTCGGAGGCTGACCATGAAGTTCGGCGTACAGCACGGCATTGGTGACGCACGATGGGTGCCGGAAATCCTCTCGCCGGGCGAGACGAAACGGTTTGCGACGACGGCAGAGCGGGTCGGCTATGACGCGATCGCCTTCACGGATCATCCGGCGCCTTCGAATCGTTGGGTCGAGTCGGGTGGGGAAGGCGTTGCCGATCTGTTCACCGCACTCGGCTTCTGCGCCGCCGTGACCACGACCGTCCGATTGCTCACCTGGGTGCTGCTGCCGACGTACCGAAATCCGTTCGTCACCGCTCACCAGGCGGCCACGCTCGATCACCTCAGCGGAGGCCGGGTCACGCTCGGAATGGGAACCGGGTACCTGAAGTCCGAGTTCTACGCGCTCGGCGTCGATCCCGACAATCGGCGACAACGATTCGAAGAGGCGATGGACGTCGCCAAACAGGTGTGGGCGGGGGAGGACGTGACCCGCGAAGGACTTGGCTTTTCAGCCCGCGGGGTGCGCTCGGTCCCGTCCGCAGTCCAGCGCCCGCACCCGCCGCTGTGGTTGCACGGCAACACGGATTGGGGTCTCGATTGGGCGGTCCGTGAGGGCGACGGTTGGATCGGGATGATCATCGACGAGGATCGCATCCGCACGTTGCGGACGCGCCCGATCCCGACGCTCGACGACTTCGCCCAACGTGTCGACGACGTGCGTCGAGCGTGCGATCGGGTCGGCCGCGACTTCGCAACACTCGAGATCATCTGCACCGGCGTGTGGGGCATGCTCGACGTGCGCAACGGTCTGAGTGCCGAGCAGATGCGTGAGGAAGTCGGCAGGCTGGAGGCGATCGGCGCCGGTTGGATCGTGTTCAACCTGTGCGGCAACAACCCCGACGCCTCGATCGAGACGCTCGAATGGGTCGCCGCAGAAGTGATCGCATGAGCCCGCTGCTCGACGGCTTGCGAGTGCTCGACCTGTCGCTGTGGCAGCCGGGTCACTACGCCACACAGCTGCTGGCGGATCTCGGCGCCGAGGTGATCAAGGTCGAGCCGCCCGGTGGGGACCGCATGCGGCCATTGGTCGACCGGTTCGTCAACTTCAACGGCCGCAAGCGAAGCGCTGTGCTCGACCTCAAGGACCCGCACGACCTGGCCGAGTTGTTGGCGTTGGCGTCCGGCGCGGAAGTGCTCGTCGAGAACTACCGCCCGGGGGTCGCCGATCGGCTCGGGGTCGGCTTCGACGCGCTGCAGGCGGTCAACCCGTCGATCGTGGTCTGTTCGATCTCGGGGTTCGGGCAGACCGGCCCGCTCGCCGGCGGGACCGGTCACGACATGAACTTCCAGGCCTACGCCGGGTCGATGACGATGATCGACGGTCACCCGCCGGTCCGGGCGGGACTGCTGGTCGGTGATCACGGGTCGGGGCTGGCGGCGGCGTTCGCGATCCTTGCTGCGGTGGCGTGTGCTCGCCGAACCGGCGAAGGTGAGCACATCGACGTGTCGATCACCGACCTGCTCGCCACGTGGGTGGCGCCGATGGGCTCGATCGACACCAGGCGCCAGGCAGAGATGGCAACCCATGATCGGCTCCCGGCGATGGGTTCGTTCCCGACCGCCGACGACGGCTTCATCGAACTGGGGATCTTCAGTGAGGACCACTTCTGGGATGGCTTGTGCGAGGCGCTCGGTCTGATCGGCCGCGTCGGGCTGACGATGGGCGAGCGTGGCGAGCAGACGTCAGCACTGCGGACCGAACTTGCCGCTGCAATTGCCAGGTGGCCACGCGACGAACTGGTGGCGATGCTGGCGGCGCGATCGGTCCCGGCGGCGCCGATCCTGACCCGAGCGGAGATGCTCGAACACGAACACTTCCGCGAACGCGGTGTACTCACGACCGGCCCCGACGGTTTTCGAGCAGTTGCTCACCCGATCCAGTACCGGTTCCACCCGGCACTACCGCCAGGGCAACCGCCGCGACTCGACGAGTACCACGAGCAGCAGTAGTCGGCCAGTGTTCGTCAGTAGCCGGAGAGAGCCAACAGGTTGTCTCGCAATGCCTTGCGCATGTCGGTCTCGCCGAGGTCGACGAAATCGCCGATCCATTTCCGTGGTGAGGCGAGACCTTCCGGGTGCGGCCAGTCGGAGCCGAGCAGCACTCGGTCGGCGCCGTGGATGTCGCGCAACTTCGTGATCGTGTCCTCGTAGAACGGGGCGACCCAGACGTGCTCTCGGAACGACTCGACAGGATCGCGGGCGAAGAGTTGCGGCGACTTGCCATATGCGACCCGGAGCCGGCGGTGCAGTTCGGGCACCCACGCCGCGCCGAGTTCGAGCGTGGCGACCTTCAGCTTGGGGTGACGATCGAACAGGCCATGGCAGATCATCGCCGCCATCATGTCGAAGATCGGGCGCTCGATCGCGACCGACAGCACCTCGGTCAGCGGGGTGCTCTTGAGCCCGGTGTAGCGACCGCTCTCGCCCCAGTCGGCGAGGTACTTGGTGTACCCGGCGTCACCGGCGTGGATCGAGACGATCGTCCCGGATTCGGCCAGCTTGGCCCAGAACCGGTCGTAGCGAGGGTCGGCAGGGGAAGGTGGGCGGTTGTGCGGTGAAGCCACCGGGCCGGCACGCAGGATGATCATCCGCGTGCCGATCGCCAGCACGCGGTCGAGTTCTTGCTCGGCGGCGACCGGGTCGATCAGGGAGATCATCGGGCCGGTCATGATGCGACCGTCGCGGTCGTAGCCCCAGTCGTCGTGGAGCCACCGGTTGTAGGCCCGGAACACTGCCGCCGCAGACTCGGGGTCCTCGGCCAGCATCTCCTCGATCCCGAGCCCGAGGCTGGGGATCAGCCAGGCGAGTTGAACGCCCTGCTCGTCGAGCCGCGCGATCCGAGCGTCGCGGTCCTGATACTCGGCCTGGATCGGCTGCATCGTGACGATGTCCCGGAGTTCTCTCGCGTCGTGGTTCTCGGCGCGGAAGTAGACCTCGAGTGAACCGGGCGCGCCGACCGGATTGTAGGTCGGGTTGGGGACGACGGTGAGCTGTTTGCCATGGATCAGCACCGATTTGCGGCCACCGATATCCATCCACTTGACGACGCTCTGGTACTGCTTCTCGAGGTGTCGTGTGAGCGCGTCGTGGGGCTCGTAATAGTGCTGATCGGCATCGCACAAGGCGTAGTCGACGTTGGGGTCGCTCGTCGTTGCTTCCGCATCCAAAATCGTCATGTCATTCCTCCTGGTGCGCGTTCTGGTGCACGTCGTGACCGTACTTGACACTATCGTCAGTTTGATGTGCTGTCGAGGTGTGCGAGTCTCCCCATGAAGTACTGGGTCAACGTCGGATTCCTCCAACTCGAACAGCTCGTGCCCGTCGCCCAGGCCGCCGAGCAGCTCGGATTCGAAGGCGTCTCGTTGCCCGACCATCTGTTCTTCCCCGAGCAGATCGACTCGCCGTATCCGTACTCCACCGATGGGTCGGTGGGTTGGCCACTCGATGCGCCATGGCCCGACTGCTGGGTTGCGATCGCAGCGATGGCACAGGGCACCGTGCGCCTCCGGTTCACGACCTCCGTCTACATCGCGCCATTGCGAGACGTGTTCACGCTGGCGAAGGCGGCCGGGACCGCCGCCGGTCTCGCTGGCGGTCGGCTGTCGTGCGGCTTCGGTGCCGGCTGGATGCGTGAGGAGTTCGATGCGGTCGGACAGGAGTTCGAGACCCGTGGGCGGCGCTTCGACGAGATGTTGGAGGTGCTGCGGTTGTTGTGGTCGGGCGAGATGGTCGAGTTCCACGGTGACCAGATCGGCTTCGAGTCGCTGTGCATGCGCCCGGCGTCTCCCGGGCTCAGGATCCTCGTCGGTGGAAACACCAAGCCGGCGCTGCGCCGGGCGGCCGGCAACGACGGCTGGATCGGGAGCTACACGGATCTCGCCGACGTGACCCGGATGGTCGCTGGCCTGCGCGAGCAACGCGCCTCGGTCGGGTTCGGCGACCTGCCGTTCGAAGTGCTCGTTGCGGCACGGCCGGGCGCCGCCCGCGATGCGGCCGCACTCGACGAACTCGGTGTCGATGGTCTGATCGTGGCGGTGGCGGCGCTGGCAGCATCGACGTCGACCGGCGAGGTCGTCGAAGGTCTGGAACGATTCGCGGAAAGGCGGATGTCATGAGTTCACCTGTGGTGTTGATCACCGGCTGCTCGACCGGGATCGGTCTCGCAACGGCGGTTCACTTCGCCGGACAGGGCTGCCCGGTGGTGGCCACGATGCGCAACCTGGATCGGTCCGGGTTGTTGCGTGATTCGTTGCACGCGGCCGGGGTCGAGGCCGAGATTCGGGTGCTCGACGTCAATTCCGACGTCTCCGTTGCCGACACCGTGGCAGGCGTCATCGCCGACCATGGCCGGGTCGACATCGTGATCAGCAACGCAGGGATCGGGGTGGCAGGCACCACGGAAGAGCTGTCGTTGGATGATTTCAAGGCGTCGATCGACACCAACCTGTTCGGAGCGATCCGATTGCTGCACGCCGTGTTGCCGTCGATGCGTGCCAGCGGGTCGGGTCGTTTCATCGCCGTGAGCAGTATTTCCGGTGCCCTCGGTCTGCCGTTCAACGACGCCTATTGCGCCTCCAAGAACGCCCTCGAAGGACTTCTTGAATCGCTCTATCCGGTTGCCGCCAAATTCGGTGTCCATGTGTCGTTGGTCGAACCCGGGCCGGTGCAAGGTGAGTTCGTCACCAACTCCTCGGGCCCGACAGGAGGTGTCGTCGGCGACCCGTACGGACCGCTGCGCGAGGCCTTCACCGCCACCCAAGCGGGCGGGTACGAGACCGCTCAGACCAACCCGGAGATCGCCGCCGTGATCTGGCAGGTCGCGACCGCCGACACCCCGGTGCTGCGGTATCAGACCTCGGAATCGGTCGCCAAGCTCGTCGGCGTGAAGCTCAAAGATCTCACCGGCGAACGCCTCACAGGCCTCACCGCCCGCTGGATCTGATCTCGCCGGTCAGGGGCGGCGTGGCCCAGCGGCGTGGCCCGATTCACGGAGTCCGGCGCTGGACGAAGTCGGCGACCGCCTGCGGGTAGGCCAGACGAATGGGGCGGAACAGGTCGTGGGCGGCGCCATCGATCGTCACGATCTCGACGCCGGGGATTCGGTCGCGATACTCGTGGAGGGCATCGGCGTCGAGCATGCAGCCGGGTTCGGTGCCGGTCGCTACGAGCACCGGAATACCTGTCGCGGCAACTTCGTCGTGCAGGTCGCGGTCGCGTGACGAGCGGAACAATTCGATCACCACGTGCGGTGGCACCCGTTCCGACATCGGCGTGCCTCTGAACCTGGTCGCCATCACGGAGTCGACGGCGTCGAGCGGGATCGCCAACTCGCGGGCCCTGTAGTCACCGATCGAGATCGTCACCACCCGCATCGGATCCCTGAGCATCAGGTCGAGCCCGAAAGTTGTGCCGCGCGAGAACGTCATCAGGTGGAAGCGATCGATCCCGGCTTCGGCGAGCACGGCCTCGAGATCGTCGGCGTGGTCGGCCGCGCGATAGCCGGCGGGCGGCGCCTCGCTGCCGCCGCGACCGCGCACCTCGACCACCATCATGCGACGCGGCAGGAAGAACTCGAGCACCTCGGCGTACTCGTCGGCGAAATCGGTGAACCCCGGAACCAGGAGAATCGGTGACCCTGCCGACTCGTCACCGTGATTGTCGAGATACCGGATCCGTACCCCGCTGCGCACGGTGAGATGTTCGGTCAGCGGCAGCGGCATCGGTGTCAGCGAAGTTCAGCGACCAGTGGGGCGTATCGATCGATGAAGGGCATCGCCGTACCAGGGTCGTCCCAACCCACGCGCGAGGCCCCGATGATCGTGCGCACGACGCCCAACTCCCGATAGTGGTGCAACGTCTCCGGCGTCGGATCGCCGAACGTGACGAGCGAGATCGGGATGTCACGCCCGGCCTCGGCAGCCGCTTCGCGGAAGCGGCCGATCTTCTTCGCCACGTTGCCGAGGGCAATGTCCATCGGCATCCACTCGTCGGCCCAACGCACGGCATGCTGTGTTCCGAGCCGACCGCCGGTGCCCAGCAGGATCGGCGGGTTGGGGCGCTGCGCCGGTTTGGGGAACGACCAGACCGCATCGAAGTCGAAGAACTCGCCGTGGAACTCGCTCGCTTCGTCGGTCCAACAACGCCGCAGCGCAGTGATGCATTCTTCGGTGGCCCGGTAGCGCTGGGCCCATGTGATGTCCGGGCGGTGGTTCTCCAGCTCCTCGGCGTTCCAACCGACACCGACACCGAACAGCAACCGACCTCCGGAGAGCAGATCGAGCGTGGCGACAGTCTTGGCGAGGTCGAGGACGTGGTGTTCGAGCACGAGACAGACGCCGAGCCCGAGCTGCAGGCGGTCGGTGGCCATCGCCGCCATCGTCAGGCTGACGAACGGGTCCATCATCCGACGGTATTGATCGGGCATGTCGCCCCCGGTCGGATACGGGGTTCGGCGTGATGCCGGGATGTGCGAGTGTTCACCGATGAACAACGAGCGGTAACCACGCTCCTCGAGGGCACGTGCCAACACGTCGGGGCGGATGTCGTCGGGAGTGTTCATGGTCGAGAAACCCAGTTCCATCAGCGCCACCCCTCGATCCGCTCGCTCCTGTTCGGCGGCGTCATCGCGGTTCCCTCGGGAGCCCGAGATTCCGTTCCCCGAGCAGGTTCTTCATGACTTCGGTGGTGCCCCCGGCGATCGTCGAGGCACGGCTGGTCAACAGGCGGTGGGCTGCCTCGGGGGCGAGTCCGGCGATCGCGTCGACACCGGCCAGATCGGCGCTGACCTCGGCAAACTGTTGCGTCAGCAGTGAGTACGTCTGCTTGATCAGCGACGCCGCGGCACCCGCCGCTGCGGCATCGTTGATGTTGGCGAGTGCACGGTTACCCATCCACTGCAGGATCCGGGCCGACATGTAGGTGTCGAGTGCTCGGTGGCGCAACGTTGGTGTTGCCGTGGTGACGGCGGGCGAGTGGACCATCCCCATCACTTCGTCGACCAGTTTGCCGGCAATGCTGATCACCCCTGCACGCTCGAACCCGAGAGTTGCCATCGTGACCCGCCAACCTTCGTGGAGCGGCCCGAGCAGCGCTGACTTCGGGACGAACATGTCCTCGAAGAAGAGTTCGGCAAACTCCGCTTCGCCGTTGATCTGTCTGATCGGCCGGCGGGTCAGGCCTGGCGTGTCCATCGGGACGAGCAGGACCGAGATGCCCTCGTGCTTCGGCGCCTCGGGGTCGGTGCGCACGAGCAGCATGCAGTGGGTGGCGTTCAAGCCGATCGAGGTCCAGACCTTTTGACCGTTGACGATGAAGCCATCGTCGGTGGCATCGGCTCGAGTTCGGAGTCCGGCGAGGTCGCTCCCGAAGTCGGGCTCGCTGAAGCCTTGACACCAGAATTCGTCACCGTTCAGGATCGCCGCCAGATGGACCTTCTGTTCGTCGGACCCGTAGGCGTTGATCGTCGGCCCGACGTTGTTGGTGCCGAAGACGGCGACTCGCTGTGGTGCCCCGGCGAGCGCGAACTCCGTGTCGCAAGCGAGTGTGTCGACGACACCGAGGCCCCGCCCGCCGACCTCGACCGGCCACTGCGGCGCGCCCCATCCCGCTTTGCCGAGTTCCTGCTGGAACGAGACGAGCGCCTCCCATTCCCTGCTGTCACCCCATTGCCGGCGATGGCGGCTCATGATCGCTGCAAGCACCGGCCGCAGTTGGGCGGCGAGCGGATTGAGCTCGTGATCAGTCATCGTTCACGCCCCGGCTGCCTTGTCGATCATGTGGATGTCGTGTTCGTTGAGCGCGATCCAGGCTGCATCGACGTTGGCGTCGGCGTGCTCGATCTTTGAGGTACCCGGGATCGGGATCACGTTCGGGGCGCGGTGGAGCAGCCACTGCAGGGCGATCTGTTGCACGCTGACGCCGTGCGTGTGGGCAATCGTTTCCATCACGAGGCTGATCCGCCGGTGAGGGAGCAGGATCGGGGCCCAGGGAAGGAAGGCGATCTCTTGATCCCGGCAGGCTTCGAGCACGTCGTCACTGTCGCGGTCGCCGGCGTTGTACCGGTTCTCGACCGAGGCGACGGTGCACAGCTTCTGGGCGAACTCGAGTTGACCCGCAGTGACGTTCGAGAGTCCGATGTGGCGAATCTTGCCTGCCTGCTGGAGTTCGACGAAGGCGCCGAGCGTCTCGTCGTACGGCAGCGTCGGATCGGGTGCGTGGACCTGGTACAGGTCGATGGCGTCGACCTTGAGGCGTTGCAGGCTCTTCTCGCACTCCTGCTTGATGTGGTCCGGATGACCTGACGGCGGCAACGTGACGTGACCACTCAACACCTTGCCAGGCCGATACCCGGCCTTGGTCGTGATCACCAGGTCGGCGGGATACGGATGGAGCGCCTCGGCGATGATCTGCTCCGATTCGCCGTAGCCGTAGATGTTGGCGGTGTCGATGAAGTTGACGCCACGATCGACGACCCGACGAACGAGCTTGCGAGCTTCGTCGCGATCACGAGCGCCATCGCCATTGCGGGCTCCGGATATCCGCATCGCTCCGAACCCGAGTCGACGAACCGTGAGGTCGCCACCGATCGTGAATGTGCCTACGGTGTCGTCACTCAGGACCTGCTCGCTCATCCCGCCAGCCTAACTTGACACTTCTGTCAGATCGTCACCCGCACGATTGTGTCGGCAACAACGACCCCGGAGGTCGTATGTGCTGACACAATGTTGGCTGACACAGTGTTTGATGGTCAGCGGAAGGCGGATCGGGGGCGCTGGACGAACTCGTAGGGGATCCCGTTCGGGTCGCTGATGAACGTGATCCACATGTCGGGCACCGGTGTGCCACTCAACTCGACCTCCATCGGAGGGCGGTCGAACACCGCCCCGGCGGCCGACATCGCCTCGTACGAGGCTCGCGTGTCGTCGACGCCGAGGGCAGCGCGAAAGATGCCGGCGTGATACGGCTCGGTGTAGTGGTGACCGTGACCTGAGGGACTGCGCCACTCGATCAGCCTGAGTTCGAACGGCTCGTCGGGGAGCCGCAGCCTGGCGAACTCGCCATCGACGACTCCGGCAAGGCCGACGAAGGTTCCGTCGATGACGTTTGCCCGCTCGGTCACCTCGAACCCGAGCATCTCGTAGAACGTCAACGAGTCGTTCAGATTGGCGACCGTGATCCGGAGGTGATCCATTTGTGTCGCGTCGGCGGCGAGGCGCGGGTTCTCGACGAGTTCGAGCATCACGCCACGCGGGTCGAGCAGCGTCACGGTTCGTTCGTCGAACGGCGATCGGCCATCGAACTGGATCGAGCATCCGAGGCCGGTCAGCGTGGTGACGGCGGTGTCGATCGATGGTGCCGCAAACCCGAGCGCCTTGATCCCGATCTCGAACGGATCGGTCGACGGTGTGCCGACCGGTGTCGGGTCGTACCAACCCTGCACTTCGATCGCCGGGCTGGTGCGCGGTCCACGCTTGTCGTACACGAACGAACCGACCGAGCGGACCTGGTAGTCGAGCCCGAGGATCGCCCCCGAGCCGTACTCGTCGTTGGTGCGCATCGTGTTCCGCATCGCCAGACCATCGACGAAGAAGTCGCTGACCGCGCCCGCATCGTCGCAGCAGTAGCAGATGTGGAGGAAGCGTCGCGCAGGCGGCTCGATGGCCGGCTCGGAGAGATCGTTACCCATCGACCGATTGTAACTTGACATAAGTGTCGAGTTTCCAGCCGGACGGCGCGGTGGCCAGCGCTGCGTGATCAGGCGAAGTAGAAAAGGTCGGTGGCACCGCACTTCGAGACCGTCGCCGACTACATGGCCTCGCTGGCACCAGAAGTCCGCCAGCGTCTGCAACCGGTCCTGGACGCGATCGGAAGGCAACTGCCCGAGGCGGAGTTGAGGATCAGCTATCAGATCCCCAGTTTTCGCCTGGGCGGCCGCACGGTCGTGTTCGCCGCGGGGTGGTCCAAACACATCGCGATCTATCCGGTCCCGGCGGGCGACGAGGCGTTTCAGCAGTTGGTCGCGCCTTATCGGGCCTCGAAGGGGACGTTGAAGTTCCCTCACGGCGCTCCGGTTCCCTACGACGTCGTGCGTGCCGTCGTCGACTGGTCGGTCCGAGCATCGCAAGCGCGACCTTGACGATCGACCGCTGAGCCGGGCGAGACCGTCCGATGTGACGCCGGCGCTCGTCGCCCAATAGCTTCTTGACGGCTTCGTCAACAACGGCGAAACACAACGCACGGAGGTCGTCGCATGGGTGGTCGTCTGGAGGGAAAGGTCGCACTCGTCACGGGTGCTGCTCGGGGGCAGGGCAAGAGCCACTGCATCCGTTTGGCCGAGGAGGGCGCCAACATCATCGCCGTCGACATCCTCGAACAGATCGCGACGGTGCGCTACCCGCTCGGGTCGGCCGAAGACATGGCCGACACGGTGGCTCAGGTCGAGTCGACGGGTCAGAAGATCATTGCCACGAAGGCCGACGTACGCGAACGCGATCAGTTGCGGGCAGCCGTCGACGACGGTGTCACGGCGTTCGGTCGGCTCGACATCGTGTGTGCCAACGCCGGCATCCTGCCGGTCAAGGAGCACACCGCACAGGCCTTCGTCGACGCCATGGACGTCGACTTCGGCGGTGTGATGAACACCGTGGCCGTCACGTTGGGGCACCTGACCGAGGGGGCGTCGATCATCCTGACAGGTTCGACGGCGGGCATGATGCCGAGCACCTTGAACAACCCCGCGCTGGGCCCGGGGTCGGTCGGCTACGGCCTGGCGAAGACGTTCATCGTCCAGTACACCGAGACGCTGGCGCTGCAGCTCGCCCCGCTGATGATCCGGGTCAACGCCGTCCACCCGACCAACACGAACACCAACCTGATCAACAACGAGGACATCTATCGAGTGTTCCGGCCCGATCTGGAGAATCCGACCCAGGACGACGCCCTGGTGGCGTTCAATGTGTTCCAGGCGATGCCGATCCCGTTCGTGCAGCCGCGCGACATCTCCAACGCCGTGCTGTTCTTCGCCTCCGACGAGGCCCGCTACGTGACGGGCATCAACTTGCGCATCGATGCCGGCTCGCTGATCAAATGGCCCGACGGCCCGAAAGGCTGATTCAGCGACACGACGACACGGCGACTCGACTCATCGAGCCGACGACGACACCCAGACATCGACGCTGACCGCGCCACCTTGAACCTCGCCACCGTGTACCTCGCCACCGTGCACCTCGCCGCCGTGTTCGGTCGCGGCGCCGATCGCACCGGCCTGCCAGCGGAGCGGTGTCATCAAGAACAGGTCGCGGCGAGCGTCTGCCGAAAGCTGCAGTTGGAACTCCACCCGTATCGCCGCGGTTGCCTCTCCAGGAGGTTCGCTGCGACGCTCCAAGCGGTCGCCGGCCTTGCGCCCCGACTCGCCCGACAGGGCTGGACGCATCTCACGTAGATGATTCGGGCCGGGCGTCACCGTCACCCACCTCCCACCAGGCTGCAGCACCCGTTCGAACTCCTCGAACGGATGTGGGGCGAATACCGACAACACCGTTGCGACGGACTGATCCAGCACGGGCAGGCGATACGCCGACCCGACCACGAACTGCGTGTCGGGCAGCAACATCGCCGCCATCTGCACGGCGCGCTTGGCGATGTCCAACCCGAACCGATCCGGAAGGGGGAGCTGCGACAGGTAGTAGCCCTCACCGCAGCCGACGTCGAGTACCGGGCCACCCGGCACGCCGATTGCCTCGGCGAGTGCCGTGACGATCGGCGTGTAGTCGCCGCCGGCCAGGAACCGGCGGCGGGCGGCGAGCGCATCGGGCGTGTCTCCCGGTGTCGTCGCCCCACTCAGTCGACCGCCGACGAGCAGGTTCAAGTAGCCGCCTCTGCCGCGGTCGAACGAATGTCGGTTCTCGCAGGTGGCGCCGGCACCGTTCAACTGCAGCGGACCCTCGCAATGCGGGCAGGCCAACACTGCCGAAGGGGCTGTTGCGGTGGTGCTGGGATCGGGTGTCTCACTGCCCATGCCAACAGCCAACCTACTGACGTATCCAGCGTCCCGGTGTCGATGGGCTGGGATCCGGCTGCTGATACCAGATTGTCGGGTGGCGTGTAACTTGACACAAGTGTCGAGTTCCGAGTGCTCGCTGTGAGAGGGGGCTGTCGTGGCCAGGATCGAACCGATTCCGATGGAGGACCTGCCGGCCGAGTCGCGCGAGATGATGGAGTCCGGCTCGTCGACGGGGATGTACACGATCACGTCGCCGCTGCAGATCATCGCCTACAGCACCGCCGCCATGACGGCCCTCCACCGCCAGTACGAGGCGACCTTTCGCAAGGGAGTGCTCGAGCCGCGACTCGTCGAATTGCTGCGCCTCCACAGCGCCACCACGGCGGCGTGTGAGCCCTGTTCCGCCTCGCGCAAGGACGACAGCATCAGCGATGACGACATCGCCTGCTTGTTGTCACCCGACTCGAGGTCCGATCGCTTCACGCCGCGTGAACGGGCTGCGATCGGCTTCTTCGATCAACTCAACACCGACCATCACTCCATCGACGACGACACGTTCCGTTCATTGTCGGAGGGCTTCACGACCGCCGAAATTGTCGAGATGGCGTACTTGTGTTCCAACTTCCTCGGTGGCCATCGGCTGATGCACACGCTCGGCGTGTTCAGCGAGTCCGCCCCGGTGATCGCCTACCAAACGGGCGACGTCGACCGTTCGCATGGCTGACGAAGTCCGCACGTTCTGCCGGATCTGCATCGCCGCCTGCGGCATGAAGATCACCGTTGATGGTGATCGGGTCGTTTCGATCCGAGGCGACGAGAGCCACCCGCTCACGGCCGGATACCTGTGCACGAAAGGCCGTGCCCTGGGTGAGGTCCACCACTCGCCGAACCGGTTGACGGGCGCCTCGATCGGTCGAAGCGACGCTCGCCGAGCGGTCTCGATCGATGATGCCCACGCCGACCTCGACGACGTCTTGCGGTCGATCGTGGCGGAACACGGTCTCGGGTCGATCGGCGTGTTCCACGGCACGGGCGCGTTCCAAGACGGCCTCGGTTCATGGATGGTCCGCCGGCTCAAGAAGGCGCTCGGTTCGTACCAGAGCTACAGCACGGCCACCGTCGACGCAATCGCCAAGACCTACGTCGCTGAGCAGATGGCGGGCACGCCGCTCCTGATCCCGACGATCGACGAGGAACACAGCCGACTGTTGCTGTTCGTCGGGATCAACCCGGTCGTATCGCACGGTCATGCCACGATGTTCTCCAACCCGGTCGAACGGATCCGCACGGCGCGCCGGCGCGGACCTGTTTTCGCGTTCGACCCGCGCTCGACGGAAACAGCGAAGCTGTCCGATCACCATCTGATGACGCGACCCGGCAGCGACTACGCCGTGCTGGCACATGTCATCCGCGCCGTGCTTCGGTCGGGGGTCGACGAGGCCGCACTTGGGGAGCGGGCGTCGGGTCTCGAAGCGTTGCGTTCGGCGGTCGAGCCGTTCGACTCGAGGCATGCCGCCAGCATCGCCGGCGTGTCGACCGACCAACTCGACCTCCTCGTCGACGCCGTACGTGTCGCCGGACGGCTCTCGATCCTGACCGGTACCGGCTCCTCGATGGCTCGTTCCGGCAACGTGACCGAGTGGTTGGTGTGGGCGTTGCTGGTGCTCACCGACTCGATGGATCACGTCGGTGGGATGTGGTTCAATCCGGGCGCTTTCGCCCGACTCGACCGTCTCGACATGCTGCCGGCCTCAGCGCCGACAGAGCCGCGCTCGCCGGCCCGATCGGATGTGGCCCGCTGTGGGGGCGAGTGGCCGGCGGCGTTGATCCCCGACGAGATCGAAGCGGGTCGATTGCGAGCATTGATCGTGGTCGGCTCGAACCTGATCACGGCGCTCCCCGATCCGGGGCGGTTGCAGCGGGCGTTCGAGTCGATCGACGCACTGGTCGTGATCGAGATCCAGCGCACGGCGACGACCGATCTGGCAACCCACGTGTTTGCCTGCGCCGACCAGTTGGAGCGACCCGACGTGCTCCCGATGGAGATCAACGCCAACGTCGTCTACCAGCAGTACACCCGAGCGGTCGTACCGCCGCCTGCTGATCGACCGCCGCTGTGGCAAACACTCGGCGGGAGCACCGATCCGCTGTCGGTCACGACCGACGACGTCCTGGCGCGAATGACCCGAGGGACCGCCCTCGCCGACCTGCACGAGGGTGGAGACCTGCACGTCGAATCGGCGGCCGTGTTCGGTTGGGTGCAGCAGCGGTTGCCGTTCGGACGCTGGAATCTCGCCCCCGACCAACTGATCGGGCAACTGGCGGCACTCGCGACCGTCGCCCCCGAACCGATCGTTCTGGTCCCGCGGCGTCCGTCGAAACGGATGAACTGGCAGCACTACCGAGACGGTGAGCGCCACGAGGCCTGGATTCACCCGGTCGATGCGGAACACGCCGGAATCCTCGATGGCGACGACGTCTGCATCACCTCGCAGGCGGGCACCTTGACGATCCCCGCCCATGTCACCGAATCGGTCACGCCGGGCGCGGTGTCGGTCCAGCACGGCTGGCCCGATGCCAACGTCAATGCACTCTTCGACCGTCACGACCTCGACCCGTTCACCGGCATGGCTCGGCTGTCCGGCGTCCCCGTGATGATTTCGCGGCACCCGTCGCGTCATACTTGACGAAACTGTCAGATTGAATCACCCACACCCGAATCACCAGCCTGGAGTCCTGTCATGCCGTACGCACCCACAGAGCACATCTTGATCGAGCAGGACGGACCGGTCGTCACGGTCACGCTCAACAACCCGGAGATGATGAACGCCTTCCTCGACGACATGCACGAGGGGATGACCGAGATCTGGTGGCATCTGTCGATGGACGACTCGGTGCGCGCCGTCGTGCTCACCGGCGCCGGGCGGGCGTTCAGCGCGGGCGGCGACATCTCGGGATTCATCAAGAGCTACGAGGACGCCGACCACCGTCGCAAGTCGTTGCGCGGGGCGCGTCGATTGATGGAGGCCCAGGCCGAGTTCCCGAAGCCGGTCGTTGCCGCGATCAACGGCCCGGCCGTCGGGCTTGGCTGCAACCTTGCGTTGCTGTGCGACATCGTGTTCATGGCAGAGAGTGCATTCATGGCCGACACCCACGTCAGCATCGGACTCGTGTGTGGTGATGGTGGCGCCGTGTTCTGGCCGATCCTGATGGGGCTGTTGAAGTGCAAGGAGTACCTGTTGACCGGCGATCGGATTCCGGCCGCCAAGGCCGTCGAACTGGGGCTCGCCAACCGGGTCGTGCCCGACGCGGAACTGCTGGAGCAGGCCAAGGCGTTTGCAGCGCGGCTCGCCGCACAACCGCGTCAGGCGATCCAGGAGACGAAGCGGGCGCTCAACCTGCACCTGCAGCAGATGATCCTGCTGGCTGCGCCGTTCGCGCTGACCGCCGAGTCTGAGTCATTCGCCACCGACGACATCAAAGCCACGATCGACACGTTCAAGAGCAAGATGAAGTAAGCAGCAGGCTCGTGCTGCCGCCGTCATGTAGCCGCCGTCATGTTGTTGTCGTCGTTTTGTGTCGTCATGTCGCCGCCGCTGCCGACCACACGGCCAACAGCTCCTCGGATGTGATGATCGTGGCGATCATCGACAAGCTGTACTGCAGCACCGCCTCGGCGTACTCGAGGGGAATCCCGCACACCCCGTCGCGGACGATCACGACCTGGTACCCGAGGTCGAGCGCGCTGAGGGCGGCGCCCATGATCCCGAGGTTGAGCGACACGCCCATCAACACGACGGTCGTGATCCCGAGGTTGCGCATGATCGGGTCGAGCTCGGTGCCGTTGAACGGCGTCATCCCGTGCGAGCGGGGCACCTCGATGTCGGCCGGTTGCACGTCCAACTCATCGACCAACTCGGTTCCCGGCTGCCCGATGTCGGTCGGCCCGAAACCCATCTCGCGCCGGCGCTTGACGCCGAGTGCGAAGATCTTGCAGTTGACGGCTTGACCGGCGCCGTCGGCACGTTCTCGCATCGTGGCGTGGAGCACTCGAACGCCGGCGGCGCGAGCCCCGGCGCACACCCGCCCGGCGACCGGCAGCATGCCCGCGGACCGCACCGCCTCAGGCAGGGCGGCCAGCAGGGCGGCCTCACCGACGATGCCTTTCTGCAGTTCCATCGTGACCACGGCAGTGTTTGCCGGGGCGAGCAGATTCGTCAGGAAGTCAGAACTTGACACCATCGTCAAAACGTAACAGCCTGACCGCCATGCAGGTCCGGTCATGAAAGTCCCGTTCACGTGGCGTCCGACGGGTTGGTTCATGGTGGCGTGGAGCGCGGAGATCGCGCCTGGGGCGGTCAAGCCGCTGAAGTACTTCGGTCAGCACATGGTTGCCTACCGGACGGAGGCCGGCGAGTTGCATGTGCTCGATGCGCATTGTCCGCATCTC
>JAYVFI010000041.1:0-47949 GCA_043773365.1 Ilumatobacteraceae bacterium
CACCGAGGGCGGACACCTGCTCGACACGGCGACCGAGGAGTTCCTGCGTTACTTCACTCCTGCGCCCGGCGACGGCCGAACGGTGGCCGAAGCCTGCGCGCTCGGCGGGCAGGAGCTTCACGAGGGTGAGCGGTTGTGGCTCTCGTGGGCGATGGCGAACCGCGATCCGTCCGTGTTCCCTGATCCGAACACCATCCACCTCGACCGGAAGATGAACCGGCACACCAGTTTCGGCCTCGGCGTGCACCGCTGCATCGGCTCGAACGTGGCCCGGTTGACCTTCAAGACGATGCTCAGCGAAGTGCTCGAGCGGATGCCCGACTTCGAGTGCGACGCAGCAAGCACCGTGTACTACGAGTCGGTGGGCGTCATCAACGGCGTGCAGCACCTCCCGGCCCGCTTCGATCCCGGGCAACGATCCGGCCCCGGCCTCGACGCCACCATCGCCCATTGGCAGGCATCGATCAACGAGCAAGGGGTTCGCCCGACCCGTCACCGCGTGAGGGGAGGCACTCGTCACATCAGTCGGGACACCTCGGTTAGCTGCGGGCGAAGGTTTCGGCGGCCTTGCTATCGAACTCGTAGCCAACGAAGACCTCCGAGCCGATGATCCATGCATCGTGGCCGGGCTCGATCACGTAGGCGTCACCTGGGCCGATCTCGATCTCCGTCCCGTCGTTGTGGCGTACGTGCATGTGTCCCGCCGCGGCCATTCCCTCATGATGGACCTGACAGCTCTCGGTACCGGCGATCGGCTTGATGCACTCCGACCACCGCCAACCCGGCTGCAAGGTCATCCGCGCCGCCTTCACCGAACCAAGGTTGACAACCTCGACCTCCGTCTTGTTCGGGGTCCGACGCTCGTCGGGTGATGCGAAACTCTTCTTCACTACTCCGGCCATGAAGCACCTCCAAAGTGGATTGAGGCTCGACGCCATTGCCGTGGGCAAGTGACGCCTTGACGCCAGTGTGCGCCTTCTCTGGGACGAGCGCAAGGCGGCCGTCACCTCGCCCGGCGTCCTCGGTCCCACCAGTCGAGCACTCGCATGGCGCGGAGGGTGTTCCATCGACTGGGTGCTCCGACGCCACCCTCCAGGTCGAAATGGACACGACCCGGAGGGATGCGGTCGAGCAGCCATCGTCCGTCGGGCTGGCGCGCCCGCCCGTTCGGCAGCAACCTCGGAGGGCGACGCATCGGTGAGATCGTTCAGCACCTGCCATCGGATGGCGGGGTCGCCCTCGAGCAGCCACTCGATCACATCCATCGCCGAATGCTAGCCAGGGCTGGCACGTTCATGATCTGACTCCTCAGTCGAGCTGGGATCGATCGGCAGGCGGGCATCGCGCCATTCGGGGAAGCCGTCCTCGAGCCGGCGGGCGTGACGCCCCCGACGCCGCAGAAACTGAACTGCTTCGTCGGCGAACACGCAGTAAGGGCCGCGGCAGTACGCGACGACGTCGACATCGGCGGGAAGGTTGCGCAACTGGCGGGCGAGTTGTTCGATCGGGATCGAGACCGCGCCGGCGATGTGCCCGGCGGCGTACTCGGCGTCGGGGCGGACGTCGATAACGATCACGTCGCCGTCGACGAGACGCCGTGCAAGGTCGTCGCGTCGGACCTGCTCGAGGTCACCGCGGTGACCGAGATAGGCGCTGGCGAGATCGTCGATGGCGTCGTGGTGGGTGACAGCGACCGAGCGGAGCGATGCCCACAGCGCAGCGACCTGCTCCGATGCGAGCCGGTAGTAGATGCGGTTGCCGTTGCGTCGGGTGGTCACGAGACCGACGGTGGCGAGGGTGCGGAGATGGAACGACGTATTGGCGACACTTTGGTCGATCTCGGCGGCGAGCTCGTCGACGTGGCGTTCGCCTTGGGCGAGCACGTCGATCAGTTCGGCCCGGCGACCGTTGCCGAGCGCCTTGGCAACTTCGGCGAACCCGTTGAACAATGCAGCCTTCTTGCCTCGGTCTCCCACTGCTACCTTCCGTGTTCAAAGATCTACTTGACAAGATACCCTCAGGGTGGCGAAAATTCAAGTTGTTCTTTGAGGAGGATCTGTGCGTGTTCATGAGTTCGTCGACGAGGGCCTCGGCCATTCGTCGTATGTGATCGATCTCGGCGACGCAAGTGCTGCGATCGTCGACCCGCCCCGGTTCCCGATCGCTCAGGAGCGCTTGGTCACGTCGCTCGGGCTTCGGCTGGCGTGGACGTTGGACACGCATTCGCATGCCGACTACGTGACCGGCAGCCCCGCACTTGCCGCCAGGTCGGGGGCGACGTTCATCGCTCCGGCCGCTTCGAAACTCGAGTCGCCACATCGGCCGGTTCGCGATCGGGAGAACGTCAGCCTCGCGGAAGGCGCTGAACTGGTCGCGTTGGCCACGCCTGGCCACACCCCCGACCATCACGCATACCTGCTCGTCGAGCGTGGCATGCCAGCGGCGTTGTTCTCCGGTGGCTCGCTGATGGTCGGCACGGTCGGACGCACAGACCTATGCGGTCCGGAGCTCGCCGTGCCGTTGGCCCACGAGATGTTCGCCGCGTTGCGACGGTTCGACGATCTTCCCGGCGACCTCACCGTCTACCCGACACATGGGGCCGGGTCGTTCTGCTCGGCACCGGGCGCGTCGCAGCGCACCTCGACGCTCGCGCACGAACGCACCACCAATCCGTTGTTCTCGATCACCGACGAGGACATGTTCGTCGAGCGATTGGTTGCCGGGTTCGGCACCTTCCCCTCCTACTTTGCTCGACTGCCGGAACTGAACCGGCGCGGTCCTGCCCGCTACGACTCACTGCCCTACCTGCCGGCCCTCAGCGCCGATGATGTCGACAGGCATCTCGCCGAGGGCGGCCTCGTCGTCGATGCGCGACGGGTCGATGCGTTCTCAGCCGGGCATGTTCCTGGTTCGTTGTCAAACACGCTGAGACCGGTGTTCGCCAGTTGGCTCGGTTGGCTGGTCGACCCACGGCGGCCGCTCGTGTTCGTCCTCGACGAGGATCAGGACCGCCACGACCTCGTTCGGCAGTGCCTCGACGTCGGCCTCGAACTCCTCGTCGGTGAAGTCGCCGGCGGCATCGACGCGTGGGTCGGTTCCGGTCGAACGATGAGCTCGATCCCGCTCGTCGACCCAGCCGGGATGATCGGCCAGCTGATCGATGTCCGCCAAGCCAACGAATACGCAACAGGGCATGTCCCCGGAGCGGTCAACGTCGAGCTCGGTGCCATCGCAGTCGCAGCCGTCACTTCCGGACCGGTGACGGTGATGTGTGGCCATGGCGAACGCGCGATGACGGGTGCCAGCATCCTCGCCGCATCGGGACATGATGACGTCCTGGTCCTCGACGGCGGTCCCGACACCTGGTCGACAACGACCGGCGAAACGCTGGAGACCACACGATGAGCGCCGAAGTCGGCGAGGCACCGTTGCGGCTCGGCCTCAAGCAGAACCTGGCCCAGTTCTCGCTGCTCGTCGGCGTCAACGCCCTCGTCGGCGGCATGATCGGCCAGGAACGAACCGTCCTCCCGCTGCTCGCCAAGCAGGAGTTCGGACTCACCGCCTTCACCGCCACGCTGACGTTCATCGTCGCCTTCGGCGCCGTCAAGGCAGCGACGAACTTCTTCGCCGGCACGCTGTCCGACCGTTACGGCCGCAAGCCGGTGCTGGTCGCCGGGTGGATCATCGCGATCCCGATCCCGCTGCTGTTGATCTGGGCACCGAGTTGGGGATGGGTGATCTTCGCCAACGTCCTGCTCGGTGTCAACCAAGGACTCACCTGGTCGACGACGGTGGTCATGAAGATCGATCTCGTCGGGCCAGAACGCCGTGGGTTGGCGATGGGCTTCAACGAGGCGGCAGGGTATGGCGCCGTCGCCATCACGGCACTCGCCACCGGCTACATCGCCCAGCGCTGGGGACTTCGCCCCGAACCGTTCTTCCTCGGCATCGCCTACGCCGGTCTCGGCCTCGGCCTGTCGGTGTTCTTCGTCCGCGAAACCCGCGGCCATGCCCGCCACGAAGCCGCCAACCACGTCGCCACCAGCGACACCCACCACGAGGACCTCACCACCGGGCAGATCTTCCGGCTCACATCCTTCACCGACAAAGCGCTCTCATCGTGCTCACAGGCGGGACTGGTCAACAACTTGAACGACGGTCTCGCCTGGGGCCTGTTCCCGATCTTCTTCGCCGCATCCGGTCTGTCGATCGGGCGGATCGGTGTCCTCGCCGCCCTCTACCCCGCGGTGTGGGGACTCGGTCAGCTCTACACCGGCGGGCTGTCCGATCGGATCGGCCGCAAACCTTTGATCGTCGGCGGGATGCTCACCCAAGCCGTTGCCATCGCATGGATCGCCGCAGCCGGCAGCTTCACGGCATGGGCCTTCGGGGCAATCGTCCTGGGCGCCGGCACAGCGATGGTCTACCCGACCCTGCTCGCCGCGATCGGCGACGTCGCCCACCCCGCCTGGCGAGCCCGTTCGGTCGGCATCTACCGGCTCTGGCGCGACGGCGGCTTCGCCGTCGGCGCGCTCCTCGCGGGCATCCTCGCCGACTTGATCTCGATCCCCGCCGCCATCTACGCCGTCGCCGCACTCACCGCCATGTCCGGCCTGGTGGTCGCCATCCGCATGTACGAGACGCACCCGCAATGAACGGCGGTCCGGACGGACCAGCGTTCGATCGAGGAGCCACCCACCGCCCCGAGGGCGGGATCGACGCCGGCGGCGATCCATGCCTCACTCGCTCTCGTGTCAGCAGCAGTCGTCGCAGGTTTGACCGCGCCACGCCTGCCGACCTTCGTTGCCGGCGAGGGCGGCAATCGCGAGGGCCGCGATCGGGTCGGCCCACCACCATCCGACGGTCGCGTTGAGGACCAGACCGCCAAGCAGGATCGCAGAGAGATAAGCGCACAACCTGGTCTGATTGCTGTCAGCCATCACCGTCGCGCTCCCCATCAGCATCCCGTTGCGGCGCTTGGCTCGTGCGAGCACTGGCATGACGACGAGCGATGCGATCGCCAGCCCGATGCCGACCGGCGACCCGCTGGGCTCAGACGATCCGACGAGATCGATGATCGCCTGAATCGCGATGTACGCGCCCAGAACGAAGAAGCTGACTGCGATCAGCTTCAACGCTCGCCGCTCACGCTCCTCGCTGAGGCCTCGGAACTGCCAGATGATCACGACCGCAGACATCACCTCGATCGTCGAGTCGAGTCCGAACCCGACCAGCGCGATCGAACTCGCTGCCGTGCCGGCGGCGATCGCAACGATTGCTTCGACGACGTTCCAGGCAATCGTGACGCGCGCCAGCTGAACTGCAAGGCGCTCGGACGTCGGCGAGGCGACGCCGTTCACCATCTCATCTGCGAGTCGTCCTCGGGTCAATTCTCGGTCCTAACCAGAAGGTTTCGTGCACCAATGGTACGACGAAGCGGGTGGGTGGACAGATCTCGACCGACTGGACTGCGATCAAGCCGGTTCCGACGGGCTACCTGGCGGCGACCGCTATCGGGCAGGCGTGGAGCCTGCAAGCGTCTTCGATGCCGCCCGCTTCGTGGTGGCGATCGTCTTCTTCGTCTCCGCCTTGGCCGTACGACCGGTGGTGGTAGCCGCACGCTTGGCGGTCGTGCCCGTCGCCCGTACTGACTTCTTCGCGGTGGTCGCCGTCGCCTTGGCGCCCGACGACGCTGCCTTGGCTGTGGTCGTCACCCCTGACTTGACGCGACCGGCTGTCTGTTGCACGCCGTCGGTGGCGGTCGCGGCGGTACGCCGAACCTCGGTCGCTCGCCTGCGTGCCACGGTCGAGCCCGTCGGCGACGCCTTGGGCTTGTCAGAGCCACTGATGCGGGCGATCAGATCCTGGGCCGCGGTGACGCCACCTTGGGCAATTCCGCTGACGTTGTCGCTGACGCGGTCGACGACTGCGGCGATCGCGCCGACCACAGCGTTCGTCGATCCCGCATCAGGAAGACGTGGGTGAGGGCGAGTCGGAGCAGACTTCTTGGCTTCCGCCAAGGCCTCACCAAGCGCAGCGAGTGCGCTCCGGCTCATCTGCTTTCGCACCATCGGGAAGAAGTCGCGCTCCTCCTCCTTCACATGATGGCGGACGTTCTCGATCAGGACGGTGACCTTGGCGACGAAGCGCTCATGTTGGGGGTCGAGATCGACGAGTTCGGACAAGACCCACTTGACGATGTGGTGTTCCTCGAGGCTCTCTCGTGCGATGGCCTCGGTGGCCGGGACGGTCTTCCTTGCCGCCGGGTAGAACAGCTGTTCCTCGATCGCGGCGTGCATCGACAACTCCTCGATGATGCGATCGACGATCTGACGCTTCTCGACATAGGCACGGTCACCGACCTTTTCGAAACGCTTGAACAACTGCTCCACCGTTTGGTGGTCGGAACGGAGAAGGGTGATTGCATCCATGGTGAAAGGCGGTACCCACACATCCGATCCCTCAAACCGATACGTTCGCGTCGGCGGGATGGTGCGCGTCGACACGCACGATCCCGATCGATCGCCCTCGAAGAATGGCCTCGCCGCTGATCAGGCGACGATCAGGCGAGGTCGAAGCGATCGAGATGCATGACCTTGCCCCACGCCGCCACGAAATCATCGACGAACTTCTGCTCGGCGTCGTCACAGGCATAGACCTCGGCGAGCGCTCGGAGTTCGGAGTTCGACCCGAAGATGAGATCGACTCGGGTCCCGGTCCAACGCAGCTTTCCGGTCCCACGATCGCGACCCTCGAACTCGTCCTCGGATTCTGACGTCGGCTTCCACTGCGTCCCCATGTCGAGCAGGTTCACGAAGAAGTCGTTGGTCAGCGTCTCGGGCCGATCGGTGAAGACCCCGTGAGCAGACCCGCCGGCGTTGGCGTCGAGGACGCGCATGCCGCCGAGCAGCGCAGTCAACTCGGGAGCGGACAGCCTCAGCATGAACGCCTTGTCGACCAACAGGTGCTCCGCCGCCAACTCGTGGCCCTTCTGGAGGTAGTTGCGGAAGCCATCGGCCGTCGGTTCGAGCACGGCGAACGCCTCGACGTCGGTCAGTTCCTGCGTGGCATCGGTGCGCCCCGGCGTGAAGGGGACCTGCACATCGTGGCCGGCCCGCTTCGCTGCCTGCTCGACCGCGGCGCAGCCGCCCAACACGATCAGGTCGGCCAACGAGACCAGCTTCCCGGCCGGAGCGGCACCGTTGAACTCCTCCTGGACGCCGGCGAGGGTTGCCAACACCCGCGACACGCCCGAGGTCACATTGACGTCCCACTCGGCCTGCGGCGAGAGCCGGATCCGCGCCCCGTTCGCCCCACCGCGCTTGTCGGTGTCACGGAAGGTCGAGGCCGACGCCCACGCCGTCGAGACCAGCTGGGAGATGGACAACCCGGAGTCGAGGATCTTGCCCTTGAGCGCGGTGATGTCGGTGGCGTCGATCAGGTCGTGCGTGACCGCCGGAACGGGATCCTGCCACAGCAGTTCCTCGTCGGGAACCCATGGACCGAGGTAGCGGACGACGGGTCCCATGTCACGGTGCAGCAGCTTGTACCACGCTCGCGCGAATGCGTCGGCCAACTGGTCAGGGTGCTCGAAGAACCGCTTCGAGATCTCCTTGTAGACCGGATCGACGATCATCGCGATGTCCGTCGTCGCCATGATCGGAGCGTGGCGTATCGACGGGTCGTGGGCATCCGGAACGGTGCCCTGCGCCTCTGGGTTCTTGGGGGTCCACTGCTGCGCACCTGCGGGGCTCCTGGTCAGCTCCCACTCGTAAGCGAAAAGATTCTCGAAATAGCCGTTGTCCCACCGGGTCGGGTTGTTGGTCCAAGCACCCTCGAGCCCGCTCGAGATCGTGTCGCCACCTTTGCCAGAACCGAAACTGACCGTCCACCCGAATCCCTGCTCCGCGATGCCCGCACCCTCAGGCTCGGCGCCGACGTATTTGTCGGGGTCCGCTGCGCCGTGGGCCTTGCCGAACGTGTGACCACCGGCGATCAGCGCGACGGTCTCCTCGTCGTTCATCGCCATTCGCAGGAACGTCTCGCGGATGTCCCGTGCTGACGCCATCGGATCCGGGTTGCCGTTCGGCCCTTCCGGATTGACGTAGATCAGACCCATCTGGACAGCGCCGAGCGGCTTCGCCAGCTCGCGGTCGCCGCTGTAGCGCTGGTCTTCGAGCCACACCCGCTCGGGACCCCAGTAGACGTCCTCCTCGGGTGCCCAGATGTCTTCCCTGCCGCCTCCGAAACCGAACGTCTTGAGGCCCATCGTCTCGAGGGCACGGTTCCCGGTGAAGATCAGCAGGTCCGCCCACGAGATCTTCCGGCCGTACTTCTGCTTGATCGGCCACAGCAGTCGCCGGGCCTTGTCGAGGTTGACGTTGTCCGGCCAGCTGTTGAGCGGCGCGAAGCGCTGTGTGCCGCTACCGCCACCACCGCGGCCATCCGCGACGCGGTACGTGCCGGCAGCGTGCCACGTCATCCGGATGAAGAACGGTCCGTAGTGACCGTAGTCAGCTGGCCACCAGTCGTGCGATTGGGTCATCAGTGCATCGACGTCGTTCGCCAGAGCGTCGAAGTCGAGACGCTTGAACTGCTCGGCATAGTCGAAGTCCACGCCCATCGGATCGGCCTTCGTGTGGTTCTGGCGGAGAACTCTCAGATTCAGGTTGTCGGGCCACCAGTGCTGGTTGGCGGTGATGCCGACAGCTTGATGCCGGGCGCTCATCACCGGGCACGTGGCCGTCGACGGCTCGTCGCTGGTGGTTACCGTGCCGTGCTCTTCGTTGCTCATGTCTTTCCTCCGTCAATGATGGTGCTGGCTTCGAACCGTATCCCTCGTACGAACCGGGGCGTCGTCGGCTGCCTGCCGGCAACTGGGACAGTGGCCCCAGAAGACGACCTCCGCCTCGTCGATCTCGTAACCAGCGTCGTCAGCCGCGGTCAGGCACGGCGTGGCACCGACCGCGCAGTCGACGTCGACCATCCGGCCGCAGGCGCGACAGATCAGGTGGTGATGGTTGTCACCGACCCGATCCTCGTAGCGGGCTGCAGACCCCGCCGTCGAGATACGCCGGATCAGACCCCGGTCGGCCAACACGCCGACCGCGTCGTACACCGTGGGTTGTGAGATGGCGCCGATGTCGGCCCTGACGAGCTCGAGCACATCTTCAGCGCTGAGATGAGGGTGGCCCGACACCGCCCGCAGGACGGCCAAGCGCTGCGGTGTGACCTTGAAACCCTGTTGTCGAAGGAGTTCGGCGGCATCGACCGACATGCGCCCACTATATGTGCGAATTCGTGCGACATGTAAAGAGTCGCCCGGTGCCTGGCGACGAGCTCAGGGCCGAGTCGATCAGGTGCAACGACGGTCCCGAGAGACCGACGGCGTCGCCGGGAGTTCGTCGTGCGCTTCATCCGCCCGTCGGTGAAATCCAGTCATACGCCGGGCGGCGAACAGCGGTAGGCGCCGACGAGCGTTGCTGGATGTGCGTTGGGTGGGGCGGCGGCCTCACACCGTTCGGCAATCCCTTGCTGGAATCGCTGGAAAGCGGCGTTGGTCGACAACGGGTTGACATCTGCTTCGACGTCGGCGATGTGGACGAACGTGCCATCCGCCAGCCGCCAAGTGGCGTATCGGATACCGACCGGCTCGGTCGCCGCGAGTTCTGCGAAGACATCTTCGACGAGGCGCTGGTTCTCGTCGGCCAACTCGGCCTTCGGACGGTATTGGACGACGATCGTGCTCACGGGTTTGCTCCGGTTCGAAGGTTGATCGGCTCGATGCTCGAGCCGACGGATTGTCGACTACTCGTTCGGCGGTGGGCCATCACAACGCCCGCATCCGGTTGTTGCGGGCGTTGTGCTCGACCTCCGCCACGCCGAGCGCTTCGAGTACCGGCGGCACGTAGTTCCCGAACCTACCTCGGAGACCCTTCTTGATGCCGTACCAACCACCGACCGGGTTGTCCGCGGCGCGTCCCCAGGCCTCGACCGTGTCGGGCGCCGCTGGCTTCTGCTCGTCGGCATTTCCCAACGCCACCCAGTCACCCCGCTCGGTCAGCATCGCGTGCAGATCATCGATGCAGCTCAGGTGGTAGCGCAGCTCGGTTGCCCCGACCTGGACGACCAGGGCTGGCGGACTCGCGTCGAGATCCCGGTACGCCTCGAACTCGGATTTGCCCGGTGGGGTCGTCAGGATCCACGGGTCGTCCGGGGTCCCTGCACCCCCCACGTCGTTCGTCGCCATCGGTGTTCCTCTCTCGTCGTTCGTGTCTCGAGCAGTCGTCGGTGATGTGGCCACTGATGATGGCCACTGGTGGTGTGGTCCCACTGTAGGTATCGAAGACTGACATCTTTTGTCATGAATATCCGGATTCTGTGAACATGGCTTGATGCGTGCCGGCCGATTGATCACCTTGATGCTGATCCTGCAAAGACGCGACCGCGCGACGGCGGCCGAATTGGCCGTCGAGTTGGAGGTCAGCGAACGGACCGTGCTGCGAGACATCGAAGCGCTCTCCGGTGCTGGCATCCCGGTCTATGCCACTCGCGGACCCGGCGGCGGATTCCAGTTGCTCGATGGCTACACATCAGAACTCACGAGCCCGACCAACTGGCAGCCCAGAGCGAACCAGCGAGGAAGCCGCCGAGCCCGCGTCCGCATAACTCAGGAAGGCCTGCGGCTCGCTGCCGTTCTCGGTCGACTCCAGCCGTTGCGCGTACGTCGCAGGTCACTGGCACCCCAGGACGCCTGGCTCGACGCCACGTTCCGGCTCGACAACATCGAAGGCGCGGTGATCGACGTCATGTCGCTCGGCCCGCACATCTACGTCATCGAGCCGGCCGAGCTCCGCGATCAGGTCGTCGACCGAATTCATCGCACGGCCCTGTTGTATCCCGACGGACCGGCCCGCTCGCTCTCGAACGATTCCGTCTAGACCGAACTCTCGGTCAGCTGCTGCCGATCGGTTCGATGTTCGTTTGGCGGACGAGCTCGTCGACGACCCGCTGCTCGGTGGGGTGCTGTTCACGCTCCTGCTGCTCGCGCTGCTGCTCGACCTCGACGCGGGCAGCCTGCCACGCCGACCAGTGCCCCGACACGAGTGCCCACAGCGACAGTGCCGACACATACTCGACACTCGACACCCAACCCGTGATCAGCGAGATCGGGATCATCACGATCCAGAAGATTGTCAGCCACCCGTTGATGCGGCGCATGAACACAGGGTCACCTTGCAAAGACGCCCAAAGACTCCTCACGACGCTCATTGCCATGCACCCGCTGCGTTCAGCCTTGCTGGACTGCGTCGGCCAACTCGTCCTTGCTCATCGACGAGCGACCCTCGATACCGGCCGCCTGAGCCTGCTTGTACAGCTCTCGCTTGGTTGCGTCTGCTGCCGGGTAGCCGAGTGCGCGGCGAAGCTTGGGAAAGACCTCGCCCTCTTCCTCGTCCACATGGTGGGAGATGCCGGCTTGCAGCATTGCCACAGCCGCCCCGAAGCCCGGCTGGCCGACCATCTCCTGCAACTTGGTCATGCCCTGGCGGCCGAGCTCATGCTCGTTCTCCGCTTCCTCGGCCATCTCGCCTTCGATCTTTCGAACCTCGGGATAGACCTCGGCCTCCTCGATCTGCATGTGCTTGCTCAGCGCCGTAACCAGCTCGTCGACGAGTCGACGTTGCGTCGACTCGTCCTCCGCCTTTTCGAGTTGGGCGAACAGTGTTTCCGCCTCGCGGTGCTGTGCCTCCAGCTCGTCCAACAGTGCAGCATCCATCTCCTACCTCCTGGTTCGGGTTACCCGGTTGGGGTTTCGATTGCAGGTTGGTTCCCGCATCCGACTCGATCCAAACATCCGAATCCACCTGCAATCAGCCCGCTACCCGACCCCTACTGCGGATCCTCGCACTCGTGTGCTGATCTGCTCGCGAACTGTGTTGGACTGAGCCCACGTGATGCAGAGAAGGTGACCGATGAAGACTTGGACGACCGATGACATACCCGATCTCACCGGAAAGGTCGCCGTGGTGACCGGCGGCAACGGTGGGCTGGGCTTCGAGACCAGCAAGGCGTTGGCCGCGTCCAACGCGCACGTGATCATCGCCGCCCGCAACATCGACAAGGCCGAGGAATCCGCCGAAGCGATCCGAGCGATCACTCCGGGCGCATCGCTCGAGTTGGTCGCGATCGACCTCGCCGATCTCTCGTCGGTCGGCGGGGCCGCCGATTCGATCGCCTCGCGTCAGCCGGTGGTCGACATCTTGATCAACAACGCCGGGCTGATGGCGACGCCGAAAGGCAGCACCGTGGACGGATTCGAAACCCAGTTCGGGGTCAACCATCTCGGGCATTGGGCGCTCACTGCCCGGCTGCTCGGTGTCTTGCTGGCGGCGGAGGCGGGTCGCGTCGTCACCGTGACGAGCACCGCCCACCACATGGGCCGAGCCGTCGACGCGGACGACCTCAACCTCGACGCGCACTATTCGCCCTGGTCGGCCTACGGGCGTTCGAAGCTCGCCAACTACCACTTCGCGATCGGGTTGCAACGGCAGTTCGAGACAGCCGGCGTCACCACCCAGAGCCTGTTGGCGCACCCCGGACTCGCCAACACCGACCTTCAGAACAACACGGTGACGCAAGGCGGCGCAGGGATCTTCGGACGGCTCTCGCAGATCATGGCATCGACAATCGGGATGTCGTCCGCGTCCGGAGCCCTGCCGCAGCTTCGCGCCGCCACCGACCCCAACGCCAGCGGCGGTCAGTTCTATGGCCCACTGTTCATCAATAACGGACCACCGGTGAGCCGGCCAATCCTGCGCCGAGTCGGGCTGGACCAGGCGATCGACCGTCTGTGGACCGTGTCGGAGCAGGCCACCGGACTGGCGCTCGATGTCGACACGATTCGAGCCGCCGCGCACCGCTGACGCACTCGTTCCGGAACGGGCTGCGGACGCGCTCCGGATCAGTTGCGATCAATGCTCGACCTGGTCGTCGAAGTCGATCCGCATCACCACCCGGCGGACCGTGGGCTGGACGACCTCGGTGAACCCGGCGGCGGCGAAGCACGTCACCCCCCAGACAACGTCATCGGTCTTGTCCTCCGATCGGCCCGCCCATGGGATCGGCATCACCTGTAGACGTGCGTAACTGAACGCACCGTCGTCGACAACGGTCGCTCAATTCGGCCAGGGCACTCGAGGTAGAACGGCGATCCAAACGATCGCCGATACCGTCCCTCGCCATGCGGCGCGGCAGCGGCGGATCACGACCGATTTCGTTCGCCGAGGAAGACGCTGATGCCGATGCTGATGGTGATGCTGATGGTGATGCTGAGGTGACCATCGACTTGGATCCGTTTCGTTCGTCAACCGCCAACGTACAAAAGGCGGGCGTCGACTCCCTAGAGTCGAACGCCCCGACCCGGGTCGGGTGATCTTCGCTCGGTCCCCTCGGGGATTGGCGGGCTAAGATTTGATCGAAATTGGGCGACGCTGTCGAACAAATCCAACTCACAGCTCTCTTGGGGGATGATGACCGACGTCAACGTGGCCAGCCTGGACGACGTACAGCGGGGCGCGCTGACGCATCTCGAACGACTCGAGGCCGAGAGCATCCAGATCATGCGTGAGGCGGTCGCCGAGAGTGAGCGCCCGGTGATGTTGTATTCGGTCGGCAAGGACAGTGGTGTGATGTTGCATCTCGCCCGCAAGGCGTTCTACCCGTCGAAGCCACCGTTCCCGTTGCTGCACGTCGACACCACGTGGAAGTTCCAGGCGATGTACGAGATGCGCGATCGGATGGCGGCAGAGGCGGGGATGGACCTGTTGGTGTACCAGAATCCCGAATGCGTCCGGCTCGGGATCAACCCCTTCGATCACGGCTCGGCCACACACACCGACATGTGGAAGACCGAGGGTCTGAAGCAGGCCTTGGACCAATACGGGTTCGACGCTGCGTTTGGCGGAGCTCGTCGCGACGAGGAGAAGTCGAGGGCCAAGGAGCGGGTGTTCTCGATTCGCTCCGCCCAGCATCGATGGGATCCGAAGCTGCAGCGCCCGGAGTTGTGGAGCCTGTATTCCGCGCGCCACAACAAGGGGGAGTCGGTGCGGGTGTTCCCGATCTCGAACTGGACCGAACTCGACGTGTGGTTGTACATCCACCGCGAGCAGATCCCGATCGTGCCGCTGTACCTGTCGGCGCCACGACCGGTCGTGGAACGCGGCGGAACGTTGATCATGGTCGATGACGACCGCATGCCGCTCGAGCCTGGCGAGGTCCCCGAGACGCGCAGCATCCGCTTCCGCACGCTCGGCTGCTACCCCTTGACGGGCGCAGTGGAGAGTGAAGCGACGACGTTGACCGAGGTGATCAAGGAAATGCTGCTGACAACGACCTCCGAACGCCAAGGACGAATGATCGACCACGACTCGTCGGCCTCGATGGAGAAAAAGAAACAGGAGGGGTACTTCTGACATGTCGAATGCCATCGAAGATCTGATCTCGTCCGACATCGAGGCCTACCTCACCCAACACGAGCACAAGACGCTGCTGCGTTTCATCACCTGCGGCAGTGTCGATGACGGCAAGAGCACGCTGATCGGGCGACTGCTCTACGAATCGAAGTTGGTGTTCGAAGATCACCTGGCGGCCTTGGAGGCGGACTCCAAGAAGGTCGGTACGCAGGGTGACCAGATCGATTTCGCGCTGCTCGTCGACGGGCTTGCGGCCGAGCGCGAGCAAGGCATCACGATCGACGTGGCCTACCGGTTCTTCGCCACCGAACGCCGCAAGTTCATCGTGGCCGACACGCCCGGGCACGAGCAGTACACCCGCAACATGGTCACGGGAGCGTCGACAGCCCAACTCGCAGTCGTGATGATCGATGCTCGCAAGGGCGTGCTGACCCAGACCCGCCGCCACAGCTACCTCGTCTCGCTGCTCGGGATTCGCAAGATCGTGCTGGCGATCAACAAGCTCGATCTCGTCGAGTACTCCCAGGAAGTGTTCGACACGATCGAGGCCAGCTATCGGGCGTTCGCCGCCGAGATCGGTCTGACCGACATCGTGTGCATCCCGATGGCGGCATTGCGGGGCGACAACATCGTCGAACGCAGCCCCAACACCCCCTGGTACACCGGCCCGACGCTGGTCGGTCACCTCGAGACCGTCGAGCTCGAGGAGGAGGTCCGGGCCAAGCCGTTCCGAATGCCGGTGCAATGGGTCAACCGGCCCGATCTCGACTTCCGGGGGTTCGCGGGCCAAATTGTGAGCGGCACGGTTCGGCCCGGCGATCAGATCCGCGTCGTCCCATCGGGCACGACCTCGGCCGTGTCGCGAATCGTCACGCACGATGGCGATCTGTCCGAAGCCGTCGCCGGACAATCCGTCACGATCACGCTCACCGACGAGATCGATGTCAGCCGCGGTGACGTCCTCGCAGCCGCTACCGATCCGCCCGGCGTGGCCGACCAGTTCGAGGCCCAGATCATCTGGATGGGCGAGCGCGAGATGCTTCCCGGTCGTCCCTACCTCATCAAGATCGGGACCCGCACGGCCAGCGCGGCACTCGCCCAACCGAAGTACAAGGTCAACGTCAACACGCTCGAACACACCGCCACGAAGACGTTGGAGCTGAACGAGATCGGGGTGTGCAACATCACCATCGATCGCCCGATCGCCTTCGACCCCTACGACACGAATCGTGACACCGGCGGGTTCATCCTGATCGACCGCCTCACCAACAACACGGTCGGCGCCGGGCTGATCCACTTCGCGCTCCGCAGGGCCGACAACGTCCACTGGCAGGCAGTCGACGTCGACAAGGCCGCTCATGCCCGCCTCAAGGGCCAGCAGCCGTGCGTCGTGTGGTTCACCGGGCTGTCGGGTTCGGGGAAATCGACCATTGCCGACAAGCTCGAACAGAAGTTGAACGCCGAAGGACGACACACGTACCTGCTCGACGGCGACAACATCCGGCATGGCCTGAACCGAGACCTCGGTTTCACCGACGCCGACCGGGTCGAGAACATCCGTCGTGTTGCCGAGGTTTCGGGGCTGATGGTCGACGCCGGCTTGATCGTGCTGGTGTCGTTCATCTCCCCGTTCCGTGCGGAACGTCAACTGGCTCGCGAACGAGTCGGTGCCGATGAGTTCCTCGAGGTCTACGTCGACACCCCGCTGGAGGTCGCCGAGGCCCGCGACGTCAAGGGGCTGTACAAGAAGGCGAGGCGCGGCGAGTTGCCGCACTTCACCGGTGTCGACTCCCCCTACGAGCCGCCAGAGCAACCCGACCTGCGTGTCGACACGATGGGCATGACGGCCGACGAGGCCGCCGATCACGTGATCGCTTTGTTACGCGAGCGCGGGCGGCTCGAAGGCCGAACGTGACTGCCGCGTTGGCCGAGCTCGACGACCATCGATTGGCAGAAGCGATTGCCACCGCCGCAGGCCGACTGCTGTTGACCGTGCGGACGCAGTTCTCCGGCGACCCCGCGCGGTTGAAGGCCGAAGGCGACCTGCAAGCTCACCGTTACATCGTCGGCCAACTCGCCGAACATCGACCCGACGACGGTCTGTTGTCCGAAGAGGGAAGTCTCGATCCCTCCCGACTGACGAAGTCACGTGTGTGGATCGTCGACCCGCTCGACGGCACACGCGAGTTCAGCGAGGGTGACCGTACCGACTGGGCGGTTCACGTCGCGCTCGTCGAGGACGGGACCGCAACCGTCGGCGCAGTCGCGCTCCCGGCATTGGGGTCCACCTTGTCGACCGCAACGCCGCCGACCCTGGTGGCCTCACAGAACGTGCCACTTCGAGTTCTGGTCAGCCGGACGCGACCGACACCGCTGGCTGCCGCGCTCGCCTCGGCGCTCGATGCCGAACTGCTTCCGATGGGTTCCGCCGGGGCCAAGGCGATGGCAGTCGTGCGCGGCGAGGCCGACGTCTACGCCCACTCGGGAGGTCAATACGAATGGGATTCGGCGGCGCCGGTGGCAGTCGCCACCGCAGCAGGGCTGCATATCTCGCGCCTCGACGGCACACCGCTGCGTTACAACGCCGAGAACCCGTGGCTTCCCGACCTCCTGATCTGCCGTCGCCAACTCGCCGCACGGGTCCTGGCGATCACGAATCAAGCGATCTGAGCGGATTGCCGCTGCGACTGGGCGTCGTGTGAGCGGCCGCTCGACCGCCACCGGGAACACACAATGACGGTCAGAGCGCAGGTTCGTGACCTGTCGGTGTGAGCCGCTGACCGCACGACCTGAGCGGTCGGCTACTTGCTCGCCTCGGTGTAGAAAGAGTCGCTCGTGCGCCACTCGCTGTCCGGACAAGGATCGAGCCGGCTCTCACCGAATGCCCTTCCTCGACGGTCGTGAAGCCGATCGTGCGCAGGAACAGCGCGATCGTCTCGCGGTCGTAGACGGCCTTGTGCCCGGACCCGTAGAACTCCTCTTGCAGCGCCATCATCGGGGTCGGTCGATCACCCCTGAAGCCCCTGATGAATGCATGTTCGGGGTCGAGGTACGACTTGATGTACTTGCTCGCGTCCGGGGCGACCACACGCAGCACGCCCCTGGGCGAAGTACGCGGTGACACTCCTTGAGCAACTTGTAACCGGCCGACGCCGGGAGATGCTCGATCACGTGTTCGTGAAACACCGCATCCACCGAGCCCTCATCGAACGGCAGCGTTCGACTCAGATCCCACGCCAGATCGATGGGGAGCCCGACCAGGTCGACGTTGATCCAGCCCGGCAGCGGCAGCCACCCGCACCCGACATTCAGTTGCACGGGACGGGCTCGAGACAGCTTGACCGCCTTCCGACGTTGGGTCGGCGAGATCAGCCGCGTCGCAATCCCCGCGCAAGTGGCCGGATGCTCTGAGGAAGCACGCCGCCGATCATGCGTGCCAGGCCCGAGCCGGGCACCGGCCGGTTTCGATGGGCATCGAGCAAGTCGATCAGCTCGGCTTCGGTTGTCATGTCAGCGGCGCCCTTACTGCTGTCGACAGAATGATCGAAGAACGCCGGCCTCCGACCGGCCTGATCGGTGATCGTAGCGATAGGTCGCACGACACGCAGAAAAGAACGCCGCATGGCGTCACTCCGGGTCGACGACTGAGATCATCTCATCGACGATCTGTCTCGCGCTCACCCACCCCGGATGGATCGAAGGCGATCGACCGGGTTCGATCGACGAGAACATCGAACAGCGCCAGCAGTTCGGGCGCCCGTTCGGCGATCGCGTCGCGCTGGCGATCGACGGTGACGGCGTCTCCGCGAGCCACCGGTCCGGTCAGCGCAGCCCTACCGTCAGCACCCCAATTCTCGACGCTGGCGCGAATCAGCGGCAATAGGATCCTCCGGTCGTGCCCCATGCTGCGGATCAGGAGCTCGGCGGCGTCCTCGATCGTGACGAGGAAGTTCGACGCGATCGAAGCTGCTGCGTGGTAGGCGGAGCGGTCTGCGTCGTCGATCACGAACGGTTGCATACCCAGCCGCCGAGCGAGCTTCGTTGCCACTTCCAGGGCTCGATCCGTACTTCCTGCGACGGCCGCTCCAGCACCCGCGAACGGCGCTGCTCGATCGTTCGCCGGACGACGGGCGAACGTCATCAACGGATGCAACCCGAAGCGCTCGTGCGGCAGGAGCACGTCGAGCCCGGTCGCACCCGAGCAGTGGCCGACCAATCGGCCAGTTGAGATCACGCTCGCCGCTGCGGCGATCTCGCGGTCCGGCACGGCGAGCACGACGATCTCATGGTCACCGCCGTCGTACCCCCTCGCGAATGGTCCGTCGGCTTCCGACAACGCCGCCACCATCGCACTTCCTACGCGGCCGGCGCCAACGATCGCACAGCGTGGGATGACGCCGATCTCGGTGTCGGATTGATCGAAGGGCACCGGCTCACCGTATGCGAAACCCGGCATCATCGAGCATTGAGCCGTTCGACATCGTCGCGGTCACCGACGTCCGGACGCTGCCCGTCGAACAGATATGCCCAGCACGGCGCCTCGCCGCCTTCGTCCGGCACGCCGGCGGGTGCCGCCGCTCCGTCGGACGCGTCGCTCACGATTGCATCGCCATGCCGAGCCCGGATTCGATTCGCACGACCATCGGGAACAGCACGTTGTTCTCCTTGTGGATGTGAAGGTGCGTGTCGGCCTCCAATTCCGCCAAGGCCTCGAAGCACGCCGTGTACGACGCACAGCCATCGGCCGGCGGCTGATAGCGCCCCGTCAGCTGACGCAAACGGGCGAGCAGGTCGCCAACCGCGTCGTGTTCGGTGAGCATCACCGAGATCGGGTTGCGAAGGGAACCACAGTGAAACGACGGCGACGTCGACGACGCGACCAGTTCGCGGATCATCGGGAACAGCATCCGCTCCTCCTTCAACATGTGCGGCTCCAGATCGGCACGCGCCTGCGCGAAGCAAGCAGCGATCTCCAAGAGTTCCGGATGGCGGCTGCCGTGAACCGACACGATCTTGTCGAGCAGCGCTGTTACACGAGGCATCTCCGCCCACAGGTACCGATGGTGGGTCGCCTCCAGATGATCGACGAGCGCGTCGGCTGTCATCGTCGCCCACTCGGCGGGGACTGAACCCTTGGCCGCGTCGGCCAATTCGGCGACGGTGGCGACCGGGTCGAGTCCTTGCCGTGCGCATGCTTCGGCCAACGTCCGACCACCACCGCAGCAATAGTCGAGACTGCGCCGCTCGAACTCGCGCGCCAACTGCGGATGAGCGTCGACCACTTCTGCCAGCGTCATCTCCACATCGATCTTCAACATCAGAAGCTCTCCTTTCGAAACGAACAACGAAACCTCACGACAGCAACACCCCGGCCGACGTCAACGCCACCAGACCGAGCCCGAGGGCCATTTGCCGTAACCCGAGTTGCTTGGCGGGGATCGGAGCCCGTCGCACCCACACCGTCTGCGCCACAGCCAGCAGCGCCAACCCGACCAAACCGGCAGCCAGACGGCGATCGACGACGAAGGCAACCAGCCCCACCGCGAGGCTGGCAGCCTGGGCGAGATCGCTCTGACTCAGCGCAGCCTGCCCTCGGCGCAGCCGCAGGATCTGAACCCGAACGAATGGGATCGCGCCCAGTGCACGGGCAGCCAGCACCAGCCACACGCCAACCGCCAAGCCGGCCCCCTCGCCCGCTGCGATCACGATCGCCGCGGACACCGCTGTGATCCCGACCGCACCACACAGCTCGGGCACCAACCGCCGCCCCCGACTGCGGATGTCGAACCACACCTCAATTGCGACGAAGGGCAGTGCCGCAAGAACCGGCAGGAACCATGCCCAACCGGCCAGCCTGACCGTGATCACGACGGCGAGGACGAGCGCGCAGAGTTCTGCCACCGTCACCCGAGCGGCGAGCCGTGAGCGATCCAGCCATCGCTTGCGGCGGACGTCGACGAGGACCAACTTGAGCGGGGTGCGCACGAGGAACGCCAGGAATGCCGCCACTCCCAAGGCCAATCCACCGGCCGACCAAGCGACGATCAGCCCGAGCAGGACCGGCTCCAACGTCAAGCCCCAACCACCGTGTTCACTGGGCATCGCCACGGAACGCCACACGGTGCGGTCGACCGTGACCCTGGAGGCATCGATCATCGCCATCACCACACCGCCTGGTTGACACCCGACATCGGGGTCGAGCGCAAGACGCCGACCAGTTCGCGCCGCGCCACGCCCCAGGCGGCGTGGAGCACACACGGGAATTCCGACCGGCACGGGCGATCTGCAACCACGCACCGACCCGCATCGGTCATGCCGTCAACGGCCTCGATCACTTCGAGCACACTCAGATTCGCGAGGTCGATCCTCGACCGGTAGCCACCGGACGGGCCAGGATCCGACTCCACCCATCCGGCCTTCACGAGCGGACCAACCACTTGCGGAACGAAGCCCGACGTCGTCCCCAACTCCTGCGCAAGCACTGAGGCCTTGATCCGCTCGGGCCGCCCACCGAGCAACGCCATCGCGCGAATCGCCAACTCGGCCCGACGCGTGATCTCCAGTCGCATACTCCCAGACTCCTGGATTCCGCGCTCGGCCACCAGGGCACAACGTCCCGAGTTCAAGTGGGATCGGCTCGGGAGTTCACGCAACGGCAACGACCGTGCGACAGTGTTGAGGTGCTCGACCACCGCCTCTTCGATCGCTACATGGTCGTACGGTGGAGCGCGGCGAGTCGGCCGACTCGAGGTGACGACTCGATCTGGCTGGCGTCATTCGATGCCGTCACCCAACGCACGAACTGCACGAGTCATGCAACCCGCGCCACTGTCGAACATGCGGTGATCGACGAGTTGTCGTCAGCGAGCAATCGGAATGTATTTCTCGGAGTTGACTTCCCACTCGGTTTTCCTGCCGGTTACGCGCAACGGGTCGCTTCACGAGGGGCCAACTTCCGGGCCACGTGGGCGGCGATCGTCGACGCAGTCGATGACGACATCAGCAACGCCGACAACCGGTTTGCCGCGGCGTCCCGTCTCAACGAACGGTCCGGCACGGCACCTGGACCGTTCTGGGGATGCCCGGCCGGCGAGACGACCGCGGCACTCCCCTCCGCTCCCCCGAACAGCTTCGGTGGGCTGGCCGAGTACCGCCTCACCGAGCGCCGCCTCCGAGCTGCCGGGCGACCTTCGTTTTCGGTTTGGCAGTTGCACGGGAGCTCCCAAGCAGGCAGACACGCCCTGCTCGGAATCCCCATGATCAGCCGTCTCGTGGAGCATCCACGGCTGGCCGGACGGGTGCGCGTCTGGCCGTTCGACACCGGCTGCGATGCGTTACCGACTCGAACGGCGAAGCATGCAATCGTGATCGGCGAGATGCGACCGAGCCTGTTCGATCTCGACGTTCCAGAGGATCAACTCATGGACGCCGGGGTGGTTCTGGCTGCGTCCCGACATCTCGCCGAGCTCGATCGCAACGGGCGGCTCGCCAACATGTTCGCACCAGACCTGAGCCGGGACGAGGCGATCGCCGTCGAACGCGAGGAGGGCTGGATACTGGGGAGCTGAGCAGACGTGCTCCCGGTCCGTCGTCAGCTTTGCGGCACCTCAGCAAGAACGGAACGCAGCGCCTGCGCGGCGCCGAGCAAGGCGGCGCTCTCGAACGGCACGACGATCTTGGTGTTCTCGCTCTCGGCGAACTTGCTCAGCGTTTCGAGCTGCAGGATCGCGATCAGCGATGGGTCGGGGCTCGCCTCGCGGATCGCCTGGTACACGCTCGTGATCGCCTGGGCGCGACCTTGGGCCTCGAGAATATACGCCTGGCGGTTGCCTTCGGCCCGCAGAACTGCGGCCTCGCGCTCGCCCTCGGCGGCACGAATCGCGGCCTTGGCCGAGCCGTCGGCGATGTTGATCGCCGATTGTTGCGAGCCTTCGGACTGCAGGATCTTGGCGCGCTTCTCCTGATCGGCCTGCTTCTGCAGCGCCAGCGCTTCGAGGATCTTCGGCGGCGGCGTGATTTCGACGATCTCGATGCGGGCGATCCGGATGCCCCACTTGTCGGTCACTGCTTCCATCTGTGACTGCACATCGGTGTTGATCCGCTCGCGCTCGGACAACGCTTCGTCGAGCGAGAGCGTGCCGATCACCGAACGCAGTGCCGTGCGTGCCAGGGCGTCGATCGCGATACCGAAGTTGGCGACGCTGAACAGCGCCTGTTTGGCATCGACGATCTGGGTGAAGATCGTTGCGTTGACCGTGACCACCACGTTGTCGCGGGTGATCACTTCCTGGCGGTCGCCGGGCACAGGGATCTCACGCATGTCGACACGCTGCAGCCCATCGATGAACGGGGCGATGATCACCAGCCCGGGTTCGTGCGTCCTGCGGTACTCGCCCAGCCTTTTCACGACGCCGACCTCACCCTGCTGGACGATGTTGACCATGTTCTTCAACATCACGAGCAGGATCGCCAGGACAAGTACGGCGACGACCACGGCGCCGATCGAGAATGCGGAGAGCGCGATCATGGAATCAGCCAATCTTGTTCTGCAGCGATCACCGTCAAGGTTGTTCCCGTGACGCCGGTGACGATGACCGGCGTGGCGGGTGGAATCGGGTCGCCGAAGCTGGTGAGGGCCAGCCAGCTCTCACCGAGGATTCGCACGTGGCCGGGCGTGTCGCAGCCGACTTCGTCGAGGGTCACCCCTCTGGCTGCGACCAGGCCGCCGTGTACGCCGCCGATCCGAACTCCGGAGCCTCGGTGGGCAAACGCCCTGCTCACGTACGGCCTGCCGGCCAATACTCCGGCTGCGGCGACGGTGATCGCCACCGCGATCTGCAACGGCACGAGCGACGGTGCGATCAATGCGACGATCGCGGCAGCAGCCGCTCCGGCGGCACCGAAGATGGCGAAGAACGCAAGGTGGTGCATCTCGACTGCGACCAGCAGCAAAGCGATCACGACCCAGACGATCCACACAGCGGTACCTCCGAAGTCACGATAACCGCGATTGTGTCAGCACATACGACCTCGGAGGTCGTATGTGCTGACACAAGGAACTTCCTCGGGCCCATCTCCCGACGCCTGACGCTGCGCCCGTACCCTCCCACGTCAGTTTCGAGGTGTCACGGCCCGGCGGCGGCGAATTCAGCGAGATCGACGACGACGTGTTCGACTTCAGCGCACACGGATGGAGGGGTACTACGACCATTGGGCAATTGACGGCTTCGGATGGCGACTTCAGACTCGGGATCGTTGAACAACGATCGCCGAGGAGAATCCGATGAAGCGTGTCACCTGTTGGTCCATGGCCGGAATCTGCTCGCTGGCTGCGGCCGGGCTGGCCGCCTCGTCGGCGCTCGCGGTCGGAACTCGAGTGCCCGATCCGATACCGGCGCTGATCGAACGCGGCGACGTGACGGTCGGCCTCGACAACGTCGCCGGCGGGTTCGTCGCCCCCGTCACGGCGACGTTCGCTCCGAAGGACAACAAGCACCTCTACGTGGCCGAGCAGAACGGCAAGATCTGGTCCGTCTCGACGCACGACGAGTCAGCCAGCCCGAGGCTCTTCGCTGATATCAGCGGGGTCGGTCTGAACCTCGGCTGCTTCTTCATCAACTACGACGAGCGTGGCCTGTTCGGGCTGGCGTTCCACCCCGACTACAAGAAGAACGGCCTGATCTACACGTTCCAGTCGCAGCCATCAACAGGCACGCCCAGGCTCGACGCCAACAAGTGCAACAGCACGTTCCCGGATCACGACAACGTGGTCACCGAGTGGCACGTGCTGAACCATCGATCCGAGCATGCGATCGTCGATCCGACCAGCGCCCGCGAACTGCTGCGAGTCGCTCATCCCCAGTTCAACCACAATGGTGGTGAGCTCCGATTCGGCCCTGACCGCATGCTCTACATCTCGATCGGCGACGGTGGTCAGGCAGACGACCAAGGACCGGGTCACACCGTTCCAGGTGGAAACGCCCAAGACCTCTCGACATTGCTCGGAAAAATTCTCCGAATCGATCCGCGGGCCGGTTCGACGACACCCGGTTACGCGATCCCGTCCGATAATCCGTTCATCGGCAAACCCGGGGCGCGGGGTGAGATCTGGGCGCTCGGATTCCGCAACCCGTACAAGATGTCGTTCGACGCCAAGACCGGCGACCTGTACGTTGCTGACGTCGGGCAGAACGATGTCGAAGAGATCGACATCGTCACGGCAGGCATGAACTACGGCTGGCCGGTCAAGGAAGGCAGCTTCGCCTTCGATCAGAACGGTGCCGGCAACGGGTTCGTGACCGGGGATTCGGTGGCAGGCCCGTACGTCGACCCGATCGCCGAATACGACCATTGCAAGGGACCCGTGGCCCCCGACCTCGTCGGCCCGTGCCCACAACGCGAGGGCGTCGCCACCGTGGGAGGTTTCGTCTACCGTGGGGAGGAAATCGAAGAGCTTCGCGGTCATTACGTGTTCGCTGAGTACTCGACCGACTTCTTCGCCAGCGCTGGTCGCATGCTCTACCTCGATGACGACGATCAGGTCAAGGAGTTCAACATCGACGGCATGCCTGCGCTCGGGCTCGGTGTGCTCGGCGTCGGTCAGGATCGGCGCGGTGAGTTGTACATTCTCGGCAAGTCGGGCGCCGTTCCCGGGAACACCGGCATCACCGACGCCAACAACACCAGCGGTGTCGTCATGAAGCTCGTTCCCGTCGACGATGAGGAAGACGAGGACGACGACGACTGACCGCCGCGTCGGGCATCAGGCGCGGCGCATCGAGCGTCAACTGATGAACCACAGCAGACCCGGCTGATAGCGTCGCCAGTGGCACAACGACGCATCAATCGACGATCGGACCGCGACATGTCAAGACGCAAGCCCCGTACGAAGTGCACCGCTCCGAGGACGCAACGATGCTCCTGAACGGGGTCAACCACGTGGCAACGCTCACGAGCGACACCGATCGGCTCCATGCCTTCTACCGCGAGGTGTTCGAAGCGCAGGTGATCTCCGACATGTCAGAGGCACCGGAGGGTGCAGGCGTTCGGCTGTCGATCGTCGATATCGGTGGCGGCACGATGCTCAACGTGTTCCAGATCGCCGGTAACTCCGAGGCGGAGCGACAGGTGCCGATGTTCGGGCGTGGCCGGATCGACCACGTCGGTCTGCTCGCCAAAGACCTGGCGTCGTTCGAGGAGATCCGCGACCGGCTGATGGAGCGCGGTGCGGCCGACGCCTTCGTGACCGATTTCGGGGCCGAGCTGTCGGTCTTCTTCCGTGACCCAGACGGGCTCGAAAGCGAAGTCGTCGTCGAGAACCCCGACGCGATACCCGGCGTCCACAACCCTCCCGGCACCCCTGCCGTCCGTTACGTCCGATAGCAGGCGGCGGCGAGATCAGCGGGGCAGGATTGCCAACACATGGCGAGCCGCCATCAGGTCGAGATGGGCTCCGCCGGCCGATTTGAACACCGTGATCTCGTCGTCCGTGAGGCGGCCAGGGTGGGCGCCGCGAGCGAGGGCCTGCAGGTCGCCGAGGATGTCTGCAATCGCGCAGACGGCGTCGTCGATCGGCTGGACGAGATCGCCCACATCGTGGATCGTCCCTGGATGATCGACGAACCACGAGCCGCGTCTGACGACCTCGTCGTCGGCTTCTCGCATCGTCGGCGTGAACCCTCCGACAAGATCGACGTGGGTACCGGGCGACAGCCACTCACCGCACAGCAACGGCGCCTCGCTGGCCGTCGCACAACTGATCAGTCGGGCGCTGGCGCAGGCCTCGGCGAGGTCGGCTGCCACCTCACCGCCACATGCCTGGGCGACCGCTTCGGCCCGTTCACGCGTGCGATTCCAGACCAGCACACGCTTGATCGAGGGGCGCACCGACCGATGGGCGGCGATCAGGTACGGCGCCAGACTGCCCGCACCGATCATCAACAACGTGTCGGCATCACTGCGAGCCAGATAGCGCGTTGCCATCGCCGACACGGCGGCCGTCTTCCAATACGTCAGCTCGGTGCCGTCGATCAAACCGATCGGGGCTCCGGTCAGTCCGTCGAACACCGCGACAAGCGCCTGCACCGCGGGCCCTCTGGGATTGCCGGGGATGATCGTGACCATCTTGGTGACGATCACCGAGCCAGCGGCCCAGGCGTGCCAAGCCAGGTAGCTGTTCGGTCCATCGTGCATCAAGACCCGCTCGGATCGAGGCAGCACCTCCCGGTGACCGTCGTCGATGGCGTCGATCAACGGCTCCCACTGGAGCGCCGTGCGCAACTCCGCCGCCGTCACGACACCCCGCATCGCCGGGCCATCGGAACCGCTCATCCCCGGATCCTAGGCGTCGTCAGGCACCGACGCCGAGCGCCGCGTTGATCGCACTGGCGAAGCGAAAGGCCCCCGAGGCATAATCACCGCACGGCCCCGGCGGAGGGTCACCAGGGCAGAAGTGCACGCCGTCATCGCTCCGCACAAGATTGCTTCCGGACGAGTCGCATTCCTGCTCGTTCGGCAGACATGGGAGCGACTGGGCGAATGTGCCGTCGACGTTCTCGACCGCCGCCCCGGCATCGACGAACTCGAGATTCTCGAGGTCGGCGAACTCGACGTAGGCCTGGTTGATCCCGTCGACGACTTCGCTCCCGCCGGCCGACGCTGCGTGGGCCGGCTGCCCGACGAGCAACACCCGCGCCCCGACCGTTTCGGCCTTCGAAATCAGATCAAGGATGTCGGTACGGTACTTCTCGACGACCGCCTGCCCCTCGAGGAAGCCGCCGAAACCATTCGACATGCACGGCGTGAGCGAGTTGCCTGCGAACGAGACGATGACCACTTGGCCGGCCTCGAACCCGAGGTTCTTGCCCATCCAATCGCACGGTGCCGTGCCGGGGAAGACCTGCGGCACCAAGGTGGCCGGCTCGATCATCGTCGCCAGATACGGGGCCACCTGCTGGGCCAACGAGTCGCCGACCAGCACGACCTGCTGTGACGAAGGATCAGCCGACGCAGTCCCCGAGGTGGCGGTCGATTGCGAACAACCGACCGACAACATCACGAGGGCGATCGTGGCGAGGCCCCGAGCAGCAACACGTCGTCGCGGTCGGCCGATCGTCGAGGTGCACACGTGCGACAGTGTGTCGAGCCCGAACCCCGATCCGTCGCCTCCGCCCGACAATCGCGAAGCATCTGATCCAGGTTGTGGACCAAGGACCCTGTTGCTCGACACGCAACGCGTCGCATCATCGTGACAGGAGGAAGAAACCGATGGGCGAGACCAGCTACGGCAAGGCGGTGCTCGACGACTTGCGACCACTGCATCGGGAACTGCGACATGAGATCCCAGACACCTACAGGACCTTCGGCGAATTCCACCATGCCGCATTCGCTCCCGGGGCACTCGATGTCAGGACCAAGGAGTTGATCGCATTCGCGATCGCGGTCGGCCAGCGATGCGACGGGTGCATCGCCTCGCACGCCGAGAGTGCCGCCATAGCCGGCGCCAGCAGGCACGAGGCCGCCGAGGCGATCGGTGTTGCGATGCTGATGAATGGCGGCCCAGCCACCATCTACGGACCTCGCGCCTACGCCGCATTCTGCGAGTTCGCTCCCGAACCAGCCGACTAGGCGTTTCTCGGTCGGACCCGAACCGCCGACCAACAGGACCCGTTGCTCGCACCACGATAGGTTTCGTTCCGTGACCCACCCCGACGAGACTCCCCTGTTGCGGCGGATCCGCGAGTCGGTGATCGGCGACGACCAGGTGATGGACGGCCCGTACGGCCCGCATCGGGTCACCTACGCCGATTACACCGCATCGGGGCGCGCCTTGAGTTTCATCGAGGACTTCATCCGCGAAGAGGTCCTGCCGCGATACGCCAACACTCACACCGAATCGTCGGGGACCGGCCTGCAGACGACACGGTTACGCGAAGACGCCCGCAGGATCATCCATGAGGCGGTCGGTGGCGATCAGGAAACCTGTGTGATCTTCTGCGGTTCCGGAGCGACCGGGGCAATCGACAAGTTGATCGGGATCATGAACCTCCGGCTGCCGGCCGACCTCGACGACCGCTTCCAACTCTCGCAGCAGATCCCCGCCGATCAGCGACCAGTCGTCTTCGTCGGGCCGTTCGAGCATCACTCCAACGAACTGCCGTGGCGCGAATCGATCGCCGACGTGGTCACGATCCCCGAGGATGCCGACGGGCACATCGATCTGGCGCAACTGGAGGTGGAGCTGATCGCCCACGCCGAGCGCGCCATGAAGATCGGTTCGTTCTCGGCGGCGTCGAATGTGACCGGGATCGTGTCCAATACGTGCGAGATCGCCGACCTGCTGCATCGCCACGGAGCACTCTCGTTCTGGGACTTCGCCGCCGCCGGGCCGTATGTCGAGATCGACATGTCACCGCACTGCGGAGATCACCGATTGACCGAGAAGGACGCGGTCTTCCTCAGCCCGCACAAGTTCGTCGGTGGCCCCGGCACGCCCGGCGTGCTGGTGGTGCGACGCTCGCTCTTGCACAACCGGGTGCCCGACGTGGTCGGCGGCGGGACGGTGGCGTACGTCAACCCGACCGAGCACCGCTACCTGGACGACCCGGTTCATCGTGAGGAAGGCGGTACCCCGGCGATCATCGAGTCGATCCGCGCCGGCCTCGTCTTCCAGCTCAAACAAGCGGTCGGCGTCGCCACGATCAAACAACACGAGGAGTCGTACTGGCGCCGGGCCGTGTCCGCCTGGTCGGCCAACCCGGCGATCCAGGTGCTCGGCAACACCCGGTCCGACCGGCTCTCGATCCTGTCATTCGTGGTCAAACGACCGGTCGGGCGCTACCTGCACCACAACTTCGTCGTGGCGTTGCTCAGTGACCTGTTCGGCATCCAGTCGCGTGGAGGATGTTCGTGTGCGGGTCCGTACGGACACCGTCTGCTCGGCATCGACATCGAACGCTCCCACGAATTCGAGCAAGAGATCACACACGGCTGCGAAGGCATCAAACCCGGTTGGACCAGGGTCAGCTTCAACTACTTCATCTCCAACACGGTGTTCGAGTACCTCGTCGACGCCGTCGATCTGGTCGCCAGCCACGGATGGAAGCTGCTCCCCGAATACCGGTTCAATCCGGCGACAGGACTGTGGCGACACCACGACGGCCCGGTCGAACCACCGCTGCGTTTGTCGAAACTCTCCTACGATCCGATCACCGGCGACCTTCGCCGCCCACCGCTCGACCTCGTACGCGCCTCGGAGAGCGCGCTCGCCGGCTATCTCGACGCTGCCCGTCAGCGCTTCGCCGAAGCGACGGCCTGGACCCAGTCCGATCCACACCCGGGGGCCTTGTCTGCCGAGTTCGAACACCTCCGATGGTTCGACCTCCCAGACAATTCGCTGGCGCCGTAGCACCGGTCACCTGCCGGAACCGTCCGGAGCTGGGTCGAGGGCGGAATTGAATGTGTGCTCAATGTCAGCAACATGCAAGCCGATATACAAGTCGTGCTCGGTTATCACACCTCTTCCGAATCCGAATCGATCGACCTTCCCTGTGATCCCGACATGGCTGAGCGCGCCGGATCGACATCAGATTGTCGTCACACCGCGAGATACTCGTTGGGCGACCCCGCTACCGTGACATCGAGTCCCGCTATGCCCTACACCCTGACCGCAGCACCCGTCGACCCGACGTGGTGCGCGAATCCGTCGGGGCGCTCGGTCGTCAAGGCGGTGCTGCGTCGGATGGTCCCGTACGTGATCGAGGCGACGCTGATTCCGACCGTGCTGTTCTACACATTCCTGGTCGTACTCGAGTTGAAGTGGGCAGTCATCGCCGCAGTCGTGTGGACCTACGCCGCAGTCGCTCGGCGGATCATCCTGCGCCTGCCGGTTCCCGGCCTCCTGGTACTGGCCACCTTGGGCGTGACCGTGCGAACGATCGCCTACTTGTTGAGCGGCAACAGCTTCGTCTACTTCTTCCAGCCGATCATGCGGACCGTGGCAATGGCCACGTTCTTCGCACTCTCGGTGACCGTCGGCCGCCCACTCGTGGCCCGTTTCGCCAGCGACTTCTGCTCGTTCACGCCCGAGGTGGAATCCCGACCGGCGATCACCGAGCTGTTCCGCCGGCTGACGTATCTCTGGGCGATCGCGCAAGGAGTCGCCGCCGCGATCAGCTTGACCCTGCTGCTCACCGTGCCCGTGCCCGTGTTCGTCGGAGCGGCCACCGCGTCAGCGTGGATCATTACCTGCAGCGGGATCGTGCTGACCGTGTTCGATTCGGTGCGAACGGCGCGGAGCGACGGCCTCCACACCGCAGTCGCCCCAGGCGGCAGGCTGCACGCCTACGTCGCCACTGCCACCTGAACGACCGGAGCTGAACGACCGGACCTGAACGACCGGACCTGAACGACCGGAGCTGAACGACCGGACGGGAGGGTGCCCGGCCGATGCCGTTCGGGCACTCCCGCAGCCCTCGACAATCTGCTCGACAACCGGGCTTGAATCGGGGTGCAACCGGACAGTCGTCGGAGATGTTCACAGGATCACCACCGGAGGCTCGATGCCTGCTCGTCTCGAGCGGACAGACGAGCAATTTGCGTTCGGATACCCATCCGGATCGCGGCTCATTCGGGATCGATCCAGGCAGTGCTGACGCAGGGTGGTGCACGAATCCGTCGGGTCGCTCGGTGGCGACAGCCGTGCTTCGTCGGATCGTGCCGTACATCGTCGAGGCGACGGTGATTCCGACCGTGCTGTTCTACACCTTGCTGGTCGCCTTCGAACTCAAGTGGGCAGTGGTCGCCGCGCTGGCCTGGACCTATGCCGCCGTTTCTCGACGGGTCATCTTGCACAAACCGATCCCGGGCGTCTTGCTCCTGGCCGCCTTCGGGGCGACGATGCGGACCATCTTGTTCCTGATGAGCGGTAACAGCTTCATCTACTTCTTCCAATCGATCGTGCGCAGCCTTGCGGTCGCCAGCTTCTTTGCGCTGTCGGTGACCATCGGGCGGCCGCTCGTGGCCCGCTTCGCCAACGACTTCTGTGCGTTCACTCCCGAAGTCGAGGCCCGCCCCGCGATCACCCAGCTGTTCCGACGGCTGACCTACCTGTGGGCAGTGACCCAAGGGATCTCGGCGCTCACCAGCTTGACATTGCTGATGTTCGTCCCGGTCGAGGTGTTCGTCGGTGTGGCCGCTGCATCGGCGTGGACCATCACGTGGACCGCGATCGCGCTGACCGTCTTCGACGCGGTCCGAACGACACGACGCGACGGCCTCCACACGGCGGTAGCCCCTGGTGGCCGGTTGCACGCCTACATCGCTGCGGCGGTCTGAGCGAACGACCCCACCCCCGACGACGCCGACTTTTCACTCGTCAGCTGTGTCCCGAGCGAATCAGGGCGCCGCGGGCATGGTCGAGATCATCGGCCAGCACCGTCCAGGCCGTCGCCGAGTTCGACAATGGGACACGGGTTGCCGGCACGCCCGGCTCGATCGGTGCTCCCGACGACAATTCCCCAGCCCCTGCTTCCGGCCCGGCAGCACCCGACCGCGCAAACGTGAGCGTGTGGTGCAAGACGCGACGCGTCGACGACAACTCGCTGGTGAACGGTCAGCCGTCATCAGCAACGGCGACTCCGAACGCAGCACTCGGAGCGCCCTGCGACGGCACCCGTCGAGACCGACCACCAGCTGTGATGTGGCGTCCATCATTCAGGAAAGCGACGGATCGGCCTGCCGGCCGGTCACTCGATCGAGCACAAATTGTGCCGATCAAACGACGCCGCTTCGAGCTCGATCCAGAAAGCGCAGGACAGCTTCGGCGAATTCGTTTCGCCACAGCGCGACGACGTCGACAGGTTGGCCCAGATCGGACGGAGGCACCAACGCCTGCGCCAGGTCGGCGATCAGGGTCCGTTGACGGTCGAGCATGTCGGCGATTTCGATCGCACACGACTCGGCGACCACCAGTTTGAGGAGCAGTTCGCTGCGCACATCGCGGAGATGGACGACAGGGGTGCGCAGCCATTGGCGGAGTTGGGCGCGACCCGTTGGCGTGGCGGCCAGGATCGTGCGGTTGCCGCCGGCGAGTCCAGGTTCCTCACCGACCGGCCGAATCAGACCACGCCCCCTCAGCTGCTCGAGCGATCGATACGTGAGCGCTCGCGATAGCGACCAGACTCGACCGATGTCACCGTCGGGCTTCAGCCTGGCCGCAATCGCGAAACCGTGCATCGGGGCCGGGTACAGGATCCCGAGGCACGCCCATTCGCCGAGCAGGAGTTGCTCCTTCGTGGCTCTCATGCCGGATAGACCTCGATGTCGGTGGCCTTCACGGATGCATAGATCTCGTCACCGGGCCGGAGCTGCAACGCCTCGAACGCGGCAACGGTGATCTCCGCCGTCAATCGCAGCTCACCGATGAAGCCGACCCTGACTCTGTCGCCGAGACGATCGACGTCGGCGATCGAGCCGCGCCAGACGTTGCGAGCGCTCCAACCGTCGGGCGGCTGGCGGACGAGCGAAATCGAATGTGGTCGGATCATCGCCAACGAGGGACCGGAGAGGGCGTCGGCGATCACCACTCGCCCACCAGCGGCGGTCGTGAGCACACCGTCGACGATCGCCCCGGAGACGAGATTGACGCCGACGAGATCGGCGACGTAACGCGACCTCGGACGAGCCGTGACCTCGGCCAAGGTGCCACTCTGAACGATGCGGCCATGATCGAGGATCGCCAATCGGTCGGCAAGCGCATACGCGTCGACCGGATCATGGGTGACCAGGATCGTCATCCCGGCAAACGAGTCGAGATGTGTTCGAAGGTCGCGTCGGACGCTGCTCCGAGTGGCCGCGTCGAGGGCCGCCAACGGCTCGTCGAGCAGCAACAGTCGCGGTTGGATCGCCAAGCCGCGGGCGAGCGCGACCCGTTGCGCCTGACCGCCCGACAACGTCTGCGGGCGCTGGTCGGCGTAGTCACCGAGCTCGAACCGATCGATCCAATGGCGAGCCGATCGGCGAGCCGTCGTTTTCGGCGAGCCCCGTGCTCGAAGCCCGAACGCCACGTTTTCGAGCACGGTCATTTGTTCGAACAGGGCGAAGTCCTGGAACACGAACCCGACGGATCGATCAGCCGGCGCGACGAACTTGTCGGCCGTCGGGTCGTCGACGACGATCTCGTCGACCGCGATCCGACCGGCATCGATCGGCGTCAGCCCGGCGAGGCAGCGCAGCAAGGTGCTCTTGCCGGCACCGTTCGGGCCGAGCAGCGCCACGATCTCAGCAGGCGCGACGTCGAGCGAGGCATCGAGGTCGAGACTCCCGAGTCGGAGTTTGACCGAAGCCGAAAGGCTCACGCCGACCCCGTTCCGGCGTGCTCGCTCCAGCGCCCGAACCAGCGATCGCGAAGCACGATTAGGACACCGAACGAGATCGCGATCAGCAGCAACGCCAGCATGATCGCCCGTTCGGGGTTCGTCTCCAGCGCCACGAACACCGCCAGCGGCATCGTCTGGGTCGTACCCGGAAAGCTTCCGGCGAACGTGATCGTCGCCCCGAACTCGCCGAGTGCCCTCGCCCAGGCGAGCATGGCTCCGGCGACCAACGCGGGACGGATCGCCGGCAAGGTGACCCGCCGAAACGTGTACCAGGACGATCCACCGAGCGTTCGCGCGGCGGCCTCGAACTGAGGATCGACTTGGCGCAGCGCAGCCTCCACCGTGATCACCAGGAACGGCATGGCTACGAAGGTCTGGGCGATGACGACACCGGCGGTGGTGAACGGCAGCCCGATCCCGAACCATCGATCGAGGTACTGCCCGACGATGCCGCGCCGCCCGAGCGCGAACAACAGGGCAACCCCACCGACGACCGGGGGCAACACCATCGAGAGCGTGCACAACGCTCGTACCACCCGGCGACCGGGGAAGCTGACGGTCGCCAGCAGCCATGCCAACGGAACACCGAAGGTGATCGACAACAGCGTCGCCCAGAGCGAGCAGACCACGGAGAGCCGGAGTGCCTGCAACGCTGCGTCATCCGTGAGGTACTCCCAGGCGTGCGACCATGGCGCCCGCCACAACAGGCCGAGCAACGGAAGCGCGAAGAAGGCAACCGCCGCGGATGCAAGCACCAACGCAGGAACCGGAAGCCCACCTCGCCGGGCCGTCCGTCTCCGGGGCGCCTCGTTCACGGCGCCAGGAACCCGTGGTCGGCCAGGATCCGCTGCCCGGTCTCGCCGGCTACGAATTCGAGGAATGCGTGCGCGGCGACCGGGTTGGATGCCGACGTCGTGACCACGATCGGGTAATCCGTGGTGACGTTGACGTCAGTGGGAATCAGTACGCCCTGGGCATCATCGCCTGCCGCCAGCACGTCGGTGACGAACACGATTCCTACATCCGCCTCGCCGATGATCACCTTCGTGACGACCCCTTTGACCCGCTCCTCGAAACTCTTCGGCGAGACGGAGACCCCGGCTCGTCGAAGGATCCCGGCGGCACCCGAGCCGCACGGAACTGTTTCGGCGCAGAGCACGACGATCAGGTCCGGACGCGCCAAGTCGACGAGCCCGGAGACTCCTTTCGGGTTCCCTTGCTCGACGATCACCTCGAAGGTGTTCCTGGCGATCACGATCGGTTCGTCGGCGTTGCCGCCGGCGGTCGTCAGCTTCGCCATGTTGGCGTCGTCCGCCGACACGAAGATGTCAGCAGGCGCGCCACTGATGATCTGCGAAACCAGATCTGCAGAGCCGGCGAAATTGAGCACCACGCGCACGTCGGGGTGCTCGACCGCGAATGCATCAGACAGCACCGCGAACGCCTCGGAGAGGGACGATGCAGCGAACACCACAAGGTCGTCCGATTTTTCATCGTCCGAACCGCACGACGTCGCAACGATGACCACCAGGGCGATCGCAACAGCGGCACGCCTCCCGGTTCGGAACATCCTCGCAGAATAGTCATCGACTGACTATTCCGTTGAAATCGGCGCAATTCAGTGATCGTGGCGATGATGCAGATCGGGCACGTGAGGATGCGTGTGAGTGATTGGTTCGTGACGATGGCGATGTTGGTGTCGCCTCGGTCCACCGACGGCACGCTCCGTCAACCGGTGCTGGTGCTGATGGTGCGGGTCGTCGTGCTCGTGCTCGTGGTCGTGTTCGACCTCGTCGTGGTGATGCGGGTGCTCGTGATCGCTCCGCAACACGAAGCTCACACCGACTGCGGCGATCACCAGGGCCACCACCTGGCGCCCGATCACCGGGTCGCCGAAAGCGGTCCAGGCCACGATCGCGCCGACGAACGGGGCGGTGGCGAACACGAGTTGGCCGCGAGCGGCTCCGAGGTCGCGCGCCCCTGCCACCCACAATGTGATCGAGGCCCCGTAGCCGAAACCCCCGATCAGCAGCGCCCACACGAACGGCCAGCCGATCGCGGCCTCACCCAGTGCCAAGCCGATCGTCAGATTGACGCCGCCAGCGATCAGGCCCTTGAACATCGTGATGTGGGCTGGCGCAAGTTCATCCAGATTGGCAGTGACGCAGTTGTCGATGCCCCAACAGAAGCACGCCCCGGCAATCAACAACGCGCCCCAATGGAGATCGTTGCCACTGGACCATCCCAACACCGCGCTGGCGATCACCACCATCGCCGTGCCGGCCACGACTTGCCGGCCGACGTATTCGCGGAAGATGAAGAACGCCAGCAGCGTGGTGAACACCAGCTCCAGGTTCAACAACAACGAGGCAGTCGCAGCGGGCGCGTGGGCCAGCCCGGCGGCCAGCAGCACCGGCCCGACAGCACCACCGAACACGACCGCCAGGGCAAGTCGCGGCGCGCCGCGTTCGAGCGCCTGACGCGAAAGGTGAGTGCGTCCGATCACCGGCAAGACGGCGACTGCCGCTCCCAGGTAGAGCAACCCGGCAAGGGTGAAGGCGCCCATCTCGCCCGCCAGCCTCGATGCTGCCGGAGCGGAGATCCCGAACAGCACAGCCGCCGCCGAACATCGGATGATCCCCCGTCGGATCACCACGAGACATCCTCACAGCCTGTGTGATCATCCGGTTCGACCTGGAGCGTGGCGTGGATGATCCCATGTCGATCGGCGAGCAAGGTGCGCGCCCGGGCAAGGACGGCCCGCGTGTCGGTCCCGGAGGTCACCATCAGATGAGCGGTCGCCACATCCATCTCTGACGTCAGCGTCCAGATGTGCAGATCGTGGACATCGACGACACCTCCGATTGCCATCAGTTCGGCTCGCAGTGCCGGCATGTCGAGCCGCTCGGGCGCAGCCTGCAGCAACACGTGCAACGCCTCGCCGCCCAATCGCCAGGCTCTCGGAAGGATGAACAGCCCGATCGCCGCACCGACGACCGGGTCGACCCAATCCCAACCGCTGATTCCCCACACGATCGCAGCGACGATCACGCCGATCGATCCGAGCATGTCAGACAGCACCTCGAGGTAGGCGCCGCGGACGTTGAGGCTCTGCTTGGCGCCGGAGCGAAGCAGCAAGAAGGCGACCACGTTGACGACGAACCCGACCACACCGACCACGAGCACGGGGACAGAGGCGATCTGGCGACTGTCCCCGAGGCGCCGGATCGCTTCGAACAGCACGTAACCGGCGACGCCGAACAGCAAGCACGCATTGACCAGGGCCGCCAGGATTTCCAAGCGGTACAAACCGAACGTGCGCTGTGAATCGATCTGGGCGTGCGACGCAGCATGGATCGCCGCCAATGCCATGCCCAAGCCAACCGCATCGGTCGCCATGTGGCCGGCATCGGACAGCAGCGCCAGTGAGCCGGTCGTCAGACCGACCACGAGCTGGACCACCAGGAACCCGACGATCAACACGAACGCGGTCGACAGCGGCTTGATGTGGCGAGCCCCGGAGCGGACCGCTGCCGCCCCGTGATGGTGCCCGTGCTCGTTCACCCCGACAGTCTCGCCGATCGGTCGGGTGAGACCACCGACGCCTCGGGGTCACCCTCCAGATCTCACGAAGTGAGGAACGGTTCCCAGCCGGGTTGCGGGTAGCGAATATCACCGATCAGCAAGGCCCGCCGGGTCGGAATGTGGGGTTCACGGCGGAGCGTCCACCCGTAATGCCGGTGCATCTCGTCGAGCGAACGGTCGCGCTTGAAACCGTTGTGTTCGCGGCATGCCGCGACCAGATTGACCCAGGTTGATCGACCACCGTGTGAGGTCGGGATCAGATGGTCGGCGGAGTCGCCGCGACGTGAGCACGGTCGACCTTCGACCACGAACTGGCACACGTGATCGTCACGCACCCGGACCCGGCGGGCGGTGCAGGTCGGCGCACGGTACATCACGCAATGACCGCTGCCGATCCGAGCGACGACGGTCGGCACGACGACTTCGATCGAGGGCGACCGCATCAGCATGGCGACGTCGGACGAGGCGGCCACGGCCTGACCACCGACCAAGAGCTCGCACGCGCGTTCGACGGAAATGACCCGATCGATCCTCCACGATGGATCGAGTAGCAGGACAGATTTCACTGGTTGGCCCTCCCTTCGGCCCGGTCGTAACAATGTTTATAGCGCCAGAATGCTCCCTTAGCGACGGCACTCGATCAAAGCCGGTTTCCGCCAACGACGCCTACGACGTTCGACGAATTAGGGTGATGCGATGATCGGGGCGGTGCAGTCGGCGCGAATCGACGACTTGCGCCGAGGCGTCGGGTACGAGTTCGCGGGCCTCGAGCGGGAGTTGTCGGCCGGTGCGATCAACGAGATCGACGTCGTGCTGCAGGAAGCGATCTCGGCCGCCGCCGCCGGTCGGTGGGTGATCGGGTTCCTGACGTACGAAGCAGGAGCGGCGTTCGACCCGGCGATCGCTTCGGCGCCACACGACGACACGATCCCGTTGGCGTGGTTCGGCGTCTACCGCGATCGCGACCTCGTCGAACCCGTCCGTCCGCCTGACGCGGCGCCCGACGTGCGCAACGTGCAACGACTCGGCGGCAGCATTTGGTACAGCGACGCCGTGGAACGGATACGGGCCAGGATCTCATTGGGTGACGTGTACCAGGTCAATCTCACCGACCGACTCGTCGCCGAATACGCCGGGGATTCGGTCGATCTGTATCGCGCCATGGCAACCGCGCAGGGCGGCGAGTTCAACGCCCACATCGAGTTCGAACACGTCGCGATCGTGAGTGCCTCGCCGGAACTCTTCCTCGCGTTTGCCGACGGTGTCGTGACGACGCGGCCGATGAAGGGCACGGCCGCCCGTCGAGCCCGCCAGGAGGACGACCGCAGGGCGGCGACTCAGCTGCGAGCGTCGCTCAAGGAGCAAGCCGAGAACGTGATGATCGTCGACCTGCTGCGCAACGACCTGTCGCGTGTGTCGAGGTTCGGTGGCGTCAGCGTGCCGGCGCTGCTCGACACCGAACGCTTCGAGACCGTCTGGCAGCTGACCTCGACGGTGCGCGCCGAAGTCGCCCCCGGGGTCGGGATCGCTGAAGTGCTGGCGGCGACGTTCCCGTGCGGGTCGATCACGGGTGCACCCAAGATCGCGGCAACGAAGGTCATTGCCGAGTTGGAACCCTCGCCGCGAGGTGTGTACTGCGGATCGATCGGCGTCATCGCTCCACCGACCGGCAGCGATCCCCCGTCGGCGATCTTCAACGTGGCGATTCGGACAGCGGTGGTCGACCGACGCGCCAAGACGTTGACGTTCGGTGCGGGTGGCGGGATCACGTGGGATTCGTATGCTCCCGACGAAGACCGCGAGGTTGAAGCCAAGTCGGCGGTGCTGGTCGCCGTTCGACCCGAGTTCGGTCTGATCGAAACGATGCGTCTCGAGCACGGTGAGCTCGGCAATCTCGAGCGCCACCTTGCTCGGATCACCTCGTCGGCCGAGTACTTCGGGTTCAGGTTGGATCCGGTCTCGGTGCGCGAGGCGCTGCTGGCGCTGCCCTCCGTGGAACACGCGCTGCGGGTCCGCCTGCAACTCTCCAAAGGCGGCACGTTCGAGATCACTACCGCCCCGCTGGGGCGCGAGAAGCGCTCGGTCACGTTGGCGGTCGACACCCGCCGGATTCGATCGGACGACCCGTTCTGTTGCCACAAGACGACTTGCCGCTCGCACTACGAGGAGGCGGCCGAGCGGCAACCGAGCGTCGACGACGTGATCATGGTCAATCAGCGGTACGAGCTCGTCGAAACGACGGTTGCCTCATTGCTGTTCGAGATCGATGGGACGTGGTTCACCCCTCCACTCTCCTGCGGGGGGCTGGACGGCATCGGTCGCCGCTTGCTCGTCGAGAACGGAACGGTCACCGAGCGCGTGCTGACGATCGATGAGATCGACCAAGTCTCGAGATTCCAGGTCGTCAGCTCGCTGCGAGGACGACGACGTGCCACACTCGTTGACCGATGACAGCGCTCCGACTCCGCGATCGTGAATTGACACTCGATCGTCCACTGATCGTCGGTATCCTCAACGTCACGCCGGATTCGTTCTCCGACGGCGGCCGTTTCCTCGATCCGGGCGACGCCATCGAGCATGCCCTGGTGCTCGCCGCGCAGGGCGCAGACATCGTCGATGTGGGTGGTGAATCGACACGACCGGGAGCCCAACCCGTCGATCCTCGCGACGAGATCCGGCGGGTGATCCCGGTGATCGCGGCGGCCGTCGGGCACGGGGTGCTGATCAGCGTCGACACCCGCCATCCGGATGTCGCCCGCGAGGCGCTGGCCGTCGGGGCACACATGATCAACGACGTGTCGGGCCTGCGTGATCCGGCGATGCGACGGGTCGCCGCCGAGTACGACGTTCCGACGGTGGTCATGCACATGCCGGTCGACGATCCGGCGACGATGCAGCGTCACGCCGTGTACGACGATGTCGTCGCCCAGGTCGTGGATTTCCTGGCGGCATCGGCAGAGACGGCGAGACGAGACGGGATCAGTCAGATCATCGTGGATCCGGGCCTCGGATTCGGCAAGACCACCGCCCAGAACGTGGAGATCATCAGACACCTCGATCGAGTTGTCGATCTGGGCTACCCGGTTCTGATCGGTGCGTCGAGAAAACGGATGATCGGCGAACTCGCCGGCATCGCCGAACCCCGCAATCGAGACGCAGGCAGTCTGGCGGTGCATCTGAAGGCGATCAGCAACGGTGCCCGGCTCGTGCGAACCCACGACGTCGCCGGGCACAAACAGGCGCTCGACGTCTGGAACACGTTCGGGACCTGAGTGGTGAGAACGCTGCCGGAGACGCAGGATCACACGTGACTGTGATCAGAAACGACGGTGATCAGAAACGACGGTCGTTGGTCTTCTTCTTCGGCGGCGCCTTGAAGGGCGCCTCGATCAACGCTTCGAACTGTGCGTCGTCGGGCTGCTTCGAATCGTTGAGGCGCTGCAGATAGAGCTTGATCGCTGCCCGCGCCGGGGCGACGTGCTCGCCCTTGATCCCCACCGAACGGCTCATCGCATCCTTCGCCTTGGCCACTCGATCTTTACGAGTCGCCTTTTCCTCGTCGGAGAAGGTGCGTGCCGGCTTGTCGCCTTTCTGGGCGAGTCGGAGCGCTTCCTGCTGCTGGAGCGGTGTCAGTTTGGCTGGCGTTGCCATGATCGAGATCCTTCGTGTTCGTGGGCTAGGGACGATATCCGACCGGCGACGGTTCGCCTACGAAGGGCGTCAGGCTGGGACTACGCAATCACTCCGCCGGCCACCCATCGGGCGATCTCGTCGGGGTCGATTCCTGCCGCACCGAGTGCCTCGACGGTGTGCGCACCGAGTTCTGGCGGCTGCCCGAGGCCGCACGAGGCCTCGATACCGGACCGGCTGTGCCACCGGATCGGATTGGCGAGCACAGCGGTTGGAGTGTCGCCGGGCAACCGGTCGAGTGCTGCGAGGCTGCCGCGGGCAACCACCTGGGGATCGACGAGCAGATCTTCAGGCGCGTTGACCGGCCCGACACCGCCGGCCAGTCCTGGCGTCGCCAGCCAATCGCTGGCAGGTCGGGTGGCGAAGACGGCGACCAACTTGGAAGTCGCTGCGGCATCGTCGTCGATCCCGATTCGGTGAGCCAACAGTTCAGGGAGGCCGAGCGCGTCACAGAGCAGCGCCCACGTGCGCGGTTCGTTGGAGGCGACGGTGACCTCGCGACCGTCGGAACATGCGTAGACGTTGCGAGCCGCCATCGTGCCCCATCCCGGCCCGGGGTTCGAGGCGGCGCGGGCGACGTCCTCCGACAGCATCCACATCGCCGAGTCGACCATGTTCACGTCGAGGCGCGCCCCCTCACCCGATCGCTCGGCGTGCAACAGCGCCGCCAAAACCCCTGCGACCGCCATCGTTCCCGCCAGCGGGAGTGAGATCGGGGCGGCGGGGGGTGTCGTCGGCCCATCCGCCAACCGACCGAGCAGACCTGAATACCCGAGGTAGGTGATGTCGTGACCGGCCGCCTGGGCGTTGGGACCGAAGTCGCCGAATCCTGTCAACGAGCACCAGACGACGCGTGGATTCTCGACGCTCATCACCTCGTAACCGAGACCGAACGCGTCGAGCTGACCGGGCTTGTGCGACTCGATCACGACATCGGCCCAGCGCACGAGTGACTTCAGGACCTCGGCGGCCTCCGGCTGTCGGAGGTCGAGCGCCAACGATCGCTTGCCCCGGTTGAGTGCGGTGTGGGCTGCGTTGAATTCGCCGGGGGCGGCCATCATCCGCATTCCGTCGCCGGCACCCGGGGCCTCGACCTTGAGCACGTCGGCGCCGAGATCAGCGAGCAACAGCGTGCAAAACGCACCCGGATAGAGCCGCGACAGGTCGAGCACCCTGACGCGCCCGAGCGGACCTGGTCGATCGGTCGTGGCGCTGGCGCTCGTGGCGGTCGCAACCGTTCGGTCCGTGGTCATCGTGTTCCACCAATCGTCCCGGACAGTCGATCCAGCCATTGATCGCAGGCCGCCGTCAATCGTTTCCTCTCACCGGTCGCCAGGAGGTCCATGATCAGGCCGGTCAAGGTGGCCTTCATCAGGCACGCCTGCGTCGACGCCCGCTCGGCGCTCAACCCTTCGCTCAGCAGGCGCAGTTCGATGTCGTGACGCCACACGCCGATCTGGTCGGCGCGTACTTCGCCGGCCAGCCCGGTGACACGCGTGTCGAGCGCGGCCGCCTCGTAATTCAATCGAACCATCCCGAGGTTGGCCGGGCTGGCCGTCACCCATCGCCACCACTTGCGGTACAGGCCGATCTGCGTGATCGTCGGATCGCGGCGGATCCACCCGGCCTGGACTGCAACCTGTTGATCGATCGCACGCTCGAGGGCGGATGTGACCAGTTCGTCCTTCGAGCCGAAGTGGTGAACGAGTCGGTTGATGCTGACACCCAACTCCTTCGCCATCGGACGCAAGGTCGTCTGGGCAAGACCGTTGGCGACGAGATAGGCAACGACCCGGTCGAGCAGGTCGAGTCGCAGTTTCGGATCGGCAGTTCGAGCCACGCCGGCGACCTTACTGCCATGATCGTGTCACAGCCCCGACGTCGACCTCGCGTGTTCGGGGCTCGTAACGGCAACCGCACGTGTGCACCGGTCGGCGTGGTTCACCTGACCGATCGATCGGCTGATCATGATGCGATCGTCGTCACCCTGACTCCACAGGACTCAGGCTCTCCCGATCGAGTCTCCGGTCGAGAGGTCGAAGAGATGGATTCTGGTGGTGTCGATGTCGACGCGCAAGGGCACCCAGAGGCTCAGGACGACCGTGGGTTTGACGGACATCACGATCGTCGAACTGGGACGATCCTCGACGACGACGCGATCGTTGGTGCACGTGACCGCGGGTGCATCGATTTCGAGTTGCACGAACTTGGCGAGCTCGTCGTGTTCCGTCGACAACACACTCAGCTGCAAGGGGCCGGCTGGGTCCTGGAGGAGTGCGTCGGGTCGAACCCCCAGGCCGACAGCCTGACCGACCATCTGGCGAATCAACGGGAGCCGTCGCAATGCCTGATCGCCAAGGGTTACGTGGTGGGATCCGATCCGCAGCGCGAGGGCATCGTCGAACATGACCACCGTTGCCTTGATCACGTTGATCGCCGGCGCCCCGATGAACGTGGCGACGAAGATGCTGTTCGGTGCTTCATAGACGTCGATCGGCCGGCCGCACTGCACGATTCGGCCGCTGCGCATCACCGCCAGCCGATCGCCCATCGCCATCGCTTCGACCTGGTCGTGCGTGACGTACATCGTCGTCACGCCGAGGCTGCGCTGGATCCCGATGATCACGGACCGGGTCTCCGTCCGCAGCTTGGCGTCGAGGTTCGACATCGGTTCGTCCATCAGCAACAGCCGTGGGTCGCGCACGATGGCACGACCCATCGCGACGCGTTGTTGCTGTCCGCCTGACAGCCGGGCGGGCAGCCGATCGAGAACGTCCGTGAGGTGCAGGACTCCGGCGACCTCGGCGACCCTTCGCTCCAGGGTCGCCCTGTCGACCCGGTCGATCTTCAACGGGAAGCCGATGTTGTCCGCGACCGTCAGGTTCGGGTACAACGAGTACTGCTGGGACGTCATCGCGATGTCTCGCTCATTGGTCGGAACGTCGTTGACGCGCCCGCCATCCATCAAGATGTCACCGGCGGTGACGCTCTCCAGGCCGGCAACCATCCGCAACAGGCTCGTCTTTCCGCAGCCGGAGGGGCCAACGATGACGAGCAATTCGCCCTCGCCGATCACGAGGTCCAACTCGCGTACTGCCCACTCCCCGTTGGGGTAGATCTTGTTCACACCCTCGAGTTCAAGCGTCGACATTGCTCGCCTCACCGATCACGCTGCGACTCGCGATCATCGCATGTCGAGGGCGATCGGCGCACCGGCCCGGACAGGCACGGCCGGGTCTGTCCGGGTCAGGTCTGTCGGGCATTGGAACGAATGAACGCGGCGAGCCGCTTGTCGCCGCGTTCATCGGCGAGGTCTGCCGCGGTTCGGTGCTGGAACCCAGGAGCGCCGCTGCCGGAGATCGTGGTATCGGCGCCGGCCTTCACGAGCGCCCGGGCGATCCTTGGGTGACCCGAGACGACTGCCAGCATCAGCGCGCTGAGGTTGTGCTTGGCCGTGAGATCGAGGTCGGCGCCATGAGCGATCAGCCAATCGACGGCGTCGGAATGGCCGCCATGAGCGGCTCGCATCAGCGCCGTCTGACCGTATCGATCTCGGGAATCGACATCTTGCCCGGTTGCAAGGAGGCGTCGCAGTTCGTCGACGTTGCCGAACTCGGACGCCGTCTCCCAGCCGGGATCTGCGGTCAGCGGCTCCAGCCGCGCGACGACATCGGGGTGCCCTGCCGCAACGGCAACCTCGAGGGCGGTTTCCAGTTCGTCGATCCGGGTCCGCTGGTTGGGATCGGCGCCATGGGCGAGCAGCATGTCGACTGCCACGAGATCACCGTGCCCTGCGGCGACGTGCAGCGGCGTGTAGTCGTTGACCCCACGCTGGGTCAGGTCGGCACCATGGGCGAGGAGCAGTTCGACGAGTTGATGAACGTCGGTTCGCACGGTTGCCCCCGGTGAGGCGACCGAGCAGAACAGCGCCGCGATCAGTGGTGGAAATCCGTCGTCGTCAGGCCAGTTCGGATCGGCTCCCGCTTCCAGGAGGCCGCTGATCAACGCGATCGGACTGTGGTAGATCGCGTAGGTCAAGCACGAACCCATCGCCTGATCTGCAATCACGTTCGGGAAGCCGTCGAGCCGGCCGAGTTCCTCTCGCAGCGTCGCCAAGTCCCCTGCCCGAAACGCGGCGTCGAGTCGTTGGAACCGCCCAACGCTCCATCCCGACGACCCGGCGACCATCTCGACGACGCTAGCAATCGGGTTCGAGCAACTGCCGGGCGAAATGCACCCTGCCGGTCATTCCGGCAATCAATCCGACAACGACGAGCTACCGCTCGTCCGGCCCGGAGTCTGGCCGGGAGCGGATCGGCCTGGCCACTGCGACGACCACGATCGCCAACCCGATCAGGGTCACCACGATCGACGCGAACGGTCCCGTGAACGTGGTCGAGAGCAGCGCTCGCGTGGCGATCAGGAAGCCGACGACACCGATCACCAGCAACGGCATGAGCCGATCGTGCAACGCCACGAACACGATCAGCGCTGCGGTCAGGGCGGCAATCCCGGGGCCGACTCGCTCGTCGAGATCGCTGATCATCCCGCCGCCGATCATCGCCACGATGGCGGACGCCGCCAACGCCACGAGGGTCGGTCGCAGATCGCCACGACGGGCCAGCAGCCCGGCGCCGATTCCCGCCGCCCAGACACCGATTCCGGCGGCCCACACCGGGGCGTCGACCACGCCGGCCAGCCCTCCGATGATCGCACCAGCACCGACGAGCGTCGTCAGCAGTTGCAGCGGGCGATCCAGGTTCCTCCACAACGCCAGCCCGATACCGAAGATCGGCACGCCGACGAGCACGACGTTCCAGCTCTCGGGATTGAGCACCGCCTGCTCGAGCACCGCACTCACGGCGACGACCACACCGCCGGTGCCGATCACCCACAGGAACGAAGCCAGGCGCGCCGTGCCGGGTTCCTGTTGGCGGATCAAGAGCGCGCCGGAAACGAACCCGACAACCGCCAGCGCGACACCGATCGCGACTTGACCGACGATCCCCATGTCGTTCCACTGTTGCGAGATGACGACCGCCCCGCTCATCAGCGCCAACATGCTGCCCAGGTAGGCAGCGACTTCTGCCCCGATGCTGAGCCGCCGGCTCGACGCCGCACTCTCGCCGAGTTCGTATTGTCCGATCGCTCCGGCCTGATCGGGTGAGATCAGTCCGGCGTCGACCCACTCATGGGCATGCTCCTGCAACCACGAGAAGTCATGACGGTCGAGCATCGAAGGTGTCATGGCAACTCCTTCCCAATTGACGCCTTCAGCGTCGCGCCGGCGAGCAGGTGGCGTCAGAGCCGAACGTCCCGATGCGACCGGCCACACACACCGTCGTCGCCGTCTGCTGGCGTCATCTGGTGCGCTGCGCACACGATCGCGCCAGCAGAACGTTCAGGACGTTCAGAACGTTCAGACGTCGACCAAGTGGTAGTCGGGTCGCTCGAATGGTCGGAACAGGTTGCGCCGAACGACCTCGAGGTAGCCGCCCGGATACAACCCGGCACCGGCGGCGGCGATCTCGTCACTCCCCATCGATCGATGCAGCGCAGGCAGGTCGTACCAGGCGGTGCCCGGGCGAGCGTGATGGGTGTGGTGCAAGTTGTTGTTGAGGTACAACAGTGCGACCGGAGGGCTGGCCAGGATGACGGCCGATTTCGTGCCGGAGTCGACGGCGCAGTGCTCGGCATACGAACGCAACAGGGTGAGCGAGTATCCACCCACGCTGAAACCCAACACGTAGATCAGAACCGACACTTCGAGTTTCACGAACAGGAACCAGCACAACCCGACGCTGGCGGCGATGTGCCACATCCAGATCGTGGCGACCCGCCGGGAGCGCGAGCAGCTCACGGCCTCGCTCAGCAGGTACTTCACGATTCCGCGAATCGCACCGAGCGTCAGCCGGCCGGCCAATGTGCGCAGCACGAGCACGTACACGCGGCCGATCGCCCGCTTCGCCTGCCAGTCGTCAGGCATCAGGTAGAACGACTCGGGGTCGCGCTGCGGGTGCGTGAGGTCGGCGAGGTGGTGCGCCAGGTGCGAATCGCGGTAGCGCATGAACGGCAGCCAGAGGGGCAGCGGGATGAACCCGAGCGCCACGTTGACCGGCGACCAGCTTGTGGGGTGGCCGTGGATCATCTCGTGCTGGATCGACATGTGCCATCCCCCGAGCACGACCAAAGCGATCAGCAGCAACGGTCCAGGGATCGAACGATGGTTGACGACGACCGCGAGGTAGACGGCCGCGAAGACACCAGTCACCATGACCGTCGGCACTTCGACGGTCAACCGAGTTCGCCCGCTCACTGTCCTCCCCTACTCGCCCTGCCAGCCGTCCCTGCTGGCCATTGTTGCTGGATCACACACTACTTCCCGGCAAGCTCGGATTAGCTGGTACAACCGTACTGTGAATTGTCAAAACCGGCTAGTGTTCGCGAGATGACCGACGAAGGTGGCCGACGAAGGCGAGGACGTGACACCGCGCCACGCAGCGTCGTCCCCCAACAGCGTCCGTCGGTGCAACCCCGGATGCGGTTCCGGCCGACGGAAGTCGTCTCGGCTGACGAACTCGAGGGGATCCACGAGGCATCGCTGACGATCCTCGAACGAATCGGGATGGACATCTGGGACGGCGAAGCTCGCAGCATGCTCCGTGACGCCGGAGCCGACGTCGACGAGGTCGCCTTGCGTGTCCGATTCCCGAGGGAGTTGATCCTCGAACGAATCTCGACTGCCCCCAGCGAATTCACACTCCACAGTTGGAACCCGGAACGCAACCTGCAGATCGGTGGCAACTGGATGGCGAACGGCACGGTCG
>JAYVFI010000042.1:0-43900 GCA_043773365.1 Ilumatobacteraceae bacterium
GAACACGTACCCGAGTGACGGAATCGTCGCCGTGTCACCCGAGGAATTGCCGCAGTTCACCAGCCGTCCACGGATCCCGATCGCCAGCAGCGACGGCCCGAACAGCGCTGTGCCGACGTGATCGAGCACCATCCGCACCCCGGCGCCGTTGGTGATGCGGCGCGCCCAGGCAACGACGTCGCCGGTGCGATTGTTGAGGACGTGATCGGCTCCGAGATCGAGTGCCCGTTGGCACTTCGAGTCCGTTCCGGCGGTTGCCAGCACCGTGGCGCCGGCATGTTTGGCGAGATGGATCGCCGCCACCGACACACCGGCGCCGGCGGCGTGGATCAACACGGTCTCGCCCACCGTCAGCCGGCCTGCGTCGAACAGGGCATGGGATGCGGTGAGATAGCAGGTCGGGAAGCTGGCAGCGTGCGCGATCGGCATGTCATCCGGGACGGCGTAGACATGCGAGGCAGGAACGAGGCACAGCTCTGCGTATCCGCCGTCCTGATTGGCGCCGATCACCCCGAGCTCACCGTAGAGATCCCCGCGTCCGGCCAACTTGGAATCGTCGGCGACTCCCGCCAGCGACGGATCGATCACGACGCGCTGGCCGACGTGGACCGTTGTCACGGACGCTCCTACGGCGATCACGGTCCCGGCGACGTCCATCCCGGCGATGTGCGGCAGCGAGAAACCGGGCAGCTGATACCAGCCGTTGCGCTGTACCACGTCGAGCCGATTGAGCGCACACGCTTCGACTCGCACGACCACGTCGCCCGGCCCGGCCTCGGGGTCGGCGACGTCGATGTACTCCAACACCTCGGTGCCACCTGGCCGGCAGTACAGCATCGCTTTCATCGCAACTCCTCGATCACCGAATTCAACGTCGATCACTCACTTCAAACCGCGGATGAAGGGTCGCGCCAACGCCGAGGGTTGCCGCACGCGCGATGCGAACGCGGCCATCGCCAACAGCGTCACGACATTGGGTGCCATCGCCAGGAACGATGGATCGATCGACTGGTAGCCGAGCGAGGGAATCGTCAGTACGAACGAGCCGACGAGCCCGAACAGCAGGCATCCGCCGACGGTTCCCTTAATCGTCCAGCCGCCGAAGATCACCGCCGCAATCGCGATGTAGCCACGTCCTCCGATCAGGGAATCCTCGAACTTGCCGGCGCGAGCGAACAGGAAGTACCCGCCGGCCAAACCGGCGGTCATCCCGGTGAGATAGATCGTCTGGCGCCGCAACTTGTTGACGTTGAGTCCCGACACATCGGCGGCGTTCGGGTCCTCACCGATCGCCCGCACTTCGAGACCCCAACGGGTGCGGTAGATCAACCACCAGATCAGCGGCACCATCGGGTATGCGAGGTACAACACCCAGGGCTGGTCGAACAACGCCGGACCGAGCAGCGGGATCTTCGACAGCAACGGGATCTCGACTCGATCGACGACATGTGAATCGGGCTCGATCTCACTCGTCAGGAACCCGACCAGACCGAGTACCAGGACGTTGAGCACGAGCCCGACCACGAACTGATCCGCCGGCAATCGATGACTCATGTTGGCCTGTAGCCACGCCACGATCAGTCCGGCGAGCATCGCAAACAGGAGCGCCAACCACACACTGTCGACCGTGTGCATCCCGACCGCGCCGGCAAAGGCGCCGGCCAGCATCATCGCTTCCAACGAGATGTTGATCGTGCCCGCCTTCTCGGCGACGAGTTCGCCCGATGCCGCGAGCAGCAGCACGACGGCTGCAATCACGGCGTTGCGGTAGGCACTTTCGTTGTTGGCGATATGGCCGAGAGCGTTGAAGAAATCGTTCATCGATCAGACCCGCGAACTCGTCGCCGCCAGCGCCCTGCGCCGCTCCCGGATGTACAGCAATGCGGGTGGCAACAACAACGAGAGCACCAACAGACCCTGGACGACGTCGGCGATCCGCCCCGAAATCCCGGTCGCTCGAAGGAAGCCTGAACCCGTTCGTAGGCAACCGAAGACGAACGCCACGAAGATCGCCACGAGTACCCGCTGGCGTGAGACGAGCGCCGCGAGTAAGCCGGCGAAGCCGATCCCTGCACCGAAGTTGGCGACGAGTTGGTAGTTCCCGAAGTCGCCGCCGGTCAGCATCACGCCTCCTGCCAGCCCGGCGAAGGCGCCGGATATCAGCATCGCCCCGAGCCCGTACTTGCGTTCGTCGACCCCGGCCCGTTGGGCCGTACCCGGATTGCGTCCGAGCATCCGTAATCGGAATCCGATCACCGACCTGGTCAGGATGATCGACACGAGGATTGCCAACGTGACGGCGACGATCGCCGAGATCGGGAACTCGTTGCCGAACCACGTCACACGCGGAATCCGGGTGTCCTCGGGCAGCGGTTGGCTGACCTGGTTGCGGTTGGCGCGTCCCTCGGCCGGTGCCAACAGGAGTGATTCGTGACGCAGCCCGAACCCCATCAGATTGGCGGCGATCGCGCCCATCAACAACGTGCTGAGCACTTCTGGAACCTTGCGCCAATAACGCAGCACACCGGCGATGCCTGCCCAGATCGCGCCGCCGACAGCACCGAGCACGAGTGAACTGATCAGCACCCACGGACCCGGGCCCGCCAATCGGTCGGCGAAGAACGCGGCGAAGCACGAGCCGATCACGAGCTGACCCTCCTGACCGATGTTGACGAGTCCCGCCCGGCCGCTGACGATCGTGCCGAGTGCAACCATCAACATCGGTGTCGCGACGCCGAGCGTCAAACCGATCCGGCCGGGTTTGCGCAGGCTGCCGTCGAGCATCGCCGTGTAGACGGCGGTCCACGAGCCGCCGGTCGCCGCCACCAGGATCGCCGCCAGCGCGAGCGCGCCGAAGATGCACACGACGTACAACCCGATCACCTCGCCGGTGACGCCGTAACGCGAGCGTTGCCGCGCTTGTGCGGCGATTTCGGCTGGTTCCTCGTCGATCGTGCTGCCGCTGGTACTGAGATCGGTCACGCCGGGACGACTCCGGTCATCATCAGGCCGAGTCGTTCCAGATCGACGGCGCCACGAAGTTGTTCCCCGACGATCCTGCCGGCGGAGATCACGATGATCCGGTCAGCCAGGTCGATCACCTCGTCGAGTTCGGTCGAGATCAACAGCACGCCGACGCCAGACCTGGCGGCGAGCCGGAGTTGCTCGGACATGTATTCGATCGCGCCGACGTCGAGCCCGCGGGTCGGTTGCGCGGCCACGAGCACACGTGGGCCGTGCGAGAGTTCACGCGCCAACACGACCCGTTGCTGATTGCCGCCCGACAGCGACCACATCGGCGCTTCGGAACCCGCGCAGGTGATCGAGAACTGCTCGATCAACGCGTCTGCGCGTTCTGTCATCGCATTCCGGTCCATCAGGCCGTGGCGGGCGACGCGCTGCGGGTCGGCGATGAAGATGTTTTCGGCAACCGAGAAATCGAGCACGCAACCGGAGGCGTGACGGTCTTCGGGAATCACGGCGACACCGGCTCTAGCCATCGCGCCGGCCTTGCCAGTGGTCACGGAGCGACCGAGCACCTTGATCGTGCCGGAGTCGAGCCTGACGAGGCTCGACAGCACGTCCCCCAGCGTCCGCTGCCCGTTGCCCTCCACGCCGGCGACACCGACGATCTCGCCGGCGTGAACCTCGAGTGACAAGTCGTCGAGCAGGGTACGTCCGTCACGCCCACGGACGGACGCACCGGAGATGGCGAGGGCGGGTAGTGAAGCCCGGTCGTGCCGGTCGCCGACCGCCGATTCGTTCGAGATCGACGTGGCCAGCGCGTCACCCCGCAACGTGACCGCACGACCGACCATCGCCAGTGCCAGCGTAGGCGCGTCCGAATCGGCCGACACGAGCGATTCGACCACCTTGCCATCTCGCATGATCGTGATGTCGTCGGTGGCCGCCATCACCTCGCCGAGTTTGTGGCTGACCAGGGCGACGGCCTTCCCCTCGTCTTCGACCACACGACGCAAGGCCCCGAACAAGAACTCCGACTCGGCGGGTGACAACACGGATGTCGGCTCGTCGAACACGAGCACCTGCGGGTCGCGGCGAAGGCATTTGATGATCTCGACACGTTGACGCATGCCTGCCGGCAGATCGCTGATGCGATCGTCGGGGTCGATCGAGAGACCGTACTGCTCGCTGATCTCGGCGACCCTGGCGCGAACACGCTTCGGGTCGAGTCGACCGACGTCGCCGAGGGCCACGTTCTCCCACACGGTCAACGCTTCGACCAAGGAGAAGTGTTGGTGCACCATGCCGATCCCGTGGGCGGCGGCTTCGATGGGATCATGAATCTGCACCGGTCGTCCGTCGAGCAGGATCTCGCCGTGGTCGGGCAGGACCAGCCCGATCAGCACCTTCATCAGCGTCGACTTGCCGGCGCCGTTCTCCCCCAGAATCCCGTGAATCCTGCCGCGCAGCAAGGTGAGGTCGACGCGATCGCACGCCATCACGGCGCCGAACCGCTTCGTGATCCCGATCAATTCGACGGCGGGCGGGGAGTTGTGCCCCCCACCCGCGTCACGTCCCGTCGTGGTCACAGGGTCGGTCAGCCGCCTGAGAAGGCGATCCCGGCGATTTCGCCGAACTTGGCGGCGAAATCACCGTTGCCGATCTGGGCGTAGATGTCGTCCATCGCCTCCTGCTGCTCGGCGGTGGCGTTGCAGATGTGGGCTCCCGGTTCTGGGTCGATACCGACCTTGAACTGCTTGACAGAACCCTCGACGAAGGAGCCGTCGACGATCGAGCCCATGACTGCCCTGATGTAGTCGCCGCCGTCGAACTGGACGGCGATGTCGTAGTTGAGCTCCTCGGTATCCGAGCAGACCGTTGACGAGCCGGCGCTCATCGTGATCAGGTCAGCCTCGTTGGCGGCCTGGACCACGGGTCGGTGAGCACCACCGAGGTACGGGTAGACCGCGTCGGCCCCATTGTCGATCGCAGTCTGCAGGGCCGCAGTTGCGTTGGCGGTGTTGTCGAAGTCGAATGGGAAGTCGCCGGTCGGCACGTAGGTGAACGTGAACGCCTCGTCGATTGCCTTGAGCCCGAGTTCGAACGCCATGTAGGCCTGCTTCTCGAAGCCGAGGTCACAGCAGCCGATGAACACGACCGAGTCGCCGCCCTTCTCCTGCAGCTTGAGGCCGGTCGCGTAGCCGGCGGTGTAGCTGATCTCTGCGCCGTCGTCGGTGCTCTGGGCAAGTCCAGGATTCTCCGGGAAACCGGCGCCGCAGTTGCAGTACCAGAACACGTCGGGGTACTCGGCGATCAGCTGTGGGAGCGGTTCCGCAATCTCCGAGGCGCCGACGATGATCACGTCGACACTTTGCTCCGCGAGGTCACCGATCGCCGTGGCTGCGTCGGCAGCCTGAATGTTGTCGACAACGATCGGCTCCTCGAATCCGTTGTCTGAAGAGATCTGCCTGGCGGCATCGACTGCTGCTTGGTAGTAGGCACCGTCGTCGGCCGGGCCGGCGGCAGCGATCCCGAACACGACCTTGCCGTCGCCGTTGGTGTCGAGCGCGCTGGCCTCGATCGGCGCGTCGGTGGTCGGGGGCTCGGTGGCGGGCGGATCGGTGTCGGGTGTCGAGGCCGAACTGGACGACTCTGTCGGTGGTTCGGTGACCGTTGCCGAATCCCCCGTTGACGCGGTGGCTGATTCGGTGCTGCCGGCTGCTGGTTCATCGTCGCCGCATGCCGCGGCGACCAGCGTCAACACGGCGAGCGCACCGAGCACGCGCCTTCGGCCGACGGTTCGACTGGTAATTCGAGTGTTCATGTGAGCATTCCCCCTGATGTCGTTTCGGACGGTATGTCGTTCGGACTGAACCTGGCTGATCGCAACGTGATCGATGTGGACGCAGTCGTTTCGGACTGATGGTCAGACCACGATCGTCACTGTAGGCGGTTTCGCACGACCGAACGAACACAGAACGATCGTCGCCGGGATTGCATCCCTACTCGCCGACCACCCGCAGCGTGCGGCTGGTTGTTCGGTCGCGTCGCGGCCAATCACGGCGATACCGGTCAACCAGCCAGCGATTGAATTGGACATGACTCTCCTCTTGCCAGGAGTACCTCCCACGGGTGGCGAAGCGCGACCGCAATCCACGCTGCACCTTGGCGGTGGCATCTTGGTCCTGGCGCACGAACACCTGCACGCCGGCATCCGAGAGCGCCAGCTTGTGTTCGAACAACGGGTCGTCGAGGGCGCTGGGATGGAACAGGTAGCCGATCTCGACATCGATCGTTCCCGCTGTCTTCGGGCGCACGAGGAAGAAGAAGCACTGATCGGGCGCGGTGCCGAAGCAGAGCGTCGGTGGCATCAACGCGAACGTCGAACGCATCCGGTCCTGTTCGGTGAGTCGGGGGAACAACGGCATGATCGTGCGGTGGGTGGCGTTGAAGCCGCCGTCGATGTGCGTGTAACCCGACGTTCGGAAGATCACGTTCGACGACGGATCCCAGGCGACCGGGAACTCCGACATGTTGCTCGGACAGAAGTCCTGCACGAACTGATGCAACCGGTTGGCGTGATACCCGTCGTTGAAGTTCTCGAACATCACCTTCCAATTCCACGGAAGGTCGGTCAATGTGAACGTGCCGGGGCACACCGCGTCGGCGAGGTCATAGTTGGCGATGAACGGTTCATAGGCGGAGAACGTGCCGGCCAGCGGCGCGGCCTGCGGATCCATGTTGACGAACACGAACCCTTGCCATTGCTCCACCAGCATGCGCGGCAGCGGGTATTCCGACTTCTCGAAGCCTTCGGTGCGTTCCATCGCCGGTGCACCGAGCAGGCGGCCGTCGAGTCCGTAGTTCCAGTGGTGATATGGGCATTTGAACGTGGTGTCGTTGCCGTGCCCGTCGCAGATCTGCATCGCCCGGTGCTGGCACACCGCCGACAGGCAGTTGATCGCACCGGCCTTGTCGCGCACGACGATCAGTGGTTCATCGGCGATCGTGACCGTGAACCAGTCGCCTGGCTGCGGGATCTGGTCGGCGCGTCCGACGCACAACCACTCGTGAGCGAACAATGCGTCGTACTCGAACCGCAGGAACTCATCGGACGTGTACACCTCGGGTGGCATCGTGCGCGCCACTGCGACGGTCGTGACGGACGCGTCGAGGGCGGCAAGTAGATCATCGGTGAGGATCGAGCTCATGGGTGGTCTCCCTTGCTTGTCTGGCAGGTCACGGTCTGGCGGGTCACGGTCTGGCGGGTGACGGTCTGGCGGGTCACGGTCTGCTCACCCATCGACCGGTTCGCGGAGCATGAACTTACGGATCTTGCCGACGCTCGTGCGCGGCAACTCGGCCAGAAAGGTGATCTCGCGTGGCCGTTTTGCCCGACCGAGTCGCTGCTCGGCCCACGCCATCAACTCGTCGGCGCTCGGCGGATTGTCGGGGTCGGCGGAAACCACGAAGGCGACGGGCACTTCGTCTCGGATCGGGTCGTGCGCACCGACGACGGCCGCTTCGAGCACCATCGGATGTGCCGCCAGACACTGTTCGACCTCGACCGTGCTGACGTTCTCGCCCGCCACTTTGAGCACGTCGCTCCGACGCCCCACGAAGCGGTGACGGCCGGCACCGTCACGAGTCGCCCGGTCGCCGGTGAGGAACCATCCGTTGCGATAGCTCGCAACCGTCGTCACCGGGTCATCGAGATAGCCGGCGAACAGCGTGATCCCCGGTTCGCCGCGGACGACGAGTTCACCCTCTTCGCCCGGCGACACCGACGTCCCGTCTGGGCGTTGGACATCGACCTCGCAACCGACCGTGACGAATCCCATCGAATCCGGGCATGGCTCCGTGATCTGATCGGTCAGCACGGCAGGGATCGTCTCGGTCATGCCATACAGTTGACGCGGCGCGCATCCGAACCACGAGGCGATCGTGGCGTACTGCGCATCGCTGATGTTCTGGGCGTACCAGCAATGCCGAAGGTGCAATCCGTCGACCGGGCCGCCTCGTGCGAGGATCATCCGTAACGGCGCCGCGAACAAACTGGCACAGGTCGCCTCGTGTCGAGCCGCCTGGGCGAGGAAGCCGCTCGCCGAGAACGTGTGGACCAGCGCCACGCTGGCGCCGACCCAGATCGCCGACGCGACCGAGTAGTACTGGGCGTTGGCGTGGAACAGCGGCAGCACGACGATCTGCCGATCGTGTGGCTTCAACTCGGCGGCGGCCGCCATCGTGGCCCCGGTGAAGGCATAGTTGGCCTGCGTGATCTCGACGCCTTTCGGGCGTCCGGTAGTGCCGCTGGTGAACATCACCGCAGCCCGATCGGTGAGCGCTGGTTCCGGCCAGTCGGTGAGCCCTGCTGCTGGCAGCCAGTCGAGCACGGCATCGGTCTCGTCGATCTCGAACCGGGGAATCGAGCCGGCGGCCGGTCGGTACCGGTCTGCTCGGTCGCGAGCGCAGAAACCCACGACCGGTCGAGTTCGGTCGATGTGATCGACGAGCTCGGGGGTGCGCCCCATCGGGTCGCTGGGCACGATCCACGCCCCGAGCCGGTTGGCTGCGATCCAGACCGCGAGGAACGTCGGGCAGTTCGTGAGCGCGAGGTGCACCGACGTGCCGGGACCGACGTCGTGGCTCACGAGTTCCGTCGCCATCCGTGCCACCACCCGATCGAACCCGGCGTACGTCCAGTCGGTCACGGTGCCGTCCGGCGCCTCGAACGTGAGAAAGGGGGCGGCGCCGCGTTCGGCAACGGCGCGCTGCCACGCCGAGGCGAAGGTGATCGCCCCCGGCCAGCTCACGCGCCTGCGGCTCCGTAGCCGCCGCCGCCCGGCAGATCCAATCGCACGACGTCGTCGGGTTGCAGCGTGATCCTCGCCTGCGTCGTGACCGCTTCGCCGTTGACCGAGAACTTTCCTGTTTCGCCGGCCTCACCACCGAAGATCCCCTCCGGTGCGAATGCCAGCCGGCTGGTGACGGCGTTGAGTTGCCACGGTCTCGTGGTGTCGACGCTGAACTCGATCGTTTGGCCGAGTCCACCGCGTTGCGCTCCACGACCTCCGGAGCCCTGGCGCAGTTGCTTGCGGCGGAATCGGATCGGGGCCGACGCTTCGACGACCTCGATCGGCACCGCCGACACCCCGGTCGGGTACGAACAGGCATCGAGCCCGGACTTCTGGGAACGTCCGCCGACGCCTCCCGCGTAGGTGAACATCGCCGTGATGAACGGTGAGCCGTCGTCGTGATTGCCGTTGACCTGCATCGTCCAAACCGCGCCAGAACCCTCCGCCATTGCCCGAGTCGGTTCGATCTGAGCGAGCGCTTTCAACAACGCGTTCGGCAGGAACATCCCGACCACGTGGCGGGCGGTGCCCGGCTGCGGACGAACGGCATTGACGATCGAGCCCTCCGGTGCTTCGACCTTGATCGGGGCGAGGCTGCCGTGGTTGTTGGGGATGTCGGGGTTGAGTACCGACCGCACCGTGAAGGTGGTGTAGGCGTGGGTGTAGTTCTTGACGACGTTGATGCCCCACGGGCTGGCGGGGGAACTCCCGGCGTAGTCGACCGTGATCTCGCCGGCATCGGGATCGACCTGGATCGAGCAGACGATGTCGATCCGGCTGCCGTCTGCAAGATCGAGCACGGCCGACGCGTCGTACGTTCCTTTGGCGAGGGCGCGGATCGAGGCGCGGGTGGCGTCTTCGGAACGAGTGATGATCTCGTCGGCGAGCGCCTCGATATCGCCGAGACCGTGCTGGTCGCACAGCGCGGTCAGCCGCTGAGCGCCGACCTCTCCCGAGGCCATCTGGGCATGGAGGTCACCAGCCATGTGGTCGGGCTGACGCACGTTGGAGAGGATGAACTTCCAGACGTCGTCGTTGCGTTGGCCCTGCTTCATCAGTTTGCAGATCGGGATCCAGAGACCCTCCTCGAAGCAGTCGCGACCGCCTGCCCCGATCCCGTAGCCGCCGACGTCGGTGTGATGGATCGTCGATCCGAACAGGGCGATCACGCTGCCGTTGCGCCATGCCGGGACGAGCACTGTCACGTCGAGCAGTTGACCTGCCGTCTTGTACGGATCGTTGGTGATCAGCACGTCGCCGGGCTGGAGGGTTTCGATCGGGTACTCGTCGAGCATGCTCGATGCGCCGATCGCCAGCGAATTGATGTGACCCGGCGTTCCGGTGACGGCCTGCGCCACCATCCGTCCGCGACGGTCGAACACGGCGTTGGCGAGATCACCTGCCTCGCGAACGATCGGGCTGAAGGCGGCCCGCTGGAGTGCCCTGGCCTGCTCGTTGACCGTCGAGATCAGCGACTGCCACAAGATCTCGAGTTCAACCGAATCGAACAACCCCCCCACTACTCCCCACCCCCATCGCATTGTGTCAGCAACAAAGCCCTGGGACGTCGTATGTGCTGACACAAACCGGTCATTCGGGGGCTCCTTGGGGGCGGGTGGCGATCAGGGAGCCATCGGTTCCGACGATGACGTTCCAGCCGGGGCGGATCACGACGGTCGTTTCGCGCTCTTCGACGATTGCCGGCCCAGAGAATTGGTCACCGGCGCCGAGTGACGACCGGTCGTACACGTCGACGTCATGCGCGTCGCTGCCGCGCGTGAAGACGACCGGGCGGCGACGCTTCGGAACAGCGCCGGTTCCGGTGGCGACGATGTGCGGTTCGAATGTCTCACTGGCGGACACCGCCGAAAGCCGCCAGGTGACTGCCTGCAGACTGACGTCGGGAATCGTCAGGCCGTAGATCCGGCGATACTCCGACTCGAAACGTTGGCGCACCTCGTCATCGGTAGCGAGCCACGCGTCGCCCTCTCCGACCCAAACCGTGACCTCGTTGCCCTGACCCGTGTAACGCACGTCGAGGCCGTACCGGAACGTCACGGCGTGATCGGGAACGCCCGCCGCCAGGAGGACCCGTCGCCCCTCATCGCGCAACTCGTCGAGCAGGCGATCACGGTCGGCGGCATCGATCGCCGAGAGACTGCGAACCATCGATCGGGCGAGGTCGATCCGGACCGGCGAGACGAGTGTCCCGAACGCCGACAGCACACTGGCGTTGACCGGGAACACGACCTTGTCGGATTCCAAGAGATCAGCAACACCGCAGGCGTGCACCGGCCCGGCGCCTCCGAACGCCAGCACCGTGACTCCACGCAGATCGATGCCCTGCTCGACTGCGTGCATCCGGGCCGCCGCCGCCATGTTCTGGTTGACGACCTCATGGATGCCGGACGCCGTATCGATCGGGGAGAGGCCGAGCCGAGCTGCGACGGCTGTCGCCGCGTCGAGGGCGGCGCCCGCATCGAGCGGCATGTCACCACCGAGGAATCCGTCAGGGTCGACCATGCCCAGCAGGACGTCGGCATCGGTGACGGCGGGTTCGGTGCCGCCCTGGCGGTAGCACGCCGGACCAGGGTCGGCGCCCGACGACTCCGGCCCAACTTTGAGCAAACCGAACTGATCCACACGCGCCAGCGATCCGCCGCCGGCACCGATCTCGACGAGATCCACCGACGGCACCGAGACCGGGAAGCCGGAGCCCTTCTTGAACCGATACATCCGGGCAACCTCGAACGTGTTGGTGAGATCGGGGTCGCCGTGTTCGATCAGGCACGCCTTGGCAGTCGTGCCACCCATGTCGAAGCACAGCAGGCGGTCCTCGTTCATTCGCCGCGCGAACCATGAGCCGGCCAAGGCACCGGCTGCCGGCCCGCTCTCGACCAACCGGATCGGGAACCGGGCGGCGTCATCGGCCGAAACGACACCGCCGTTCGACAACATCATCAGCACTGATCCGCCGAAGCCCTCCGCCGACAGCCACTTCTGCAACTCGTCGAGGTACGGCCCGATCACCGGCATGGTGGCGGCGTTGCAGGCGGTCGTGATCATGCGTGGATATTCACGAATCTGGGGCGAGACCTCGCCGGAGATGCACACCGGAACACCGAGCTCGCGGACCAGGTACTCCGCCACGATCCGTTCGTTCGACGGGTTGACGTAGCTGTTGAGGAAACAGACGGCCACCGATTCGACGTTGGCACCACGGAGCTGGTCGGCGAGCGCTGCCATGCCCTCGTCGGTCGGGCAGCGCAGCACGCGGCCCTCGGCCCCTGTGCGTTCGTCGATCTCGAACGTCCGGTCGCGGGGGATCGGTGGCTCGGGAAATTCGATTTGCAGGTCGTACATGTCGTATCGGTGTTCATCACGGATCAGCAGCGTGTCGCCGAACCCGTCGGTGGTGACGAGGCCGGCGCGGCCGGTCTTGCCCTCGATCAATGCGTTGGTGATCAGCGTGGTGGCGTGCACGATCGGCGCCGTGATGTCGACCGGCCGGACCCCGGCCTTGGCGAGCAGTGCCGCAACGCCGCGACGAACGCCATCGAGCGGAGCCGACGGCGTCGTCAGCGTCTTGTCGACCACGACCCGACCGGAGGCAGCGTCGAGCAGCACGAGGTCTGTGAAGGTGCCGCCGATGTCGACGGCCATTTTCCAATCGGACATGGTCAGCGTTCCCTCGCAGGATCGATTCGGGCACCGGCGGTTGGGGTCATGTCAGTTGGCGATCCAGCGGTTGGGGTCACACCAGTCGCGGCGAGGTCGGTTCGAGGTGGCGAGAACACGTCGAGGATCCAGCATTCGTCGTACTCGTCGTCTCCGATGAAGATCGAGTCGCCGTGCCAGACGGAGCGGGGTGCCAGGTAGGCCTCACCCTCGCTCAGGACGACGCGTTCCTGAGCATCGGGGTCGTCGCCGATCCGGAAGTCGAGTTTGCCGCGCACCACGATCCCGAGTTGCTCGTTTTCGACGTGATGGTGCAGGAACGACCCGGATGCGCCACCCCGAATTCTCCAGAAGCAGAGTTGCAGCGAGTCGCCCGTTACGACCCGGCGACGAAAGCCGTCGCGATTTGTCTCGACGAACTTGTCGTCCTCGAAGAAGTAGCAGTACTGACGGGTGAGGTTCATCGCGGGCTACACCAACTCGTCGACGATGTGGCTCTCGACATTGGCAAGATGACGTTCCGACGCGGACAGGACCGCCACCGGGTTGCCGCGAACGAACGCCGCCGCGATTTCGTGGTGCTCCCGAACCGAGCGCTCCACGAGTTGGTCGACGCGTGTCCGGTTTGCTTCGTCATACAGCAACGATTCGAACTCACCTGAACGGAAGAGGGCATCGACGACCTTGCCGTAGACCTCCATCAACAGCGGGTTACCGCACGCCGCCGTGATCGTCGTGTGGAACTTTCGGTCGAGTTTGCGGAACTCCGGCAGCGGCATCCCAACCCAGAACTCGCTGGCGACCCGGCATATCTCCTCGCGCTGTTCGTCGGAGGCCCGCTCGCTGGCGAGTTCGAAGATCGGCAGTTCGAGGACCCGCCGGGTTTCGAACAGTTGACGCACGAACGCCTTACGCGAGTCGGCGCGTGCGTCGACGGGGTCGGCGATGGCGATCGTCGGAAGGAGTTCGACGACGTGCACCCGGTTGCCCTGACGTTGCACGAGTCCGAGTGACATCAGACCCTGCATCGCTTCTCTGACCGAGGTTCTGGCGACCCCGAACTGCTCGGACAGCGTTCGTTCCGCCGGCAGGGCGACACCTGGGGCGAGTTCACCGGAGGCGATTCGCTCGACGAGTTGGGCGCGCACCTGTTCGGTGATCGTTTGGCGGGTGATCGGTTCGAACCCGGCGCTCATGTCTTGGCCCCTTGCACGGTTTGACCCTGCACGGTTTGACCCTGCACGATTTGACCTTGCACGGTTTGACCCTGCACGGTTCGAGCATGCACGGTTCGAGCATGCGCGGTTTGGGCGAAACGTCGCTGCTCGGCGTCGAGATCGAGCGGTCGAATGATCGCTTCGTGCTCCTCGTCGCCCCAATCTTCCCGGGGAACCAGCCACATCACCTCGAACTCGAGTCCGTCCGGGTCTTTGGCGTAGAGGCTCTTGTTGGCCCCGTGGTCCGACGCCCCGACGAGGCAGTTGGCGGCGCTCAGACGTGACCGGATCTGCTCCAGCTCTGCGAGCGAGCGGACCTCCCACGCGATGTGGTACATCCCGACGGTGCCTCGACCGGCATCGGAGTCGGCTGCCTGGCCGCCGATCGTGAAGAAGGCGATGTCGTGGTGATTCGAGGAGTCGGGGCCGCGCATGAACACGAATCCTCCGTTCGGTTCCTCGACCACCGTCGAGAACCCGAGCACTTCGCTGTAGAAGTGCTGCTGTCGTCGCGCATCGCGCACGTACAAGACGGCGTGATTCATCCCGGTAATCCCCACATCGTCTCCCGAGTTCGTCGAGTCCTGATCGTCCGTCGGACTGATGGTCTGACCATAGCCCAACTCGATCGGACCCGTCATCGCCGGAGACCACCTACTGTTCGGGCATGACAAGCGCAAGTGCACGCACAATTGGCGGACATGCCGGCCAGCAGGCGGTGGCGGCGATGCTGGAGTCCGGGACCGACGTGATGTTCACGCTCAATGGAGGTCACGTGTGGCCGTTGTACGAGGCGGCACGCGACCAAGCCATGCGAGTCGTCGACACTCGGCACGAACAGTCGGCGACGTTCGCCGCCGAGGCGTATGCCAAGCTGACGCGCCGACCGGGGTTGGCGGTGTTGACAGCAGGGCCCGGCGTCACGAATGGCATCTCGGCGGTGACGTCGGCCCACTTCAACGGGTCGCCCGTCGTCGTACTCGGCGGGCGCGCCCCACAGCATCGTTGGGGTTCGGGTTCGCTGCAGGAGTTCGACCACGTTCCCGTGTTGGCGCCGATCACGAAGCTGGCGGCGACCGTGACCGAGGCCACGATGGCAGGCCGGCAAGTCGACGGCGCCGCCCGGCTCGCAGCTACGGCGCATCGCGGCCCGGTGTTCCTCGACTTCCCGCTCGATGTGTTCGGCCCGAGTGAGGGGGACGTCCCGATCGGCGCCACAGCGACCAAGGTCGCTCCCGATCCCGACCTTGTGGTCGAACTGGCGGTGTTGATCGCCCAGGCACAACGCCCGGCGTTTCTCGTCGGGAGCGATGCCTATTGGGACGGCGCCTGGGAGGAGCTGGCCGCAGCGGCTGGTGCGTTGGGGGTGCCGTGTTTTTTCAATGGCCTCGGACGGGGAATGTTGCCAGCCGATCATCCGCTCGCCTTCCTACGCACGCGTGGCGTGCTCAAACAGCGGGCCGACCTGGTCGTGGTGATCGGCACGCCGCTCGATTTCCGGGTCGGTTTCGGCCGTTTCGGCGGGGCAGAGGTCGTGCACGTCGTCGACTCCGTCGGACAGACGGCCACACACGCCCAGGTGTTGACGGTCGCCGGTGACATCGCCGTCACGCTTGGCGGACTTGGCGATTATGCCGGTGAACGTCTCGACCACACGTCGTGGATCACAGAGCTCCGTGCGGCCGAGCAGGTCGAGATCGCCGCCGAGGCGCCGTTGCTGACCGCCGCCGGCGAATCGATCAAGCCGACCCGGATCTACGGTGAGCTGCGCCAGCGTTTGGACCGGGACGCGGTCGTGATCTGCGACGGCGGCGACTTCGTGTCGTATGCGGGCAAGTACGTCGAGTCGTTCGAACCGGGCTGCTGGTTGGACACGGGACCGTACGGCTGTCTCGGTAATGGCTTGGGGTACGCGATTGCGGCGCGAGTCGTGCGGCCAGCGGCCCAGATCGTGTTGATCCTCGGCGACGGCGCCGCCGGCTTCTCCTTGATGGACATCGACACGCTGGTCAGGCACAACCTGCCGATCGTGATGATCGTCGGCAACAACAGCTGCTGGGGCTTGGAGAAGCACCCGATGCAGTTCATCTACGGGTGGGACGTCGCTTGCGACCTGCAGCCCGAGACGCGTTACGACGAGGTGGTGATCGCGCTCGGCGGCGGTGGCGAGATGATCACGCATCCCGACCAGATCGGGGCGGCCCTGGACCGTGCCTTCGCCAGCGGGATCCCGTACCTGGTCAACATCATGACCGACCGGAACGACGTCTACCCGAGAACCAGCAACCTCGCCTGACGACTCGACCTGTTGGCCGGGCTTCGCCAACTCGGGCTCGCCAACTCGGGCTTGTCCGGTCAGCGTGCGAGCAGGTCGATCGGGCCGAGGCAGGCGCTCCCTGGGGCGGCGTCGAGGACCATGTCGGTCGGGGTCCACAACGTCAGCGGTTCCAGTGTTCCGTCGTCGAGCAGTTGCCGGATAGACGTCGGTTCGACGCCGTTGGCGATCGCCGACTGGCCGAAGGCCAAACCCACCCTGGCAAGTTCGAGGGCACAGTCGCGACCGCCGACTTCGGCGATTTCGGCTTCGGTCGCGCCGGCGACGACGGACTCCGGTGTCATCGCCGCCAGTTCGGTGCTGAGATCTGTGCTCACTTCGGCGGCGGCACTGGCGGTCTGCTCGGTGACGATCTCGACCGGGGTCACCGTGGCGCAGTCCGGGTCTTGGGCAACGAGTTGACCGTTGGCGATGTTCCAGTACTCGGATTCCTGCTTGAGGTATTGAGCGGCGACCAGCGTTGTTTCGTCATGCGCCGGCTTGCTCTCGAGCAGGTCGTATGCCTCCATCGCCGTGCGAAGCGTTTCGGCATCACCTTCACAGGCAAGCACCTTGGACTGATCGAGCGCCGTTATTCCGGGACGGGTCACGTTCTTTTCGATCACACCCTCGCCGCCGCACGCCGTCAGCAGACCGAGCATCGCAACGCAGGCGACCAGGGTCAGTCGGGTTTGCAGCATTTCGACATGAACTTTTCGACGTCGACGACCACTCGGGTGACCTTTCCGGCAGCGACAAGACCGCCGGAGTCGGAGGCCGTGACGGTGAATGTGATGCGGCGTCCCTCGATCTTGTCGAGATATGCCTCGACCTCTACTTCGGCACCGATCGGGGTGGGCTGAAGGTGATCTATCTGGACCCGCATCCCAACCGTCGATTGGCCGTCGTCCATCATGCCCGACAACGCGTCACACGTGGCCTGTTCGAACAGTGCCACGAGGCGTGGTGTTCCGAGTACGTCGACCTCGCCGGATCCGAGCGCCCGCGCCGTGTCGGCTTCACCGACCAGCAACTTCGCCTCTCCCTTGAGCCCGACTGCCACGTTCACAGGTCGGTCACGTTAACGCCGGCGCGGCCATGCCGCACCGTCGGTCGAACCGAGCCGACGTGACCGGTCGTTCCGTAGCATGACTGATGTGATTGACCGTGATGTGATCGAACGGACGTTGGGTTTGGCGCTTCGGACCGGAGCCGAATTCGCCGAGGTGTACGCCGAGGACAAACGCAACACATCGGTGGTGCTCGACGACGGGCGGATCGAACAGGTCACGTCCGGGCGCGATCGCGGCGCCGGGATCCGAGTGATCAAAGGTGAGACGACCGGATTCGCCCATACCAGCGACCTCACGGAAGCCGGTCTCGCGGCTGCTGCCCAGGCCGCCGCGGCGGCCGCCAGCCAGAGTGACGGTGGCACTCGCACGGTGGCACTCGTGCAGCAACCAACTCGTCGGATCAACGAGGTCGAGCGCTACCCGGAGTCGATCTCGAAGGCCGCCAAGGTCGAGCTGATGCAGCGCGTCGACGAGGCGGCCCGCTCCGTCGGTTCAGAGATCGTGCAGGTCTCGGCGGGCTATGCCGACAGTCGCAAGCGAGTGTTGATCGCCAACACCGACGGGGTCTGGGCGGATGACGACGTCGTGCGCGTGCTGGCCCGGATCAGCGCCGTCGCCAACGGCGACACCGGCATGCAAACCGGATTCCAATCGATGGGGCGCACGATCGGATGGGAAACCTTCGATTCGATCGACATCGAGCAGCTCGCCCGTGAAGCCGCTCGCCAGGCGATCGTCAAGCTCAACGCCCGACCCGCGCCGTCAGGAGCGATGCCGGTCGTGATCAAGAACGGCACCGGGGGAGTGCTGTTCCATGAGGCCTGCGGGCATGGACTCGAGGCTGACCACGTCCAGAAGGGTTCCTCGGTCTACGCCGGCAAGATCGGTGATTTGGTGGCATCGCCGCTCGTCACGCTGATCGACGACGGGACGGTGCCAGGCGAGTGGGGCACGATCTCGGTCGATGATGAGGGACACGAGACGCAGCGCAACGTCTTGATCGAAGACGGGGTCCTGACCGACTACATGTGGGACTACCTGCGAAGTCGCAAGGAAGGTCGCCGCCCATCCGGCAACGGGCGCCGCCAGAGCTACATGCACCTTCCAATGGTGCGGATGACGAACACGTTCGTGCTCGACGGCCCCGACAACGCGGACGACATCATCGCCTCGACCGATCACGGCGTCTACGTCACGCATCTCGGTGGCGGCAGCGTCAACACCGCGACTGGCGACTTCGTGTTCGGGATGACCGAGGCCTACCTGATCGAGGACGGGCAGATCACCGAGCCCCTCCGCGAGGGCAACCTGATCGGCAACGGCCCTCAGGTGTTGCGGGACATCGACATGCTTGCCAACGATTTCGCGTGGGGAAACCCCGGTACGTGCGGGAAGGACGGCCAGGGGGTGCCGGTCGGCGACGGTCAACCGACGTTGCGGGTCAAGTCGCTGACGATCGGCGGCACCGCCTCATGAGTTCGCAAGACGGCAGCGCGTTGCTGGCGATCGTCGACCGCGTCGTCGCTCAGGCCCGACCCGACGAACAGGTCGAGGCATTCGTTTCCCGCGGCGGTGACACTGAGGTGCGGGTCTACGAGGGTGAGATCGAGCAGTTCGTGTCCGCTCAATCCGAGGGCATCGGGATTCGGATCATTCGTGACGGCCGCACGGGGTTCGCCTATGCGGGCACGCTCGATGACGCCGCGATTGTGGAGGTGCTCGCCGAGGTACGAGACAACATCCAGTTCGGGACGGTCGACGAGTGGGCAGGGCTGGCCGAGGACGACGGCGTCTGCGTTTCGGATCAAACCCTGTGGGACGAAGAGTTGGCGGGCTTCCCGACCGACCGCAAGATCACCTTGGCGAAAGATCTCGAACGGCTGACCGTGGCTGTCGACGCGAGGGTTCGTGTCGATCATTCGAGCTACGCCGATGCCTATGGCGAGGCTGCCGTCGCCTCGACGACCGGGATTCGCACGTGGGGGCGCGAGAACGGTTGCTACGTGAGCGTTTCGACGCTCGCCGACGACGGTGACGAGACCCAGAGCGGTTTCGGTTTCAGCGTCGGCCGGACGCCGACAATGCTCGACCCGTCCCGGGCTGCACGCGAGGCGGCTGACCGGGCAACCCGGCTGCTGGGCGCCACCAAACCACTGTCGAAGCGCACCACCGTTGTGCTCGATCCGTTCGTCACCGCCCAGTTCCTGGGGATCATCGCGTCGACGCTGAACGGCGAAGCGGCGGTCAAGGGTCGCAGCCTGTTTCAAGATCGCCTTGGCGACGAGGTGGCGCCGTCATTCGTCAACTTGATCGATGACCCCACCAACCCGCTGGCGTACACGGCGACCGACGTGGACGGAGAGGGTCTCGCTGCTCGTCGCAACGGTTTGATCGAGCATGGGGTGCTGCGGATGTTCACGCACAACTCGTACTCCGCTCGCCGCGCAAAGACGATTTCGACGGGCAATGCAATTCGGGGCGGCTACGCCGGCACGCCCGGAGTCGGAGCGATGGCGTTGTACCTCGAGCCGGGGTCGCGTTCCCAGGCCGATTTGATCGCCGACATCGACGAGGGACTGCTCGTGCAAAGTGTGAGTGGAATTCATTCCGGCGTGAACGCGATCAGCGGCGACTTCTCGACAGGCGCCGCTGGTCTCTTGATTCGCGGTGGCGCGGTGGCCGAGCCGGTCCGCGAATTCACGATCGCATCCACGCTGCAGCGGATGCTGCTCGACATCGTCGAAGTCGGCGGTGACATCGATTGGCTCCCGATGCGGGCGGCCGGAGTCAGCCTGGTGATTCGCGACGTCACGATGAGCGGTGCGTAGGTTCGAGGCGAGTCAGGTCCAGGAACTCGGACCCTGCACGACGAGGCCGTGCGACGCTGCGAGTGACGAGTCGAGCACGACGTGACCGGGCCGACTCAGACCCGACTCGGCCAGCGTGCCGAATCTCAGCCGCGACGTGTCCCAGCCGTGGCGGCGGGCGATCATCAGCGCGAGGTCGGCTCGACTGATTGGATCCGGCCCGCCGAGGTGCAGCACACCGGTGATCTCCGGACGTGCCGCCAACTCGGTGAGCGCTGCCGCGAGTTGATCCACCAGAATCGGGCTGCGGACTTCATCGGTGAAAAACGTGATAGGTGAGCGGCCGTGGATGGCGTCGCCGACGGCGATCTCATGGCCGGAGAGTTGCTGGGAGAGTTGCCGGCCGGAGCGTTGCCGGCCTGAGCGCTGATTGCCGCCGATCAGCAACGACGTGCGAACAACCACCGCGTTGCGGCACAGCGATGCGACGATCTGCTCGGCCTCGGCCTTCTCACGGCCGTACTCGTGGACGGGTGTCGGGGTGTCCCGCTCGGTGTAGGGATCCGACTTCCCCGCGAACAGTGCGTCGGTCGAAACGTGGATCAGGCGCGAGCCGACGAGCGAAGCCGCTTCCGCGACGTGGCGGGTGGCATCGACATTCGAGCCGCGGTCGTTCTTCCGGTAGGCGGTATGGATGATCACCGTCGGCCGCCAGTCGCCGATCACGCCGAGTACCGATTCACGGTTCCGGAGATCCAGCGCTTGCGACGTCTGGGCGATGAGCTCCCATCGTTCGGCGGGCACACCGTTGACGATGTGGCGCCCGAGGAAACCTGAACTCCCGGTTACGTAGAGCAACCGCTGCCGTTTCATTCGAACATTCCGGATAGCCACGATTCCGGATCGTACGCACGGTACGGTCGTGCCCCGTGCCGATTCTTCATGCCATCGTCTTGGGATTGGTTCAGGGGCTTTCGGAGTTCCTCCCGATTTCGTCGAGCGGGCACCTGATTCTCGTCCCGTGGTTGTTCGGTTGGAACGATTTCGACTCGCCGGACGTCGAGAAGGCCTTCGATGTGGCGCTCCACCTCGGCACGCTGGTGGCAGCCTTGGCGTACTTCCGGCACGACCTCGTGAAGTACGTGAGGGAAGGTCTGCGGCTGGTATGGCGCCGCCAACGGCCGTTCACGACTGACGGCCGCGTCGGCTGGCTGCTCGTCCTGGCGACGGTGCCGGCGGCGCTCGTCGGGGCAGCCTTCGAAGAATGGATCGACGAGAAATTGGGTAAGCCCACGATCATCGCGATCTCGTTGATCGTATTCGGTCTCCTGCTCGCTTGGGCCGATCGGCAAACCGGGAAGCGAAAGGTCGACGACTTCCGTGCGCGTGACGCCCTGATGGTCGGCGCCGCCCAGGCGTTGGCCCTGAACCCCGGAACCTCGCGCTCGGGGATCACGATGACTGCTGCTCGGCAGCTCGGATTCGATCGAGACGCAGCGGCTCGGTTGAGCTTCCTGATGAGTCTGCCGGTGATCGCTGGCGCGGTCGTCTTGAAGCTCGCCAAGCTGGCCGCTGACGGTGTTCCGGACGGGCTCGGTGTCCCGATGATCGTCGGGATCGTGACCAGTGGGATTTCCGGCTGGATCGCCGTCTGGGGCACGTTGCGGTTGATCCGAACCAGGAGCTTTGCGCCGTTCATCGTGTACCGAATCGCGCTCGGCGTCGTGGTGTTGACGGTTGTGGCGGCAGGCTGGCGGTAGGGAGCCGAGCGCCAGCCAGCGCTCAGGGGACGAGCAACAAGGCTACGCCGCCGGCTGCGGCCGCGGCGGGGAGCAACGGCGCCTCGTCGGCGGGAGCGGCAACCAGCGTGGCGTCATCGACGAATCCGATCACGACGGCATCGGAACTGATCACGGTCCCCTCACTGGCGATCTGAACACGATCCCCGATCCTCGCCCCGGACGACGGTGATTCGACGATCGCGACCGCCAACCATCCTTCGGGGAGCAACGCCCGAGGCCCGTCGTGTTCGGCAACGTCGGGTGCAGTGATCACCTCTCCCGCCGCGATCCGTTGACGGGCGACCTGTCGATCGATCTCCGAAACGGCCTCGATAGGGATCATCGCCACCGGGAACGTCCTTTTCGTGACTGCACCGGCCAACGGATCTCCAGGCCCCAGGTCGCGATCGGCGACCAGCACGATCCGGCTCTCACCCCAGCGTGCGCGTTCGGCGTCGATGGCGTCGGATCGGCCGGCGACCTCAGTGGCGAATCCGGCTGCTACGGCGCCGACCAGCAGCCAATACAGCCACGGGCGCCTCGCCAGCACCCGGCGAATAGACACGGTGACACGAACGATCGGAGACATCAGACCCTCCCGGAGCACATCCAGCGAGGGGAAGTCGGAAGTGTCAGCCTATCGGGCTACGGAAACACCGGGAGCACCCGAGTCAAGACCTCGCCCAGCCGCGCCACGTTCGAACGCATCACGTCGAACACGGCCTCCATCGTGACCGGTTCGTGCCCGTCGACGCCTGCGTCATAGTCGGTCACGAGTGCAACGGTGGCGTACGGGATGCCGGCTTCGGCAGCCAACACGGCTTCCGGGTAGCCGGTCATGTTGACCACCGACCACCCCGCCCGTCGGAACCAGGCACTTTCGGCCCGAGTCGAAAATCGCGGTCCATTGATCACGACCATCGTCCCGCCATCGTACATGACGACGCCGACCGCTCGCCCTGCGGTCACCAATGCCGCTCGCAAGCCTCCGTCATAGGGATCGGCAAACGTTTGGTGGTGGATCGGGCCTTCGTCGTGGAACGTGTCGGGTCGACCCCATGTCCGGTCGACGAGTTGATCGACGACCACGAACTCGCCAGGATGCAGATCGGGCTGCAACGAACCGGCGGAGCATGGCCCGATCAGTGAGCGCACGCCGAGCGAGGCCATCGCCCACACGTTGGCCCGAAACGGAACCTTGTGGGCGATGAAATCGTGATGGCGTCCGTGACGGGGCAGGAACGCAACCCGCCGCCCTGACAGCGTGGCGACCGTCACCGGCGCGGCTGCCGGCCCGTACGGGGTAGAGATCTCGATCTCGGTGGCGTCATCGAGGAATTCGTAGAAGCCCGAGCCGCCGAACACACCGATCTCAGCTCCAAGTTCCGAAGCCTGGTCGCTGAGCGGGATCAGCACGCCGGTCAGTCGCCCGACGTTGACTTGCCGGATGACTTGCTGGACGACGAGTTACCCGACGAGTTGCCCGAGGCGGCAGAAGCCTTCGGCTTGTCCGATCCCGTGCTGGCGCCAGAGTCACTCGACGATGAGGAGGGTGTCGACGAACTGGCCGAATCGGACGAACTCGACGATTTCGTTTCGGACGAATCCGACTTCGACGATTTCGACTCGGACGAATCGGACTTCGATGATGCGGACTTGGCGCCCGACCTGCTGTCGGTCTTGTAGAAGCCGTCACCCTTGAAGGTCACACCGACGGGGAGGAATACTTTCTTGACCGCCATCGTCACACCGGACCCGGGATGGACGGCCTCGGTGAGTGCGTCATCGTGGAACGATTGGTGTACTTCGATCGTCTCGCCGGTCTCGAGAAACTTGTAAACGTACGTTGGCATCGGGACGAAAGATATCGTCGGTTCCATGCAGGTCCGCAGCGCCGTCATTCCAGCGGCCGGGATGGGGACTCGTTTCCTCCCGGCCACGAAGGCCGTTCCCAAGGAGTTGATGCCGATCGGTGATACGCCGGCGATCCAAATCATCATCGATGAGGCGCTCGGGGCGGGGATCGAGCACATCGTGATCGTGAGCAGTCGCAGCAAGCCGGCGATCGATCGGTACTTCGAACGCGACGACGCCTTGGTCGAGTCGATGCGGGCCAAGGGCGAAGACGCGATCGCCGATCGGCTGGCAAGCATCGGCAAGGATTGGCGGGTCACGATCACGTACCAGGACAACCCCCGCGGTCTCGGGCATGCCGTCGGTTGTGCTCGCCAGGCGGTCGGCAACGAGCCGTTCGCCGTGCTGCTCCCGGATGAACTGATGGGCGACTCCTCGCTGCTCGCCCACATGAACGGTGTCTGCGCCAGTACCGGCGGCAGCGTCGTGGCGGTCAAACAGGTTGCTCGTGAGCAGGTCAGTTCGTACGGGGTGCTGGCACCATCGGGCCCGATCGACGACGATGGCGTGATCCCGGTCGCCGATCTGGTCGAGAAGCCATCCGTAGATGAAGCGCCGAGCAACTACATCTTGATCGGGCGTTACGTGCTGACGCCCGACGTGTTCGACGAGATCGATCACTTGACGCCAGGTCGCGGTGGCGAGTTGCAACTCACCGACGCGCTCCGTGCCCAGGCCGCCAGGTCGCCTTTCTCTGGCGTCCTGTCGCGAATTGCGAGGTACGACACGGGTAGCGCAGCCGGCTTCCTCGAAGCGGCCGTTGCGATTTCCTTGCAGAACGACGCGATCGCGGCGCCGCTTCGCGAGGCGTTGCGCGGCTTGCTCTAGCAGGCCTTCTGTCGCCGGAAGTGTCCGTCGATGTCGTTGGCGATGGCGTGCTCGTCGACGCTGAATTCGATCGTGTTGCCCGTGCGGGTCAGCGACCAGTCGCGTCTGCCGGTGCGCGTGTACGTCACCTCGATCGGTGTCGTCGCCAGCGTCTCGACGTCGACCTCGATCACGGTCAGCTCGACCGAGTCGCCAACGAGCAGGGGGTGGCGTCGGATCGGAAGGGTGTGGCTGAACGGCGTGCAGGGGAGTGCCAGGTCGAGCGCCCCGTCGAGTTCGGTGCGGTGTGCGCCATTGATCTCGCCCCACCGACCCTGACCGTCGGTTCCGAGCCACAGGTCGGGTTCGTCCATGTCGCGGAACAGCATGAACTGACGGATCTGCCAGAGGGGCGAGAGCCGAATCACGTACTCGATCTGTTCACGGCCGACACGGCCGGTCGCCGTCCATGCCTCGTTCTCCCAGCGCAATGTGAGGTGTTCGCGGTGCGCCTGGTCCCACGTCGTCCAGCCGGTGTCGAAACCGTCGGCGGGGAAGGCTCGGTGGTCGCTCACGCTCCCAGTCTGCCGGTACCGTGCCCACTGTGACACCGCTCGAAGAGGCCCAGACGTTCGTGATCGGCGCCTGCCCACCGCTCGCTCCCGTGAGCGTGCCGTTCGAGCAGGCAGAAGGGCTGGTGCTCGCCGCCGACGTCGTGTCGGTGGAGCAGGTGCCACCGTTCGACAACAGCGCCGTCGACGGGTATGCCGTGATCGCCGCCGATACATCGGCGGTTCCCGTTGAACTTCCGGTGGTCGACGAGGTCGCGGCGGGTGCCGCCACCGATCGAGTGCTGCGCGGTGGCGAGGCGATCCGGATCATGACGGGCGCTCCGATGCCGGCCGGTGCCGACGCGGTCGTGATGGTCGAGGAGACCGACCGGTTGGCGAACGACCGTGTTCTCGTGAAGGCGGCGGTTCGACCGGGTGTTGCCGTGCGACATGCCGGCGACGACGTCCAAATCGGTGATCTGGTTTTCGAAGCCGGCACTCAGGTCACCGGCGCGGTCGTCGGCGTCCTTGCCAGCATCAACGCTCGTCAGGTGAGCGTCTATCGACGCGCTCGCGTCTCGGTGCTGTCGACCGGTGACGAACTGGTCGAAGGCGGAGGGCCGCTCCAGCCGGGCCAAATTCGCGAAAGCAACCGGAGGATGCTGTCCGCGATGCTGCGCGAATCGGGTTGCGAGGTGATCGACTTGGGCACCGTCCGAGATGACGAAGCGGAACTCGAACGAGTGCTGCGAGGGGCCGCTGGAGATTGCGATGCGATCGTCACCAGCGGTGGCGTGAGCATGGGTGACTTCGACATCGTCAAAGCGGTGCTGGGGCGCATCGCCGAGATGAACTGGATGCAGATTGCGATCAAACCCGCCAAGCCGTTCGCTTTTGGGACGCTCTCCGGGACGCCGATCTTCGGCCTCCCGGGGAACCCGGTCAGCTCGATCGTCAGCTTCGAGATGCTTGCCCGCCCAGCGCTGCGGCGGATGATGGGGCACACACGGTTGGCGCGGCCGAGCCTTGTCGGGATCGCCGACGACGGTTTTCCCCGACGCCCCGACGGCAAGCTCCATCTCAACCGCGTCCATGCCAGATTCGAAGCCGATGGCCGCTGTCACGTGCGCTCCGTCGGTGGGCAGGGGAGCCATCAGTTGGCGGCGACTGCGCTCGCCAACGCGATCGCGGTCGTGCCCGATGGTGACGGAATTCCTGCCGGGGCCGACGTCGCAGTGGTGATGCTGGTCGGCTGACCCGTAGAGTCATCGGTATGACGTCGCAGCTGGGAGCGCGTGATCTGGTCGATCCGTTCGGACGCGTCGTTCGCGACCTGCGGATCTCCGTCACCGACCGGTGCAATTTCCGGTGCACCTACTGCATGCCGGCCGAAGGTATGACCTGGCTCCCGCGTTCCGAGGTGCTGTCGTTCGAGGAGATCGAGCGGCTTGCCCGGCTGTGCGTCGAGCGCTTCGGTTTCAACGGGATTCGGTTGACCGGCGGGGAACCGACGATTCGGGCGCACATCACCACGCTCGTGTCCAAACTCTCCGGGCTCGGTGTCGACCTGGCGATGACGACCAACGGGGCGACACTGCGCAACCTCGCCCACGACCTGCGTGATGCCGGCCTGCAGCGGATCAACATCAGCCTCGACACGCTCGATCGGGCCAAGTTCGAACGGATGACCCGCCGCGACGAACTCGACAACGTGCTGGCGGGTATCGACGCAGCCAAAGACGCAGGGTTCGCACCGGTCAAGATCAACGCCGTGATCGAGCGCGGCACCAACGACGACGAAATCATCGACCTCGCCCGGTTCGGGCGGGACGAGGGGCTCGAGGTTCGTTTCATCGAGTTCATGCCGCTCGATGCCTCGGGTCATTGGATCAACGACGCGGTCGTCGGACAGGACGAAATCGTTGCCGCGATCTCGGCTGTGTTCCCGATCGAACTCGTGCCGGCGAGGGGAGCCGCGCCGGCCGATCGTTGGCGCTATCTCGACGGCGCCGGCATGGTCGGCGTGATCCCGACCGTCACCAAGCCGTTCTGCGGCGACTGCGATCGGATTCGCCTGACGGCCGAAGGACAGCTGCGGACGTGCCTGTTCGCCACCGACGAGTTCGATCTGCGGGCGGCGTTACGTGAGGGCGAGACCGACGATCAGATCGCTGCTCGGATCCAACGTGCGGTCGGGACGAAGTGGGCGGGCCACCAGATCAACCAGGTCAGTTTCATTCGCCCCGCCCGCAGCATGAGCCAAATCGGCGGCTGATGCTCGGTCGGATTTCGACGCTGACCGTGGCCGTGATCGTCGGAATCGGAGGGGTTGCCGTTGCCGCCGTCACCGTCATCGATCGGCCGGCACATGTCGGGCAGGTCGCCGATCGGATCCGTCTTCCGGGGCCTCAGGTCGGCGGTTGCACGGTCTTCCCGCCCGACAACGCCTGGAACCGAAACATCGCCGGTGATCCGGTGCACGCCGATTCGGCCCGGATCATCGCCAGGATCCAGGCGATCGGGAGTGACAACCTGCACCCGGATTTCGGCGAGAACCCGGACTACGGCATCCCGTTCGTCGTGGTGCCGGCGAATCAACCTTTGGTGCCGATCGTCTATGACGCCTACGGCGACGAGAGCGATCCAGGTCCATTCCCTGTCCCGCTCGATGCGCCGATCGAAGCCGGGGCCGGGTCCGGCGGCGACCGTCACGTGCTCGTCGTTCGGTCCGGAACGTGCGAACTGTTCGAGCTGTATCGGTCGTTTCGGTCAGGTGCGGGATGGATCGCAGACAGTGGGGCGCGATTCGACCTGTCATCGAACGCTCTGCGTCCACTCGGTTGGACCAGCGCCGACGCGGCCGGGCTCCCGATCCTGCCCGGACTCGTGCGATACGACGAGGTCGCGGCGGGTCAGATCCTCCACGCAATTCGAATCACGTTCGCCCAAACCCGCAACGGCTACATCCTCCCGGCGACGCACGCCGCCTCGTCGAACAGCGACCCGTCGCTGCCCCCGATGGGGCTTCGATTGCGTCTGCGGGGGAGCTTCGACGTGTCGTCGCTGACGGGGCAGGCGCGTGTGATCGCGACTGCGATGCAGGAGCACGGCGTGATCGTCGCTGACAACGGTTCGAACTGGTACTTCCAGGGCGCACCGGACCCGGGCTGGAACGATGACGACCTGAGCCAGCTCAAGGCGATCTCTGGCACCAACTTCGAGGTTGTCGACACCGGCGCCGTCCAACGCTGATTCGACTAACCTGGCTGACTTCATGAATGATCTCGAGTTCACCCACCTCGATCCGCTCGGACATGCCCGCATGGTCGACGTGACGCCGAAAGAACCGACCCACCGCCGCGCCGTTGCGCGTTGCAAAGTGTTCATGCGACCGGAGACCACTGAGGCGATCGCCAAACGTGAGGTCAAGAAGGGCGACGTGCTGGCGGTCGCTCGTGTCGCCGGGATCCAGGCTGCAAAACGAACGTCCGACATGATCCCGCTCTGTCACCCGCTGCTGATCGGGGCGATTGCGATCAGTTTCGAAATCGGTGACGACCACGTCGCCGTTGAAGCTTCGGTCGAGACCGTCGACCGGACTGGCGTCGAAATGGAAGCGCTGCACGCCTGCTCGGTGGCAGCGCTGACGATTTATGACATGTGCAAGTCGGCCGATCGAGCGATGACGATCGGTGAGCTGGCTCTGTGGGAGAAGACCGGTGGGCGCTCCGGTACCTACCGCCGGTCGACCGACTGATCGCGCACGCTGGGACGAATCGCGCAGCCATGTTGCCGAGTGTGTTACAATTGTCGTAGAATCGTAACGAAACGTTGTTCTTGTGTCGGATCCGTCACGAGCACATGTGAACGTGGGCCCCCCGGCCACACCTATCCGCCGAGCAAAGGATTTCACAACATGGGCGAACTCGTCCTGCTGGTCGTAGCAGCCGCTTGGGCAGCTGTCCTCATCCCGCCGCTGTTGCGTTCCCGTCTCGACAATCGTCCGAACTCCTCGGTGACCGATTTCCGACGCCAGTTGAACAAACTGCAGAGCACGGTTCCCAGTCGGGCATCCGGTTCGATGCGTGGGATGGCTCGCCCGTTGGCGCAGTCGCCGCTCTATCGCCCTGCCGCCGGTGGCCGTCCAGGAGTGCAGAACGCCCAACTTCGTCGAGGTGCCACTCGTACCCACGGTGGTCGCACGATGACGGCCGCTCCCGTGGGGCGAGAAGTCGCTGCCGGCCCGCGTCGCCGTAGCCACGGAGATCCGACCGGTGGCCAGGCCCGCCCCCAGCAGCACCGCCAGGCCCACGTCGCCCGCCACCACATGTCGGCTGGCGAGCAGGTTCGTCGCCGCCGTTCGAATGTGATGTTCATGCTGGCGTTGTCGACGGGCTGCACGTTGTTCCTTGCCGCGACGACCAAGTCGTCGGCCATGCTGTACATGTTCGCGATCGCCTTCCTTGCGTTCTGCGCCTACACCTACATGCTCGCTCAGGCTCGTCAACGCGAATCGTTGACCTGGCCGAGCGACTGGATGCACCGCTGACAGGTCGTTTGCATGAGCCGTCGCACCGCTAGACTTGCGGTCGCTACGGGGCTGTAGCTCAGTTGGTAGAGCGCCACAATCGCACTGTGGAGGCCAGGGGTTCGATTCCCCTCAGCTCCACTTCTCGGTGTTTTGATGTCCATCGACGTCCACTGAAGACTACCGAAACACCAGCTGAGCTGGTGTTTCGCGTTTTGAGCCACTTGCATGTCCACTGACGTTTCTGTAGCGGTTGCTCCCGCGGTTGCTCCCGCGCCGGCGGCCCTTGAGGAGGTCATGCGATGCCGAAGAACCCGCGTGGTAAACGGATCGAGTTGAGCGACGGGACGATCAACGTCGTGTCCAAGAACCCGAACGGGAACGGGTCGGTGTACTTCGAGACATCCGGAACACGCGCCAACGGCCGCCAGATCAGCGGCCGATGGCGAGCGAGCTATACCGCAGCCGACGGTCGACGCCGAACCGTGTCGGCCGCCACCCGAGCCAAAGCCGAGCAGCGCCGTGTCGAGGTGCTCGTCGAGATCGCACGATGCCCGACGATGCCGAGCAGGTTCAGCCGGGCGACGACGGTCGCCGAGTTGGCGGACTGGTGGCTCGACTCGGTTGCACGGCATCGGGTCAAGGCCTCGACGATCGACAGTTACCGCAAGTTCGTCGCCTACTTCGTCGATGACTTCGGTACGACCGCGGTTGTCGATGTCGGTGCCGAAACGTTGACGGCGTGGCAGTCGAGTCTGCTCGACCGGTTCGCCCCGTTCACCGTGTTGAACTGTCGCAAGGTCTGCCGGCAAGTGTTCGCCGAGGCAGTCAAGCTCGGCCTGTTGGCATCCAACCCGTTCGATCTCGTCAAGGCGCCACCCGCCAAAGCAGTCAGCGCCGGACGGGCACTCAGCTCCGAACAAGCCCGACAGTTGATCACCGCCGCCCACGACATGCGACTCGGGGCGGCGGTGACGTTGCTGTTTTGTCAAGGCTGGCGGGTCAGCGAGGTGCTCGGGCTGGCCTGGGAAGACCTCGACCTCGACGCCGGCACGGCACAGATTCGAAGAGCGTCGAGCTACACACCCTCGACCGGAACCAGCCTGGGGACGACCAAGACCTCGGGAGCCGAAGGGGTTCATCACCTCGCCCCGATCTCGGTCGAGCACCTCCGTCGCCGACACCTTGAACAACAGACCGAACGGGCGCTGGCGGGTCGCGAATGGGTCCAACACCGTCATCTCGGACAAGCAGTCACACCGGTCTTCACGACGCCGAGCGGCGAGCTCGTCAAACGCCAAGCAATCGCCAAGTTGATCACACGGGCGGCGCGCCGCGCCGGCCTCGACACGGAAGGACTGGCCACCCACAGCGGGAGACGAACCGTGATCACCGCCCTCTACGCCGAAGGTGGAGTCGACCTCGCAGACGTCGCCCGACACGTCGGCCACTCCGACACCGGCACCACCGCCGGCTACGTCAAAAGCCTCGGCAAACGACCAGCGAGAACAGCAAAACGAGCAGCCGAACTCCTCGACCCGAGCATGCAGTAAGGCCGATACCGCCGATGAGCGCGCAAGGACTGGTCACAGCCCAGGTAAGCGGCCATATTCGTGCGATCGGCGAGTGAACCACTGGTCCTCTGCTGGCGTTGTGTGACGTCGGTCACGTTGAACGGTGTGATGGTTGTGGACAACTGGTCACGGACTGGTCACAGCCCTGCTCAGCGGCCATATCGGGCCGAGCACCGAAGGTCTGCCACGCTCGCTGTGACCAGCGGCCCGACCAGCGCGGCGCATCGTGCCCTCCAACCGAAACCGAAAACGAAGGAGGACACGATGAATGACATCACATCACCGCGGGTTGGGCCGTGCGGATGCTGGACCGGATCGACATCGAGTGGGCGGCGATCAGCGACACCAGCCCGGGCCGGCGAGCAGCCAATCGCTGGACACCGGTTTTGAGTGCGGCCGGGTTCGAGTACGACCCGGTCGACGGTCTCGACGCCCTGGTGTCGCTGATTCGTCACCCTGGCGATCATCGACGCACCGACATCGTCGTGCGTGTCTTGTTGGACGCCGCTCACGCTGGTGACGAGCTGGCGGCGCGGACCTTGATCCAGGGCCTGTTGCCGTTCGTTGGGCGACTCGCCGCCCGCTACGCGCGTGGTGGCGTGGCAAGTTTCGATGACGCAGCTGGCGAGATCTTGGCGGCCGTCCAGCGACGCATCACGGCCACGGATCCGCGGCGCCAATAGGCGATGCTGGTTGCTTATCTGCAGCTCACCGTGCGGCGTCAGATGCGTCGCAGCGAGCCGCAGCGATTGTTCCAGCGCCCGTCCCGAGACGAGCCTCGACAGCGACCCCTACGATGAGTCCTGGGCACCGATCGAGCTGCTCTCGGCCGCATCGGAACGCGACGCAGCCGGACACGTCGCCACGATCGTTCGACACGGCCTGCGGACCGGGGTATTGAGCCGCGACGAGGCCGAACTGTTGTTGCTGATCGCTGTCGGCTATCCAGCGGCGGTGATCGCCCGCCAGCTGGGTCGGGACCCGAGCGTGATCATCCGCCGGATCCACAAGGCAACCCGAGCCGCTGGACGGATCGCCGCCGCATGACCATCACCGACCAAACGGCGAGCGGTCGTCTGCGGAGTACTCAACCGGGCCTTCGCCTCACTGCTGTCGTCGCCGTTCACGTCAGAGCGATGGCGTCGTGTTGGTCGTCGCGGATCGGGTTGCTGGGGGTGTCCGGGGGTGGTGTGCGGAGCGCTGCGCCCCGGTGCGTGGCACGCCCCGCGACGGCCCCTCGTCCTGTGGATAACTGGTCACAGAAAATGGAGACACACTATGCACACCTGCGGTCGGCACCGTCGTGTGACCACGCCCTCGAACCGCGACGCGGACCGCCCCGAACGATGCTCCTAGGGTTTGTCAAGGGCGAGTTGTTGTCGTGGGAGCTGGTGGTAGACCTCGCGGGCGATGAAGCGCTTTAGACATCTGATTGCTTCTTTCTTGGTGCGGCCTTGTTCGATGCGTCGGGCGATGTAGGCGCGGGTGTGTTCGTCGCAGACCATGCGGGTGATCACGATGTGCCACAAGGCCGAGTTCGCTTGGCGGTCACCTCCACGGTTGAGACGGTGTCGTTCCTGTTTGCCGCTGCTCGCATCGAGCGGTGCGACACCGCACAGGTGAGCGAAGGTGGCTTCGCTGCGTAGCCGTTCAGGGTTGTCTCCCGCAGCGACCAGCAGCGCGGTCGCGACGTCGGTGCCGACCCCGTTGATGGCGGCGAGCTGTGGCGCTGTTTCAGCGACGAGGGTCTTCAACATCTTGTCGATCGCGGTGACTTCTTGTTCGAGCATGATGGCTCGAACGAGCGAGGGTACGTAACGCGAACTTCGTCGAAGCATTGATGTCGTGTTGTTGGCCGGGCCGGTAAGTGCTGGCGCGCTCGAGCATCCGGTAGACGTTCAAGTCGCGGAGTTCGCCACGGATCTCGTCGGGTGCGGTCGAGATCAGTGATCGCATCTGGTTCAACGCCTGGGTGCGTGCTTTGCGAGCCGACAAGCGGGCGACACGCAACACTCTGATTGCTTCGACGTTGCCGTCGCGGGTCTTGGCGCGACCGCATGAATCACCGGACTGGGCGGCGCGTGCAGCACTGATCGCGTCTTGCGGGTCGCTTTTGCCGCGCCGCCGGCGACGCTGCCGGTTCGGTCGATCCACCTCAACCACCGCAACACCGCGACGGTGCAGGAATCGTGTCAGTCCGGCACCATAGGAACCGGTGCCTTCGATTCCGACCAGCTCGATCTCACCGAACGAGATCAGCCAACTCAACAGTTCGGCGTAACCCGATGGTGTCGTCTCGAATGATTCGACGCCGAGCAGGCCGCCACGTTCGTCGAGCGCCGCGGCGACATGAACGTCGAGGTGGGTGTCGACACCGCCCGTGATTCGTGATGTCATAGTCATCGTCAATCCTTTCGTTGATCGTCTCTCGTGAGGTTTGACACCACACCGTCGCAACGATGGACAGGACAGCGATGGGCCTTTACGACAGGCTCCTAGTAGGTCACTCCGTCCGACTGATCGGTGTCGAGAAGGGGTGCCCGGACCGGGCCGACGGATCGTTATCAAGACAGTCCAAAGACGTCAGCCGGTAAAAGTTGGGTCAGACCCGGCCGGACACCCCCACTCACACGCTGACCGAACACAACCACTCGGTCAACACCCCAATCCTCGCTGCCGGGTATGGGTGCGCTTGTACCGGTGATGGGGTGCGTTCTTTTGGCTGGTCACCGCTTGTTCTGTGCGCCCTTCTCCGGGATCTCGATCGCCGGTTGCCACACCAATGGGTCGTCACCACATTTCGGCAACGCGTACCACTCCTGCGCGTGCACCGCGAACCGGCGCGCCGTTGTCGCCGTCGCGGGGCAACGGCAGGCACGTCGACGTCGACGAGCACCTCGACGAGCGGGCCTATTGCTGACGGGCGGCCCACACCGGCTCGCCGGCGAGCGACGTCGGTCATCAACACGGCCGGTGTGCCGGCACGCTCACCCGTCGGGTCTACACCGAACACCAACGGAGTCGGTGTCGCGATCACCTCGACGAACCCCGACATTGCGGGCTCGTGCGGAGCGGGGATGGAATCCTCGGCGACCTGGTCGGGGCGAACCTAGTGGCGAAGAACGAGTCGGGCACTGTCACCGTCGGCCAACGTGACCGTGACGCTGTGTCGCCAACGATGCCCCGACCTTGCATCGGTTCCACGGAATCAACCGATAGCGGCCCTGCCGCCGCCACGACCCACTTCCCCCGCCGTGCCACAGACGGGGGACAGTCTCGCCGTGTCGTCGTGGTCCGGCGAATGGCCGTCTCGCCCGGGTGGTGAGGTTCAGCCGATCTGGATGGAGGCACGGATCTCGTCGAGGGCGGCTCGATCCTGCGGCGACGTGTCCGGGAAGAACGTCTTCACGATCACGAGTCGTGTGCCGTTGACGTCGAGGATCCACAGTTGCTGGTGCTCATTGGGTCCTTCTGCCCACCAGTAGTCGCCCCTTACCGACTGCCACAGGCGGAACGTTCCGTATTGGCAGTCGACCTGGTTGTAGTCGGGGACGGTGAACTCGACTTGCTTCCCGTGGAACCCGTCGACGGTGATGTCGCTGACCGCGGTGGCGTCGAATCCGGGCAGGTTCGCCCACGCCGAGGCGAGGTCGTCAACGGTCGGTCCGACAGGGGGATCGACCTGCACCGGCGGGCAGGAACCGGTGTAGATGTTGGCGACCTCGTAGAAACCCACCGCGAGGATCGGGTCGGAGTTGGCCTTGCCCACGTACCCGTTTCTGACCTCCCAGCCGGCCGGCACGGCGAACGTCAGGTCAACGCCCGACACGTCATACGTGCCAGTTCTGGCTGCGACGGTCGATTCGACGGTGGTCGGTTCGACGGAGGTCGGTGTCGTGTCAGCACGGTCGAAGTTGTCGGTGTACACCATGCCGCCTGCATTGGGCGTGCCGAACTGAATGGAGGCGACGATCTCGTCGAGGGCGGCTCGGTCCTGCGGCGACGTGTCCGGGGAGGAGCCTGCCAGGATCATGTGCCGGGCGCCGTTGACGTCGAGGATCCAAATCTTCAGGTACTGATGGGCGAGTGGCTGGTAGGACTCCTCATCGAGAGGGAAATCTTTGTCCCGCAAATAGCTCTCGCACCGAGCCGATTCACCATAGGCACAGAAGCCAAACAGTCCGTTGCAGTCTCCCGCGTCGTAGTCGGGGACCGTGAACTCGATCTGTTTTCCGTCAAATCCGTCGATAGTGACGTCCCTCGCCGCGGTGGCGTCGACACCGGGCAGGTTGGCCCACGCCGAGACGAGGTCGTCAACGGTCGCGCCGACCGTGCCGCCGTGCGACACCGAACTGGGTCGGTTGCCATTCGTGTCTGCATCTGCACCCGGCGCAACGCAATAACTGGTGTGGAGGGGGGCGTCGGCCCCCGCGTAGTCGATGGTCATCCCGATCGCTGGGTCCCCCTTGATCACCCCGTAGCCGGTGTTCTCCCAGCCATCCGGCACGGTGTACGTCGCATTCACGCGGGCACCGGTCTCCCGGCGCGGTGCGACGGTGGTCGGTGTGGCGATGGTTGCTACCGCGGGCGCCGGTTCCACATCGTCATTGGAGTTCCTGCTGCTGATGGCGACCGCACCCACGCCGACAACGGCAACGACCGCTGCGGCAGCCATCGCCAGGCGCCGACGGTTTCCGGCTTCGCTGGTGGGTGAGTTGAGGGACACGACGATCTCCTTCACTGGAACGAGGTGTGCGTCGGATTCGAGACGAGCGGCGTCGAGTTGGAGCATGTGTGCGTGCAGGCGCTGTCGCAATGCCTCGGCCAGCAAGGGGTCCGGTGGGACTCTCATGTCGTCGTAGCGATCAGTCATGTCAGATCCTTGGTGAGGTGGCTGCGAAGCTCGCTGCGGGCACGTGCAAGCAATGAGTAGGTGGATGAGACCGACGACCCCAACATCTGGGCAACTTCGTTCATGGGTATGTCGTCGACGTAAGCCAGCATCAGCACCACCCGGTGCTCCGCTGAGCAGACGGACAGATGATCGAGCACTTTGCCGGCCGACAGTTCTGCGGGCTCGGTGTCGCGGGTGCCGGCCCAGACCAGCCGCAACTTGCGTTGCAGCCTCCGTTGGCGTCGCCACGAGTCGAGATAGAGCGAGCGGGCGATCGAGAGCAGGAACCCGACCGTCGCCGTTTCGGTCTGTCCCTGCGCGAGCCGATCGACGACGGTCACCCAGCTGTCCTGTGTGAGATCCCAGGCCTCCTCGCGGTCGCCGCCACACAGCCGCAGCAGGTAGCCGTACACCACGGGCACGGCCCGATCGTAGAAATCGTCGAATGGGACGCCATCGAACGCCTTCGGCGGAAAGTTGGCCTCAGCGCTCATCACACCCCTTACAACGAACGAGCCCCCACAAAATTCCAAAAAAACTTCCCCCGAGGCGGTCGCCGTCCCTAGTTTCGCCCCAAATCCGCGCTACGGCTCATCGTGGCGGCGCGTCCCTGTCGGCCTTCTCGCCGGCATCGCCCAACGAGTTCTCCGTGGTAGTCACGCGTATACGTCTGCCGATCTGTGACTGCCGTTCCGCCCAGCGGCCGAGATACGCGAACCGAGCAGAACGCGCGCTCGAGATCGCGCACCGGCTCGCGTGGACGAGTAGCGCCGAACGGTGCATCTGGCGCGCTTCCGGCGTGCGTCTGGTGACACTCCGGCTGGGACGGGGCCACTCGGGTCCGTACGGATCACGAGGCCTCCGATCGACAACGCCAGGTCAGCGCGGTAGTCACCGACCGCAACGGCGTCGCCAGCACCGCATCGCCGGCGGTATGCGCCGTCGAACTGCAACAGTTCGTCGCGTCGCACCGTGATATCATGATGTCATGCCGAAGCAGACGACCGTGCGGTTGCCCGACGACCTCGCCGACGACGCAGAAGCGGTCGCCCGAGTCCGAGGCGACAGCGTCAACCAAGTGATCATCGACGCACTCGCCGCCGAGATCGAACGCGTCCGCTCCGACGCCGACTTCACCGCCCGCGCCAAGAAGCTGCTCGAGCGCGACCGGGAGATCCTCGACCGCCTCGCCAAGTGACCCGCTACCTCAGCCTCGCTGAGTTCTGGTATCTCGCCGAGCACGTCACAGGTATCACCACCGCAACGCTCATCAAGGCCAGCCGCGTCGAACTCGCCGACTCCGCACTCCACGCACCGCAAGCCGGATTCGGCGACACCGACTTCTACCCAGACCCCTACGACAAGGCAGCGGCGCTCGCCTGTCGGATCGCGTGGAACCATCCGTTGCCTGACGGCAACAAGCGAGCGGCATGGGCATGCCTTGTGCTGTTCATCGACCTCAACGACGGGTCATGGAACGACGAGAATCCCGACCCTGACGACGCCGTCGAAGCAATGCTCGCGGTTGCGGCACGGGAGGTCGACGAGGCGTGGCTGGCGATCTGGCTTCGCGAACGGGTCACCTTCCGAACCTGAGTCCGGTCCGCTCGGTAATCACCGATCGAAACCGCTCGCGAAGAGCGCGCTTCCGGCGAAGCCGAGCGACGCGATCGCCGTAAGAGCGGCCCAGAACATCGGTGCAGAACTCCGCCCGCCCGAAGTGGTCGGGCCGCACCGATCGGCGCATCGGATCGCCCACGTCCGGCGTTGGTGACGTGCTGCGTCAACAGGGTGTTGGCTCGTCGCTCTTGACAACGTACAGCACCGCTTCGCCTTCGCCGATCGGCGTCCCAGCTGCCGGAGATTGGTCGACCACGACCCAGTTTCGATCGTTGATTTGCATGCGGCCAGCTCCGCTGGCGTCCTCGCTCCTCGAGAAGAAGACGCCGTGGTCCTGGATCTCGTCCTGTGCACTCTGCAGGTTCATGCAGACCACGTCGGGCATCGAAGAGTCTTCGGGGTCATTTCCGCCGAGTGGGGTTGGCACCGTCCAAGTCGACCGTCGCAGAGGGAGACGACTCCGGCGCCGTCGGAGATGGAGTCCGAGAACCTGTGTCATCGCTTGTGCCTGAGGCTGACGAACACGCGAAAAGCCCGACGCAGATCGGCGCATCTGTCGCGCCATCCCACGACGATCTGAGGCAGCCGGGGAGGGCCGGAGTGGAGCGTCGGTCCGAGACGCAAGCGTTTGAGCTGCGAGTCCTGTGCCGACAGCGTCAATCAGTCGTCGATCGAGGTTCGGTTGGCGGGCCGCTATCGTCGGGGTCGTGAGGGTCGAGCCAGCGCTGCAGGGTTCTGAGGCTGAGTTGATCCGCGGGTTCCTTGACTATCAGCGAGCCACTTTCGTTCAGAAGATCAATGGACTCGACCGCGTTCAGTTCGGTCAGCGGATCGCGTCGTCGGACCTGACGCTGGCCGGACTCACGAAACACCTCGCGCTCGTCGAAGACAGTTGGTTCCAGGAGCGGTTCCTTGGCCGTGAGGAACCAGAGCCGTGGGCAAGTGCGCCATTCGACGACGATCCTGACTGGGAGTTCCACTCCGCCCTTGATGACGAGCCGACATCCTTGGTCGGGCTCTATGAGGCGGCGTGTGATCGGAGCCGAAGCGCCGTCGATGGTGCGCATTCCTTCGACCAGCTGTCCGCCCAGGCGGATCGCAAGACAGGTGAGCGCTTCAACCTCCGCTGGATCATGCTGCATCTCATCGAGGAGACCGCACGACACAACGGTCACGCCGACCTGCTACGAGAGGCAGTCGACGGCGCAGCGGGCGAGTAGCCGATCAGACCAGCCGATCCAGGGCACGAACGCGCCGCGAACAGCGCAGGCCGGTCATCCCGGCAGTACCCATCCGATCGGCTGCCTATTGCCAGCGCAGTGATGCCGCACCACGGCTCCGCAGACCAAACAGACCACGCGGCGCAGAACGCCGGCCGACGCCAACGAAACGCGCTCCGATCGAATCCTCTCTGTGTCAAGTGGCGAGCTCGTAAGGGTGTTGGGGCGCGTTTGTTCGACCGGGGATGCCGGTTGTCGTAGCGTTGGGGGCGGGTCCGGGAGTGGCTTCGCCGAAGAACCGGTTGTCAGGATGCGAGACCGGTCACGCTGGCTTCGAGTCGTTCCTTCTTGCCCTCCCGGGCCCTCGATCGGTCAGCGGCCGAGGCGGTTCGCGTCTGCGAGGAGCTGTCGATAGACGGCGTTGCTGACGTGTCGCTTCAACGACCGCAGCGCCTCTCGGTTGGTCTTGCCCTCGGCAACTTTGCGGTCGAAGTAGGCGCGGCCGTCGCTGTGCTTGTGGCGCAGCTGGGTGACTGCGGTCATGTGGATCGCCGAGTTCAACGTGCGGTTCCCGCGACGCGATAACCGGTGCGCGATCCGGCCGCCGGAGGAGTACTCGACGGGTGCTGTCCCGGTGTACGCGGCGAAGTGGTCACGGTTGCGGAACCGACGAATGTCACCTGTGTTGCCGATCAGAATCGCGGCGGTCATCGGGCCGACACCGAACAACTCGGTGACCGTCGTCGAGGTGACACGGACCGTCGCGGCGATCTTGGCGTGCGACTCCTTCAGCTGCACATCGAGGCGGCGGATGTCGTCGATCAGATCGTTCGCCAGGTCGAACCGGATCTGCTCGACCGATGTCGCCGGACGAACGTTGGCAAGGAACGCGACTGCCTTGGGAACGTTGATTTCCTTGGAGATCCCGCCCGGCACCAACTCGACAAGCAACGAGTGAAGCCGGGAGGCGACGCGTGAGCGTTGGCGTCCAATGTCAGCGTTCCGCTTCGCCAACAGGCGCAACACCTCACTGTTGCCGACCGATTGCACACGCCGCAGATCACGGGTCCGCAACGCGGTCACCGCGACTGACATCGCGTCGTTCGGGTCGTTCTTGTTCGACCTCCCGGACCCGAGCACACGTGTTCTCGCGGCCAACGCCGCGGGGACATCCACCACAGTTTCGCCAGCGGTCACAAGCTGTTGAGCGAGCAGGAACCCGAGTCCTTCCGCACCCTCGATCGCCCACGTCCGCGACGGGAACGTTGCCGCCCACGTCAACAACTTCGCGACCTGATCGCGCGTCGCACGAACCTTCAATCTTGAGAGCTCGTCTTCGCTGCCATCGACAGCAACAGCCGTGTGGGTCGCCTTATGCGGGTCGATCCCGATGATCACTTGCATCATGTCCTCCATGGTCTCTGAATGGTTTGGGGACCGTGGAGGGCACTCCTACTTCGGTTCGTGTTCGCGCTGGATCACCTCTCTCGAGCCACACCACGGCGAGGCCCCAACCGGGTGTTCTTCGTTCTCAAGCCAGCACCGCACAGCGGCACGGCAGGCGCTTCGCGAACAACCCGACCGGGACCTCAACGACGTTACGCAACAACGCAACGCCAACACCAACTATCAAGTAGGCGCCTCGGTTCGCGTGGCGCATCGTGGTCCGTTGCAACACGAGAGCGGTCACCGATGCGCCTCTCCTCCTGAGGTTCTGATCACCTCGATCCGCTTTCGGGGCACGCACCAAGTACCGATCACCCCGGCGGGACCACGAGGCTGCGCAGCCGATCGACGATCGCCTCGTCGCGGACTGGGCTGCCGTCCGTGTCGACGTAGGTGGAGCTGCGGCCGCGCCGCCCGCGGCCGTATCCGGCTGCGTGTCCTCCACATACACCAGCCTCGGAACGCACGCGAGTTCGTTGCCGGTGCGCACAGCGTTTGGGCGACCGACCCCATCGGGGAAGGTCCCGGGCTGCCAGCTCGCCGGACTTGTGCCGCCATGCGGCGGCCCTATACACGCGGGCGATCAAGCCCGCCCGACGGACCCGCCTGAAGTCGCCGAACACGAACGCGTGGCGAACCTTCGATCCGCCGTCCGCTCCGGCGTGAGGGCCGAGGTGCCACGCCCCCGTGCTCATCCCCAGAGTCTGTATCCAGGTAGGCGTTCTCATCCTCTGCCGTTGGCTGGCTGTCACCCCGATCGGAGTCGAGCACGTACTGGCGGGCCTCCTGGCGCGCTCGATCGCGGCGTCGTTCACCTCGCAACTGGCCGTCGCGCGGTGTCGCGCGTTCCGCCGGCGCAGACCTGATGCTGCTCAGCCCCGGGCTGTGCCTGGTCGGTGGCTTCCCGAGCAGCTCGAAACCCGAGCCGCGCGCCGTGCCGGCCACTGGCGGTGGCGAGCGCAAACAGCGGCCCGGCCGAACGGACACTCAAAACGAGGGCCACGGAGGTTGGGTGCTAGAACGACGCCGTGAACACAAGCAGCGGAGTCGAAGAACGATCCCTCTCGCGTGCACCGGTGGTCGTGATCCAGCCCAGGTTCATCGCACAGCTGATCGGTTGGGTCGTGCTGGGGATTGTTGCCCTGCTCGTCCTAGAGCGCAGCGCGCATGTGCTCGAGCTCGTGGTGCTGTCGGTTGTGTTCGCGGTTCTGCTCAGAGCGCCGATCGAGGAGCTCCGGCAAAGCCTGCCAGGATGGGCGGCGGTCACGGTCATCGTGCTCGCGTCGATCGCGTCGATCGGTGGGTTGCTGGCGCTCGGAACGATCCAACTCCGTCAGCAGATCGACGTCGTCGTGAGTGAGGTCAACCTGCGCATCGAGCAGGTCGACCCCGACTCCGCATTCGGCCAGTTCCTCGCCGACGCGCACGTCGCCGAACGGATCGACGAGCATCTCGATCAACTGCCATCGCAGATCCTGATCGGAAGTCCAGACCCCGCTGACGGGGCGCGCCTCGGTCTTGAAGCGTTACTCGTGGTCGTGCTCGTGCTCTACGCTCTGATCAACGGGCCGGGCCTGGCTCGCGCCCTGCTCGGCGGTGACACCCCAAGATGGTGGGCCGGATACGCACGCGAAGGGCTCGCCGCGGGTGCCAATCAAGTGCGGCGCCTGCTCGCGTTGGCGACTCTGAGCGGACTGGTCGGCGCGGCAACGGCTACTGCGTTCGGGCTTCCCGGCACGAGCGTGTTGGCGATCTGGGTCGGCGTGTGGGCCGTCGTGCCGATCTTCGGGCCAGTGATCGGATACGCACCGATGGTCGTCCTGGCCTCGGTCGACGGCTGGCAGCGAGCGGCCGCGATCATGCTGGTCGCCGGGGTCGTGTCGGTCGGCAGCTGGTACGCCGACCAGCGCAGCTTGTCGCCCAGCCGCGTCGGCGGTGGCACACGGCCTGGACCATTGGGACTCGCCGTGGCGCTGGTCATCGGGCTTCGATTCAACTGGTTGACCGGGCCACTGGTGGCGATCTTCCTGATGGCCGCCGCGGTGTCGACGCTGGCGGCGCTCGGGCGGCGCGACCGTGGCCGCGTGCTCGCCGACCAGCCGACGGACGCTGCTCAGGAGCCGGCGCGCGCCACCGTGTGGGGGCGGCTCGACTGGCGGTCGGCGGCACGCGCCACGACGATCGTGGTCGTTGCGGTGGCCGCCATCGTGCTCATCGTGGACTTGGCGCCCGCTCCGGTGTGGGTGATCGTCGGGATCACTCTGGCGATCGCGCTCGACCCCCTCGTCGAATGGATCGCCGCCCACACACCGCTCGGGCGCGGGGCCTCGATCGGCGGCGTCATCGTCGGATTGATCTCACTCGTCGTTGCGGGGCTCGTGTTCGCAGTTCCGTCGGTGATCTCGAACGCACGCGACCTCAATGATCAACTCCCCGAGATCGCCGCCGATCTCGAACAGGTTCCACTCATCGGCGACGAACTCGCCGAACGTGGTGTTGCCGACCGGCTGCAGACGACGATCGAGGAACTGCCGAGCCGCTTGGCATCCGACGCCGGATTCGTCGAAGAGACGTTGCGATCTGTGGGCGACGGGTTCATCGCCACGTTCTGGATCCTGCTGATCACGATCACGGCATTGATCGATGTCGGCCGGGCACGACGCGGACTTCGCGCCCTGGTCGGAGCGGACCGCAGCCAGCAGTTCGATCGGATCGACACCATCGTCTGTCGGGTCATCGCCCGCTACGCCGTCGGGAGCATCGTGATCGCAACGATCGCCGGATCTGCCGCCTTCACGATTGCCGTGGTCGGTGGCGTTCCACTCGCAGCACTCGTGGGATTGTGGGCGGCGCTCACCAACTTCATCCCGCAGATCGGCGGCTACCTCGGAGCTGCGCCGCTGGTGCTGCTCGGCTTCACGACCGGCACGACCAGGGGTCTCGTCATCATGATCACCTACCTCGTCTACATGCAGATCGAGAACCGCGTCATTCAGCCGCTGATCGTCAGCAGAGCCGTCGACATCTCGCCTTTCGTGGCCATGGTTGCCGTCTTGATCGGTGGTGCAGCAGCCGGCGTCGTCGGCGCGGTACTGGCCACCCCGTTCGTTGCGGTCGTGGCCTCCCTACGACGCGAGCTTCGCCCTTCTCCGACCGCACAGAGCGAACTCCCCTCCCCCAACCCGGCGACCGACCTGTGAGCTACCGGGGGACTGTCCCAAAGGTCGCTGGGACCCAACGCCAGGACGAGCTCCACGTCGACGAAATGACCTGCGGGCGCAACACCGCCACGGCGCAGAACGACGGCCGACCCACCGGTCGCGGGCGCTCAGATCGGCGCATCTGGCGCGTCACGTATCCGGCGGTAGGTGACGCAGCCCGATGCCGTTGGAGGCTCGTTCTGGGACACCAGTTCTGTACTCACGACCTCAGAGCAGAACGCCGACTTGGGCTCGATCCGCAATGGCCGTTCGTGCTCTGTCGCCGCTCCAGAAGCGCCGTTAGCGGACACTTGGCGACAGGCGGCATCACGCGTTATGGAGCTCGCGTTCGGAGCCCCGGGCCGCTGAATCGGGATCTCCACCAACCTCGTGTATCGGTGGTCTGCGAGGCCGGTGATGGCACGGGTCCATTAGCCCAGGTTTGGCAGCGTGGGTA
>JAYVFI010000043.1:0-24867 GCA_043773365.1 Ilumatobacteraceae bacterium
CCGAATCAACGCCCAATCTTCCAAAGTGATCACTCTCCAATCTTCGAGTGTTCACTTTTCAACCGTCGCTACTGACCAGTTTTCGAGCGTCGTCGACAGTGTGGACAACAGGTTGCGGGCGGTACGAGACGAGTCTTCGCATGCGATCAGCACGCAATCGTCGTGCCATGCGTAACTGAGCGGTACGAGGTGCGCACCGTCGGGCCCGCCGGATGCAACCCATGCGTCCCCGTGGGACTGCTGAAGTTGCCGACGCGTGTCCTCGATCCGCCGCTCACACGATCGAGGACCTTCCACGCCTGGACCGTAACAGCTTCCCCAACCGGCATAACTAGCCCTACCGCGTGCCCGATAATCGCAGCGCCCACGTACCAGTCCGTGCGTCCGAGATCACCGGGACCTCGCCTTCGCGCGAAAGCCACTCACAACGTTCGGTCCACGCGCAACCGCAACCGACGTGAGTCGCTTCCGCGCGGGGTATGTCAGCAGTCCTCGTATTTCGTCTGCTGTCCACTGCCGCAGCTGCGTGCCCTGGTGACAACTGCTGACAAATCGTGGACATCGGCGGACCTCGTGAGCTCGTGAAAAAGCCGATGACCAGGGCGTTTTGCCCTGGTCATTTGGTGTCGAAGGGGGGACTTGAACCCCCACGCCCATAATAGGGCACTAGCACCTCAAGCTAGCGCGTCTGCCATTCCGCCACTTCGACGTGACTGAGCTGTTCAGGTTATCGGAGGAATCAGGCTCTCACCATCAAGAAGCTGAGGGCGACGACCGTGAGGATCCAGACGATGGCGAACACCGTCGTGATCCGGTTGAGGTTCTTCTCCGCAGCCGATGAGCCGAGCGCTGCCGACCCTCCACCACCGAACATGTCGGACAGGCCACCACCGCGACCACTATGCAGCAAAATGCCGGCGATCAAAGCAACCATCGAGATGATGTTGATCACGAGGGTGATGTAGAGCATGGTGTCGCGCACGGTTGGCAATCCTACCGGGGGATCAGGCCGTCAAGCTGGGCGCTCGAATGCAACTGTCTGCCACGCCGTCACCGGCACGATCTCAGGAAAATGACACGCGACGGGATGCCCCTGGCCGCGATCGATCAGTGCCGGTTCCTCCGACGCACACACTTCCTGCGCCTTCGGGCACCGCGTTCGGAAACGACAACCTGTCGGTGGGTTGATCGGCGACGGGACGTCACCGTGCAGGACGATCCGCTTCCGGCTGCGCTCGAGCTCAGGGTTCGGCTCGGGTACCGCTGAGAGCAGCGCCTGCGTGTACGGATGGGCCGGACTGGAGTAGACCTCTTCGGCGGGGCCGATCTCGACCAACTTGCCGAGATACATCACGGCGATCCGCCGGCTGATGTGGCGGACGACCGAGAGGTCGTGAGCGATGAACAAGAAGCTCAGACCGAGACGGTTCTGGAGATCCTGGAGGAGGTTGATCACTCCGGCTTGGATCGACACGTCGAGCGCCGAGACCGGCTCGTCGAGCACGATGAACGCCGGATCCAAGGCCAATGCCCGGGCAATTCCGATCCGTTGACGTTGACCACCCGAGAACTCGTGGGGGAATCGCCGGGCGTGGTCGGGGGCCAGGCCCACCAGCTCGAGCAGCTCGGCAACACGCTTGGTGTGGTTACCGTCGACACGTTGGATCCGCAACGGCTCGGCGATCGCCGAGCCGACGGTGAGACGTGGATCGAGTGACGCCTGCGGATCTTGAAACACGATCTGCATGTCGCGCCGATGCTCGCGCATCGTGCTGCGTGACATCGTCGTGAGTTCCTCGCCGCGGAACCTGATCGATCCAGCGGTCGGCTCGACCAGCCGAAGGACACACCGACCGGCGGTGGTCTTGCCACTGCCGGATTCTCCGACCAGTCCGAGCGTCTCACCCTCGCTGATCGAGAACGACACGTCGCTGACGGCATGCACCTTCGCACGCACCGCCCGCAGACCCTTCGAACCGCGGACTTCGAACTCTTTCGTCAGACCGACGACTTCCAGTACCGGTTGATCGGTCACGCCGACACCTCGAGTTGCAACTCCTTGGCGTGGAAGCATGCGGAGAACGACGATCCGATCGGCTCGAGTTCGGGCAGATCACGCTCGCACACCTCGTCCGCGAAGGGGCAGCGCGGCCGAAACGCACAACCTTGCGGTGGTCGCAACATGTTCGGCGGGGAACCAGGGATCGGCAACAGACGTTCCTGCCCGAATCTCGGAATCGACTGCAACAAGCCGAGCGTGTACGGATGCGTCGGGTGAGCGAACAGCGAATTGACGTCGGTCCGCTCGACGACCCGACCGGCGTACATCACCTGGACGCGATCCGCAATCCGAGCAATCACCCCGAGATCGTGGGTGATCATCACGATCGCAGTGTTCATCTCACGACGGATCCGGTCGAGCACGTCGAGGATCTGGGCCTGGACCGTGACGTCGAGCGCCGTCGTCGGCTCGTCGGCGATCAGCACGTCCGGATCGTTGGCGATCGCCATCGCGATCATCACGCGCTGACGCATACCGCCGGAGAACTCGTGCGGGTACTGGCGCGCCCGCTGGTCGGGCTGCGGGATACCGACGGTTCCCAGCAACTCGACAGACCGGCTGGCAGCCTGCCTGCGGGTCATGTCCTGATGGGCCAGGATCATCTCGCTGATCTGGTTCCCGACGCGTTGAACCGGGTTCAACGCGGAGAGCGGATCCTGGAAGATCATCGCCACACGTTGACCGCGCACGTTGTTCATCGTCTTGCGATCGGCGCCGACGAGTTCGATCCCCGCAACCTTGGCGGAGCCGGAGATCTGGGCACTGCGAGGAAGCAAACCGAGTGTGGCGAGAAACGAAACCGACTTGCCGGATCCGCTCTCGCCGACAACGCCGACCGCTTCGCCCGGCGACACATCGAGGTCGATGCCGCGGACTGCCTGAACGATGCCATTCGGTGTCCGAAAATTGACGGTGAGGCCGCGTAACGAAAGGATCGGTTCTGTCATCGGGTCACCGATTCTGATCGAGCTTGGGATCGAGGGCGTCTCGCAGGCCATCCCCGATGAAGTTGATGCACAATGCCAGCAACACGAGCGCACCGCACGGGATCAGTACGAGGTACCAATCGCCACGGCGCGCCGCCGGCCCGGAGAGTGAGACCAGCAGACCCAACGACGTGCTGCCTTCACCGGGCTGGGGTCCGAAGCCGAAGAACGAGAGCGTCGACTCACCGACGATCGTGCCGATCACCGAGAGCGTCAACGCCACCAGGATCGGACCGATCGAGTTGGGCAGCAGGTGCGACAGCGTGATCCTGAAACTGGATGCGCCGACAGCTCGGGCGGCTTCGACGAACTCGCGCTCCTTGAGGGACAACACCTGCGCCCGCACCAGCCGAGCGACGCCCATCCATCCGAAGATCGCGAAGATCACGATGATGAATCGGATCGAGGACTTGTTGCCGATGATCGGGGTCAGGAAGCCCAACCCACCCATGAACTCACGGATCACGATCACCATCACCAGGAACGGCACGGCCAGGAAGAAGTCGGTGACACGCATCAACAGGTCGTCGAATCTGCCGCCACGCAGGCCGGCGATCGAACCGACCGTCGTGCCGACGATCACGGACAAGATTGCCGACGCCATGCCGATGAACACCGACGTTCGAACGCCGTACAACAGGCGCGTGTAGATGTCGCGGCCGATGTCGTCGGTCCCGAACCACGCGATGCCCGACGGCTTCAAGAAAACGTTGTCTCCCTCGCTGATGTCTCTGACCTGTTCGTTGATGCCGTACCGAGCCGTGATCGGCGTGGCGATGATCATGAACAGGACGATCATCAGCACGACGGTCGAGACTGCCGCGCCGCGGTGCCGCCAATACCGTTTCCAGGCCATTCGGGCCGGACTCATCGAGTCGGCGGTCAGGCCTTCCGTTTCGGACAGGCTGGGGACGAGCGGATCGGTTTCGGTGTTCGTGGTGATTGCTTCTGTTTCAGGCAAGACGGATCCTTGGGTCGAGGACGGCGTACATCACGTCGGCGATCAGGTTGAACACGATCACCGAGATCGTGATCAGAACCAGGAACGGGAGCAGCTTCGGGAAGTCGCCTGTGGTTGCGGAATTGATGAAGTAGACCCCCATCCCCGGGTATTCGAAGATGTTCTCGGTGATGATCAGGCCTCCGATCAACTGCCCGAAGTCGAGACCGAGCACCGTTACCACAGGCAACATCGCGTTGCGAACGTTGTGCTTGACCAGCACCTGTCGCTCAGGGATGCCCTTCGCTCGGGCGGTCCGGAGGTAGTCGGCGGACGAAACGTCGAGCATCGATGCCCGCGTGTACCTGGCGTATTGGGCGATCGTCTGGACCGCCACGACCATCACCGGCAAGGTGAGGTGCTTGATCATCAGGAACAGATCGAATCCCTGGTGGCCGGCCGAGTAGACCCCGGCAGGGGGCAGCCAGCCGAGTGAGACCGCAAAGGCGAGTTGCATGATCACGCCAGACACGAACGGAGGCACGGCGCCGACGAAGAAGGCAACCGTGTTGAGCATCGTGTCGAGCCAGCCGCCCGGCTTTCGGCCCGCAAGAATACCGACACTGACACCGAACCCGATTCCCACCACGGTTGCAATGCCTGCAAGGCGCAACGTGTTGAAGAACGAATAGCGCAGGGGTTCCCAGACCTCGCCGCCCTTGATGCTCCGCGGCCAATGACCCGGACCCCGGACGAAATTCCACAGCCACTCGCGATAGCCCCGGATGTATCCCCCGAAGCCAGGGTAGAGGCCGTTCACATCACGGAACTGCTGAAGCTTCTTCTCACTCGCCCGAGGGTTGGCACGAAGGTAACTGGCAACCGGGTTCCATCCGATGCGACACGCGACGTAGACGACGAACGTGATGATGATCAACGTCGGAAGCAACCACAGCATCCGCCGCAGTATGAATCTCGCCATCGCTGCCTCCCGAGGCGATCAAACCGAATGAACGAATATGGACTGACCGGGGCACCCCAATACGGGATGCCCCGGTGTCCGGATACTACTTCATCAACGAGGCGCGGTTTCGCTGCTCAGAGCAGCTCGACCGTGGCTTCGCCGGTCAGCATCTCACCAGGGATGAAGTGCTGATCGTTGGTCGTCTCATACGTGACCGGGAACTGGTTGAACGAGGCCATCCACACGAACCAGGTCGAGCTGGCACAAGTGGTGACGATGTTGGCGCAGTCGGGAACCGGGAACTGCTCGGCACCGATGACGACTTGACCGTCGCCATCGAGGTCCTCGTAGTTGTACAGGTCAATGATGCCGTTGTAGTTCGCCAAGTTGTTCTGTGTACCGGCGATCCGATCGGAGCGGTATGCGCCGATGTTCGGGAACTGCAGCGTCGGCAACAGGGCGCTGTCTTCGGCCATCAGCGCAAGCGCCTTCTTGACCAAGACGATCCGCTCAGCCGAGTCGACGGTTGCATCGGCTTCCTTGAGAGCTGCCGACGCCTCCTCGTTGCACCAGCCGAAGTTGTTGGCACCCTTGAAGGCGTTCGCTTCCGAAGGAATCTGATCGCAAGTGAAACCAGACGTCAGATAGGTCGGGTCCGGTGCAACGGTGCTGATGTACATCGCGATGTCGTACTTGAGAGCCGGGAGACGGGTCTCGAACACGCAGGGCAGTGCTTCGCAGTTGTCGGCGACGACGTTGAATCCGGCTTCCTTCATCTTCGGAATCAGGAACTCCTGGGTGCTCTCACGACGGCTGTTGCCCGTGTTGACCATCCAGTGGATCTCCGGTGCTTCGCCATCGGCGTTGGTCCAGAGACCGTCAACCTTGGTCCAGCCGGCGTCGGTGAGCAGTGTCTCGGCACCAGCCGCGTCGTAGGTGTTGGTGAACACCGGATCGCAGTAGTCGCCTGGGGCGATCGGACCGCACTCCAGCAGCGGCGAGCCGGCAGCGAACGGAGCGTAGATCTGATCGTAGACAGCCGGCAGGTCGATCGACTTCGAGAACGCCGCCCGGAACGTGTCGTCTGCGAAGGCGCACGAACGCGTCTCGTCAGGCGTACATGCGTCGTCCTGTTGGAAGTACAGTGCCTCGTAGTTGCCGCCCGATTCGCGATCGGTCTTGACGTTCGGATCGGCCAACTCGTCCTCGATACCTGCGAAGAACTGCGGGAAGATGACGTCGACGGCGCCGGCTTTGAGGAGGGTCGAGCCGTCCTCGGCAGGAACGATGATGATCCGGTCGGTCTTGGTGACCTTGGAACCCTTGTAACCGGGGTTCTTCTCCAACACGATCTGCTCTGGGGTCCACTCGGTCATCGCATAGGGCTGGACGCCACCGTAGGCGTGAGCGCCACTGAAGTCGGTCGATACATCGTTGCAGTCCTCGTGTTGCGAGGCCTCGACCATCGGTGCGAACAGCGTGCGCCATGGGGCGAACACGGTTCCGAATTCGACGATGACTTCCGAAGCGCTCGCGCCCTCGGAGACGCCCACGATCTCGGTGTAGCCAGCCGTCGTGTACGACTCAGGCGTATTGGCGTTGGCCAGCCAGGTGCACTCGAAGTCGGCAGCCGTGATCGGGGTGCCGTCGTTCCACACAGCTGCATCGGACAGCGTGTATGTGACTCGCATGACGGCATCGCCGGCAGGCTCACTTGCGCTCGAGCTGGCTGACGACGACTCCGAAACGGTTGCGCTTTCGGAAGCGGTCGCCGACTCGCTGGCGGAAGCTGATGAGCTCTCGCTGGCACTCTCGGAAACGGTTGCGGATGCGGTATCGCTCGACTCGGCGGCATTATCGTCGTCACCACAAGCTGCGGCGACGAGCGACAAACCGACGGCAAGAGCGAAAATTCGCTTTGTACGCCTCGTGTTACTCACGTAGGTCCTCCTCGTAGGTTGAATGAGGGGAGGTGTGTTCGAGCCACTGAGTTGGTTTCCCCCATTGCGTGTTCACGCTGCGAGACCTTTTCCCCGATGGCGGTCGCCCGACCTGTCCTCCCCGAATCTGTCGGGCAAGAACCGACGCTAGCAGCCCTTGCTACCCAACAGTAGGAACACGATGTTTCATTGAGAAGAATTTTCGGATCAGATATTCCGGATCAGGGAGATGCGAACTTGATGATTCGGGCGAATTCGTCGGGGTCGAGGCTCGCTCCACCGACGAGCGCGCCGTCGACATCAGGCTGCGACATCAGTTCTTGCGTCGTTCCGGCCTTGACCGAACCGCCGTACTGGATCCGCAGCGCCTCCGCCGTTTCGACGTTGAATTTGGCGGCGACGGCGTTTCGAATCGCGGCGCAGACCGTCTGCGCATCGTCGGAGGTGGCAGTGCGGCCGGTGCCGATCGCCCAGATCGGTTCGTAGGCGATCACCATCGCACTGACGTGTTCAGCCTTGACGCCCGCCAGCCCTGCAACGACTTGTCCCAAGACCTTGGCTTCTGTCTCGCCCGCCTCGCGTTCCTGCAGGGACTCACCGACGCACATGATCGGCGTCATGCCGTGCTTGATGATCGCCTTGACCTTCTGATTGACCATCTCGTCGGTCTCGCCGAACAACTCGCGTCGCTCGCTGTGGCCAACCACGACGAGCTTGACGTCGAGTTTGGCCAGGAACAGCGGCGAGACCTCGCCGGTGAAGGCGCCCTTGTCCTCCCAATGGCAGTGCTGTGCACCCAACAGGAATTCCAGATCGTCAGCCTCGATCACCGTTTGCACACTGCGAATGTCGGTGAACGGCGGGTGCACACTCACATCGACTTTCTCCAATGCCTCCTTCGGCACGAGGTAGTGCAGTTTCTGGAGTATCTGGATCGCCTCGAAGTGATTGAGGTTCATCTTCCAGTTGCCACTGATGATGGGTCGTCTGATCCCTGACATGTTCAGTTCGCTTTCTGTGCGTTGGGAGCTGCCCGCAAGGCGACGAGACCGGGAAGGTCGCCGAGTTCGAGCAGTTCGAGGCTCGCTCCCCCGCCGGTCGAGACATGATCGACTTGATCGTCGAGCCCGAACTGCGCCAGCGCGGCGGCCGAATCTCCCCCACCGACCACCGTGAAGGCCTTCGTGTCCGCCATTGCTCGGGCGACGGTGCGCGTGCCCGCCGCGAAGCGCTCATCTTCGAACATGCCCATCGGACCGTTCCAGAACACCATCCGAGCGTCCATGATCACGTCACTGAACGCGGCGGCAGAGCCGGGCCCGATGTCGAAGCCTTTGGCCCCGTCCGGAAGATTGGTGCCCCACGTAGCGAATGTGCCATCGGCAGCCAGACCGACGAGGTCTTCCGGCAGATGGATCTTGGCGCTGTGGTTCTCGAGTATCCGTCGACACGTCTCGACCTGGTCGGGTTCGAACAACGAGTCACCGATCCGTTTCCCTTGAGCAGCGAAGAACGTGAAGCACATCGCCCCACCGATCGCGAGTGCGTCCACCAGACCGAGCAACGCTTCGACGACACCGAGCTTGTCGGAGATCTTGGCGCCACCGAGCACGGCCACGAACGGGTGCTTCGGGTGCTCCCGGAGGCCGAGCAGCACGTCGACCTCTTTCTCCAGCAGCCGTCCCATCGCCGACGGGAGCGTCTTGGGTGGACCGACGATCGACGCGTGGGCACGATGCGACGCACCGAAGGCGTCGTTGACGTAGAGCTCGATGCCAGCGACGAGGCGCTTGGTGAAGGCATCGTCGTTGCCCTCCTCGCCGGCGTCGAATCGCAAGTTCTCCAACAGTTCGACCCCTGGGGCGAGTTCGGCCAGCCGAACCCGGACCGGTTCCATCGAGTACTTCGGATTCGGTTCGCCCTTCGGCCTGCCGAGGTGACTCGCCGTGACGACGGTGGCTCCGTGCTCCTGCAACCAATTGATGGTCGGCAGCGCGGAACGGATCCGGAAATCGTCGATGATCTCTGACCCCTCGATCGGCACGTTGAAGTCGGTGCGCACGAGCACACGCTTGCCAGCGACGTCACCGAGATCCTCCAAGGTCGGAATCCCGTTGATCATCAGGGTCAGCGCTTCTTGCCGGTGTGCAGCACGAGATCGACGAGGCGATTCGAGTAGCCCCACTCGTTGTCGTACCACGCGCAGACCTTGACGAGCTTGCCCATCGACATCGTCATGCCGGCGTCGAAGATCGACGAGTGCGGGTCATTGACGATGTCGCTCGACACGATCGGGTCCTCGGTGTACTTCACGATGCCCTTGAGGTCACCCTTGGTGGCGGCCGCCTTGTAGGCGGCGTTGATCTGTTCGACCGTGGCGGCCTTCTTGAGGTTGGCCGTGAAGTCGGTGATCGAGCCGGTCGGGACAGGAACCCGGAACGAGGTCCCGTCGAGCTTGCCCTTCATCGACTCGAGCACGAGGCTCGTCGCCCGAGCTGCGCCGGTGCTGGTCGGAACGATGTTGATCGCCGCGCCGCGGGCACGCCGCAGGTCGCTGTGCGGGCCGTCGACCAGTTGCTGGTCGCCGGTGTAGGCGTGGATCGTCGTCATCATGCCGTTCTCGATGCCGAACGCATCGTCGAGCACCTTGACCATCGGAACGAAACAGTTCGTCGTGCAACTTGCGTTCGAGATGACCTGATGCTTCTTGCGGTCGAACTCCTTGTGGTTGACGCCGTACACGATCGTCGCGTCGGCGCCGTTCGACGGAGCGGACACGATCACGAGCGGGGCGCCGGCTTCGAGGTGGAAGGCAGCCTTCGTTCGATCAGTGAAGAACCCGGTCGACTCGATCACGACGTCGACACCGAGCTCGGCCCACGGCAGGTTCTTAGGGTCACGCTCCTGAAGCACCTTCAACGTGTCAGCGCCGACCTTGATACCACCGTTGGTGGCCTTGATCGTGTCGGGAAGCACGCCGAGCACGGAGTCGTACTTGAGCAGGTGTGCCATCGTGACGATCGAACCAAGATCGTTCACGGCAACGAAGTCGATATCTGCCCCGCGCTGCTTGGCAGCACGGAAGAAGTTGCGTCCGATACGGCCAAATCCATTGATGCCAACGCGCACGGTCATGTGGGTGTCCTTTCACGGTGATCGATCACCGTCGTTACTGGATAGATCACGGAGGTAACTACCGGGCCGGGAGCGTAGCTCCACCACTACTGGACGGTAAGTACGGCCGACGTGACAGAAGTCAGTGGATGCCGCCGACGTCACGGTGACTCGTCCGCGATGCGATGCCGTGCTCGGCGAACCGTTTAGCCAGTTCCTCGGCGATCGCCACCGAACGGTGGCGGCCGCCGGTGCAACCGATCGCGATCGTCAGATAACTGCGCCCCTCTGCTTGATAGCTGGGCAGGACACCGAGCAGCAGTTGTTCGAACTGATCCAGGAATGTCGACGTGATGTTGCGCTCCAACACGAAGTCACGGACCTTCGGGTCATGGCCGGTCAGCGGACGCAGCTCCGTCTCCCAATGCGGGTTGGGCAGGAAGCGGACATCCATCACGATGTCGGCGTCGAGTGGCAGACCGTTCTTGAACCCGAAGCTCTCGATCGCGATTTGGAGGTGCCCCGAGTCGGATGCATCGAACGCACCGACGAGACGCTCTTTGAGTTGATGGACGTTGAGGTCTGACGTGTCGATCACGAGGTCGGCCTGCTCCTTGACGCGTTGGAGCATTGCCCGCTCGAGTTCGATCGCCTCCAGCAACCCTTCCGCTTCCCCCGCTCGCGGATGCTTGCGACGACTGGCGTCGTATCGCTGTACCAGAACGGGCGTGGAAGCATCGAGGAACAAGATCGTCACGCGATGGCCCTCGGCGCGCATCTTGGCGACCTCGTGTAACAGGTCGTCGTGGTTGCGACCCGAGACCAGTGCCAGCCGCGTGATTGCCGTGCCGGGTTGTGCGGCGAGGTCGACGATCGTGGGTAGCAGTGACGTCGGAAGGTTGTCGATCACGTAGAAGCCGAGGTCCTCGAGCACGTCGGCAGCGCCGGAGCGCCCAGCCCCCGAAAGGCCGCTGATCAGGACGACGTCTGCCACGAACTCACCCTACGCGAACGACGATCACGACTTGCGGAGGCGCAGGTAGAGCAACCGCGGGATCGTCGCCGCGTCCGGGTACTCGGGAGCACGTTCCAGGAATCCGGGCGGCGGCGCCGGTTCCAACATCCGCTCGAGGACGAGACCATGCTCGGCGAGCGTGTTGATGTATCGCGACAGAGGACGATGGATGAACCGGATGTAGACACCCAATTCGACCTGTTCGATCGACTCGGTTTCGATCAGGTAGGGGCCGATCCGCCAGTACTGCTCGGGTGGATCGATGATGTGATCGTCGATCCAGCCGCTGCCCGGCGTTTGCAGCAATGGATGATTGAGGAAGAAGCAGAATCGGCCACCCGGCTTGATCACTCGGGCGACTTCTTCGATTGCAGCATCGACGGCGTCGATGTGTTCGAACACCAGGCAGGCCACGGCAGCATCGAACGCCGCATCAGCGAACGGCATCTCCGACGCCGTGGCGCGCAGGTAGTCCGCACCGCCCGAACGATCATGGGCGACTCGAATCTGATTCCACGTGGGGTCGATGCCGACAACCTGAGCACCGACCGCCGCCATCATTCGGCTGATCTGACCGTCACCGCACCCGATGTCGAGGATCGTCCGGGCGTTGCCCAGCTCCGACGCGGCGAGCGGGAGAATCTGCTCCTCGTACTCCGCGTCGACCCCTTCGGTGAAACCTTCGATCCACCAATCGGCATGCGTCTCCCACAGATCGCGGGAAGGGTCTCGATGCAACTCATCACTCACGTGGACCGAGGCTACGGTCGGTCGAATGAAGTTCTCTTTGTGGCCGAACATGCGCAACACGCCTGCTGATGTGCTCGAGACGGCTCGCTGGATCGAGGCAAACGGCTGGTACGGCCTGTGGTACGCCGATCACTACATGCCGAACACCGACACCGAAGAGATCAAGCCCGGCGATGCACACGAGTGCTGGGCGATCCTGCCCGCCGTAGCCGCCGTGACGGAACGGATCCGGATCGGTTCGCTCGTGGCGCCGACGTCGATCCACCACCCGGCGATACTGGCCAATCGGGCGACCACGATCGATCACATCTCGAACGGACGGATGGTGCTCGGGATCGGAGCCGGTTGGCAGATCAACGAACACCAGGCATACGGGATCGAGTTGGAGCCGGCAGGGCGACGCGTGACCCGTTTCGAAGAAGCGATCCAGATCATCCGTTCGCTCCACACCCAGGAACGCACGTCATTCGACGGCCACGTGTACACGATCGCCAATGCGACCGCAGACCCCAAGCCGATCCAGTCTCCGCTCCCGATCCTGGTCGGCACCGGCAGCCCGCGGATGTTGCGGATCACGGCCCGCCATGCCGAGGAATGGAACACCTGGGGCGGCCCGGCGATGGCGGCCCGCCGCCGGACGGCGTTCAACGAGGCTTGTCAGCGAGTCGAACGCGATCCGACATCGATGTGGACATCGGTTCAGGCGTTGGTCTGCATCACCGATTCGGCAGCGGCGACGGAAAAGGTGCTCGCCGGCCCGATGGGCGAGCGATCGATTGCAGGCACGACCGACCAGATCGTCGATCAACTCGGTCAGTACACCGAACTCGGGTTCCAGGAGTTGATCGTCCCCGACTTCAATCTCGGAACGACGCCGGAAGCGCGAAGAGGGTCGCTCGAACGACTCCAATCCGACGTGCTCGCGCAGTTGTAACAGCCTCGATCAGGTTTCCGGGTGGAACTTTGCATAGATCGCCCGGGCGACCGACTCCGGGAGGAAGCTCAGGGTTTCCAGATCTGACAACTCGGCTCGCTTGACTGCGTTGACCCCGCCCATTGCCTTCACCAGTTTGTCCTTGCGAGATTCGCCCAAGCCGGGAATTCCGTCGAGCGAGCTGGAGGTCATTCGTTTCGAGCGACGTTCGCCGTGGAACGTGTTGGCGAAACGGTGCGCCTCGTCCCGGATCCGTTGCAGCATGAACAGCGCTTCGCTTCCGCGCGGTACCTCGATCGGCTGTGACCGCCCGGGCAGGTAGACCTCTTCGAAACGTTTCGCCAAGCTGGCGATCGGGATCTCGTCGGTCAGGCCGAGCGAAGCGACGACCCGTTGGGCGACGCCCAACTGACCCTTGCCGCCGTCGACCACGAGCAACTGCGGAGGATAGGCGAACCGACCGGGCTTGTCGCCGCGTTCACCGATCGGCCGGTCACGTTCCGCCACATAGGCACTCAGTCGTCGCGTCAGGACCTCCTCCATCGCCGCATAATCATCGTTGCCAGGGATGTTGACTTTGAAGCGGCGGTACTCACGCTTGTTCGGCAGGCCGTCTTCGAGCACCACCATCGATCCGACGTAATCGGTTCCCTGCAAGTGGGCCATGTCGTAGCACTCGATTCTGAGCGGCGCTTCAGGTAGGTCGAGCAGATCCTGCAACTCGGTCAAGGCCCGCGACCGTGAGTTGTGATCAGTTGCCCGGCGCATGCGATGGCGAACGAATTCCTCACTGGCGTTGCGAGTCACCGTTTCCAGCAGCGCCCGCTTGTCACCTCGCTGAGGAACTCGGATCTGAACCTTCGACTGGCGTATGTGCGTGAGCCATTCCTCGTACGTGGCCTGGTCGTCGGGAGCGTGGGGAACCAGCACTTCACGCGGGATGCCGGTTGGCGGCTCATCGCCGTAGAGGGCTTCGAGAATCCGATCGATCAGACCACCGGGCGTCAGTTCCTCGACTTTGTCGAGGATGAAACCCTTACGCCCGACCACGCGGCCGTGCCTCACGAAGAACATCTGGACCGACGCCTCGAGGTCGTCATCCGCCAGCCCGATCACATCGATGTTCTCGTTCTTGTCGGCAACCATCTGCTGCTTCTCGACGGCCTTGCGCACCGCTGTCAGACGGTCGCGTAGACGGGCGGCCTTCTCGAACTCCAACTCGGACGCCGCCGATTTCATCTCGAGCTCGAGCCGATCGATGATCTCGTCGGTATCGCCGGCGAGGAACTCGCACAGCTCACGTACGAGTTGGCGGTACGCCGTCTCGTCGATCTCACCCACACACGGCCCTGAGCACTTCTCGATGTGGAACAGCAGGCACGGGCGGCCGAGCCGCTCGTGTTGGTTGAACTTCGACGGGCTGCACGTCCGGATCGGGAAACTACGCAACAGGAGATCAAGCGTGTCCCTGATCGCATAGGCGTGGGCGTACGGCCCGAAGTAGCGCGTTCCTTTGCGTCGGTGACCTCGCATCACGAGCGCCCTCGGCCATTGCTCGTCGACGGTGACGGCCAGAAACGGATACGACTTGTCGTCGCGTAGACGCACGTTGAAGCGCGGCTTGTGCTGTTTGATCAACGAGTACTCGAGCATCAACGCTTCGACCTCGTTGCGGACCGTCGTCCACTCGACCGACTCTGCCGTCTCGACCATCTGTCTGGTCCTCGGATGGAGGCTGTGCGGAGCCTGGAAGTAGTTCGACAGGCGTTGTCGAAGGTTGGAGGCCTTGCCGACGTAGATCACCCGCCCGAGCGCGTCCTTGAACTGATAGGAACCCGGCAATTCGGGAATCGTTCCTGCTGGTGGGCGCCTGACCATCGTGTCGTCAGGTTATTGGGGTCCCGATCAGGATACGGTGAGGGCCGATGGCTGGTCGTTTCTCGTACTCACGCCCCAAGCGACGGGGCGCAACTGATCCTTGGTTCCGGTTCGGCGAGTTCGACGTCGGCTCGGCCGGCTTCCTGGCGCTGCTGTGCGCCGTGTCGATCCTGATCTACGGCTTCGAACCGCGGGACAAACCAATTCTGCGACGATTGGTGTTGGTACCCGACGACGTACTTGGCGGGCAGGTGTGGCGAGTCGTCACGTGGCCGTTGGCCAACGGATTCGACCAGAGCCTGCTCTGGACCGCAGTCAGCGTGGCCATGCTGTGGTACTTCGGCGGCCGGCTCGAGGACCAAATCGGTCGGGTCAGGATGACGATTCTGATCGCCGCCATGATCGTGCTCCCTGGCGTGATCGGCACGCTGCTCGACCTCCCCCAGGCCGGGGTGCGCAGTCTCGCGATCGGCCTCCTCCTGATCTACATCGCCGAGTACCCCCATACGCCCTTCTTCTTCGGGATCCCGGCATGGATACTGGGTATCGTCTACGTCGCCACCGACATCTTGCAGATCAGCGGCGCACGGGCGAACCGTCAGTTGCTCTTCTACATGTTGTCGCTGGTTGTTGCCGCGCTCGCCGCAAGGGCGGTCGGCATGTTGACCGCATACCCGTGGATTCCCCGAGTGCCGCTGCCGGATGGGATGACCGGTGGTGGCACCAAACGACGCAACCACAAACCAGTCGCGGCACCGCGACGCGGCGGTGGCAAGGTCGTCGAGGGCCCGTGGGCAGCGCCTCCTCCGCCCAGAAACAGCGCCGACACGGCCGCTGCGCACGCAGAACTCGATGTCCTGCTCGACAAGATTTCGGCAAGTGGATTGGAGTCACTGAGCGCCGCTGAGAAGCGACGGCTGAACGAACTGTCAAAGAGACTGCGTTAATTTCTGTAAAAGCAAACGTCAATTGCGCAGCTCAAGACGGACCGACGAGCGGCCGATGAATTTGCATGGACCCCACATTCGTCCTCGAACACATCCGAGCAACCGTCGTCGTGATCGACCGTTGCGGTTTGATCCTGCACGCCTGCGCCGACCCTCGCTACAGCGCCGGCTACTCGTCCCAGCAACTCATCGGTCGACATGCCACCGAGTTCGTGATCGCCGAGGAGCAAGCTGAAATCGCGTCGGTCCTCAGCGATGCAGCTGCAGGATCACCATCCGCATCCGCACCGTCGAGCTTCGCTGTGACGATCAATGCGGCTGACGGTTCCCGCCAGGTCTTCGACGTGATGGGGTCAGGATTCGAACGCGAGGGCACATCGGGATGGATGCTCACGATGGTCTCACGGAACGACCAGCCGACGCCACATGACCTGCTCGAGATGATCGTCGATCGACGACCGCTCGAAGAGATCGCCGAGGCGGTCGCCAAGCATGCAACTTCGTCCATTGCCGGGTCGCAGGTCGCCGGATATGTCATCTTGCATCCGAACGGCGACTTTCCGCACGTCGTGTCGTCAGGTCCACATCGTCCACTCAACAACGCAGTGCGCGTGCTGGTCGAGTCCCGTAATGACCGGATGTGGCGCGAGGCACCGCACGGCGAGCCGATCGAAATGGCCGTCGTCCGGCTCCCGGAGATCGTTCGGGCAGCTGCGGAACTCGAGCAAATGGCAGCGGTCCACATCGGCAGAATCACCATCGATGGTGAGACCGAAGCGGTCGTTCTCTGGTTCGTCACCGCCACCAAGAAGTCGAGCCTCGGCCGCAACAGCACCGCCGCCCGACGCAACATCTTGCGCCTCCTGAACGTCGCAGTTGAACACCACCATTCCGCCCAACTCCTTCGAGCCAGCGCTGACCAGGACGCGCTCACGGGGCTGACCAACCGCGAGGTCTTCGATCGGGCGCTGAGCGAGCTCGAGTCCGAACAGGCCACGCTGGTGTTCATCGACCTCGATCACTTCAAGGATGTCAACGACACCTACGGACATCACGTCGGGGACCAAGTGCTCGCCGAAGTCGCAAATCGGATGCGAACGGTCTGTCGTCCGAAGGACCTGATTGCACGACTCGGTGGAGACGAGTTCGCCGTCCTGCTGACCAACGTCGACCGCTCCGAGGCGCTCGGTGTGGCAAAGCGTCTCCTGTCGGCGATCGGCGAGCCGCTCCCCGCATCGTTCGGTCCGGAGCGCATCTCTGCCAGCGTCGGTGTCGCTCACCAGTTCGGTGCGCTCGATCCGGAGGAGTTGCTCGAGGCGGCCGACGAGGCGATGAACAGCGGAAAACGATCGGGCCGCGACCGCGTGGTGATCGCTTCCTAGACCTGCTGAACCGGGGCGGCCAGCCGGCCGATACGGGCCTGTGTGAGCAAGGCGAAGATCAGCAAGCCTGCGGCAACACCCGTCGCCATGTTGGCGAGGATGTGAAAACCTGCCGCCTGCTTCACGAACCCGGAACCGAACGCAGCGACGGCACCACAAAAGCTCAGTGTGAGATCACCCGTGCCTTGCGCCTCGACCCGCGTATCGAGCGGCACCGATGATGTCAGCAGCGTCGTGCCACCGATCAGGCCGAGGTTCCAGCCGACACCGACCAGGAACAACCCCACGAAGATCATCGCCGGGACATATCCGGAGGCCACGGTCACGACGGTCCCGATGCCGAGGATCACCGCCCCGAGTTGCACGGCACGAACACCACCCACGGAGGCCACGAAGCGCCCCGTCAACGGGGCGAGTCCGAACATGCCCAAGATGTGCACGGCGATCACGATCGCCGAAAGGTCCGCTTGCCCGTGGTCTTTCATGTGTGGCGGCGTCATGGTCATCACACCGACCATCGTCGCCTGCGACGCGGCCATCGCGACCAGCCCGAGCAGGGCGGTGTGCGACCGACGAATCTCGACGTACGAGCGTCGCAACTGTCGGATCGGGCGAACCCGCTCGGCGTCGGGGTCGGTGCCCCCTGCAATGATCAGCGGATCAGGCTTGAGGAACACGAGGTAGACGACCGAAGCGATCAGGAAGAAGCCGCCCGCGAAGAAGAACGGCCCGATGTACTCGTCGAGGCCGAGCCACTTCCCGAAACGCTTCTCGTGCGGCACGAACACGGGCCCGATCACCGCCCCGAGTGTTCCCACCCAGACCACCGCGCCAATTGCTTTGGCACGATCGACTTCACTTGCGAGGTCGGCGCCGACATAGCGAGCCTGGAGCGCCGCCGATTGGCCGCAGCCGATCAGCAACATCCCGATCAGGAAGATCGGGAACGATCGCAGCTGACCACCTGCTGCGGCGATCAGGGTGCCGCAGCCACCCAACAGGAGCGCGACCACCAGACCCGGACGGCGGCCACGCCGCCGCATCGACGCCGCCAAGGGAACCGACGTGATCGCCGCACCAAGTGTCCATCCGGCGCTCGCCAACCCGGCCCAGCGGTCACCGCCGAGCAGATCCTTGGCGAGCAGCGTTCCGACGGCGACAACACTCGACACCGCAGCCTGGGCCGGGATCGAAGCGCCACGGAGGACGTTGAGCGTTCGGCCTTGCAGGGCGCTCAGGTCCTCGGTCGTTCGTGTCACGTCAGCAACTCACGTGAGCAACTCACGTCAGCAACTCACGCAGGAAGCGCCCCGTGTGCGAGGACTCGACCGTCGCGATCTGTTCGGGTGGACCCTGCGCAACGATCGTCCCCCCACCGGTGCCACCCTCCGGGCCGAGGTCGATCACCCAGTCGGCGGTCTTGATCACGTCGAGGTTGTGCTCGATCACCAACACCGTGTTGCCCTGATCGACGAGCCGCGCCAGAACGGTCAGCAGGCGCCGAACATCTTCGAAATGCAATCCGGTGGTCGGCTCATCGAGGAGATAGATCGTGTGCCCGGTCGATCGCTTGGCAAGCTCGGTAGCAAGCTTGACTCGTTGCGCCTCACCGCCCGACAGCGTGGGGGCCGACTGGCCGAGCCGGACATAGCCGAGCCCGACATCCATCAGTGTTTGCATGTAGCGACCGATTGCCGGTTGGTTGGCGAAGAAGTCAACCGCCTCGGCCACGGGCATATCGAGCACATCGGCGATGTTCTTGCCCTTGAACTCGATGTCGAGTGTGTCACGGTTGTAGCGAGCGCCCTTGCAGACCTCGCACGGCACGTACACATCGGGGAGGAAGTGCATTTCGATCTTGATCGTGCCGTCACCCGAGCAGGCCTCGCACCGGCCACCAGCCACGTTGAACGAGAACCGACCGGGCTGGTAACCGCGAACTTTCGCCTCGTTGGTCGTGGCGAACAGCTTGCGGACGTTGTCGAACACGCCTGTGTACGTTGCCGGATTCGAACGAGGCGTGCGTCCGATCGGCGACTGATCCATATCGATCACCTTGTCGAGGAACTCGATCCCGTCGATCTTCTTGTGCTTGCCGGCCGGCATCTTCGACTTGTAGATCTTCTGCATCAGGACCGGCAGCAGAATGTCACGGATCATCGTTGACTTGCCGGACCCGGACACACCGGTGATCGTCACGAAACAGCCGAGCGGTATGTCGACCGTGACGTCACGCAGGTTGTGCTCGCGGGCGCCGTGGATCGTCAGCTTCTCCAGCTTCGGGGATCGCCGAATGGCCGGAACCGGCACCGACTTCTTGCCGGACAGGTATTGCCCGGTGACGGACTCGGGCACCTTCAGAATCCCCTTGACCGGTCCGCTGTAGATCACCTCTCCCCCGTGTTCGCCGGCGCCGGGACCGATGTCGACGATCCAGTCGGCCTCTCGAATCGTCTCCTCATCGTGTTCGACGACGATCACCGTGTTGCCGAGGTCGCGAAGCCGCGTGAGCGTGTCGATCAACCGTCGATTGTCACGTTGGTGGAGCCCAACCGACGGTTCGTCGAGCACGTACAGCGTGCCGACCAAGCCGGACCCGATCTGACTCGCAAGTCGAATTCGTTGTGCCTCGCCGCCGGCCAGCGTGCCCGCCGAACGCGACAGTGTGAGGTAGTCGAGACCGACGTCGAGCAGGAAGCCAAGCCGCGCATTGACCTCTTTGGTGACCCGTTCGGCGATCATCTTGTCGCGCTCGCTCAGCTCGAGACCACCGAGGAACTTGGCCGACTCACCGATCGCCATCTCGCACACCTCGGAGATGTTCTTGTCACCGATCGTGACCGCCAGGCTCGACGGCTTGAGCCGTGCGCCACCGCACGTGTGGCATGCGACCTGACGCATGTAGCCCTCGTACTGCTCACGCGACCAGTCGCTCTCGGAGCTCTCGTGACGGCGTTGAATCCACGGAATCACGCCCTCGTACTCGGTCGAGTACTGGCGACTGCGCCCATATCGGTTCTTGTACTTCACGGTCATCTTGCCAGACGTTCCGTGCAGCACGAGATGTTGCTGATCGGCCGTCAACTTCTCCCAGGGCGCCCCCAGATCGAACTCATAGATCTCGGCGACCGACTCCAGCATCCGTGTGAAGTACTGCGTGTGGGCGCTTCGCCATGGAGCAATCGCCCCCTCCTTGATCGATGCCTCGGGGTCGGGTACCACCAACTCCGGATCGACCTCGAAGGTCGTGCCGAGCCCGTCGCACTTCTGACAGGCGCCGTACGGAGAATTGAACGAGAAGTTGCGCGGTGCCGGTTCGTCGTAGCTCGTGCCACACGTTCGACAAGCCAGATGCTGACTGAAGGTCAGCGTCTCCGGCGCAGCCTCGCCTTCGCCGGCGATCACCTCGACCTCGGCGACACCATCGGCGAGTCGCAACGCAGTCTCGAGCGAGTCGGTCAACCGTCGTTCGAGACCTTCCCGAAGCACCAAACGGTCGACGACGATTTCGATCTTGTGCTGCTCATACTTCGCCAGCCGTGCGTCACGCTGCAGGAACTCGTCGATGACAACCGTTTCACCGTCGATCCGAGCACGCACGAAACCCTGCCCGGACAGATCAGCCAGCAGTGTGTCGTATTCACCCTTGCGCCCGCGGACAACGGGTGCCAGCACCTGGAACCGCGTGCCTTCCGGCAGGAGCAGAATTCGGTCGACGATCTGCTGCGGGGTCTGGCGCTGGAGACGGGTCCCGTCATTTGGGCAATGTTGAATCCCGATCCGGGCGTACAGCAGTCGGAGATAGTCGTATACCTCGGTGATGGTGCCAACCGTGGAACGCGGGTTCTTGCTGGCAGATTTCTGATCGATCGAAATCGCCGGCGAGAGGCCTTCGATCACATCGACGTCGGGCTTGTCCATCTGGCCCAGGAACTGCCGAGCATACGCGCTCAATGATTCGACGTACCGACGCTGACCCTCCGCATAGATCGTGTCGAAGGCGAGGCTCGACTTACCCGATCCCGACAGCCCGGTGAAGACGACCAGCTTGTCGCGCGGCAACTCCACGTTGACGTTCTTGAGGTTGTGCTCGCGCGCCCCACGCACCGAAATGACCGGTCCGGCAGGGGTCGCGTTCTTACGGGGAACCATTGCAGTCGGAGGCTACCGAGCCTCCGGGCCGGCACCCGTGGCGTTGATGTGGGAATCGGTCACGCCGACCACCATAGCGGGTCGATCGAACACCTGTACGTATCGGTCCTGCCGCCATGTTCCGGGAACGGATGAAGAGCCCTGGCGGCTCGCTCGGTTTCGGTCACACTGTGAGCGTGGAGAAGTTTCCAGTGTTGACAACGCGACCAGCGCTGTTTCCAACCGGGCTGACGGTGCTCAAGGCGCTCGTCGTGGCTCGCTGGTTGGCGTGGGGCTGGATGGTCGGGATCGTGGCGACGAGCGATGCCAGGGGCGACTCGTTGCAGCATCCAGTCGTGGCATGGATGGCCGTGGCAGCGACATGTTGTCTGACCGCGGCAGGAACGTACCTGCTGCGAACCGACCCTGCCCGACTGATCCACCTCCCGTTTGTTCTCGCCGACGCATTGTTTGCGACCGGCCTGAGCATGATCGACGGATACGTGTACGAACCGGGACACGTCTTTGCGACCACCCAGAGCATCGCCACGCAATGGCCATTGCTGGCGGCCGCCTCCGCTGGCGTCGCATACGGTCCGATCGTCGCCGGATTGCTGGGCGTGGCGATCGGACCGGCCGAATGGATCGGTGCGGTGCTCAACAAGTACGGCCACTTCGGACCACGTCACATCGTGTCGTTCGCCGCAACCAGTCTGTTCCTGGGCGCCTGCGGGGCGGTCTTCGGATGGCAGGCACGGCTGCTGAAACGGACAGAAGGTGAAATCGCCGATCGTCGAGCACGCGACGAGGTCGGAAGAATGATGCACGACACCGTGCTGCAAACGCTGGCCCTGGTCGAGCGACGAAGCGCAGTCACCGATCCGGAGTTGGCGGCTGCCGCCTGGCAGGCCGATCAAGATCTTCGTGCGTTCCTCTTCGGCAGCGCGGCACGGACCACCGACGACCTGGAAACCCGAATCCGTTCCGTGGTCGAACGAGTATGTCGCGGTTATGAGACACCGATCACGGTGAGCGTGATCGACGACGGCTGCAGGTTGTCGGAAGCGCACCAGGAGTACCTCGCACGCGCCGTGGGCGAGGCCGTCACCAACGCCCTCAAGCACGCCGATGCCAACCGGATCGTCGTCTTCGCGGAGACCGACGATCAGGGCCAGGTGTTCGCCAGCGTTCACGACGACGGCGTCGGTTTCGACACTGGCCTCGCCCGCCGCTCTCACGGACTGGACGAGTCGGTGATCGCACGCATCGAATCGATCGGAGGGCGCGTGGCAATCACGAGCTCGCCCGATGCCGGCACCGAGGTCTGCCTATGGACCCGCGCAGCATGAGAGGATCACTGGAATGAGTGGTCGGATTCGGCTCGTCCTGGCGGACGACCACGCCTTGGTTCGCTCCGGCCTTCGTGCCGAACTCGGCGACGACTTCGAGATCGTCGGCGAAGCCGACGATGCGGAGGGTGCGATCGATGTGATCATGGCTCGTAGGCCGGACCTGGTCGTGAGCGACCTCCACATGCCACGTGGTGGCGGGCTGGCGGTCGTCCAGAAGTGCGCAACGATCTGTCCGATCGTGATCCTCACTGTGAGCGAAGCCGAACGCGACCTACTCGACGCGGTCGCCGCCGGTGCCGCCGGGTACCTGCTCAAGAACGCCCCGATCGACGAACTCAGGTCGGCCTTCAGGGCGGCCGCCAAGGGGCAACCGGTGTTCTCGCCCTCGCTGGCGGCGCTGGTGCTGGGTGAATTCAGGCGGTTGGCGAAGGCCGCCGACACCAACCCGATCACCGAACGCGAGCGAGATGTGCTCCAGTTGGTTGCGCGTGGCAAGACCTACAAAGAGATCGGTGCTGATCTCGGCATTTCTCCCAAGACTGCCGAGAACCACGTCAGGAACATCCTCGCCAAACTGCACCTCAGCCGCCGTAGTGATCTGGTCCGATACGCCGTCGAGCACGGCCTCGACTGATGTTGCCAACGGCGCCTACTGGGCGTCGCGTAGCTCCCGCCGCAGGTCTTTGACCTCGTCCCGCAGCCGGGCGGCATACTCGAATTTGAGCTCTGCCGATGCTTCGTGCATCTCCTCTTCCAGGGTTTGGATCAGTCGCGCCAGCTCCTGCTGCGGCAACGACTTCAACTCACGCTGGACCTTGTCACGCTCGCGCTGGCGACGCTTGTCCTTGCCCGGTATCGGCGAGCCCTCATCAGGACGCAGCAGCGAGAGGATGTCACCGACGGCCTTGCGGATCGTTTGCGGGTTGATCCCGTGTTCGAGGTTGTAGGCGATCTGCAATTCCCTGCGACGTTGCGTCTCACCGATCGCCTGGGTCATCGAGTTGGTCATCTTGTCGGCATACATCACGACCTGACCGGCAACGTTTCGGGCCGCGCGGCCGATCATCTGGACCAACGACGTCTCGCTTCGCAGGAAACCTTCCTTGTCGGCGTCGAGGATGCACACCAACGACACCTCGGGAAGATCGAGGCCTTCTCGCAGCAGATTGATGCCGACCAGCACATCGAACTCACCGAGCCGCAGGCCGCGCAGGATCTCGATCCGTTGGATCGTGTCGATGTTGGAGTGCAGGTAGCGCACCCGCAGCCCCTGCTCCAAGAGGTAGTCGGTGAGGTCCTCCGCCATCTTCTTGGTGAGCGTGGTCACCAGCACTCGCTCGCCGTTCGTGACCCGCCCGTTGACCATCTCGATCAGGTCGTCGATCTGGCCCTTGGTCGGCCGAACGATCACCTCAGGATCGACCAGGCCGGTCGGGCGAACGATCTGTTCGACGACCTTGCCGGACACCCGCAACTCGTACTGCGATGGGGTGGCTGAAAGGAACACGCACTGATTGATCCGTTCGAGCACCTCCTCGAACGTCAGTGGGCGATTGTCGCGGGCGCTCGGGAGCCGGAACCCGTGGTCGACGAGCATGTTCTTGCGGCTCCGGTCGCCCGCGAACTGACCATGCAGTTGTGGCACGGCGACATGGCTTTCATCGATGATCAAGAGGAAGTCGTCAGGGAAGTAGTCGAGCAGCGTGAACGGTGGCTCTCCGTACTCGCGACCGTCGATGTGCATCGAGTAGTTCTCGATGCCGTTGCAGTACCCGACCTCTTGGATCATCTCCAGGTCGTACTGGGTGCGCATCCGCAGGCGCTGCGCCTCGAGCAGCTTGCCCTCCTTCTCGAACCAGGCGAGCCGCTCCTGCAGCTCGGCTTCGATGCCGATCACGGCCTTGAGCATCCGCTCGTCGCCCGCCACGTAGTGCGTGGCCGGGAAAACCTGGGTGCGCGGCATGTCGCTGAGCGTCTCGCCGGTGAGCGGATCGATCATGGTCAGGCGATCGACCGTGTCGCCGAACATCTCGATGCGCAACACCGTTTCTTCGTACGACGGGTGCACCTCGATGGTGTCGCCGCGCACACGGAACTTGCCTCTGCCCAACGTCATGTCGTTTCGGTCGAACTGCAGATCGACGAGCCGACGCAAGATGCTGCGCATGTCGTAGTCGACACCCACGCTGAGGTCCAGCAGTTGACCCTTGTACTCCTCCGGGTTGCCCATGCCGTAGATGCAGCTGACCGAAGCGACGACGATGGTGTCGCGACGCGTCAACAAGCCCGCCGTTGCAGAGTGCCGCAACCGTTCGATCTCGTCGTTGATCGACGAGTACTTCTCGATGTACGTGTCGCTGGAAGCGATGTACGCCTCGGGCTGGTAGTAGTCGTAGTAGCTGACGAAGTACTCAACGCGATTCTCGGGGAAGAACTCCCGCATCTCTTGCGTCAACTGTGCAGCGAGCGACT
>JAYVFI010000044.1:0-8623 GCA_043773365.1 Ilumatobacteraceae bacterium
CGTGGGCGTATTCGTCCGGCGATGAGAATCGCGGTATGCCAACCGCCCAGGTGACGACCACCACGAGCATGGCCAAGAAGAACAGACCGACGTCGCGAAGCGCTGATGATCTGGCGAGGGAGGGCACCGAGATCACGCCACCAACTCGTCGAACAGGCGGAGATATTGACCGGCCACGACATCCGCTCGGAAGTAGCGGTTGACGAACTCGAACTGACGGTCAGTGACCTGCTCGCGCAATTCGGCCGAACCGAGCAGGCGGCAGATCGAGTCGGCGATCGCCCTCGGTTCCGCGCCGTCGACGATCTGTAGCTCCGGCCACTCGTCGAGGTCGATACCGGGGAAGACATCGCGGCGAACACGAGCGAAGATCGGCACCCGCGCCGCCATGACCTCCATCGTGGTGATCCCGAGCCCGTGTCCATCCAAATCGTGGGACTCGACGGTGGCAGCGGCGATGTAGTCGGGGACCTCGGTGTGCGGGACGCGTCCGGTGACCAGCACATGGTCCGCGACGCCGAGTTCCCGCGCGAGGCGCTGGAACTCGTCGTAGTAGACCTCGCCGACGACGAGAACACCCACGTCGGGAAAACGCTCGACGATGCGTGGCAGCGCCTGAACCAGTGGAACGCGACTGCGGATCGGAATGACGTGGCCGAATGACAAGATAATCGGTCGATCGCCCAGCCCGAGGTCGCGGCGAACCCGCTGGCCATCGCCGGCGCCGAACTCATCGACGCGCAGAGTCGCCGGTATGAACCGAACCGGGCCACGTCGAGGGTGGTGACGGCGTTGGACCATCTCGCACACGTATCGGTCGACCCCCACCATCATCGGTCGACCGGGAGCGTTCAACACGCGCAAGACCGAGCGATCGACCAAGGAGATGAACGCGGCAAGCACACGACTCGTGTGCATCAACGGTGTGTGGATCGTCAGCACTCGCGGAATACGACGTCGCCAGGCGACCCATGTCGTCACGAAGGTGAGGTCGAAGAACTGACCGTTCTGATGCACGACATCGGGTCGAAACTCGTCGAACAGTCGCTTCACTCGACGCACAATTCCCGGACGGACAACGAATGGCAGTGCGTAGTTGAATGCCAGGTTTCCCGGAGTGACCGACCACGCCGGCAATCGCACAACGTGGATGCCGTCGAGATCCTCACACTCCGGCGCACCGGGCACTGACGTGGTCAATGCCCACACCTCATGCCCTTGACGCACGAATTCACGGGCAACATCGAGCGAGAAATGCGCACTGCCTGTAGTGCGCGGCGGGAAGAAACTGTTGACAACCAGAATCCTCATCGAACCGCCACGTGGGCGATCGTGACAGTCTCGTTGTAGATGAACCATCGACCGAACCAACGTGGCAGGGGGAACGACGAGATCCGCTCGATCTCGAGACCGCACTTGGCAGCCAGTTCGCGGAGCGCGGGCGCATCCATCAACCGAACGTGGGTCGAATCCGATCGCTGACCGCGCTCCTGCGGCGTGATCAGCACCAGGCGACCATCGGGAACCAGGTAGGGCAAGTAGGACAACACGAGCTCGGTGCCCGTGGGCTCGTCGAGGTGCTCCAGAACGTGCGAACACAGCAGCGTGTCGAACTGCGGGCCGTCAGCGCCCGACCCGTGCGCGACAGCGAACTCCTCGGGCGAGTAGGCCTGATGGTCCTTCTCTCGGCATACCGAGATCGCGGTTTTGTTGGGATCGACACCAACACCCCGCGGTCGCACGAAATCGAGGCAGCGGCCGATCCCGCAACCGATGTCGAGGACTCGACCCGTTGCCAGGCGACGAACGTTCCAGCGGTACGGATTGGGGATCAGCCGCTTCCACCGACGACTGCTCAAACGTTGCAGGCGACGGGCGTAGTCGGCGTCGGTCGAGGTCATCGCCTCGTCACCGAGGGTCTGCTTCGCGGGCCGACGCGCCGACCTGATCGATCAGCAGGTGTGGCAGCAAGAGGGTGCTTCGCTCTGCCTCGGGGTCGGCGCGACCCTCGATCAGATCGACGAAACGAGCGAGTTGCAACTGCAGAGGCTCCCCCGGGTGACGAACGATCGGGATCTCGATGATCGTCTGCTGGCTGTACCCGGCGTCTTCGTCGAAACTCGACTCCTGAACATGGCGATAGATGGTGATCGATTGGCGAAGCAGGTCGACCTCGATGAGGCGACCCAACTCGGCGATGGTCAGCAGGCGAATCTTGTGCTGAGCCAGTCGAGAGACCGACAACGAGGCAATCTGCCCGGCGGAGAACCGCAGCGTGGCCTCGGCCACATCCTCGCTGGCCAGCGTGCTGCGCGGCTCGAAGTAGCCGTAATGCCCGGTCAACGTGGTCGGCGCCGCATCCATCAACCGCACCACGAGGTCGATGTCGTGAATCAACAAATCCGATGCCACACCGGTGCGGATGCGCTGGGCGTACGGCGAATGGCGCACGGTCGTGATGTGTAGCGGCTGACGGGCGATGTCCGCAGCAGTTCGCACCGCGGGATTGAACCGCTCCAGCAGACCGCACATCAACACAGTGCCGGCACTGCTCGATGCATCGATGATCTCACTGACATGGGCGAGCGTGTCGGCGATCGGTTTCTCGACGAGCAGCGGCAATCCTGCTTCGACGACCGCCATCGCGTGGTCGTGGTGGAACTGCGTCGGCGCGGCGATGACGACCGCGTCGATCCCCGACGTCTCCGGCTCAGGCATCCACTTGGTCCCGAAGCGTTCGGCGAGCCGTTCGCCAGCAGCGCGATCGGGGTCCGCGATCCAGGCCAGTTCCGTGGCGTCACTTCCCGCGAGAACACGGGCATGCAACGAACCCATCGACCCGGCTCCGATGAGCCCGGTCCGCAACGGCATCAGCGGTCTCCGAGCAATGAGGTCATCGTCGTCACGATGCGATCGAGATCACCCTCGGAAAGGTATGGGTGCACAGGCAGAGACAGGCAGCGTCGGCTGACGTCGGCCGCGAGCGGCACATCGGCCATCACCACCTGCGGGTGGTCGCGGTAGCAGTCGTAGTCGAACACCGGCCGCGGATAGTAGATCCCACAGCCGATGCCGGCGTCGGTCAACGCCTGCAGCAGATCATCGCGAGTCAGTCGGGCTTCGTCACCGATCAAGACCGTGTACTGGTGCCAGACGTGGTCGCGCCCGGGAAGCGTCTCGGGCACACGGACCCCGGCCAGCTCGACGAGGCCGTCGTTCAGACGCCGGGCGTTTGCCTGCCGAGCGGCGACCTGATCGCCGTAGCCGGTCAACTGCGGTAGACACACCGCGGCCTGCAAGTCGGTCAATCGATAGTTGTTACCCGCCATCTCGTAGACGTAGCGCTCGCGCATACCCTGGTTGCGCAGCACGCGCAGACGATCGGCCACGGAGGCGTCATTGGTGGAGATCAGCCCACCCTCGGCCGTGGTGAGGTTCTTGGTGGCGTACAGCGAGAAGCAGCCGATCCCCCAACTCCCCGCGGCCCGGTCACCGATGCGGGCACCGTGTGCCTGGGCCGCATCTTCGACCACTGCGAGGCCGGAACCCGAGGCGAGGTCGGCGAGCCGCAACATGTCGGCGCACTGGCCGTAGAGATGGACCGGAAGCAGCACCTTCGTGCGATCGTTGACGACCTCCCCGACGCCGTCGGGAGCGATGTTGAAATCACGATCGTCGATGTCCGCGAACCGTGCCGTCGCACCGGATTCGATGATCGCATTCAGCGTCGCAACGAACGTGAACGGACTAGTGATCACCTCATCGCCAGGTTGAAGATCCGCGATGTGAAGAGCAGCGATCAATGCCGTCGTGCCGTTGTTGACCGCGACGACGTGATCGACCCCGATCAACGCGGCGAATTCGTCCTCGAGCCGCTTGACCAGCGGGCCCTGGGCGATCATCCCGGATCGCAACACGCTGAGCACCAACTCCTCAACCTCCGAGCCGAGGCGGACCGTCGAGATCGGGATGGCGGGGAGAGCGTGAGAATGTTCGGCCGGCACGGTGTGGGAACGATAGCGTTTCGTGCTCGTGGCCGAGCGCCATCGGCCCGGCTCCATTCGGGCCGGCAGAGAGGATCCATGCAAATCTGTGTCGTCGCGCTGGGCAAGATCGGCTTGCCGTTGGCTGTGCAGTTCGCTCGCAGTGGTCATTCCGTGGTCGGTGCTGATATCTCGGCTGCCACCGTGGATCTCGTGAACGCGGGTGCTGCACCGTTTCCGGGCGAAGCGCACCTGGATGAGTATCTGGGCGAGGTAATCGCTGCCGGACGGCTGACGGCGACGACGGACGTGACCAGCGCGGTCCGCGGCAGCGACGTCGTGGTCGTGGTGGTGCCGCTGATCGTCGACCGCGACAAGCAGCCCGACTTCGCGGCACTGGATCACGCCACCGCCGCGATCGGCGCCGGACTCCAGGCTGGGGCGTTGGTGGTCTATGAGACCACGCTGCCCGTCGGCACGACTCGCCAACGGTTTGCTCCTGCGTTGGCGGCTGCGTCGGGGTTGACCCTCGGCGGTGATCTGTTCGTAGCGTTCAGCCCGGAACGGGTCTACTCGGGACGGATCTTTGCCGATCTGGCCCGGTACCCGAAGCTGGTCGGTGGCATCGACGAGGCCAGCACCAAGCTGGCGATCCGCTTCTACGAGGCCACGCTGCAATTCGACGACCGCGACGACCTGGCCCACCCCAACGGGGTGTGGGACCTCGGCAGCAGCGAAGCCGCCGAACTCGCCAAGTTGGCCGAAACCACATACCGGGACATCAACATCGGCTTCGCCAACGAACTCGCCCGCTACGCAGACCAGCACGACATCGACATCTCACAGGTCATCGCTTCCTGCAACAGCCAACCGTTCAGCCACATCCATCAGCCAGGCATCGCTGTCGGCGGGCACTGCATCCCGGTGTACCCGCACTTCTACCTGGCCGGCGACCCGACAGCCGAGATCGTCGCCGCTGCACGCCGCACCAACGACGCGATGCCCGCCTACGCCGTCGGACGGTTGGAGGACCGACTCGGAAGCCTTGACGGTCTCACCATCGCTGTACTCGGGCTGGCCTACCGCGGCGGTGTCAAGGAATCGGCGTTCTCCGGCGCCTTCGGCCTCATCGAAGCCCTACTCGCCACCGGAGCACGCCCGGTCGTCCACGACCCGCTGTACACCGACGACGAACTCACCACAACGGGCCTCACCCCATACCACCTCGGCGAACCCTGCGACGCCGCGATCATCCAGGCAGAGCACCCTGAATACCGCTCGCTGCACTCCACGGACCTCGGCGGCGCAACCACCATCATCGACGGCCGCAGATGTCTTGACCTCCCAACCGACCTCGATGTCATCACACTCGGTGGGGCCGTTCGATGACCGCCGAGACGGCGGTGCAGCTTCGCGAGGCGAACGTGTTCATCACAGGCGGCGCGGGGTTCATCGGTTCGACCCTCGCGTCGCGACTTGTCGATCACAACCGGATCACGATCTACGACAACTTTGCCCGCGACGCGCTGTCGGCCACTTCGCTGGCGTCGCACCCGAATGTGACCGTCATTCGCGGCGACATCCTCGATCTGCAACAACTCACCGAGGCGATGCACGGCCACTCTCACGTGGTCCACTGCGCGGCGATCGCCGGAATCGACACGGTCATTCGCAGCCCGGTCACCACGATGCGGGTCAACATGATTGGGTCGGCCAACGTGCTCGAGGCCGCGGCCGCGCTCGACGCGTGTCAACGGGTCGTCTGCTTCTCCACTAGCGAAGTCTTCGGGCAGCACGCCTTTCGGTCCAGCGAGGCCGACTCGACCGTCATGGGTCATGTTGGCGAGGCCCGCTGGACCTACGCAGTCAGCAAGCTGGCCGAAGAGCACCTGGCCATCGCCTACCACGCCGAGCTCGGTCTGCCAGTGACAGTGGTGCGACCGTTCAACGTCTACGGACCTGGCCAGGTCGGCGAAGGGGCCATGCGCATCTTCATCGAACGCGCCGTGGAGAACCTGCCGATCGAGATCCATGGCGACGGTACGCAGATCCGCGCCTGGTGCTATGTCGACGACATGGTGCGCGGTGTGTTGATCGCGCTCACCCACCCGAACGCGGTCGGCGAGTCGTTCAACAGCGGCAACCAACGGGCCGTCACCACGATCTACGGCTTGGCCAGCACCGTGGTTCGGATCACAGGTTCGACCTCGACGGTGTCGTTCGTACGCAAGGACTACGTCGACGTTGAACTGCGCGTGCCGTCAGTGAGCAAAGCACGAGATCTGATCGGTTTCGAGGCGCTCGTCGACCTCGACGAGGGGATCGCTGCGACCGCGGCGTACGTTCGGACCCGATTGGAGCAATGAGACGATGGCGATCCCGATCACGCGGCCTGTACTCGGTGACAGTGAGCTCTCGGCGATCGCTGCCGTGCTCGACTCGGGCTTCCTGGTGCAAGGTACTCGGGTCGCCGAGTTCGAGCGGCTGATCGCCGAGCACGTCGGCAAAGCACATGCTGTTGCTGTCAGCAACTGCACAACGGCACTGCGTGTCGCTCTGCTGGCCCTCGGCACGCGGCCGGGTGACACCGTCGTTGTTGCGCCGTACTCGTGGGTCGCAACTGCCAACGTGATCGAACTGTGCGGCGCCACACCCGTCTTCGTCGACATCGACCCGGCGACGATGAACATGGATCCGCAGTTGCTCCGCGCCCGGCTGGAGATGCTGAAGGCCTCGGGCGAGATCGCCTCGACCCGGGCCGTCATGCCAGTGCACACCTTCGGCAACCCGGCGGGAATCGGCGAGCTCGTCGAGATCGCAGCTGAATACAACGTTGCGGTTGTCGAAGACGCGGCATGTGCCCTCGGCGCAACCGAGGACGGACGTGCAGCGGGCTCGCTCGGTGTGATCGGTTGCTTCAGCTTTCACCCGCGCAAGATCATCACGACCGGCGAAGGCGGGATGCTCGTGACCGACGACGATCAGATGGCCGACTTCGCCCGGGCGTTTCGCAATCATGGCCAGCAACTCGTCGATGGTGCGGTCGAGTTCGTCATGGCGGGCGACAACCTGCGCCTCACCGACATACAGGGCGCAATCGGCGTGTCGCAGATGGCTCGCCTGCCCGATCTTGTCGATGCTCGAACGCGGCTTGCCGAGCGGTACGACCGCCTGCTGGCGCCGATCGGTATCGAACCCCAACGCCGCGGCAACGGCGCGGCGGTGCAGTCGTACGTGGTCCTGTCCCCGTCGGGCGTGCCCGCGTCGGAGGTGATCAGCGCACTGCGACAACGCGGCGTCGAGGCCACGGTTGGCACCAACGCCATCCCGTTCACGCACTACTACGCAGCGCGTTATGGCATCACCGAGCATGATCTTCCGCACACCTTCGCCGTTTCTCAGCGAGCCGTCACGCTCCCCCTGTTTCCGCAGATGACCGAGGCCGAGCAGGATGGGGTCGTGCAAGCCGTGACCGAGATCGTCGGGGTGATGACCCGGTGACGACACCCGATTGGCATCACTTGCCGGACAACCCCTACAACCCGCACGCCTGGATCGTCGGTGAGCCAGTGATCGGTGAGGGATGCTGGATCGGTGCGTTCACCGTCATCGACGGCTCCGGTGGCCTGACGATCGGTCGCGGCTGCGACATCACAGCCGGCGCGCAGGTCTACTCGCACTCCACTGTCAGGCGGGTGGTCAGCAACCGGGTCTCCGAAATCGAGCGAGCGTCGACACGCATCGGCGACTTCGTGCACATCGGTGCCGGCGCAGTGATTCTGATGGGATGCTCGATCGGTGACCATTGCGTGATCGGTGCCGGTGCGGTCGTGTCGCAGTTCACGATTGTTCCGGACTGGAGTGTGGTTACGGGCATCCCGGGAGTTGTGCACGAGGGAGCGGCGCGCAGATTCGCCGGCACTCAGCCATGACAGCGACCGAACAACCCGCTCCGGAGTTGAGCGTGATCATCCCCGCTTACAACGAGCAGGAGTCCCTCGAAGCAACCGTCAAGGTCGTGATCGCTGCCCTACCGGATCCCGCTCGAAGCCAACTGGTCATCGTCAACGACGGCAGCAGCGACCAGACACTTTCGCTCGCGCACGTCATCGCCGATTCGTGCCCCGCAGCCGTGGTCGTGGTCGACCGACCGACCAATGGAGGCATGGGCCAAGCCCTGGCCAGTGGATTCGAACGCGCCACCGGCGATGTCATCACGTGGATTCCCGGTGACGGCGAGTACGAGCTCGGCGAGGTGTTGGCCGGGCTCACTGAACTGCAGCAACACGACATCGTGCTGGTCAGGCGAAACTCGCGTGGCCAGATCGGCCGAAACATCGTCTCGACGATCATGTACGGGCTGATTCGCATCCTGTTCGGATTCGACGCCCACGGGTACTGCGGCATCTTCGTCATCCGCCGCACCCGGTGGCAGGAGTTGGCGATCCGATCTCGCGATGTGTTCTTCACCCTCGAGGTTGCGTTGCGGGCGCGGCACGCCGGCTGGAAGATCAGCTACGTGACGGCCGAATGGCGACCGCGCCGCGCCGGGCGGTCGAAGGTGTTCCGTCCAACCGTGCTGCTGCGCAACCTCGTCGAGCTGCTTCGCTTCCGAGTAGCACTCTGGCTCGGCCGCTAGG
>JAYVFI010000045.1:0-30511 GCA_043773365.1 Ilumatobacteraceae bacterium
CCGACCGACCCGGCGGAGGTTGCTCGCATGCGCGCTCAGTACTACGGCATGATCAGCCATGTCGACCACGAATTGGGGCGTCTGTGGGATGCGCTCGAGCGACTCGATCAATGGGACGACACGATCGTCCTCGTGACCTCCGACCACGGGGAGATGCTCGGCGATCACGGGCTCAAACAGAAGCTCGGATACTGGGAGGAGAGCTACGCCATTCCGTGCATCGTCCGCCATCCTCACTTGGCAGACGCACATGGATCGGTGATCGAACGATTCACGGAGAACGTCGACGTGATGCCGACGATCTGCGAAGCGCTCGGCGTGCCGGTACCCGCCCAGTGCGACGGGTATCCGTTGACCCCGTTCCTGCGCGGAGAGCGACCGCCGTGGTGGCGCTCCGAGACCCACTGGGAGTACGACTGGCGCGACCGGGTCATCCCGTACGTCGGCCACGCCTGGCCGTGGGATCGCAAACTGGAACGTCAACATCTCGCCGTCCATCGAACCGACTCACATGCCTACGTCCAGTTCGGTGACGGCGATTGGCTGTGCTTCGACCTCGCCGCCGACCACACGTGGCGCACGACCACCACTGACCCTGCCGTGGTACTTCCGCTGGCGCAGGGAATGTTGACGTGGCGATCGCAGCACACCGACCGCACGTTGGCCGATTTCATCACCGAACGCGGCGGGGTCGGTCGGTGGCCGGCGATGCCCGACGGTTGGTCGCGCTAGCGATCGCATGCTGCTCGCAACGATCTACGCATTGACCGCGGCGGTGCTCCACGCCGGTTGGAACCTGATCGCCAAGCGCAGCGTCGACCCGTTCATCGCGCTGTGCACCCAGTTTGCCGTGGCCGGGGCGATCAGCGCCGTGATCGTTGTCGCCACGGGTGGGCTTCCTCACCAAGCCTGGGTATGGGCTGCTGGCACCGGCCTGTTCCACGTTCCCTACCTGGTCGGTTTGGGGTGGGCCTATCGACACGGCGATTTCTCGCTGGCCTACCCGATCGCGCGGGGCGGCGGGGCGCTCGTCGCTGCGATCGGTGGGCTGGTCCTGCTCGACGACGACCTCAAAGTCCTCTCAATCATGGCGATCGGGATCGTCGTAGCCGGTCTCTTGATGCTCGCTGTCGGCGCCCCGGGCGACCAAGTCGTCGTCGCCCTGATCGTGGCAGTGTCGATCGGGGGATACACACTCGTCGACAGTCACGCTGCCCGTGAGTTCAGTGGCACGTACGTGTTTGCCGCGTTCGTCGTGATCGGCGTGTTCGCGACCGCTGCCGGGTTGGCCAGCGGGAGAGCCGGCGACGTGCGCACGATGAGTCCGGACGAGTGGCGCCGGACGGTGCTCGCCGCCGCGTTGAGCATCGTGACCTACGGACTGGTGCTGCTCGCCGTACGGCGTGCCGCTGTCGGTTACGTAGCTGCATTACGCGAATCGAGCGTGGTGATCGCCTCCGTCGTCGGGTGGCGGCTGTTGGGTGAACGGAGCGGACGGACACGCAGTCTGGCGGCCGGTGTCATCCTGGCCGGACTGATGCTGCTGATCGCCGCCGGCTGACACTGTGCCGGATGACACATTCGGATCGGAGCAGTCGTGCCGATACTGAAACGTATGTCTGCGACCTCGCTTCCATCGGCACCTCAGCCGACAAGTCGCGGCTGGTCGGCGGCGAGCGCCGTGATCGAGGTGCTGATGACCGGCTCGACACGTCGCGTGCTGGCGTTCACCTCGCGGGTCGCGATCCTGATCGCCGGCGCCTTCACGATCGGCCTGTCTGTTGCGGTCATGCTGTGGAACAACCTCGGTGCCGGTCCGCTCGACGTCTTCATCGGAGCGCTGCGGACGCACACCGGGCTGCCGCTGGCAGTCGCCGTGTGGTTGACCGTCGGTACGTTGATCTTGATCGCGTGGATGTTGGGACGCCGCCCGGGACCCGGCACCGTGCTGGCCCCGTTCATCGTGGCCCCGATCATGCAAACTGCCCTGGCCGTGCTCAGGACGATCGATCCTTCTGACGTCCTGGCGCTCCGGATCGCGATCCACATGCTGGCGATCGGCGCCCTCGGCGTCGGTGCCGGTGCGGTCGTTACATCCGGTCTGGGAGCAGGCACCGGCGAGCTGCTGACCTCGGCGACGGCCGCCAGGGTCGGTCACAAGGAGCTTCATGTCCGCGCCTGTCTCGAACTGACGTGGGTGACGATCGGCGTCCTGCTCGGGGGGCCGGCCGGTGTCGGCACGATCCTGGTTGCGTTCCTGATCGGCCCATCGGTCGCGCGTGGTCGCCGAATCGTCACTGCCGCCACGTCGCGTGCCCGCAAGCAGGTCGCCACGACCCGCCGATACGCGCTCGACGCAGCTGCCTGAGCAAGCCGACCGAGGTCGCACACTTCCCCCTCGACCGAGGCATGTGTCAAGATCATTCGGCGCTTCGAAGGGGACACGATGACTGGACACATCGAGCAGATCGGCTTCATCGGCGTCGGTCAGATGGGGCGGCCGATGGTCGAGCGGCTGGTTGCCGCCGGTCACCCCGTCAGCGTGTTCGTACGACGCACGGAACTGGGGGACGAACTCGCCGCCCAGGGGGTGATCGTCCGCGATTCACCGATCACGCTCGCCGAGCAGAGCGACGTGTTGATCGTGTGCCTGTTCTCCGATGCACAACAACGCGAGATCCTGATCGACCGTCGAGTCGCGGCGGCGATGCGGCCCGGTTCGGTGGTGATCACACATGTGACAGGAAGCCCGAAGTTCAGCGAGGAACTGGTTGCCGCTGTCCCTGACGGCGTGACCGTGCTCGACGCACCGATGAGTGGCACGTCGGATCAGATCCGAGCGGGAACGTTGGCCTTGCTGGTCGGCGGCGACGAGGCAGCGCTCGAGCGCGTCCGACCTGTCTTGTCGTCGTACGCCGACCCGATCACGCACGTCGGCCGACTGGGCGACGCTCAGAAGATCAAACTGGTCAACAACTTGCTTTTCACCGTCAACCTCAACGCCACCGTCGAGGCGATGCGCCTGGCTGCCGAGATGGGTATCGCATCGGCCGACCTGGCTCGAGTGTTGCGCCACACGAGCGGTGGCAGCTACGTCAGCAACCTTATGGAACAGGTTCCACCAGAGACGATGAAAGCGGGTGCAAAGCCCTACCTCGTGAAGGACGTGGCTGCGGTACGGACCGCGGCCGCCGACCTCGGACTGGAACTCGGGCTGCTCGGCCGACTCGCCGGCTGGGTCGATCACGACTGACGCGGTATGAGGACATTCGACGGGAAGGAGAACCGACATGCGGGAGGCTGATCTGCGATTCGAGGGACGCGTTGCGTTCATCACGGGAGGAGCGATCGGCTTCGGGCGAGCTTTCGCACGGGCCTTGACCGCAGCGGGAGCGGCCGTCGTGATTGCCGACATCGACGCCGCTGCCGGGGAACGAACCGCAAGCGAACTGCGTGCCGCAGGTTTCCGGGCACTTGCCGTCGCCTGCGACGTCGCCGATGAACACGCCGTCGAAGCAGCCGTCGACCGGTCGATCGACGAGTTCGGTGGCATCGACATCTTGATCAACAATGCCGGGCTGCACCTGTTGCACTACAACCAACCGTTCTCCGTGCTGTCTCGGGACGACCTTCGGGCGCTGTTCGACGTAAACGTGATCGGCGTTGTCAACTGCACGGTCGCCTGTCGCCCGTCGATGCGTTCACGCGGCGGCGGAGCGGTTCTCAACATCTCCTCGATCGCCAGCCACTTGTCATCGTCACCGTACGGTGTGTCGAAGCTCGCCGTGCGCGGTCTGACAATCGCGTTTGCGTCCGAACTCTCGGCCGATCGGATCCGGGTCAACGCGATCGCACCTGGACTGATGGCGACCGAGAATGCCCTCGACGGGCTGCCACAGGAGTTGGTCGACGACTTCGTCAACAACCGGCAACTCGTACGCCGGCTCGGAACGATGGACGACGTCGTGTCGACGGCGCTCTACTTGTGTTCCGATCAAGCCGGCTTCATCACCGGTGAGACCTTGAAGGTCAGCGGCGGGTACCCGCTCTCGATCTGAGCATCCGACATGAGCGTGATGGAGTCGACCCGCGTTGACAAGTGGTTGTGGGCGGTGCGGATGTACCCGTCACGTTCCGCCGCCACCGACGCCTGTCACGGCGGTCATGTGAGGGTCAACGGGAAGTCGGCGAAACCATCTGCGATCGTGCGCGTCGGTGATCGCGTCGTGACCCGAGCTCGCGGATGGGAGCGGATCCTCGAAGTTGCCGCGGTGATCGATCAACGCGTCGGCGCTCCGATCGCCGTGACGTGTTACATCGACCACAGCCCTCCCCCGCCGGACCCCGAGTTCGTGGCCCCGATGTTCGTGCGTGATCGCTCCACCGGCCGCCCGACAAAGCGCGACAAGCGCCAGCTCGACAAGTTCCGCCGATCGCACTGATCGGCACACGGACGCGTCGGCCAGGTCAGGTCATGAGGTCGGTCACGACCCGTTCCCACAGTTCGGTCGTGAGACGAAGTGACTCGACGTCGATCCGTTCGTTGTGGCCGTGGAATCGCAAGTTGTATTCGCCTGGATCCAAGGTCGGGCTCATCAGGCCGGCGCCATACGAAATCGCGCCGAGTTCACGGAAGACGCGGGCATCGGTGAACGCCACCGAGAACTGCGGATTCAGCCGGGCGTTCGGGAACGGGACCGTGACGGCGCGCTGCAGCGCATCCCACAACGGTGTGTCGATTCGGCTCAGGGACGATGGATCGTCGATCAGGACCTCGATCTCGATCCGCTCGAACAGATCATCCCCGAGCGCGGCCCGCAGGTGGGCGCTGACTTCATCGGCGGTTTCACCGGGCATCGTTCGGATGTCGATGTCGAGGTCGACGACGTCGGGGATCACGTTGGTCTTGGGTCTGCCCTTCGTTGCGACGACGTTGGGCGAGAACGTGGTGTGCGTGCAGGCATGGAAGAACGCCTTGGCCCCGACGTTGGGGAGATCGGCGAGCAGGTCGTCGATCGTGTCTTCGTCGAGCATCGCCGCCTTCAGGTCGTCGGCGAGATCGAGCGCAGCGACCTGACCGCGCCACAACTCGTGAAACCTGGGAGCGGGTCGATAGTCGGCCAGCCGTGACACGACCTTGGCGGCCGAAACCAAGGCGTTGTCGGACCCGAACGGCATCGAGCCGTGTCCCGGCGTGCCGCGCACACGGAGTCGTCGCCAGGCGACACCTTTCTCTCCCACCAGCACATTGATCGACGGCGCCTCCGGCGATCCTGAATGGAGGCCACCGTCTTCCGTCAAGAGGTAGTCGCATCGGATCGCGTCGGCATGGTTGTCGGCCACCCATCGCGCCCCGAACGAACTGCCGGCTTCCTCATCGGCAACTGCGAAGTAGATCAGGTCACCCTTGGGTCGAAACCCCCGTTGTGCCAGTGAACGGAACGTAACGGCCATCGACGACGTGAGGTTCAACATGTCGATCGCACCGCGGCCCCAGATCTCGCCGTCGATCAGTTCACCTCCGAATGGATCGTTGCGCCAGCCGGCAGGGTTGACCGGCACGACATCCGTGTGACCCATCAGACACAGCGACGCCGCGGTCGGATCGCTCCCGGGGATTCGAGCGACGAACGAGGCCCGGCCGGCGATTGGTTCCCACCGCTCGATCTCGACGCCTGGGCCCTCGACCAAGGACTGGAGCACATCGGCATTGCGGGTCTCGTGCCCGGAATCGGGAGTGCCGTCGTTGACGCACTGATTACGAATCAACGTCTGCAACAGTTCGACCGTCTCTCCCGTCAGATCCTTCACCATCGGGTCAGTCTCTCACGACTCAGCGTCCGTCCCAATGGGTGTAGGACAAAGCGGGCTGCTGACGCCGCCTTCGAGGACGACTCGATCGAGCCGCATGAGCGGACCCGTCGGGATTGCGCCTCCGACCACACGGTGGTAGTCATCGTGGATGGAACTGCCCGCTGCGCTCGACTTCATTCGGACCCGGAGCAATGGGGTGCTCGTCACACAGAAACGTGACGGTCGCCCGCAACTCTCCAACATCACTTTTCACCTCGGCGAGGATGGGATCATCCGGATCTCGGTCGCCGAAGGGCGCGCCAAGACGACCAACCTGAGGCGCGACAACCGGGCTTCCCTGCACGTCGCGAGAGACGACTTCTGGGCCTATTGCGTGCTGGAGTGCGACGTCGAACTGACACCGGTCGCCCAATCACCCGACGATCCGACCGTCGATGCGCTCGTCGAGTACTACCGATCGGCAGCCGGCGAACACCCCGACTGGGACGAGTACCGCCAGACGATGGTCGCCGACCAACGGCTGCTGCTGCTGCTCACACCGACCCACGCATACGGCATGCTGGGCTGATGAAGATCCATACCGAGGCCACCCAACTCGGCGGCGTGTGGGCCAACGCCGCCGCAGTGCGCCACTCCCCGCACGAGTTCACGATCGACTTCCTACGCTGCGAGTTCGACGACACTGGCCAAGCCGTCAACGGACTCCTCGTGCAACGGGTCAACATGTCACCCTTGTTCGTCAGCCAGTTGATCTCGGCGCTCCAGGACAACTGGTCGAAGTACGCCACGAAGGCGATGCCGAAAGAGATCATGAGCGACTTCATCATCGAACCGCCGACCCCGCCATCCGTACCGGAAACCGACCCGGAGTCATGAAGCCGATCCCGATGATCACGTGCGAATCGGTGCAGGCGTCGAGCGGGTGGTACCAGCGCGTGCTCGGGCTCGTCAGCGCCCACGGAGGCGACGAGTACGAGATGTTGACCTGCGGAGACGATGTCGTCCTGCAACTCCATACCGTCGACGTTCACGAGCACATCCACGTGCTCGACGGCGACGACGGGAGTCGCGGCAACGGGGTCGCGCTCTGGTTCGAAACCGCCGAGTTCGGTGCTGCCGCGGCCCGGATCCGCGCCGCCGGAACAGCCGTCACGATCCTGGAAGACGTGCACGTCAACCCCTTGGCGAACCACCTCGAAGTCTGGCTGCAAGACCCCGACGGCTACAAGGTCGTGATCTCGAGCCCATACGGCGATGTTGGCGACACCGTCGGCGGCGACCGGCAAACACCGTAGTCCGCCGGCCACGTCGGCCTAGCCTGACCGACGTGGCGTACACAACCGTTCTGCTCGATCTCGACCACACGTTGTTCGACTTCGACGCGTCGGAGTTGGCGGCCTTCGCCGATGCGTTGACGCTGGCTGGCGGTGACGATCCGATGACCCACTTCCCGGCCTACCAACGGATCAACGACGCGCTGTGGGCGGCCGTCGAGGCAGGCGAACTTCGGCCTGGCGACGTTCGCACCGAGCGCTTTCACCTGCTTGCCGTCGAGATCGGCCTACGCGTGGACAACGCAACCGTGGTCGAAATGGCCGACACGTTCGCGTACGGCCTCGGCGCCCACGGCGACCTGTATCCGGGTGCTCGCGAGGTGCTCGACGCGCTCGCCGAACAACTGCCGCTCGGGCTGATCACGAACGGTTTGAGCGAGGTCGTCCACGCCCGGCTGGCGCGGCTCGGTATCGCCGATCGTTTCAGCGCCGTCGTGATCTCACAAGAGGTGGGTGTCAGCAAGCCGAAACCAGGGATCTTCGACCGTGCGTTCGAACTGCTCGGCCAACCGCCGAAAGAAACCACCTTGATGGTCGGCGACAGCCTGTCGTCCGACATGGCCGGTGGCGCCAACTACGGCATCGCTACCTGCTGGTACAACCCTCGACGGACGCAGATCACCAAGAACCGCATGGTCAGCCACGAAATCACCGTGCTGTCCGAGTTGCTCGAGCTGATCTGAACCAGCCGCCAACCCGTCCGCTCAACCCGTCTGCTCCACCCGTCTGCTCCACCCGTCTACTGGCGCGATCTGATGCAATCCACACCTGATCGCGCCACCAGAACCTGGACAACCCGTCTGCTGGCGCGATCTGGTGCGACGCGCACCTGATCGCTCCACCAGAACCTGGACAACCCGTCTGCTGGCGCGATCTGATGCAACGCGCACCTGATCGCTCCACCAGAACCTGGACAACCGGCTGCTGGCGCGATCTGATGCAATCCACACCTGATCGCGCCACCAGAACCTGGACAACCCGTCTGCTGGCGCGATCTGGTGCGACGCGCACCTGATCGCGCCACCAGAACCGACCGGCGGGTGGGTCGGCGGGTGGGTCGGGTTACTCGCGGGGCACTCGGCCGCTGAGGAAATCGATCGAGGCTTGGACCGTGGAGGCGACGAAGCGTTCCAGTTTGGGGGCGGCGATGAATCTCGCCGTGGCGTCGAGTGGCGCGGTCGACCCGATCCGGAGCGCTTCCGCGGTGGCGGCGACACTCATCTTGACGGCGTGGGCGTGAACGATGAAGGCGGTCGTACCGTCGAGCAACGATTCATGCTGGAGTGACTTGCCGTACGCCAGCAGGTCAGTCGAGTGGCGTGGTTCGATCTCGGCACGAGGCCCGACCGTCGTGTGCCATTCGTGGCGACCGGTCCAGTTGGCGAGGAACGCCGTCCACAGCACGAGCCGCACGGAGTCGGGAGTAACCGGGCGTCCGGCCAGGTGCCAGCGAACGGCGTTGGCGAAGGTCAACCCGTGGGTGATGTCGAGCCAGCCGAAATCGTCGTGGAAGTCGCGCTCACCCGAAACGTCGTACCGCAGCATCCGTTCGCTGACGGCAAGGCTGACGACGTCGAGAACGTCATCGAGACCAGCTCCATCGGCGATCGCGGCGCCAGTCGCCAGCGCCGCTTCGGTGCGGTTGTCGCCGAGCAGCGCAGTCAACAAGCGTCCGTCATCGACCCATCCTGCGACTGGATCAGCGGCAGCCACCGCCAACCCCGCGAGGTCGAGCTGCGCGGCACCCCTGTGGAACAACTTCATGTAGGGCAGCTTGTCTTCGCGGGTGGCATACACGATCGTCGGCACGAGATACGGCAACACCGTGTCGGCTCGCTCCCAGCCGAGCCGATCGAGGAGTTGGAACGCCTTCTGAGCGTAGATCGCCCCGTGTCCGTATGACAGGAGGTGGTCGCTGACCACGTCGGTCAACCACGGCCGCAGGTCATTGGCCCCGAGTCCGGCATGGATCGCCCCACGCAGCAACGCCTGGGCGGGTTCGAGTTGTTCACGCTCGACCAGCCGACGGAACTCCCCACGAGGATCGGAGGGCAGAAGGACCGGATCGGGCAACCGTTGCGCCGGTCGACCGCGTTCCTCACCGGCAACATCGGCGATCGCCTGCACGATCGGTAGCGCCCGCTGATCACCCTCGTAGTCGCCTGCCATCGCGAGGCAATCGGTGAGCGAGGCGATCGCGTGACCCCAGCCGAATTCGGCCCGCGGTGCGCCGTATGCAACTGCCTCCCAGATCAACTCGCCGGGATTGGCGTCGGCTCGCAACAGCCGAACGACATCGCGCGAGATTTGACCGACATAGTCCTTCTCGATCCCCCGACGCAGGCTGACCAGCAGCTCGGGACGCAGCGTTTCGTTGCTCGGTCGGTGCAACGTGACCGACAACGTCCCGTCATCGGCGACATGGACATCATGGGTCCGCACGTTCTCTTCTCCGACTACACAGGCGCCATCGCTGACCCGGAACTTCCAGTTGTGCCACGCGCACGTGATCGTGTCGCCGTCGAGTTCGCCGGTGGTGAGCCCATAGCCCTCGTGCGGGCATGCCTGGTCGAGTGCGAACACACCCTCGCTGGTGCGCACGAGGCACAGCCGGTGGCCATCGATCTTGACCATCTTCATCGCCGACACCGCAAGGTCGTCGAGATGTCCGACCACCGTCGCACCACTGGTTCGACCAATCGTGTCGCTCGTCATGACTCACCAAGGTAGAACTTCAACCATGCTTGAAGTCAAGAGGGCTGAAGTCAAGAGCATTCGAGGCGGGGACATGGCCGCCAAACGATCGACTGCCACACGATTCACGATCGGTGAGATCTCACGACGCTCCGGTGTTGCAACCTCGGCGCTGCGGTTCTACGAGGCGCACGGCTTGATCGCATCGGAGCGAAACAGCGCCGGCCACCGCCGTTACCACGCCGACATGATTCGCCGGGTCAGCTTCATTCGGACTGCCCAACTCGTCGGACTGCGACTTGCCGAAATTGCCGAGGCACTTGCCAGTCTGCCCAACGAGCGGACCCCGACAGCGAGGGATTGGGATCGACTCGCCGCCTCGTGGAAGCCGCGACTGACCGAGCGAATCGAGGTGCTCACGCGCATGCGCGATCAACTCGACGAGTGCATCGGATGCGGTTGCCTGTCGTTGACCTCGTGCGGTTTGTGGAACCCAGGGGATGTTGCTGGGGAGTTGGGCACCGGTCCGCGCTATCTGCTCAGCGACGATCGGCCCGTCGCCGCGACCCGGTCGGTGATCGATATTGATCGAGCAACGGAAAAGTTGCCCTGACCAGGAGCTGTGAGCCGCGGACGGGTTCGCTCAGGAGAACGTCACCGGGTTGCACAGGCACGAACTGCCGCCGTGCAACTGCCGGCGATTCCTGCTGTGAGACGCGCTGTGAGACCAGCGGTGAGTGCGATTTGGCACGGTGCTCCGATGACCTCGACATTCGTCACATCCAACGATCGGCCCGGCACCACGGCCCTCAACACCACGGCCCTCAACGCCACGGCCCTCAACGCCACGGCCCTCAACGTCACGGCCAACAACGTCACGGCCAACAAACCCAGCGCCACCAACCGCACGACCGTGAATCTTGGCGGCCGGCTGACCCGTGAATGGACCAGGCTCCGGCTGCACCCTGGCTCACACAGCCGAGCGGCCGGCTGGGGCCTGGTCGACGGGACGCTGCATGATCTGGATCAGGTGCTGGCCGCAGTCGGATACGAGGTCGAGCGGACGACACGAACCGAGGCGGCGTTGCGTCAACTCGTGATGATCGCTCGCACCGACGAATTGGCCGCACGGGTCGTCGTCCAGCGCCTGATCCCCGGCCTGCTGGCCGTCGTCCGCCGTCGCGCCGCAGGGCAACGTGCGTCGGAATGCTTCGAGGAACTGCTCGGCGCCGCCTGGATCAGCATCCGAACGTTCAATCCGTCACGCCAGCCCAGCACGATTGCCGCCAGCCTCATCTCCGATGCCGACTACCTCGCCTTCCGCTCCGCTCGTCGCCGACGTTCGAGCCAGGAACAGCCGACGGAGTTCGATGCCGACTCGCTCGCCGCGCCAGTGATCTCCAACGCCGCCGAGGAACTGGCTGACCTGCTCGCACTGGCGCGTGCGTCACACATACGAGATGAGGACCTCGTCTTCGTGCAACACCTACTCGACGCTGCGACGCTGAACGGCGCGGCACGAGCGATGCAGATCACTCCACGGACGCTCCGGAACCGGCGCGACCGCGTGACGAGCGAGCTGCGCAAACTAGCCCTCGCCGCCTGATGGAACCGCGAACTCGGCGCGCCGCTTCTCCATGAACGAGGCGATGCCCTCTTGGCCGTCCGGCGTGACGACGCCGGCCGACATCACGCCGACGGCATAGTCGTAGGCCTCGGGTTGGGTCATGTCGATCTGGTTGTAGAACGCGTGTTTGCCGACCGCTTTGGACGAACTGCTCCCCCTCGTTGCGCGACGTATCAGGTCGGCAACGGCGTCGTCGAGCTGGTCGTCGGGAACGACTCGGTTGATCAAGCCCCATTCGGCTGCCGTGGCGGCAGAAATCGTGTCGCCGGTGAGCGCCATCTCGAGCGCCCGCTTGCGGCCGATCTGGCGGGCGACGGCGACCAACGGGGTGTGGCAGAACAGGCCGCCCTTCCCGCCGGGGAGGGCGAAGCCGGCCGATTCGGCGGCGACCACGAGATCGCACGACGCCACCAGCTGGCAACCGGCCGCCGTCGCCAGCGCGTGCACCTTGGCGACCACCACCTGCGGGATCTGCTGAATCGTGTTCATCATGTCGGTGCACACGTGGAAGAGCTGTTCAGCCTGTTCGACGGTAGCCCCGGCCATGTCCGCGAAGTTGTGTCCGGCACAGAACACCGGTCCGTTGGCCGCCAGGATCACGCCGAGCGCGTCGGAGGCGCCGATCTGGCGGAGCGCGGCGGTGAGTTCGATCATCACATCGAGGGCAAGTGCGTTTCGCTTCGTCGGGTTGTCGAGCGTGACCGTCGCAATCGCACCGACAACCGAGACGTCCACATGAAGCCGTGTCATGTCCCCAAGAGTACGGTGCTGAGCCATGCAGTTCGGAATCATGTTCGCAAACACCGGACACGGATCGACACCCGCCGGCGCCACCGCCGTTGTCCAGGCAGCCGAAGCCGGCGGGTTCACCACGGCATGGACAGTCGAACACGTCGTCGTCCCGTCGGGCTATCAGTCGACGTATCCCTACGACACCAGCGGCAAGATGGCGGGCGGGGCCGAAGCATTCGACCTGCCCGACCCGCTGGTGTGGCTGGCATGGGCGGCGGCAAAGACGACCACGATCGAACTCGGTACCGGGATCCTGATCGCAACCCAACGCAACCCCGTGATCACCGCCAAAGAGGTCGCAACGCTCGATCACCTCTCGGGCGGGCGGGTGCGGCTCGGTGTCGGCGTCGGTTGGTTGGAGGAGGAGTTCAATGCCCTCGGCGTCCCATTCGCAGCTCGTGGGCAACGGCTCGACGAGTACATCGATGCGATGCGTGCACTGTGGACCCAGGACAAGGCCAGTTTCCACGGCCAGTTCGTGAACTTCGACAACTGCATCTCGATGCCGCGGCCGGCGCACGGCACGGTTCCGATCATCATCGGTGGCCACACCGAAGTTGCCGCTCGCCGGGCCGGGCTCCGTGGCGACGGCTTCTTCCCAGGGAGCGCGTCCTCCGAAACGGTGCCGCACCTGATCAACGTGATGAAGGACGCTGCGGCTGCGGCGGGCCGCGAGGGCGAATCGATCCCGGTGTACGCCTGGGCGACCGGCAAACACGGCGACCAGATGTACGAGCGGGTCGAGCAACTCGCCGCCGCCGGGGTCACCCAGACGATCGTCCCGACATTCTCGCCCGACAAACTGACCGGCATCGGTGACGATCTGACGAGGAGATTCGGGTAGGGCACGAACCGATCGGGACCCGACAGGCGTGGTCCGATTCGTGCGTACGCGTCCTATCCAACGAGTACGGTCTCGGTCGTGACAACACCAGCGACGCTCGAACGCCGCAAATTGGCCGATGCCCTCATCGACGTCGGCCCTGACGCGCCGACGCTGTGCGAAGGGTGGACCGCACGCGATCTCGCCGCCCACGTCGTGCTCCGCGACAGCCGCCCCGATGCGACCCCTGGCGCGTTCGTGTCGAAGTTGGCGAAGTACACGGAGAAGGTCCAGTCGAAGATCGCCGCAGGTGACTGGGCCGACATCGTGGGAACGGTCCGGTCCGGTCCACCACGTTGGTCACCGACCCGAATCGACACCGTCGACCGCCTGGTCAACACCGCCGAGTTCTTCGTCCATCTCGAAGACGTGCGGCGGGCCCAGCCGGAGTGGTCGCGTCGCGAGTTGGATCCAGACCTGGTCGACGATCTCGATGGCTCACTTCGTCGGGTCGCCAAGTTGTTCAGTCGCAAATCCCCCGCCGGGGTGACATTCCAGCCCGACGGGCGAGCTGCGGTGATTGCCAAGGAGGCCCAACCGATGGTCACGATCTCTGGGCCGGTCGGCGAATTGGTGTTGTGGATCTACGGTCGCCAGGCACATGCCGAGGTGAGCTACCAAGGTGATCCAGATGCGGTCGAATCCGTCCGCAACGCGAACTTCGGGATCTGAAGACGGTGGCCGCACTACCCAAGCAACGTCCGTCACGGGTTGTCATCGAACCGATCAGCCCGCTCGTCGACGGCGGACGGTTCCCGTCCAAAGCGGCGCTCGGCGAGGTCGTCGTCGTGTCGGCCGATGTGTTCGCCGATGGGCACGACTCGATTGCCGCAGCGCTCCGTTGGCGCACTGTTTCGGCCTCCGGCAAGCCATCGAAATGGAGCGAGGCGGCGCTCGTCTGCAAGGGCAACGACCGCTGGTCGGCTTCGTTCACGCCGAGCCAACTCGGCCGATACGAATACCAGATCATCGGATGGTCGGATCGATCGGAAACGTGGCGACACGGCACCGCCGCGAAAGTCGCCGCGGGTGTCGACGTGTCGGTTGAAATGCTCGGTGGCATCACGATCGTCGAACAATTGCTGGCTCGAGCGTCCAAGGCGAAGTCGACCGTCGATGCGAAGGCCCTCTCCGGACTGCTCGAGCAGCTCCGAGCCGGCGATCCGAGTTCGCTCGACGAGCCGATCTGGGCAGAGATCTTCTGGCGTCACGGAGACAGAACGCCGATCGCCAAGAGCGCCTCGGAGCCCGTCGATGTCGACCCCGAGCGCGGGCGGTTCAGCTCCTGGTACGAGTTCTTCCCCCGCTCCCGAGTGGCGCCTGAATCGGGGCACGGAACGATTCGCGACGCAATCGGTCGGCTCGACTACGTCGCCGCGGCGGGCTTCGACGTCGTGTATCTGCCCCCGATCCATCCGATCGGCGAGATCAACCGAAAGGGCAGGAACAACACCACCACGGCCGATCCGAGCGACGTCGGAAGCCCATGGGGGATCGCCGACCACCTCGGTGTGCATCCCGAGCTCGGGACCCTCGCCGACGTCCGTGAACTCGTTCACGAAGCACGCGCCCGCGGGCTCGAGTTGGCACTCGACATCGCCTTCCAGTGCACGCCCGATCATCCTTGGGTGAGTCAACATCCGGAGTGGTTCACGAAGCTCGCCGACGGCTCGATCCAATATGCGGAGAACCCGCCGAAGAAGTACCAGGACATCTACCCGATCAACTTCGAGTCCGACGATTGGGAAGCGCTCTGGGTCGGGCTCGCCGACGTGATCCGATTCTGGATCGAACAGGGCGTGACGATCTTCAGGGTCGACAACCCGCACACCAAGGCGTTCCCGTTCTGGGAGTGGGCAATCGCGTCGATCCGCAACGATCACCCGGAAACGATCTTCCTGGCTGAGGCATTCACGCGGCCGCGAGTGATGGAGCGACTCGCCAAGCTCGGATTCAACCAGTCCTACACCTACTTCGCGTGGCGACAGTCGGCGGCCGACTTGCGCGAGTACTTCACCGATCTCTCGACACGCACCGTTGACTACTTCCGTCCCAACGCGTGGCCGAACACCCCGGACATCCTCACGGAGCAACTCCAGCACGGCGGCCGTCAGATGTTCGTGATCCGCGCAATCCTCGCCGCCACCCTTTCGGCCAACTGGGGGATCTACGGCCCTGCCTACGAGTTGCTCGATCATCGCGGTCTCAAACCGGGCGGCGAGGACTACCTCGATTCGGAGAAGTACCAGACTCGGCAGTGGAACCTCGACGACCCCGACTCGATCGCCCCCCTGATCACCCGCCTGAACGAGATCCGGAGGAGTGAGCCGGCGCTACAGCACCTTCGAACACTCCGGTTCCACGATGTCGATTCGGCGGGGTTGCTGTGTTACACGAAGGCCGATCCTGCCGGCAACGGCGACCCGATTCTGGTCGTCGTCAACGTCGACGCCCACAACCGGCATGCCGGTCACGCCCACGTCGACCCGTCCGCGTTCGGGATCGGACTCGGAAATGATGACGAGTTCGATGTCCACGACCTGCTGGGTGGCGGGACGTATCGCTGGCGCGGCTGGCACAACTTCGTCGACCTCACTCCTGGTCGAGGAGGCGCTCACATCTTCGCCGTGAGAAGGATTCCAATGACTCCGATCGAACCACGTGACAACGATTCGTCCACCGAAGGCGACGCCTCGTGAACCGAGATTCGATTCCTGAGCTCGACCTGCACCTGCTCGCCGAAGGAACCCATCGTCGAATGTACGAACAGTTCGGCGCCCACCTCATCGACGGTGGTGTCCGATTCGCGGTGTGGGCGCCGTCTGCCCGAGCCGTACACGTGATCGGCGATTTCGACGACTGGGTGGGCGAGCACGAACTCACGCCACAGGCGTCATCCGGGGTCTGGTCGGGCTGGATCGAAGGCGCCGGCATCGGCACGACGTATCGATTCCGGATCACCGCGCAATCGGGCCAGCGGATCGACAAGTCCGACCCGGTCGGCGCCGCCCATCACCCGGCGCCGTCGATCGATTCGATCGTCGCCGACCTGTCCTACGAGTGGGGCGATCGAGCGTGGATGGCGAGTCGGGGCGAGAAACACGCCCTCAGCGAACCGATGTCGATCTATGAGATGCACCTCGGTTCGTGGGGCCGCACGGTGACGTTGGGTCAACGCTTCCCGACGTATGACGAACTCGCCGATCCGATTGCCGACCATTGCCTCGCACACGGTTTCACGCACGTCGAGTTGCTGCCGATCATGGAGCATCCGTTCTACGGATCGTGGGGGTATCAGACCACGGGCTATTTCGCCCCGACCTCGCGACACGGCTCGCCACAACAGCTGATGGCAATGGTCGACCGGTTGCATCAACGCGGCATCGGTGTGATCTTCGACTGGGTTCCTTCGCACTTTCCGACCGACAGCCACGGCCTGGCCGAGTTCGACGGTTCACACCTTTTCGAGCATGCCGACCCGCGCCAGGGTTTCCATCCCGACTGGAACTCGGCGATCTTCAACTACGGGCGCAGCGAGGTCCGTTCGTTTCTCGTGTCGAGCGCGATCTGCTGGATCGACCGGTTCCACGCCGACGGACTCCGCGTCGATGCCGTCGCCTCGATGCTGTACCTCGACTACTCGCGCAAGCACGGCGAATGGATTCCGAACATGTACGGCGGCAGGGAGAACTTGGAGGCGATCGCATTCCTGCGTCAACTCAACGAGGCGGTCTACGGCGAGTACCCCGACATCATCACGCATGCGGAGGAGTCGACCGCCTACCCGAGTGTCAGCCGTCCGACCTACCTCGGCGGTCTCGGTTTCGGGGGCAAGTGGGACATGGGGTGGATGCACGACACGTTGCAGTACATGCAACGCGATCCGATCCATCGCACCTGGCATCACGACGAGATCACGTTCCGTTCGGTGTACATGGGGAGCGAGCACTACGTGCTGCCACTGAGCCATGACGAAGTCGTCCACGGCAAGGGTTCTCTGCTCGCCAAGATGCCCGGTGACAACTGGCAGAAGTTCGCAAACCTCCGAACGCTCTACGCCATGCAGTGGTGCCAACCGGGCAAGAAACTGCTGTTCATGGGCTGCGAACTGGCGCCATGGACCGAGTGGAACCACGAATCGACCCTCGACTGGTCGCTCCATGACGCGCCGATGCACGCCGGCGTGCGCCAATTGATCGCCGATCTGAATGCGGTCTACCAACGCGAGCCGGCAATGCACCGCGGCGACAGCGAGGGCCAGGGCATGCAGTGGATCGAGGCCCACGACTCCGGACGCGGCATCTTCGCCTGGCTCCGGCTCGACCCGTCTGGCGAGTCGCGTCCCGTACTCGTGGCGATCAACGCCACGCCGGTGCCGCAGTACAACTACCGGTTGGGCGTTCCGGTACCAGGACGATGGTCGGAATTGTTGAACTCCGACGCCGAGATCTACGGCGGCGGCGGGATCGGGAATTTCGGCGGCGTCACGGCCGCCCCGCTCGATTCCCACGGGCACCGTCAATCGATCGTGATCACGGTCCCCCCCTTGGCGGCCATGTTGCTGACGCCCGACAACTGACGTCCTCCTTTCCTGCCGAATCGCGAACCGCGAGCGACGTCGAGCCGTAGTGACGTTGAGGGTGAGCGTCGTGGCGGGGGCACGAACCCGACGCGACGGCCGCCGCATCCTCGGCGGCCCTGAGACAAGGAGTTCACGATGAAGAGATTCCTACTTGCCGGCGCCGTCACCATTGCGGTACTCGGCGTCGGTGGTGTCGCAATTGCCAAGACATTGCAGTTCCGAGCGGAGCCAATTGGTCAGTTCGAGGTACCTGCGAATGACTCGTCCGCCTCGGCAGACCTCAAGTTGAAGGTCTCGTCGGATCGAACAGAAGTGCGCTACGACCTCAAGATCGACGACCCGATCGAAAACGTGCTGCAGTCCCATCTGCACCGTGGCCCGGTCGGCGTGAACGGGCCGATCGTGGTGTGGCTGTATCCGTCGGCACCGCCGGCTTCACTGATCGCAGGGAGGTTCGACGGGCGGCTCGCCAAGGGTGTCATCACCGCTGACGATCTGTGCTTCTCGGCCACCGCCCCGCTGTGCGGGCAATGGGACACGTTCCTCGATCTGTTGGAGAACGGCGGGCTCTACGCCAACGTGCACTCGCTCGCCCACCCGCCCGGTGAGATCCGGGATCAGGTCCACAGTCACTGATCCGGCGGCGCCGAAACGTCGCTGCCATGAAGGAAGCGTGGCGGCATCAGCCAGGGTTCGACTCGACGCGTACGGCCAGTGCGTCGAGCGCTTTGTCAAGCTCGTGCCCGAGCCGATGCCGCGACAGCTTCCAGAACCAACCGAATCCGCGGCTCGGCTCGATCCCCTGCGTGTACGAGATCGTGGTTGCTCCATCGGTCTCGTCCAGTTCGATGATCTCGGCCATGGAGGCCAAGCTCCTCGGAGCGGAAACCAGCGTGAACGCGAAGGTCCGTTCAGGCTCCCAGGCGGTGAACACCTCGCCGATCGTCACGGAGGTCGGTTTCGCCAACTTGACCTCGCGGCCACCACCGACGCCTTCGGCGCCAATTGTGACGCGGACCCGTTGCAGCGCCGTGAACCATTCCGGCCAGCGCTCGTGATCGGCAATCTGCCGCCACACCGCAGGCGCCGGGGCGGCGATCCGACGCGAGCGATGGACCACGATCGGGGCGGTCGGAATCCACGACGGCGGGCGGTGTTGCAGTACTGCCATAGGCCAGCGAGCCTACGCCAAGCCACCATATGGTCTGTTGCGATGGTCTGTTGCGCTGGTCGTGATGCGCTGGTTACCGTGCGCCCCCAGGGGCTCGAACCCTGAACCAATGGGTTAAAAGCCCACTGCTCTACCATTGAGCTAGAGGCGCTCGATCGGCGAACCGATCTGCCAGCCGCTGAGGTTATCGGGCGGGTGCCGCCTGCGCCGCAAACAATCGCGTCGGTGGGACTCGACATTCGGACGGCGTTGCCCTGATCGCCTGCGGCTACTGTCGGCCTGACACGGTGAGCAGTGGGGGTACGACGTGGCGCAGGGCGCACTTGACGGGGTTCGGATCGTTGATCTCGGCGGTTCGATCACAGGGATGGCGGCAACGATGGTGCTCGCAGAGATGGGAGCCGACGTCGTGCTCGTCGAACCTCCGGGCGGTTTGCACTGGCGGTCACTGCCGGGTTTCGTGACCTGGAACAGAAGCAAACAGAGCGTGTCGATCGATCTCGACGATCCGACCGACGCACTCCACCTCGACGAGTTGCTCGCTCGTGCCGACGTGCTCGTGCATTCGTTCGGTCCGACCCGTTCGATGCAGCTCGGGCTCGACGATGCGACGCTGGCGAGCCGCCACCCGCACCTGATCGCTTCCTCGATCCTCGGGTGGCCGATCAACCACCCTGACGCCGACCTGCCCGTCGACGACACGTTGACCCTGGCGCGGTTGGGCATCTGTGACGAGCAACTCGGCCGCCGAGAAGGCCCGATCTTCGTCCGCTTCCCGCTCGGTACGTGGCCCGCCACCTGGCTGGCCGCGATCGGGATCATGACCAGGCTCGTCGTTCGCGGCCGAACAGGCGTCGCCGGGCCGGCCCACACCAGCCTGGCGCAAGGCGCGTTGGTCCCGATGATGATGCACTGGTCGCGTGCCGAGACACCGTCGGAGATGCTCGCCTACGGCATGCCGAAGCACGACATGCGGGCATCGCTGTTCGAGTGCAGCGACGGTCGGTGGATCCACGTGATGCCTCCCAACCCCGATGCGACACCGATGATGCAGGAGGTCTTCGCCGAGCTGGGTGCGGACGTGGTCGAGGCGGCCAACCTCGCCCTCGGAGAACGGACGATGCGCGGCTATCCCAACTTCGGCGCCAACGGATTGGCGTTCAAACGGCGACCGGCACAGGCGTGGCTCGAGCACCTCTGGGCGAACGACATCCCAGCCCAGGAGGCAACCCCGTTCGGAGCGATCCTGTCCGATCCTCAGGCGAGGGTCAACCGGTATGCGATCGACGTCGACGATCCGGCTCACGGACGGATCACGGTCGCCGGCCACCCGATCACGATCGACCCGCCAGCGTCGGTCCGGCACGCCGCACCGGCTTCGAGCACATCCGTCGGCGAGATCGTCGCCACCTGGGACGGACGTGGCGACGAACGAACCGACGACGAGCCGAGTCGCGCGCTGGCCGGTCGGTTCCCAGCCGGTCGGTTCCCAGCCGCTCGGTTTCCAGCCGCTCGGTTCCCAGCCGCTCGGTTTCCAGCCGCTCGGTTTCCACTGGAGGGTCTGAAGGTGCTCGACTTCGGGAACTTTCTGGCAGGGCCGCTCGGCCCGATGCTGCTGGCAGATCTCGGGGCGACCGTCGTCAAGGTCGAGGCCACGACCGGTGACCCGATGCGTCCCGGTGACTGGCCGTTCGCAGGATGTCAGCGCAACAAGAGAGCGGTGGCACTCGACATCAAGTCGCCCGCCAGCCGGCCGGCACTCGAAGCACTCCTCGAATGGGCCGACGTCGTGCATCACAATCTGCGCCGACCCGCGGCGCGCAAGCTCGGTCTCGACGCCGCCGCAGTCCGCGCCGTCAACCCTGACCTGATCTTCTGCCACGTCAGTTCCTATGGCCCGCAGGGCGATCGCGCCGACTGGCCCGGCTACGACCAATTGTTCCAGTCGTCATGCGGATGGGAGACGATGGGCGCCGGCGAGGGCAACCCCCCGATGTGGCATCGCTTCGGCTTCATGGATCATCTGTGCGCGATGTCGTCGGTGGTCGGCACCCTGGTTGCGTTGTTCCAACGCGATCGGAGCGGGCGGGCGACTGACGTGTCGGCGGCACTGTTGGGATCCGGCGTGTTGACGAACAGCGAGACGTTCGTGCGTGCCGACGGATCTCTCGCGAGTGTGCGCATGCTCGACGCAGACCAAACGATGGTGGCGCCCGGCGTTCGGCTGATCGAGATGGCCGATGGTTGGATTGCCGTCGCCGCCGAGCACGACGATCAGGTCGAGCGCCTGTGCCGGGCCGCCGGAGTTCCCCGACCAGACGACCTGCCGCCGGCAGTGCGGACTCGCCCCAGCGAGCCGTTCCTGACCTTGCTGCGCGAGCACGACGTGCCCGCCACCGCGGTCAGACGCGACCAGCGCAACCCGTTCTTCGACGACCCCGCCAATCGAGCCGCCGGCATGGTCGCCCGGTACCGGCACGGCGAATGGGGTTGGCTCGAGCAACCTGGTGCGGCGTGGAACTTCGGTGACCTCGATGTTCGGCTCGAACTGGCGCCGCCACTGCTCGGTGAGCACACCGTCGAGGTGCTGCTCGAGGTCGGGCTCGAACAAGGCACGATCGATGAACTGCTGGCGGTCGGAGCGGCGCTACAGCATGGAGCCGATCACGTCGAGTAGCGCACCGTCGAGCGGCTGAGGACTCGATGCGTGGTCGCGAACGACGCGACGGTCAGCGACCCGAGCAGCAGCATCGCCCACGGAAGCGCGACTGCTCCGGTTGCATCGAACCAGCGCCCGATCAACCATGGGAACACCAGCCCGCCGACACCCGCTCCGCCGACGAACCATGCCGTGGCCTCACCCGTCACGTGGACGTGACGTTCGATGTAGGTCAGCATCGCCGGGAATTGCGGTGCGGTGGCGAGACCCATCGCAACGGTACCGATCCAGACGGAGGCGTTGCTGCCGTCACCGAGGATCAGGCCAACCGCAGCAACGATCGTCAGGCCGCACGAGGACCCCAACAGGATCTGAGCGGAAATCCTGTTGGCAAAGGCGCTGGCGAGCAGTCGCCCGACGGTGAACGACAGCCAGAACGTGGTCGTCAACCACGTTGCCGCCAGGTCGCTGAACTGGATCTCCTCGCCGTACGTGTGGATCCAACCGGCGAAACCGATCTCCAGGCCGACATACAGGAAGAAGAACACTGCCAACATCAACATCAGCCGCGGCGTCGCATCGGTGTGCTCGTCGCGTGCCGATTTGGGCGCCGCCGGGCCAGGAATCGACATGGCGGCGCCGGCAAGCAGGACGCACAGCACTGCTGCCGATCGGGTCGCAATCGTGAGTCCGACATGGACGAACAGCGGAGCGGTCACCGCTCCGATCCCGAAACACATGTGGAGCGCGTTCATCGATCGCCCGACCCGCTCGCGCAGTTCCCAAACGATCATCGTGTTGGCGCCGACGTCGATCGAAGCTCCCCCGAAACCGATCACCAGGAACACCGAGAACAGAGCCGGCAACGCATCGAACGCCGGCACGAGTGCGAGCCCGACCGCAAGCACGCCGAAGCTGGCGGCGAAGACTCGATGCGATTTGTACCGATCCAGCAGGCGGCCGGCGAAGAACGAACCGATCACGTAGCCGAGGCTCTGGCCGACGAACAGGATCCCGATCCCGCCGATGCCTGTCGACGAGCGCTCGCGCAATTGGGTCAGCGCCGGACCGAGCACACTGAGCGACAGCCCCATCACCAGGAAACTGGCGAAGTACAGCGCCACCGAACGACGGATCACGAGCCGGCCCTAGTGAGCGCAGGCGCAGGCCCCGCCACAACCGCGGGCGGGCGCCGCGGCGGGCTGGGAGGAAGAAGCCGAACCGACACCCGCGCTGGCAAACACGGAGAGCAGGCGCACGGTGTCGGCGTGGCCGTTCGGGCAATCCGTGGGTTCGCCCGACTCACTCATCGGGCGTCGCTTCTCGAACACGTCGTGGCAGGTGTGGCAGCGGTACTCGTAGAGCGGCATCGTTCGACAGCGTACCGGTGCGGCCGCCGCACCTCGGTGACGGGATCGTGGCGATCGCGACATGGCGTAGATTCTGGGAATGGCCGATTCCGTTTCCGCACCCGAGTTCGCCGAGGCCGAAGGGCTGGCCGACTGGCGGTTCATGCTCAATCGGATCACCGCCACGTTCGCCGCCGGTTCGTTCGGCGCCGGCGCCGCCCTGGTGACCTCGATCGCCGCTGCAGCCGACGCTGCCGATCACCATCCCGATCTCACCCTGCGGTACCCAGGCGTCGTGCACGTGGTGCTGACCACGCACGCCTCGGGCGGGGTCACCGATCTCGACCTTGCGCTGGCACGCTCGATCTCTACGCTCGCCGCCGACGCCGGAGCCACCTCGCAGCCGTTCGCGATCGGGTTGGTCGAGTGGGCGATCGATGCCATCGACATCGATGCCGTGCGTCCGTTCTGGCGTGCCGTGCTCGGCTACAAAGACGACGGGAACGGCAACCTCATCGACCCCAATCGACTCGGCCCGCCGGTGTGGTTCCAACAGATGGACGAACCGCGCCCGCAACGCAACCGGATCCACATCGACGTCACCGTGCCGCACGAACTCGCGGAGCAACGCGTGGCCGAGGCGATCGCTGCCGGCGGCGTGCTGGTGACCGATCGATTCGCCCGCTCGTTCTGGGTGCTGGCCGACGTCGAAGGCAACGAAGCCTGCGTGTGCACCTGGCTCGACCGCCAGTAGGACGGATTAGGAAAACGCAAAACCTCGGTAGTCGTCGGCGACGATGTCACGGACCTGGTCGATGTAGTTGGGGAACCCCGGGAGTGGCATGAAGACTCGTTGCTTGCCGGGCACGTTGGCGCCGAGATACCACGAGTTGCACGTCGGGAACAACGTGAACGAGGCGACCAGGTTGACGTGTTCGACCCATTGATCCTCGGCCTCGATCGTCGCTTCGATGACGCCAAGTTCGGCGGACTCGAGATGGGCGAGGCACTCGCTGATCCAATCGACGTGGTGTTCGATCGAGACGACCATGTTGGAAAGCACTGAGGGGCTGCCAGGACCGGTCACCAGGAAAAGGTTCGGGAATCCACTGATCTGTAGTCCGAGGTAGGTCCGTGGTCCTGCCTCCCATTTGTCACGAAGGGTCAGCCCTCGGCGACCTCGGATGTCGATCTTCATCAACGTGCCGGTCATGGCGTCGAAGCCGGTGGCGAGCACGATCGTGTCGAACTGCCGCTCGACGCCGCCGCCCACGAGTCCGATCCGTGTGAACCGCTCGATCGGCTCCACGTTGATGTCGACCAGTTCCACGTTGCGACGGTTGAACGTGGCGTAGTACCCCGTGTCGACGCACAGCCGTTTGCAACCGATCGTTGTTGTGGGCGTCAACATCTCGGCCACGTCCGGATCATCGACCATCGATCGCACCTTGTCGCGCACGAACTCGGCAACGATCGTGTTGGAGTCCTGGTTCAACAAGATGTCGTTGAAACCGCCGAGGAATGGCAGCCCGCCGTGTTGCCAACGACGTTCGAGTTCGACCGCCCGTTCGTCGTCGGAGACAGCCTGCACCGACACGTCGTTGCGTCCGAATCGAGCACCGTAGGCACCGACCATTCGACGGTTCGCTTCCCGAAACGCCGAGTAGTCGGCTTTGACCTGCGCGACCATCTCCGGATCGATCGGCCCGTTGTGTGCAGGGACGGCGTAGTTCGGTGTGCGTTGGAAGACGGTCAGGTGTTGCGCCTGCTCGGCGATGATCGGAATCGACTGGATCGCCGACGAGCCGGTGCCGATCACGGCGACTCGCTTGCCCATCAACTCGACGGGTTCGTGGGGCCATTGCCCGGTGTGCAGCAGTTGACCGGTGAAGTCGTCGATCCCATCGAACGACGGTGTGTTGGTCGACGACAGGCAGCCCGTCGCCATCACGACGAAGCGGGCAGTGAGAGATCGATCTCGATCGGTTACGACGCGCCAGATCGCGGCCTGATCGTCGAAATGGGCGGCCGTCACGCGGGTGTCGAACGTGATCCCGCCACGAAGGTCGAACCGATCGGCGACATGGTTGAGGTAACGCAGGATCTCCGGCTGGGCGGCGTACCGCTCGCTCCACTGCCACTCCTGCTCGAGTTCTGGATCGAAGCTGTACGAGTACTCGACGCTCTCGATGTCGCATCGAGCACCGGGATATCGATTCCAGAACCAGGTGCCACCCAGGTCGGACCCAGCCTCGAAGACCCGGGCGGACAGACCGAGCCCACGCGCCCGGTGCAGCATGTACAACCCGGCAAAACCGGCGCCGACGATCGCAACGTCGACATCAACCCCGCCTCGGTCCCCCATGACTCCCGATCGTAGGCGTCGGACCACCTCGGCGGCCACCCGGTCGGCTCTCCCTCACGGACCGGTTCCGGCCGTACCGTCGCCGACCGGCGCCTGGCCGACAGCGGTGCGTTGCCACGGCATCTTGTTGCGTTCGATCCAGCGATAGTGGTCGCGGAGACGGAGTTGGGCGGAGGCCGCCTCGTCGATGACGAGTGTCGCGCGAGGGTGGAGTTGCAACGCTGAAGCCGGACAGATCGCCGCCACCGGGCCCTCGACGGCGTCGGCCACGGCGCCCGCCTTGGCTTCGCCGAAGGCCAACAGCACGGTGTGGCGCGTGTCGAGGATCGTGCCGATCCCCATCGTGATCGCCTGGCGAGGGATCGATTCGACATCGCCGAACACGGCGCTGTTGTCGACCAGGGTCTGCTCGGCGAGGATCTTGATCCACGTTCGCGAACCGAGCGAACCGGTCGGTTCGTTGAACCCGATGTGACCGTTGCGTCCGATCCCCAGGACCTGCAGATCGATGCCGCCGGCGGCGGCGATCGCGGCTTCGTAGCGTCGGCATTCCGCAAGCAGGTCGTCGGCGACCCCGTTCGGCACGTTCGTGTGTTCCCGATCGATGTCGATGTGGTCGAACAGATTCTCGTCCATGAAGCGGCTGTAGGACTGCGGGTGGGTGGCCTCGAGCCCGACGTACTCGTCGAGGTTGAACGTTGTCACCTCTGCCAGCGACAGGCCCTCGTCGCGATGGAGCCTGATCAGTTCGGCGTAGAGCCGCAGCGGCGTGCGCCCGGTGGAGAGACCGAGTACCGCCGATGGCTGCCGGCGGACCAGGTCGGCGACGAGGTGGGCTGCCAGTACGCACCCCGACTCGGCGTCAGGTTGGATCAGGATCTCCACGGCGGCCCACGGTACTCGCGGCGGCACGCCACCGGGGGTGGTGTCAGGCGGCGCCGCCCGACTCGGAGATCGCGAGGGCGTACATCAACCAGGCTGCATGCGGCATCCATTGCTCGCCCCATCGCCAGTTCTGGAGCGAATCGTCGGCCCAGGGGTCGGGAGCGAAGGCGATCTCGCGTTCGTCGTCGAGACCGGCCGTGATGCCGTTGGCGACACCGCCGGGTGCATTGTCGAACGGCGGATGGTAGATCGGATTGTTGCGCCCGCGACCTTGCAGCATGCACGCGTCGAACGGGTTGGCCCCCAGGATCCAATCGATCCACCGCCATGCCGCGTGATGAACCTCGGTGCGCCCGCCCGCATTGCCGACGCCGAACGCGGCCGCCGCCAATGACGCCAAGCGGGCGTTCTCGCCCTGCCACCAGTAGCCCGACGGATTGCGATGCGGGAAGAACCACCTCGCGTGCCCGCCGGCGTCAGAGGTCATCACCCAGTGCGGTGGGTAGCCGAACGGGTTGTCGAGCAGGCCTCCCAGCACCAGTTGGGCCTCGACCAGTTGTGCCGCGACCAGGCCCGCCCGCCCGGCCAGTTCGTGACCGGGAAGCGCGTCGGCGACACGTGAGAGCGCCACGATCGGCAGGCCGGCGTCGCTTGCATGAAAGAACGACCGTTGCTCCTCACGATCGGCAACCAGCCAGGTCACATCGCCGGTGCTGCGCACGCGGCTGGTCAGCGATTCGACCCGACGCGCCAACTCGGTCGTGACGACCGGGTCGGCGTCGACGAGCGCCAACTCGCATGCCGCGAGCGCGGCACACGTGTCGTCGAGCACGGTCTCGTGCGGGTCGTCGTCGGCGCCATGAGTTCGGTATTGGTCACCGTGCGCGACCAGGTGATCGAAGCCTGAGCGGGCGGCGCTGAGGTAGCGATCGCTGCCGAACTCGCCACCGCGGTCGAGGGTGGATGCGAGCGCCAACGCAGCCACCGCCATCCCACCGCCCTGCCTCCAACCGCAGCGGTACCCGTCGTAGAGGTCGCCTGACTGAGCGCGGTACGTGCTCAGTCGACGTTGCCCTGGGTCCTTCGACCAGCCGTCGAACACGGTCATGTGCCACCAACCGGCGTCGTCCTGCATCCGCACCAACCAGTCGGCGCCGTGGGCCGCCTCGTCGCGCAGCCGTTCGAGGAAGTACGGGTGGGCGCCGGCCGCCCGATACAGGTGCCAACAGCGGACCAGCGTCCAGACCACCAGCGGCGTCTGTTGCGGGTTCATCCCCGCCGCGTACGACAGGTGTGACAGATACTTGCTCGTGTCGCCCGAGGCGTCGTACCAACCGCCATGTGCATCGCGCCGGATGCCATCATCAAGACGCGGTGCGTTGGCGTCGGCCGCGTCGTAGATCCCGGTGCAACGCTGACCCTTGATGTAGTACACGACGTCAGAGATGATCGAACGCTGGTCACGATCGGCTCGAATCGTGATCGTCTCACTCTGACCGCTGATGCCGTCGCCGGTTCGCCAGCGCAATACGTACCGCCCCGGTTGCACGCGCGGGTCGAGGTCGACCCGCCACCATGGTCCCGGCGACCACCCGTCAACGCCACCGACGAACCTGGGTGCGAGCGCGCCAACACACACTCCGCTGGCGACATCGATCAACTCGAGGTCGACCCACGCCGCGTCGGCGCGTGCCTCGAGCAACACCGGCTTGGGCCCGGAGGTGGCGTAGCCAACATGGTTGAACAGCGCTCGAATCGGCAAATTGATTGGCGTTGACAACCGAGCCCTCCAGCTTCGACGGACCGATGGCCGTGGGTGCCCACTGCGAATGTGACCAAATCGACACTACCGCCCGGCTGTCAGCGACCAGAGTCCTACTCCCCACCCCATCGCATTGTGTCAGCAACAAAGCCCTGGGACGTCGTATGTGCTGACACAAGGGAATTTTTGCTTGCATATATGTAGATATCTTTATATAGTTGTTCCTCATGACCCTTTCGTCGACCGCGATCTTGGATGTCTTGCGGGCGATCGGCGAGGAAACGCGACTGCGGATCGTCGCCCTCCTGCAGCACGGCGAGCTGACGGTGACGGATCTGACCGACATTCTCGGCCAGTCGCAGCCCCGGATCTCGCGGCACCTCAAGCTGCTCGCCGACGCAGGCGTCGTCGACAAGCATCGTGAGGGAACGTGGGCATTCTTCGACCTCGCTCCGAACGGGCCCATCAGCAAACTCGTCACCGATGCGCTCGCCCTCGCCGACGAACTCGACCCCGTGCTGGCGGCCGACCTCGACCGGCTCACGATCGTGCGCAGCCGCCGCACGGCGTCGGCCCAGGAGTACTTCGCCGGAATCGCCCCGAGGTGGGACGAGGAGCGCTCGCTGCACGCCTCCGATGCGACCGTCGAGCAGGCGATCATCGACGCGATCGGGGCGACGACCTACACGTCGGTGCTCGATGTCGGCACGGGAACCGGCCGCATGCTGCGACTGCTCGGCCGCGACGCCACCCGAGTCGTCGGACTCGACAGCAGTCACTCGATGCTCGCCGTTGCACGCGCCAACCTCGAACGAGCCGAGCTGCGTGGCATCGACCTCCGCCAGGGTGACGTCTACAGCCCGCCGTTCGAACCCAACTCGTTCGACCTGATCGTGATCCACCAGGTGCTCCACTTCCTCGACGACCCAGCCCGTGCCGTCAGGGAGATGGCACGCCTCCTGACGCCCGGTGGCCGCCTGCTGATCGTCGACTTCGCCCCGCACTCGCTCGAGTTCCTACGGACCGAGCACGCTCACGTGCGACTCGGATTCCGCGCCGACACCGTCGAGGCGTGGCTCGACCACTCGGGTCTTGATGTTCCCACGACCCGCACGATTGCCCCGCCGGCCGACCCTGACATCGAGGGGCTGACGGTGTCGCTGTGGCTTGCCCAGGATCGCCGCCCCGCCCGCATTCCGGCCCATCAACTCCAGGAGGCACACACATGACCGCGACCATCTCGTTCGAAGTGTTTCCACCGAAGACGACGGAGGGGCTCGACTCGCTTCGTAACACCGTCGCCGAGCTCAGCGCCGCCGCTCCGGCCTTCGTCTCCGTCACCTACGGGGCCGGCGGGTCCGACCGGGAACGGTCGTTCGCGGCGATCGCATCCGTTCGATCCGAGGGGTGCGAGGTCACGGGGCACATCACGTGCGTCGGTCAATCGAGGTCGGAAGTCGATGCCGTGATCGATCGATACGCAACGCTCGGCGTCACCCAGATCGTGGCGCTACGAGGTGACCCGCCGACCGGGATCGATGCAACCTACGAACCTCACGACGACGGGTACCAGCGCACCGCCGACCTGGTGGCAGCGATCAAACAGCGCGGCGGATTCCAGATCGCAGTGTCGGCATATCCGGAGTGCCATCCCCAGTCCCCGACCTCGGCCCACGACCTCGACGTACTCGCCGACAAGGTCGCCGCCGGGGCCGACCGAGCGATGACCCAGATGTTCTTCGACAACTCGCACTTCCTCCGGTACCGCGACGATGTACGGGCTCGCGGCATCGAGATTCCGATCGTGCCAGGGATCTTTCCGATTCATTCGTTCCCAGCCGTCACCCGCTTCGCCCAGCGGTGTGGCGCCTCGATCCCGGTATCGATCGCCGAACGATTCGCCGGTCTCGATGATCAGCCGGAGACCACTCACAAGATCGCCGCCGAGTTGGCCGCTGAACAGATCGCCGAGCTCGCCGACCACGGTGTCGAACACGTCCACCTCTACACGCTCAATCGCGCCGAACTGGCACTGGCAGTTTGCGAACAACTCGGTATCGCGATGAGCACGGTGGCAACGTGAGCATCCAAGCCGCGGCCGCCGAACGGATCCTGATCCTCGACGGCGCGAGCGGGACCGAGTTCCAGGCGCTCAAGCTGGGCGAAGCCGAGCACCGGGGTGACAGGTTCTGCGATCACCCTTCGTCGCTGACCGGGAACCACGACCTGCTGGTCCTGACCCAGCCGCAAGCAGTGCAGGGGATTCACCTCGCATACCTGACGGCCGGGGCCGACATCATCACCACCAACACGTTCTCCTCGACGACGGTCGCCCAACGCGAGTATGGGCTCGACGACCCGATCCTGCTGGCCGAGCTGAACCGCACGGCCGGTCGCCTGGCGCGTGCCGCCGCCGACCAAGCCGAGCGCAACGACGGCCGGGCGCGCTGGGTCGCCGGAGCGATCGGACCGACCAACGTCACGTTGTCGCTGTCACCACGAGTCGAGGATCCTGGCTACCGAGCCCTCACCTTCCGCCAACTCGCCGAGTCATACCGCCAACAGATCGCAGCGCTGGTCGAGGGCGGCGTCGA
>JAYVFI010000046.1:0-18188 GCA_043773365.1 Ilumatobacteraceae bacterium
GGCGGATCATTTTGGTGCGCTGCGCCTCGCCGCCCGAGAGCGTGCCCGACGGCCGGTCGAGCGAGAGGTAGCCCAGCCCGATTGTCGCGAACACAGGTCAACGTCGGTGACCGCGCCCATGCCCTCGCAGCGCGGACACATGCCGCCGGCGCGGCTGAGAACGTGCGTTTCTCGGTCTTCTTCTCGCCGCCCTTCTCGATCGTGATCGCCCCGGCACCACTGACGGTCGCGGTGTTGAACGAGAACGCGTTGGGTGGACCGACGTAGGGAGTGGCGAGCCGGCTGAAGAGGATTCGCAGCATCGCGTTGGCATCGGTCGCGGTGCCGACCGTCGAGCGGGTGTTGGCGCCCATGCGTTCCTGATCGACGATGATCGCCGTTGTCAGACCATCCAGAACGTCGACCTCGGGCCGGGCCAGCGTCGGCATGAAGCCCTGCACGAAGGCGCTGTAGGTCTCGTTGATCAGCCGCTGCGACTCTGCCGCGATCGTGCCGAACACCAGTGAACTCTTGCCCGAGCCGGAGACACCGGTGAACACCGTCAGCCGGCGCTTCGGGATCTCGACGCTGACGTCCTTCAGGTTGTTCACACGGGTACCCAGCACGCGGATCAGATCGTGACTGTCGGCGGGTTGCAGTGCGCTCGACTGCATGCGCTTCCCTGTGTGCGTGCTCATCGTGTCTCCGTCTGGGAGTGAGTGACCTGTGACTGACGCAGGTCGACCACCTGTCGTCCCGCAATTGAGGAACTCAGGCCAGCGTACGGACCCTGCATCGGACGTTGCCATGCGGAAGCGGAAGTGAAAGCATTGGGTGGGTCCGTCGCAGCGGGGCGCGGCCGTGGCATCACACGCGTGGCCGACGGCGACGGCGGAGAGAGGAGCGACCGTGCAGATTTCCAAGATCCTCGATGTCGTCGTCGGCGTCGCCGTTGTGTTCTTCGTGCTCAGCACCGTCGCGTCCGGCATCCACGAGGTGTTCGCGCGAGCGCTTGCCACCAGGTCGAAGCAACTCTGGAGATCGCTCGGAGCGATGCTGGACGGGATCGGGGAGCAACCGGACAAGACGGAGCGTGTCAAGGCGATTGCCTTCGGCCTGAACGGCGAGCGCGACCCGAGACCGAGTTCCCAACCGTCGTCAGATGCCCCGACCACGTATCGTCAGAGACTCTTCGCTCATGACCTGATCAACGGGCTCGACGACACGACTCAGATGTCGAAGACTCGACTCAGCCACATCGAGCCCGATCTGTTCAGCCGAGCGTTGCTCGACATCGTGTCGGCCGGCCGACACCTCGAGAACACCGCAGCGGCGAAGCAGGCGATCGACGACCTCCCGGAGTCGCGCCTGAAGCACGAGCTCGAGGCGCTCGTGCGCCACGCCGGTGCGGACCTCGGCGAACTACGCACGGATATCGGGAGTTGGTTCGAGACTCGCATGGACGGGCTCTCACGCGCCTACCGCCGTCGCACGCGTTGGTGGCTGTTCATCATCGGCCTGGTCGTGGCAGTGGGCGTCAACGTCGATGCCCTGCATGTGACGAACCGGTTCTATCGGGACGACGCGATGCGCACACTGATCGCTGCCGAAGCGGAATCGCTCGCTGCGGATTGCGAGTTCACCGACGGTCAGCCCGACGACGCGTGCAAGCAGAAGATCGATGCTGCCGGTGATGCGATCGAGCTTCCCGTGTGGTGGAGCCAGGACGCCGACGTCAACGGCGTGACCATACTGGGCTGGCTCGTCGCCGCCGCGGCCATCTCTCAAGGCGCACCGTTCTGGTTCGACGTACTCCGCCGCACCGCCGGGTTCAAGCGGGCGGCGATGAGTACGACGTGACGAAGCGTGCGCCGTCACCGCGTGCGGAAGCCGTGAGGCATCGCCCTTCTGACCGACCGCGATCACCAGGCCCTGGTTCACCGGCGTCCGAAGAGGGCGTCGTCGATCGCTTGCTGGACGAGGGTTTGGGCCTTCGTGAAGTCGGCGCTGGCGTGGTTGGCCGAGAGCGCCTCATCGATCGCTTGCTGGACGAGGGTCTGGGGCGGGTCACGATGGCAACATCGTCGTCGGGCCCGAACACGACCTCGACCGCTGGCGTGGTGTCGTGCAGGTCTCGGCCCGGCGACGTCTCTCGCAGCGCTTCGGCGCGAACCAGCTCGGCCCCGAACAGCACCGCATCGATCGATAATCGAACCGGATCGATCCGGTGGCCCGTGCGCTCATCGATGTTTGCCCGCCCCCGACGATTCGACGACGGATCAGCGCGTCATGGGGTGGTGGGTGGCCCACTGCCCGTGTGGTCAGGTCAGATCACTCGCCGACGACCAGACGTGCGATCGCCTGGAGAGGAATGGCCAGCCAGGTGGGGCGGTTGCGGGCTTCGTAGACGGCCTCGTAGACCGCTTTGTCGGCCTCGTAGGCGCGGAGTAGGACGGCTTGGTCAACGGCGTCGACGCCGCCTCCGTTGGCGTAGCCGTGAAGGAAGGCCTCGCGGTTGCGTCGAGACCACTCGTCCGCCCGATGCCTGAGATCATCGCTGGCGTCGAACTCCTCCAGCATGGCGCCGGCGGCGTAGTCGAACGACCGCAGCATGCCCGCCACATCGCGCATCGGTGAGTCGAGGGCAACCCGCTCGGCGAGGCTCTTCGGCGGCTCGCCCTCGAAGTCGATGATCTTCCAGCCGTCGGCCGTGCGCAGGGTCTGTCCGAGGTGGAGGTCACCGTGGATGCGTTGCACCGTGATCGGTGAGGTGAGCTCGGCCAGCTCGGCAAACCTGGCCCGCAGCGCGGCGTCATAGTCCTCGAGCTCGGGCACGATCACCACGGCGGCGTCGAGGCGGCGGCCCATCGCCGTCACGAGGCCTTGCTGCTGATCGTGGTCGAGTGTCGTCGTCGCGAACAGCTCGGCCAGGTCGGCGTGCACCTCGGCCGTCGCTTGACCGAGCCGTTCGGCCTCGTCGGCAAAGTCGGCCCTGCGGGCGTGCAGGTCGTCCTCTGCGAGGTGGTTGCGCACGCTCGACAGCGCGATCGCCCAGCCGTCGGTTGCCCCACTCGAGAAGACCTGCAAGATCCCGAGGTGGCCGTGATGTGTCGCGCCGGTCGAGTCGGACCAGCGACCCTCGATCCAACCGAGCAGCGCCGCAATGTGGTCCCCTCCGTGGCGCGTCAAGGCCTCGTGAATCTCGATGTCGGGGTTGCCGCCGTCGCTGATCCGGCGGAACAACTTCAGGATCGCCTGGTCGCCGTAGACGATCGAGGTGTTGGATTGTTCGGCCGTCATCACCTTCCCGACGACGTCGTGGGTCGGGAGCTCGGCGCCCTCGACGAGCTCGAAAGTCAGCTCATCGCGCTGCCGACCGGTCCTGAAGCCGTCGAGCAGCAACTCGGAGGCTGCCGCGAAGTAGACGGCGTCGTAGGCGGCAACATGGCCCAACTCGGGGTGGTCGAACTCACCGACGAGCGCATGCCCCATCGCCGGATCGGGCACCGGCAGATAGTTGATCGGGAACTGGTAGGTGTCTTGCGTTCCGTCGCCGAATCGCACCGTGGCGATCTCGATCCGCACCCTGGGCTCGGTCGCCGACAGCCACGGCAGCGGATGCACGTGAGTCACCGAGAAGTCGCGTCCCTTGCCGGCGAACCACCGACGCGCAGCGAAGTAGACCGTCAGCAGTTCGTTCAAGTCGGAGTTCACAGTCGCCGACCCTCCTCAGAGCGCTCGATCAAGGACCAGCGAGAAGCGAGGCTCGCGGCGGATCGCCATCACGTTGCTCGGCATCAGCGAAGCGTAAGCAGATCACGCACCCGTCGCCACCACTGGCGAAGCTGCAAACGTGAGGGTTTCGAGGTCTGAGCTCCGCAACCGCAGCGTGTCGTTCGGTGACCGCGCGCAGCACCATCGGACGTGCGGTCATACGTGTGGCGAGATTTGCGCGAACCTGCATGAAGGACGCGCGACTTTCGTGACTCAGAGAATGGAGAAGATGCCGTGGATGGTGAACACGCTGAGGCTGACGCCCTGCGGTTGCGTATCCCAGAACCGGTTGCGCGCCCAGGTGACAAACCCGTCTTTCGGGACCTGTTGATCGACAGGGCCGGTGAGGTGCGCTGCCCGCCGATCGACGTCGCCCCGGCAGACATCGTCGATCTCGGGGCTGAGATGATCCGTGTGCTCGACGTACACGGTGAAGCGGTCGGCCCGTGGGCGGGGACGCTCGATGCCGAGCAGCTCCGATGTGGGCTGCGGGACATGCTGACGGTGCGGATCTTCGATGCGCGAATGCTGCAAGCCCATCGTCAGGGCAACACCTCCTTCTACATTCAGTCGCTCGGTGAGGAGGCGGTGTCGTGTGCTCACCGTCGCGCCCTGCGTCCCGACGACATGTGCTTCCCGACGTACCGTCAACAGGGGCTGTTGATCACCGCCGGCTACCCGCTGGTCGAGATGGTCAACCAGATCTACTCGAACAGCCACGACCCGCTGAAGGGCCGACAGTTGCCGGTGATGTACTCGTCGCGGGAGTCGGGGTTCTTCTCCGTCTCGGGCAACCTTGGAACCCAGTTCATCCAGGCCGTCGGTTGGGCGATGGCGTCGGCGCTGTCGGGCGACACTCGGATCGCGTCCGGTTGGATCGGTGACGGAGCAACCGCCGAAGTGGACTTTCATTCCGCAATGGTGTTCGCGTCGACCTATCACGCGCCGGTGATCCTCAACATCGTCAACAACCAATGGGCGATCTCCACGTTCCAGGGGTTCGCCCGCGGAGATTCACCGACGTTCGCAACTCGTGGCCATGGGTTCGGGATCGCCTCATTGCGTGTGGACGGCAATGACTATCTGGCCGTGCACGCCGTGTCATCGTGGGCGGCTCGGCGAGCGCGCGCCAACCAAGGGCCGACCCTGATCGAGTGGGTGACCTATCGAGTCGGGGCCCACTCGACATCGGATGACCCGTCCGCCTACCGACCCAAGGAGGAGCCGTTCACGTGGCCGCTCGGTGACCCGATCGATCGCTTGAAGAACCATCTGATCCACATCGGCGAGTGGAGCGAGGAGCAGCATCAGGGATGCGTGGCCGAAGTGGAGTCGGCTGTACGCCAAGCGGCGGAGGATGCCGAGCGCTTCGGCACACTGCGCAGCAAGCATTCCGCCCCGGCTTCGATGTTCGACGACGTGTACGCTTCGATGCCCGAGCATCTCCGCCTTCAGCGAGAGCGGGGAGGGTTCACGTGACGCGGATGACGATGGTCGAGGCGATCCGGGATGCCCACGCGGTGGCGATGGAGCGTGATGAACGAGTCGTCGTGTTCGGGCAGGACGTCGGCTTCTTCGGCGGCGTGTTCCGTTGCACGCAAGGTCTTCAGATGCGCTTCGGGAAACACCGCTGCTTCGACACCCCGATCAACGAGAGCGCGATCGTCGGCGCTGCGATCGGTATGGGTGCGTATGGACTGCGGCCATGTGTGGAGGTCCAGTTCGCCGATTACGTCTACCCGGCGTACGACCAGATCGTGTCGGAGGCAGCGCGGCTCAGGCACCGCTCGGCCGGCGACTTCACGGCTCCGATCACGATCCGCATGCCGACCGGTGGCGGGATCTTCGGCGGCCAGACCCATTCCCAGAGCCCGGAGGCGCTCTTCACTCACGTGGCCGGACTCAAGACCGTCATCCCGTCGAATCCGCACGATGCCAAGGGCTTGCTGATCGCGGCGATCGAGGACGATGATCCGGTGATCTTCCTCGAACCCAAGCGGCTCTACAACGGGCCGTTCGACGGGCACCACGAGCGTCCGATCGTGCCGTGGTCGGCTCATCCGCTCGGCGAGGTTCCAGACGGTCACTACACGACCCCGCTCGGCGCCGCCCGGATCCATCGAACCGGCTCCGATCTGACCGTGTTGACGTTCGGGACGATGGTCCACGTGGCCGAGGCGGCGGCGGAAGAAACAGGGATCGACGCCGAGATCATCGATCTGCGCAGCCTGGTGCCGTTGGACCTGGGCACGATCGTCGAGTCGGTCCGCAAGACCGGTCGGTGCGTCGTTGCTCATGAGGCGACCCTCACGTCAGGCTTCGGCGCCGAACTGTGCGCCGTGGTGCAGGAGCACGTCCTGTGGTCGCTCGAAGCCCCGATCGCCCGCGTCACGGGGTGGGACACGCCTTACCCTCACGCCCACGAGTGGGACTACTTCCCCGGCCCTGCACGCCTGGGCACGGCAATGCGGGCAACCATGGCAGAGCGCTGAGAGGATTCGCATGAGCATCCACATCGTCCGCCTCCCAGACGTCGGCGAGGGCGTCGCCGAGGCCGAACTGGTGGCCTGGCACGTCGCCGTCGGCGACATGGTCACCTCCGACACCATCGTGGCCGAAGTACTCACCGACAAGGCCACCGTCGAGATCTACGCACCCGTCGCCGGTGCGATTGCCGAACTGCACGGTGAGGCGGGAGACGTCCTGGCCGTCGGCAGCGACTTCGTCGCCATCGAAACCGGCCAACCAGGACCTGCGCCGACGACCCAGCCAACTACCCAGCCAACGACCCAGACAGCGGTGCCAGTTGCGCCGGTCGACACGACGGAGATCACCACCGTCGTCGAACCGGACCCGCCGCCCGCACCGGAGCCGTCAGACGTGGCTGACATCCCACTGTCACAACGACCGATCGCTGCGCCCGCAGTGCGCGAACGCGCCCGCAAACTCGGCGTCGATCTGGATGGCATGCACGGTTCCGGCCCGGGCGGCCGAATCACGCACGACGATCTGGATCGAAAAGTCCAACAGGCTGCGCCGATCACGCCGATTGCGGTCGTGCCGATTCCCGGGGCGACACACATCCCGCTGATCGGGTTGCGCCGCAAGATCGCCGAGCGGCTGTCGATTGCGAGTTCGCGGATTCCCCACATCACGTACGTCGACGAGATCGACATGACCCAACTCGAGACCCTGCGCCGATCCCTTGCGACGGAGTTTGCCGACCAGCCGCGCTTGACCGTGCTGCCGTTCGTGATGCGGGCAATTGTGCTTGCGATCGCCGACCGGCCTTTTCTCAACGCCACGTTCGACGACGAGCAGCAGGTTCTGACCACCTACGGCGCTGTGCACGTGGGGATCGCCACGCAGACCGGGAACGGCCTGATGGTGCCCGTCGTTCGAGATGTTCAGACGATGGACTTGTGGCAAACGGCGACCGAACTCGAACGCGTCACGACGGCGGCGCGGAACGGGACCGCGCAACGCGAGGACTTGTCCGGTTCGACGATCACGATCACCTCGCTCGGGGCGCTCGGGGGTCTCGTCACCACGCCGATCATCAATCATCCCGAGGTTGCCATCATCGGCATCAACAAGATGCAAACCCGCCCCGTCTGGGACGCCACCTCGTTCGTACCCCGAACAATGATGAACCTCTCCTCCAGCTTCGACCATCGCATCGTCGACGGCTGGGACGCGGCGACGTTTGTTCAGCGCATCAAGACGCTGCTGGAGCAACCATCACTGCTGACCATGCCGCCACCACGCCAATCGGCCTGAACCCGACTGGCATTCCAACGGACTGGAGCGTGCCGGCCGGCAGGTGGAGGGCGGTCCGAACCTGGGGTCGGGACTGCTCCCATTGTTCACGCGGAACGGCGACGTTCATGACGTTGCGCCCAGAGTGCTGCCTGCACACGGTCAGACACGCCGAGACGTTGGAACACACTCGTGAGGTGCGCCTTGACGGTGCGTTCGGAGATCCCGAGTTGTCGTGCGATCTGCTTGTTGGCGAGGCCGTGACCGACCAGTTCCAGTACAACGGTTTCGCGGGCGGTGAGACCGCCTGGTTTGGAGGTGGCGTGGTTCCGGTTGTCGAGGAGCACCCGCCCAACTCGCGGATCGACGGGAGCGTTGCCGGCGTGCGCCGCTCGCACGGCGTCGATCAATGCGTCAGGGTCGATGTGCTTGAGGAGGTAGCCGTGGGCGCCGGCGTCGAGCGCGTCGAGAATCCGAGATTCATCGCCGAACGAGGTGAGAACGACGACACGCGATCGGGATCCGCTTGCGACGATCCGGCGAGTCGCCTCCACCCCGTCGAGCTCGGGCATCGACAGATCCATGAGAATCACATCGGGTTCGAGGTCTGCTGCGAGCGCAATCGCCGCGAAGCCGTTTGATGCGGTCGCCACGACATCGATGTCGCCAGCCGTTTCGAACAATCGCACCAGACCCTGGCGAACGATGGCGTGATCGTCGACGATCACGACCGTTACCGTCGCGCTCGACCTGTTGAACGAGTCACGGTTCCCGTCAGCCGATCCGAGGCTGATCAACTCCTCATCGTCGACTTGCGACTTGGCTGACAGTCGGGTGGAGATTTCGAGCTGTTGGATCATGGCGTGTCCCATCTCTGGCTGACATGTCTGGCTGGCATCTCCGGGGAGCGATCGCCGCACAACGAGGCGAACACGAGAGTCACGATGCACCGGCGCCTTCTGTTGGGTGGATCAGGCGGGCTTCGCGCAGTCTTGACGGAGGCGATACGTGCACCTCACGTAAACGCGCCGACGCGGCCCGAAAGGCGGTCGTGGGAAGCAGGTCGGGCGAGGATCAGGAAACGGCGGCGCGAACCAGCAGTGCCTCGACCTGGTCGAGCACCAGCCCCGCTGCGTCGGGGTCGGTCTTGATGGACGACCATTCCGTGGCGATCCGTACCAGCCCGCGTGCGCGATGGAATGTGCGCCCGCTCAGGATGTCCCCGGCGGCCTGCGGTCGAGCTTCGAGATACGCGTGTTCGAACGCATTGCCGAGATCCCAAGCATCGTCGACGCTACGGGTGCCGTTCAGCACCGTCGTCACCCAGCACCATGCCGCACCGGAATCTCGAGTCGGAGTTCGGTCCCCTTCCCGGCCTCCGACTCGATGTTGACCTCGGCGCCCATCGTGGTCGCGAATCCCGCCAGCGCCCGCAGCCCGAGATGACCGGCGCGTTGAGGCACCTGTTCCGGACTGAACCCTCGACCGTCGTCGATCACGCGTAACGTCAGACAGTCGGCGTCTCGGGCAATGACGACGAGCACACGCTTCGCATTGGCGTGCGTCATGACGTTGCGTAGGCCTTCCTGGGCGGCACGGTAGATCAGCTGCGCGATGTCGATCGGCAGATCGTTGACCGGCGTCTCGATCGTCAGCGTGGCCTCGACGCCGCGTTGGTCCAGCCGCGCCATCAGGTCCGACAGGGCGGCCTCGAGACCCTCCTCGTACAGGTTGGGCGGGTAGATCTCGACCAGCAACGAGCGAAGTGAACGAACCGCATCGCGAACCTGGTTGCTTGCCTGACTTACCTGTTCCCGCTCGCTGCCCTCCATCGCTCTCGACGTCGCCGCAAGCGCAAATGAGACCCCGGCAAGGTCCTGCACGACTCCATCATGAAGGTCGCTTGCGATTCTGCGGCGCTCGGCGTCGGCCGAGTCGATCGCCCGGTGCAGCAACAACTCGCGCTGGTCCTGCGTCCGGCGCAGTCGACGAGCGAGCGACAACACGAGTGGTACTTGGAGTAGCTCCAGGAACAGCAGCGATCCCAGCGTGACGGGAGCAAACCGGAGCCATGCCCGCCGACCGGCCTCGACGACGCCCTCGTACCGGAAGTACGCCTCGAACAGCAGTGGTGTTCCCGTCGGCGTGTAGATCGGGAGGTAGACCTCGAGCAGTTTGACGGCCGGTTCCTCGTACTGGTTCTCCGGCTCGGTCAGGTTGCTGACCCGGGCTTCGGCTTTGACGTCGCTGGGGCCACGGCCGAGCGTCTCGATCAAATCGGCGCTCAGCTCGAATCGCTGGCCGATCAGACGCCCTTCATCCGAGTAGACGATCGTGCCGTCGCTCGACCAGATCTTCACTCGCACGAGTGAACCACGCAGCACTTGTCGACGTACCGCTGCATCGACGCGAGCGATCGCATCGGGGTCCATCGTCACCAACTCGTCGGTGACAACTGGTTCCGCAGCGGCCGTCGCGGCGATCGTCGTGACGCGGGTTGCATCCTCGATCGCCTCATCCGTACCGAGGCGCCGACTCGCGTACGCCGTGACGACTGCCACCACGGTCAGCGTCACGAGGGCGACGACCGCGTACCGAAACACCAGGCGTGAGATCGCGACGCGATCGTCGAACGACTCGGAACCGTCTCCGCCCGCATTCGTCGTGGACGACAGCTTCACGCTGCCAACGTAATAGGGCTGGCGACCAGGAGAGAGGCGGCGACCCGCGGCGGCCGGGCCGGCGAGATCGTCGTTGCGACACCGATCACGGATGACAGCACCGAACGAGTCGTCGGCGTGCTCCGGCTCACCGAGTCACCCGACCAAGTTCTCCCTGATCCTGCTCGACAACGACACCAGCGACGGAGCACACTGAACGAGCAACACCCCGCTCCGCTGGTCAACCGTCTCGAAGGAGGTGAGGTCATGAACGTCGATGTCGTCACGGAGATCGTCATCGCTCGTCCGGTTGTCGAGGTGTCCGCCTACGCCGCCGATCCGTCCAAGGCCCCGGACTGGTACGTCAACATCGACTCGGTCGAATGGAAGACGCCACCACCTGCAGAGGTCGGATCACTGGTCGAGTTCGTCGCACGGTTCCTCGGTCGCACGCTGCGGTACACGTACGAGCTTGTCGAACTGGTGCCGGGTCGACGGCTGGTGATGCGCACCCATCAGGGGCCATTTCCGATGGAGACGACCTACACCTGGGAGCCAGCCGCGAACGCATCCTCACCCGACGAATCGACCCGGATGACGTTGCGTAATCGCGGTGAACCGGCTGGGTTCTCGAAGCTGATGGTGCCGATCATGAAGCCTGCGATGCGGCGAGCGAACCGCAAGGATCTCGCCGCGCTCAAAGCGATCCTCGAGACGCGGCGGCGTTGAGTCAGGTGGGTGGCTTGCCCGCCGCCAGCACCGCTGCGACTTCGGTCACGATCTGTTCGGCGGTCGCCCCAGGAGTGAGGATTGCGGCGATCCCCGCGTCACGGAGCTCGTCGAGGTCGTGGTTCGGAACGATCCCGCCGACGATCACCGGGATCTCGCTGCCGCGTTTGCGAACCTCGTCGACGACCATCGGGGCGAGCGTCATGTGTGCGCCCGACAGCATCGAGAGTCCGATCGCGTCGACGTCCTCGTCGACGGCCGCGGCAGCCACGGTCTGGGGGGTTTGGAACAGCCCGGTGTAGATCACTTCATAGCCGGCATCGCGCAGGATCCGTGCGACGACCTTGATACCGCGGTCGTGGCCGTCGAGACCCACTTTGGCGATCAGAATCCGTTCTCCGGCCATGTCGTGGCGCCCTTCAGATCGTCGGTACTTCGACGTGGCGACCGAACACGGTCTCCATCGTGTTCATGATCTCGCCGAGCGAGGCGTACACGCTGACGGCGTCGAGCAGGGCAGGCATCATGTTGACGTTCGGATCGGCGGCGTCGGAACGCACACGCGCCAGCGCCGCGTCGACGGCGTGTTGATCGCGTCCGGCACGTACGCCCTCGAGGCGTTTGCGTTGGCGCGTCTCGTCCTCGTGGGAGATCCGCAGCAGATCGATCTGGTCCTCTTCGTTGCCGTCGGTGTAGCCGTTGACCCCGACGATCACTCGCCGGTTGGCGTTGAACAAGCGCTCCTGTTCGAACGCCGAATCGGCGATCTTGCCCTGGAACCAGTTCTCCTCGATGCCCTTGATCGCGCCCTCCAACATCGAACCGTCTCCCAGTTCGTCGAGGTAGGCAAACAGCTCCTCGGCCTGACGTTCGATCTCGTCGGTCAACGCCTCGATGAAGTACGAGCCGCCGAGCGGGTCGGCGACATGGGCGACGTTGGTCTCGTTGGCGATCACCTGTTGGGTCCGCAGTGCGATCCGGACGGCCCGCTCGGTCGGCAGCGCGAGCGCCTCGTCCATCGAGTTGGTGTGCAACGACTGGCTGCCACCGAGCACCCCCGCCAGAGCCTCGATCGCGGTTCGCACGATGTTGACCTCTGGCTGCTGCGCGGTCAACGACACGCCGGCAGTCTGGGTGTGGAACCGCAACTGCATCGAACGTTCGCTGGTCGCTCCGTACCGCTCTTTCAACCATCGCGCCCAGATCCGGCGAGCGGCCCGATATTTGGCGATCTCTTCGAAGAAGTCGATGTGGGCGTTGAAGAAGAAGCTCAGCCGCGGTGCGAAGGCATCAACCGGCAGACCGTTCTGGATCGCCAACTCGACATAGGCGAATCCGTTCGCCAAGGTGAACGCCAGCTCCTCGACGGCGCTCGAGCCTGCCTCGCGAATGTGATAGCCGGAGATCGAGATCGAATGCCATCGCGGCATTTCCGCAGCCGTGAAGTTGATCGTGTCGCGTACGAGCCGCATCGAATCACGGGGCGGGAAGACGAACTCCTTCTGAGCCTGATACTCCTTCAAGATGTCGTTCTGGAGCGTGCCGCCGAGCTTGCTGCGATGGGTGCCCGCTTTCTCGGCCTGAGCCACGAACATCGCCAAGATCACGGCTGCCGGGCTGTTGATCGTCATCGATGTGGTCGTCTTGCCCAAGTCGATGCCGGCGTAGAGATCCTCCATGTCGGCCAGCGTGTCGACCGCGACGCCGCAGCGACCGACCTCTCCGAGCGCCATCTCGTCGTCGGAATCGAGGCCCAACAAGGTCGGCATGTCGAACGCCGTCGACAGGCCGTCGCCGCCCGTGCGGATGATCTCCTTGAACCGCCAGTTCGTATCGTCGGCCGTTCCGAAGCCGGCGAACATCCGCATCGTCCAGAGCTTGGAGCGATACATCGAGGCGTAGGGGCCCCGGGTGTACGGATACTGACCGGGGAACTCCCCGTCGTCGGGTCCGTAGACGGCATCGAGCGGGATCCCCGACATCGTTCGGAAGTCGGTATCACGCAGCTTCGACGCATCGAATGCGGCCTGCCAGATTTCACGGTTCGAGGACACCCTCGCAGGATACTTCCTCGTCCGATGACGAGCGATACCGTGTCCGGCCGTGAGCAATGGTGACATCACAGCGGTGTTCTGGGACTTCGGCGGTGTGATCCTCGAAAGCCCGTTCGATTCGTTCAACGACTACGAGCGGATTCGGGGCATCCCGGTCGATTTCATCCGCTCGGTGAATGCACTCGATGCGGATGCCAACGCCTGGGCGCGGATCGAACGCAGAGAGATCTCGGCGGCTGAATTCGACGTCGCCTTCGCCGACGAATCGGAACGACGCGGTCATCGCATCCCGGGGGCCGACGTGCTCGGTCTGCTCGACGGGGTCGTTCGGCCGGAAATGGTCGAGGCGCTCGACCGCGTGATCGCCGCCGGCTACATCACGGCATGCCTGACGAACAACGTCGTGTCCGACGTGCGACCGGACGTGCTCGACGTGATGGCCCGCTTTCACCACATCGTGGAGTCGAGCAAGGTCGGAGTTCGCAAACCCGAGATTGCGTTCTACCAACACGCATGCGAACTCGCCGACGTCGAACCATCCGAAGTGCTGTTCCTCGACGATCTCGGCGTCAACTTGAAGCCCGCTCGGGCGATGGGCATGACGACGATCAAGGTCACGTCCGCCGCTCAGGCGCTCGCTGAGCTCGAGGCGATCCTCGCGATTTCGCTGACCTGAGTGGTGCCGATCAGAGGCGATCGATGTTTCTCGCCGTCCAGTTCTGGGTATTGCTCAACCGAGTCGACTGTTGCACGACGCGCACGCACTCGCGTACACGCGCTCCGCCGTCGATCGAAAGTGAGTAACGATGTCGAGTCTCCGTCGAGATACCTCCGAGTCGAGTAGATCCCCAAATGGGGAGCACGCGGTGACCGATCGCGCACCGGATGGCCCCGAGTCGTCTGCTGTTGAGTCGTCTGCTGTTGAATGGTCCGCTGCTTCCCGAACGTTCGATCGGGTCCTGCCAACCGAGCCGCATTTGTCGCTCGACCAGTACGTGGCTGCGGGCGGGGGAGCGGGGCTGGCCGCTGCTCGACAAGTGTCCGCAACAACGATCATCGACGAGATCATCGCCTCTGGCCTGCGGGGTCGGGGCGGTGCGGGTTTCCCGACCGGAGTCAAATGGCAGGCAGTCGCGTCCTTCGCCTCGCCGCTGCTGCGGACCTCGGTGATCGTCAACGCCGCCGAAGGTGAGCCGGGGACGTTCAAGGACCGGACGATCCTGCGCACCAACCCGTATGCCGTTGTCGAGGGCGGATTGATCGCCGCGCTGGCGATGGATGCGAGGACGATCATCGTCGCAACGAAGGCCAGTTTCGCGACGGAGGTCGCACGGCTGGAGTCCGCAATTGCCGAGATCGTCGACGCCGGATGGGCGGGCGATGTCGATGTACGTGTCCTTCAAGGCCCGGCCGAATACCTGTACGGCGAGGAGACTGCCCTATTGGAGGTCGTCGACGGACGTCCACCGTTTCCACGAATTGCCCCTCCGTTTCGACGAGGAATCGTCGAGGTCGTCACGTCGGAACGTGATGCCGCCTCGGGTAGTGGCCTGCCGGCGAACGTCCAGATGGCCGGAACCGAGCACGCCAGTGCGGCACCACCCGTGTTGGTCAACAACGTCGAGACGTTCGCCAACGTTCCGGGCATCATCGCCCACGGCGCGGAATGGTTCCGATCGATCGGAACCGAAGGGTCTCCCGGCACGATCGTGTGCACGGTGACCGGTGACGTGCTCCATCCGGGTGTCGCCGAGGTGGCGATGGGCACGACCTTGCGCGAGGTCATCGATCAGGTCAGTGGAGGGATGCAGCCCGGCGAGCAGATCCAAGCGGTGCTGATCGGCGTCTCGAGTGCAGTCATCACACCCGATCGACTCGACACCCCACTCGCCTACGAGACGATGGCGGCAATCGGCTCTGGCCTCGGTTCAGCCGGCTTGATCGTGCTCAGCGACCAGACCGACATGCTGGGCGTGGCCGCCGGAGTCTCCCGCTTCCTGGCGATCGAATCGTGCGGCCAGTGCACCCACTGCAAGGAGGACGGTCTCGACATCTCGGAACTGCTCGCCACCGTCGCCTGCGGCGAAGGGAAACGCTCCGACCTGGCGACGATCGAAACACTGCTCTCGACCGTCGCGGAGGGGGCACGGTGCAGTTTGGCAGCCCAACACCAGACCGTCGTCGGGAGCATCCTGGCGACGTTCGACGGCCAGGTCAGTGCAGCGCTCGAGCCAGATGGCGTACCGGTGCAGGTGCGCCTGATCGCGGAGCTCTCGAACCTCGACGATGAGGGCGCCACGCTCGATGCATCATTTGTCGACAAGCAGCCGGACTGGACGTATGGCAAGAAACCGAGCGGCAAGTCCCCGGTCGACCTGCTCGTCGATCACCGCACGCCGGCTACCCATCCATGACCTGACGACTCGGGCCGGCGCGAGCATGGACTGCAGACGTGTCCTGCCGTGGTGAGTGTGAGTCGAGGAGATAGCAGACTTCGAGCATGGCATTCGACAAGCAACTGATCGGTCACGCGACCGAACTGGCGTTGATCAACTTCGAGGTGTCGGGACGACCGACGCCGATCGGGATCGTTCACGCGCTGGCAAGGGTGAAATCAGCAATGGCATTTGCCAACAGCCGCTTCCCCGACCTGACCGGTATCGATGACGAGCTGGCGGCTGCGATCATCGCCTCGGCGGAGGAGGTCGCCGACGGCGGCTGGGACGATCAGTTCACGATCGACGTCTTCCAAACCGGCTCAGGCACGTCGACCAACATGAACGTCAACGAGGTGGTGGCGTCGCTTGCCAGTCGCCGTCTGTCAGGGCGCACGGTGCACCCGAACGATCATGTCAACGCCTCGCAGTCGACGAACGACGTGTTCCCAACGGCGATCCGGATAGCCGCCCTGACCGAAGTCCGCGACGTCCTGCTGCCCGGTCTGACCGCACTGCGTGATTCGCTCGCCGGGCGAAGCGTCGCCTTCTCGTCCGTGGTCAAGGCCGGTCGAACGCATCTGATGGACGCCTCGCCGATCACCCTCGGTCAGGAGTTCGGCGGTTACCGCGCGCAGATCAGTGAAGCAATCGAAAGGATCGATCAAGCCTGCGCACGCGTCGCTGCGATTCCGTTGGGTGGTACCGCGACCGGCAACGGGCTCAACGCCCCCGTTGGGGTGGCCGACCTGGCGATCGAGGAGTTGGCGCAGACGACAGCACTGCCGCTCCACGCTGCGTCGAATCGATTCGCTTCGCAAGCCAGCCCGGACGCCCTCGTGGAGCTGTCGGGTCAGTTGCGCGGCGCCGCAATCGCGATGTTCAAGATCGCCAACGACATCCGCCTGCTCGCCAGCGGGCCGCGCACCGGTTTTGCCGAGATCCACCTGCCAGAACTCCAGCCCGGCTCTTCGATCATGCCCGGCAAGGTCAATCCCGTGCTGTGTGAGGTGGTCACGCAAGTGGCTGCCCAGGTGATTGGCAACGACGCCGCCGTCGCCTTCGCCGGCAGTCAAGGGACGCTCGAGATGAACACCTACCTGCCCGTGATCGCCGCCAATCTGCTCGACTCGATCAGCCTGCTCGGTCGCTCAGCTGCCGATTTCGCAGCGCGTTGCATCGACGGCGTCGAAGCAGACGTGGCCAGGTGCCGAGCATTCGCGGAGTTGACCCCGGCTGTGGCGACGGCGCTCAACCTGGTGATCGGCTACGACGCTGCGACCCGTATCGTCGAACAGGCGGTTGCCGAAGGGCGCTCGGTGCGGGCGGTCCTCGTCGACAGTGGGCTCCTCGACCCAGACAGGATCGAAGCGATCCTCGACCTCGACACGATGGCGGCAGGATCCACCGCACCGTCGGCGGGCTGATCGCCGCTCCCGCCATGGACCGCCGCTCATCGGCGCCCAACTTCGTGTGCACCGCTCGCACTACGGTGCACGACATGCCGCGTTTCGACCGACGTCTACATCGACGAGTGGCCAGTAGGCGGACTCGTTGCAGCCGCTGGCCGGTTCGGTGTGGTTCCGGCGCTCAGGCGGGTTGCCGCCCGGCTGAGCCGATCGCGATTGCGCTGGTTCGTGGCACCGGGTCATGCCTGAGATGACTGCGAACTCACGCACCGACGATGACGATGCTGCGGTCGTACGGCAGCTGATCGACCTGATTGGCCGCTTCGAGATCGACGCCGCGCTCGAGTTGGTCACGGACGACCTGATCCTCGAGTTCCCGTTCCGGGGTGACGGTGGCGCGCGTCGACTCGAAGGCGCCGCCGCCCGAGGCTTCATACGGATGATGCCAAAGGTGTTCTCCCAGCTCCCGTTCCACGACGTGGTGGTTCACGGCCGGCTTCCGTCCGGATGGGTCGTCGCGGAATACCGGAGCGACGGGGTCACTCGGTCGGGTCGCGCATACTCGAATTCGTACGTCGGGTTCTTCGAACTCCGCCGCGGCCGGGTCGCCTTCTGGCGCGAATACTTCGACCCGAATGTCGTCGCCGCCGCGTTCCCGCCTGCCTGATCAGCCCTGGCCGGGCGGTTCGTTCGAAAGCCGATCGGGCGCAAGCTGCACGCGTCGGAGGAGTTGTGCGTTGAGGGCGACGACGATCGTCGACATGCTCATCAAGATCGCCCCGATCGCCGGTGCCAGCGTGATCCCGGCCCAGGCGAACGCGCCAGCTGCGAGTGGGATGGCCACGATGTTGTACCCGGCGGCCCAGACCAGGTTCTGACGCATCTTGCGGTACGAGGCCCTGGAAAGTCGGATGACGCCGGTGACCGAGCGCGGGTCGTTCCCGGCGAGGACCACACCGGCTGACTCGATGGCGACGTCGGCACCGGCGCCGATCGCCAGTCCCACGTCGGCGCGAGCGAGTGCGGGGGCGTCGTTGACACCGTCGCCGACCATGGCGACTCGCAACCCTCTGGCCTGGAGTTCGGCGACCTTGTTCTGCTTGTCCTCGGGGAGCACTTCGGCGAAGACCTCATCGATCCCGAGTTGTGCCGCGACGGCGTCCGCGACCTGACGGGCGTCGCCGGTGATCATCACGACGCGTTCGATTCCGATCTCGTGGAGATCGATGATTGCCTGGCGAGCTTCCGGTCGGATCTTGTCCTCGAGCGCCAACGCTCCGATGATCCGAGACCCGCGGACGAGATGGAGCACGGAGGCCCCTCGTTCTGTCCAGGTGTCGATGTCGGTCTTGATCGATGGCGGAACGGTGAGTGACCTTTCACGCAGCA
>JAYVFI010000047.1:0-12975 GCA_043773365.1 Ilumatobacteraceae bacterium
GGCCCTCAACGATCTCGGAGCATCGCTCGAAGGACTCGGGGCGGCCCAGGCTGCTGTCGAACACATCACCACGGGCCGCTCGCGCCTCTCGAGTGCCCGACGCGCCAACGACATGGCGTTGCTCGCTCCAGGCTCGACGCAAGAGGCTGACCCGATCGACGAGTACGACGTCGCCCTTCGCGAACTGGTGTCGATCGGCCAACTGCTGCCGGCCGAATCGAATGATGCCGAACTCGGACGCAAACTGCTCGCCGTCGTCAAGCTCGCCGAGGGTCGGGTCGCCTCCGACGCGGTCACCGCCAACATGCTCGAATGGCAGAAGAACCCGGTCGACACGTCGTCGCTGGCGACTGCCCGGGTTCGCCTGACTGAACTCGAATCGGTGATGAACGAGTTCGCCGCGATTGCCCCGGAAGAGTGGGCCAAGCAATACCGCGAGACCGGGTTCACGATGTCGCTGGCCGGCTCCCGGTCGGAGCTCGACCGAGTGTTTCGCGCTGCCGGACAGAACGAGGTCGGAACGTTCGACGTCGCCGGATTCGAGGCGGTCGCCGCCAAGAGTCTCTCGTTGCAGAGCGCGATCAGCCAGTCGATCGTTGACGAGGCCAACGTCCAAGTCAGCCAAACGCTCAATGCCGCGCTGTTGCGAACCGGCATCATCCTCGGTGCCGTCCTCCTCGCCGGATTGATCGCCTGGGCGCTCACCCGCTCCGTCACCCGTCGGGTCAAGGCCGTTTCCCGAAGTGCCAATCAGGTCGCAGCGGTCCAACTCCCGGCGCTCGTCGAGGCACTCCGCGACCCACGTGGACGATCGGCGCTGCCGGACATCGAGCCGGTCAACGCACGCGGCAGCGACGAGCTCGCCGAACTCGCCAACGCCTTCAACTCGATGCAGAGCACCCTCGTCGACGTCGCTCAGGAACAAGTCGAAGTGCTCCGCCGGGGCGTGTCCGCGATCTTCATCACGATGGCTCGTCGGAACCGATCGCTGATCGACCGCCAACTGGCGATGCTCGACGAGTACGAGGCAAGCGTCGACGACCCCGAGGTGCTCGGCAACTACTACCAACTCGACCACCTCGCGACCCGCATGCGCCGGAACTCCGAATCACTGCTGGTTCTGGCCAACGCCGAGCCAAAGCGGCGCCGGGTCAAGGCGACCGAGATCGACGATGTCGTCCGTGCCTCGATCGGTGAGGTCGAGGACTATCGCCGTGTCGAGGTCGAGGCGCTGGAAAGCCTCCAGGTCCGCGGCAACGTCGTCGCCGACGTGTCGCACATGCTTGCCGAGTTGCTCGACAACGCCACCTCGTTCAGCCCACCCGAGAGCATCGTCCGCGTCGGCGGCCGCCGAGCGGGTGGTTCCTACATGATTCGCATCGTCGACAGCGGCGTCGGGATCGGGAGCGAACGTCTCCAGCAACTGAACGAACTCCTCCGCGATCCACCGATCGTCGGTTTGTCCGTCGAGCCGACACTCGGCATCTCCGTTGTGTCCCTGCTGGCCAACAAGCACGGGATCGAGGTCACGCTGTCGGCAGGCAGCCCCGGTCTGACCGTCGACGTTCTCCTTCCGTCAGCACTGTTCGGGCCGATCGACGACCCGTTGAACGGCGGATCGAAGTCACCGGCCACCCCGGTCCCGACCGTCGAAGAGCTCGAACAGATCGTGGCGTGGAACGACGACGACTCGGTCGACAACCGTGACTTCTCGACCGCACCGGCGGACGAGTCGTTCGAGCCGGTCGGCGAGGTCGGGCCCTACGACAGCTACGTACCACGCTCGGAGCCGGTCGATCATCCGATCCAGCAGACGGCCGAGCCGGCCGTTGCGGCGCCCGATTGGACCTCGATCGCGTTCGATCGCGCGGAGATCGAGACGACGCCGAGCTTCGATCACGCTGATGCCGTCGACTCCCACTACTTCGACGATGCAACGCCAGCGCCTGAGCGAGTGGTTGTTTCCGACGCGGCCTGGATCGATCCGTTCCAACCGGCCGATCCGCCGGCCCCCGTGACCGAGCATCTGCCGGTCGCGCCGGAGCCGGCGTTCACGCCTCCCAACCTTCCGCCGCCGACGGCGATGGCCCGCATCAGCAGCGAGTTCGACCGTCAGCCGGCGCCTCCGATGCTGGCCACCAGCCCGTCTCGGCAACCGGTCACGCCCGACAACGCCCGCCCGTTGCCGGCGACACGACCGGCCCCGCCGACGAACGACCCACATCTGCCGGTTCGCAGTCCCAGTTCGGGACCGGAAGGCCCTGATCGACTTGCCGACATCACCAATCCGGGCGTCGTCGGACCGTCGGCTCCCAGTGCACTCCAGGCAGCCCTGTCGGCATTCGATTCGGGTCGCAACGCCAAGAGCTCCGGTGGACCGGCGCTGCCGACCCGGGCCCGCGTCGGTGATCCCCTGTTGCCGAGCAGTTTCGAGGAGCAGGTCAGCGTCGCTCAATCACGGCTCGACCCGGACGCGCTGCGTGACCGCTTGCGTGCCTTCCAGACCGAGTTCCGAACCGGCGTCGTCAGCTCCGACGACAAGTCCACAACCCCAAGTACCGATCTCGGAGGGGATCACCGATGAATGCAGCAGCAGACAACCTCAACTGGCTCGTGGGCCGATTCGTGCAGCAAGTCGCAGCAGTCCGCCAAGCGGTCGTCGTGTCGTCCGATGGACTCGCACTCGCAGTGTCCGACGGCGTCGATCGAGAAACAGCAGAGCGGTTGGCCGCGGTTGCCTCCGGAATGATCGGTCTGGCCTACGGCTCCGCGGGACGATTCGGTGCCGGTGCGGTGTCCAACGTGATCGTCGAGATGGAGAACGGTTGGATGTTCGTCACCGGTATCCGTGACGGCTCGCTGATGTGCGTCGTGACGACCAAGGCTGCCGACATCGGCACGATCGGCTATGAGATCGCCGTCTTCGCCGACCGAGCGGGTGACGTCTTGACACCTGAACTCCGTGAAGAACTCAAGAGCTTGATGCTGTCTAGGGGATGATTCCATGATCGAAGAAGCTGACGTGGGCGAGGACATCGATGACGACCTCGGCGCCACAGGGCGGTTGATTCGCCCATACGCGATGACAGGCGGTCGAACCGATATCGATTCGACGATCAGCCTGGAAACACAGATCCAGTCGAGCGCCCGTGCCTCTCAACATCTTGGTGCCTACCGTTGGGAAGCGGCCAAGGTCGTCGAACTCGTCCAGTCGCCGATGGCGCTGATCGAAATCGCCGCTCGCCTCAACATTCCGATCGGGGTTGCACGCGTGCTCGTCGCAGACCTCGTCGCCGACGGTGCCGTGGTCCTCCACGTACCCGTCAAGACCCAGAACTTCGCAAGCCTCTTGGAAAGGGTGCTCGACGGTGTCCGCAATCTCTGATCCAACTCCCGCACGCGGGAAAATCCCCGTCAAGATCGTGATTGCCGGCGGCTTCGGTGTCGGGAAATCAACGTTCGTGAATTCGATCTCCGAGATCGAGCCACTCCGCTCCGAGGCACAGATGACGACGGCGTCGGCACAACTCGACGACCTGTCACAGATCTCGACAAAACAGACCACCACGGTGGCGATGGACTTCGGTCGAATCTCACTCACCGAGGAGATCGTGCTCTACCTGTTCGGCACGCCCGGTCAGGAACGATTTCATTTCATGTGGAACGAGTTGTCCCGCGGGGCGATCGGTGCCGTGATCCTCACCGACACACGCCGACTGGGTGACTGCTTCGCCGCGATCGACTACTTCGAAGCCCGCAACATGCCGTTCGTGCTCGCCCTCAACCCGTTCGACGGTCAACGCACCCACAGCATCGAGGCAGTCCGCGAAGCGGTGCAGGTCGGCGAGCACGTGCCGATGCTGTACTGCGACGCTCGCCATCGCTCGGATGTCAAGAACGGCCTGGTCTCGCTCGTCGAACTGGCACTCCGGAAAGAACGCACCAAGTCGACGACCTGATCGCCGAGCAGTGATGCCTGGTGCCGACGACTGCTGACGCTCAGCCGGACTCTCAGACCGATTTGGCTGACAGGGCTTCGGTTCGGATCGCCAGGGCCGGGACGCCCAGCGTCTCGCAGACGTGACGGAACTGATCGGTAGGGCCGCGCCAGCGCCAATCGTCGACGACCCCGACAGGGACGTCTCGGTCGACGGTGGCGATGATCCGGAACAGGATCGCCAGCTCCATGTTGTCCTGCAACGTGGCCGACAACTTGGCGGCGCCCCTCAATCCGTCGACGTCCCACAGACTGGCCTGCGGAGGAATGTGCTCGAGGTGCTCGTATCGGCTGAGGACCAGCGAAGCCGACTTGGCACCCCATCCGGGCAGGCCGGGGAACCCATCGGCGGTATCACCGACGAGCCCCAGGAAGTCAGGGATCGAGGCCGGGCCGACGCCGAACTTCTCACGGATCCCGTGCTCGTCGATCAACTCCCGTTTTCGGCGGTCGTACTGCACGACACGGTTGCCGATCACACACTGCCCGAGATCCTTGTCGGGAGTGACGATCAACACCTGCTCGACACGTTGGTCGCCGGCGGCCACATGAGCTGCCGCGCCGAGCGCGTCGTCGGCCTCCCACTCGACCATCGCCCACGTCGTCACCCCCATCGCCACGAGCGCATCTTCCATGATCGGGATCTGGTGCAGGAGCTCGGGCAACATCCCCTCGCTGGTCTTGTAGCCCGGCCACAAGTCGTTGCGGAAACTCTCGATCACGTGATCGCTGGCAACCCCGATGTGGGTGGCCCCATCCTCGAGCAACTGCAGCGTCGATGTGAGTACGCCGATCGTGGCGTCATATGGACCAGGCTCGCGGTCCGACTCGCGACCGCGATGAGCACTGCCAAAATGTTGCCGAAAAAGCTCGTAGGTCCCGTCGACCAGATGCACCTTCACGGTCCAACCGTAACGGTTCCCGGTGACTGAGGTGGCGGCCAGGCGATCTGCGGCACACAGACGATGCCGATGAAGGCTGCTCCATTCCTGGCCTGACCTGGTTCACGGGCGTCCATTGCACAGGACCCGACCGCCACCTCACTCACCGGGAACGCGTGGCGAGTGCTTCCAGGTTACCTGCCGGATAACGTGTCGAGCGCAAACCGGGAGGGGTGCGAGAGCGGCCGAATCGGCACGCTTGGAAAGCGTGTGAAGGGCAACCTTCCGTGGGTTCGAATCCCACCTCCTCCGCCATGTCAGCCGACGCGCTCGACGCAGGTCTCGGCGTTGGTCCGGGCTTCGACCTCGATCAGGCGATGCGGGAGGCGCTCGACCAGGCTCGCCAGGCGACCGTCCACGGCGACGTTCCCGTTGGCGCCGTCGTCGTCCGTGGCGGAGTCGTGATCGCCTCGCGTCACAACGAACGTGAGTTGAGCGGCGACCCTACCGCCCACGCAGAGATCCTGGCATTGCGAGACGCTGCCGCCATCGTCGGCAACTGGCGGCTCGACGATTGCACGTTGGTGGTGACGCTCGAGCCATGCGTGATGTGCGCCGGAGCGATCGTCAACAGTCGGCTCGGGCACCTCGTCTACGGCGCCGCCGACCCGAAGGCCGGGGCGGCCGGGAGTTGCTTCGACCTCGTGGAGCATCCGTTGCTGAATCACCGTGTCGCCAGGACCACCGGCGTTCTCGAAGCTGATTGTGGACGTTTACTGGTCGACTTCTTCGTCGCCCGCCGTCGTTCCCAGTAAGGCCCGGTACGGGAAAGACCGAGCCTCGGTCAGCGACCGCGCAGGGTCCCGATCAGACGCCGAAGGGCCGAGGTCCGATCCCCTGATCCGCCACCAACGGTGTCCAACGGGACCGATGACGTCGAACTGTCAGTTGCACCCGCAGTGGTCGAGGTGACCAGACCGTCGAACACGGAACGCAGCGGTGTCACCGGAACGGGCGCCCACTCGTTGTGCTCGGAGCGCACGGCGACCCGGCCGGGCGGCACGATCATCGAGCTTGCGCCCGCTGGTGAATCACTCGAGTGGGGATCGAGCGCAGGAGGCTCGACGAGTCGCCGGCGGACTTCCAACGAACCGGTATCGATCGATGCAACCGCTCCTCGAACCGCGAGGACAATCGCATCGGCTGGATCCTGTTCGACGGTTGACGACTCGACCGGTGACGACTCGACCGGTGACGACCCGACCGGTGACGACCCGGCCGGCGGTGCGAGCGTCTCCGAGACGTCCAATCGACTCAGGCGAACCGTCGGGCCGCTTCGATCATGATCGCGCAACGCTTCGATCTCGTCGGTCAGGACATCGTCGGTCATCCCGAACTGTTCGTCGATCTCGCCGCTCGGCCAGATCACTTCGAAACGATCGATCGGTTCCAACGAGACGACCGGGAGCTTCGCCGGAATCGTCGCCAACGGATCGCTTCCAGGGGCAGGGAGGCCCTCGGTCTCGAACCGCTCGATCCAGTCGCGGGCAAACGGGTCTTGATCCTGCTCGGAGGGTCCAGGCGGAAGCCGATCATCGAGCCACGAACGCTCTTGCCACTCGATCATCGTGTCGGCCGCGTCGAAGGACTGGAACGAATCCACGAGCGACTCTGGCGACTCCACGAACACGGGCCGCTCAGCGGGGCTGGGCGCTGGCAAGGGATCGCCAGGTGACAGATCGATTGCTCCATGGGCCCGATCCCACTGATGCAGACCCGACACGTGAAAGCGATACGGCTTCATGTCGACTGCCCGGACGCGTTGCGAAGCCAACCAACCGAAGCATTCCTCGGTCAACAAGTTGACGGCAACGAGGGCAACATCGCGATCCGCCAACGGGCAGCGCTCGAACAGGCGCCCGATGTTTTCCGTGCCACCGACTCGAATCGATCCATGATCCAACTGCGCCGCCGTCAACACACCCGCTTCGACGAGCTGCAGGCCGATCGGGGCATCACCGAGCCGTTCGGCGAAATAGATCCGTCCCCGGTCGAGGTACACGGCGACGGCCGGATTCGTGTGGAACGTGAGCTCCCCGGTGAACCGGTGATCACGGGCGGCGTCGAGCACGACCCAACCGGGTCGCGGCAGCGTCTCGGCCAATCCGAACACGTCGTGCAACACGTCGTCGCGCTCCAACGTCACACCACACCTGCCATGGCGATGACACGTTCGAGCGCGCCACGATCATCAACTGCGCCACGTTCCATTCGATCGAGGACGGCGAGCAGTGCCTCGATCACGACCTCGCGGCCCGACTCATGACGAATCAACTGGCAAGCAACCACGGCCTCGCTCGCAAGTGCACCGAGTTGGCGGGCGAACAGGCTGGCGTCAGTGGCCGAGTCACACCGATTCACGGCGACCACGAGCGGCACGCGGAGATCTTTGAGTAACGCCCGCATCGCGTCGCCGGCGTCGGCGTGCGTTTCTTCGGCGTCGGCGTCGATCACGTAGATCACGGCGTCGACGTCACCTTTCATGATCTCGGTCATGAACCAGAAACGGCGTTGCCCCGGCGTGCCGAACATCAACAGCCGGACGTCGCCGTCGTCGATCGTGTAGGTCCCGAAATCCATGGCAACGGTCGTGCGTTGTTTGACCGAAGCCTCGTCGCCGGTCGTGTCGACATCGGTTTCGACGACCGGTGTTTGCGAGACGGCTTGGATCAACGACGTCTTGCCCGCCGCGAACGGCCCGGTCACGAGGAGCTTGAAGACGTGCTCGATTCGTGTCTGTTGATCGAGCGTCATCGTGCCTCCTTCGTCGTCAGCGCTCGACGTGGCATGGTCATCGCCACATCGATCTCGTTCGATTTCGTCATGTTTCCTACAGGTTGTATCGGTGGAATTCACCGATACTTGAGGTTTCTTCCACCCGACCGGCACCGGCGTGAGACCCAGGAAACCACGCTAGCCTCGCTGACGGAAGGGTGCCCGAGCGGCCAAAGGGACACGCCTCGAAAGCGTGCGAGGTGCAAGCCTCCGTGGGTTCAAATCCCACCCCTTCCGCGTGAGGGTTCATAGGGGTCCACCGATGTACACCGGTGGACCCCTGACCTGGACTTCCGTCTACGGAGGCGGTCATCGACCTGCCGCCATCGCTCGACGTGTTGCACGGACGGCGTAGGAACGCACTGCCGCCGACCGAGGGACGTCCAGGTCGACGAGATGGTTGTCGCGCGCGACGGCACAACGGGGTGGGGTCACCAGCGAACACGAGAGTCGGACATGAACGAGGAGGCCGGTTGTGGCGATCACCGACGAAGGCGCCACGCTCGCCAGCGATGGGTGTCGCCTGCTGACGATTGAGGCGGCTGCGGACTTCCTCGCGAGCTCGTCAGCCCGACGACAGAGATCCGGGTTCCAAGTGGGCAGCGAATGGCGTTCGCGACGTCGTCTCTGATTGCGTTGTCCGACGGTGAGTTGATCACCGAGGTAAGCAGGCGGCTTCGACACTGAGTGTGCCTGATCGCACGTCGTGATGCGCGGTAGGCCCTCGAGGGGTGGGGTGACTTTGCGTCGAATACGCGCTGGGCGGGCTCGACTCTCGGGAGGTCGATGATGAGATCAGAAGCGGTGAGCTCGCTGCGGAACTGGGCCAAGGACCGGCTCGGCGAACAAGAAGATCTGCTGCGCTTGGAAGAGCGCGCCATCATGAGGTTGGCGGAGCTTGACGACGAGCCTCGTATTCGAGGTAGTTCCACCGACGCCAACACCGATGCCGCTGTGGCCGCGCTGTTGCTTAGGCACTCGTGGGCCGCGTCGTAGCCGATCTGGCAGTTCGACTTGGAGTTGATCGAGGCTGTCGATGCGGACCACGTCGCTGCCGAAGGGCAGGTCGCGCGCCTCGTACAGCACGTCCTTGGTGCCGAGGCGCCGTACGGCGTCAGGATGGGCGCTCACGAAGGAGCCTTGCTCGGCAAGCGTTCCGAGGCGATCGTCGAGGCGATCGCGCCGCGGGCCGTCTTCGATCGGATTGCACCACACCAAGACAACAGCCATGTCTCGCAACTGCGACGCAACGTCAGCAGCGAAGTCATCGTGCAAGACCACGGAACCGGCACGGAGGCCTGCCGCTCCGAACGCTTCGATCAGGGCGCAAACATTTCTTGCGTCGGTTCCGGAAATCTGAATATTATAAAACTCTCGGCCAATTTGGGGGTCAGATCATGGTCTTGGTAGCGCTTCTCGGCATTGCAATCCTTGCAGTTGCGCTCAGCGTGGCGTATTCGTTCCATGGACCGTGGCGCAAGCGGTTGGCGATCGCCGTGCTTTGTGTGGGACCGGCGGCGGCCGTAGCCGGTGCGTTGTTCGGCGCCAACTTCGCCTCCGCCAACCACATGAACGTGTTGATCACGGCGTCGACGACCACTGCGGGTGCAGGCGCGATTCCGCTGACGAGCCTCACATACGACGATGCAATGACTGCTCTCACCGACGCCGAAACGGCCGGCGACGCCAAGATCCTGCTCGACCCGGGGTTCACCGGCCTGCCGTCCCTCTCGGCCACCGAAGGCACCGCTACCAATGACGACACGACGTTCACGGTGGTCGTGCGCGGCGGCAACGTGAGCATGTTCGGCACGACCGCCTCGGTGTTGCTCAGCGCCACCTGGGAGGACGCAGACACCGACAGCGCGGCGGACATCGCGGTGCTGATCAAGTTCGACTCGGTCGGCCTCGGTTCGCTGAACAGTGCCTTCACCCAGTTCCCCGTCACGGTGAACTCGGCGATCGTCGGCATCGCCAACGCGGACCAGACGCTCGATCCTGCGGCCCTCGGCGCCGAGGACTTCTTCACGGACGGCATCCCGGTCGCCGGCGTCCAGGGCACACTCGGCGGCTACGACGTCAAGTCCTCGGGTGTGTCGTTCAGCGGCGGCGTCACCGGCGGCGTGATCTCCGAGGCCACGGGTGTCCTCGGCGCCGGCGGCGTCAAGTTGAGCGGCAGCCTCTCCAGCGGCAACGGACTGGAGTCGGGCGGATCGACCGTCGGCCTCGACATTTCGGCGACGGTCACCACCAGCACACCGGACTCGGTAGCAGCCAAGGGCATCACGCTCGAGGGCGATTGGACCCTGAACATCTCGGCCGTCGACAGCACGTACTCGGCGCGGATCCTTGGCGACATGCAGGTCGATGCCGGCGACGGACCGATCGACGTCACCGGCTCGCTCGGTGTCAGCTACAACTCGGCCGACCAGACCGCGACGTTCGACTTCTCCGCGTCCGTCGGCGCAGTCAACGATCTCGGCGGCCTCACCTGGCTCGACCTCACCGGCGCGAGCCTCGACGCCAGCCTCACGAAGAGCGCCGGCGGCGTCGACATCTCGGCGTCGATCTCTGCCGGTCTCAGCATCGGCAACGCGCCGAACCAAGTCACCGGCACGGCCACGTTCGCCATCAGTAAGTCGGGTGGCGCCACCACGACGCAGCTCAGCCTCGACGTCACCAACAGCGTCAGCGCAAAGTCGTTCCTCACCACCCTTGGTGCCAGCTATCCGGACGTCGCCGGGTGGGACGTCACGATCTCCAACCTCGGCCTCGATGTGACGCTCACCAGCACCTCGACGACGAAGACGTTCACGCTCGCCGTCACGGCGGGAGCCCAACTGTTCGGCGGTCCGGGCTGTGAAGCGGGCGATCCGGACTTCGATCCGGCGATCGCCAGCGTGCTGTTCCGCCTCGCGTCCGGCGCGCCGACCAAGCCGTTCCTCATCTCCGGATACGTCAGCGGCTTGACGCTCAAACAACTGTCATGCGACGCGCCGTTCGACTGGACCCTGCCGACGGTGGCGGTGACTCTGTCGAACTCGGTGATCGACCTCGACTGGGATCTGGTCGATGCGCCGACCATCACCCACTTCTCCAAGGTGTTATGCCCGGGTGCGACCGACGTCTGCCCGTCGCGGCTCGAAGTCGCCCAGGGCCTCACCATCGACGCCTCGATCACGCTCGACGGCGATGTCGAAGATGCACTCGCCGAGATCGGCGTGACCATCGACGGACCGCTTGTCGTGAGCGGCACGCTGCCGATCATGGGTGGCACGGCGTTCGGCCTCGAGGTCTCACTGCCGGCGATCCTCGGCGGTGCGGACGACATCGTGAAGTCCGGCATCGTCAGCTTGGCGATCGCTGGCGACACCGGCCAGATCGGCGTCGAGGTCAGCGGCGACATCGTCTTCCGAGTGCAGCGCCCTGACCAGACAACCTGTTCGAGCCCCGCGTCGGACGGCACGTTCTCCAACGGCAAGTGCTTCGACGAACTGACGCTCACCGTCACGGCCGGCATCTCGGCCACCACTACACCACCGGGTATCGAACTCTTCCTCCAAGGCAGGGTCGACAACTGGAACGACGCCTTCGGATTGAGCGTGCTCGACATCAACCGCCTCGTGCTCCAACTCACCATCGGTGTATCGGCCACCGACGGCGTGACGGTCGAGCTAGCCATGCTCGGCGATCTCACCATCGGCACGACCGACCTCACTCTCGCCTTCCAGTTGGAGGTTGGGCTCACCCCGCCGCGCATCGTGCTCGAGGGTTTGACCGTCGGCTCGTCGAAGGGACTCGCGCTGCGCGATGTCGTGTCGGTCCTTGCACCGTCCGCTAACACGGCGTCGATCCCCGATCTCAGTCTGAAGAATCTCTGGTTCGCCTACGGCACCGAGGCCAACCCCGACCTGTGCATCATGCAGGGGTTCTACGTCAGCGCCGAACTCCACATCAACGCCTCCGACACCGACACCGTCGGCAACCCGATCTGCGGCACCACGATCACCGGCAACAACAGCACGCCGCGGACATGTTCGGACAGCGACAGTTGCATCGCCGGCCTGCAGATCTCGCTCTCGCCGAGCGGCTTCACCGCCAGTGGCTCGATCGCCGCCTTCGACCTCGGCCCGATCAACTTCTCCGGCCTCGAGGTCGCGATCACGATGAACGCCACGACGCAATCGATCTCCTTCGCCGCAGGCGCAACGCTGTACGACCCGATCGCCTACTACGCCAACCCTGGCGGCTCGCACACCGTGTGGGCCAGCGGCTACCTCGCGATCGGGCTCTCGCAATCGGCCGGCGTCTTCCAGGCGAGCGTCGACGGCTGCGCGGTGATCGGCGGCGACACTCCTGCCGCCGCCGGCTGCCCCGACTCCGCCACGGCGCTCCTGCAGATGGGCGTCGAGGGCAGCCTGACCCTCGACATCACCAAGCTGGGCACCTCGTTGTTCACCGATGGCGCGGAGGTCGACCTGACCTTCACCCTCAACGCTGCAGGGCTCACCGCACTCGCGGAGGAGATCGAGGAGGCCATGGTGCCCGTCGCCGCCTTCTTCGACGACGCCGGCGTGGCCATCACTGGCACCACCACCGACATCATCGATCAGGTCGAGGCGGGCTTCTGCGACACGTTCCCGTCGGCCTGCGGCCCCAGCTTCACCGCCACCGCCGAGGACTACGACAACGCAGCCGACTACCTCGAAGCGGCGATGGACGCGACCGAGTCGGAAATCGGCACATCCTCAGCGGTCGGCACCCACTGCTTCTTCACCAACTTCTACATCGAGGAGTGCCGTACCGCGCTGAAGGCCACGGCTAGGACGACCAACGAGGCGTTCATCGCAGCACAGGGCGGCGCCGAGTACATCGCCCTCCACGGCATCGAGGGCGAGGGCTATGCAGGACTCGTCATCGGCTGTTGCCGCTGGATCCCGAACACGTACTTCAGCTGGCCGGCCGCCGGCGAGCTCGCACCGTGCGACGTTGGGGGCGTGCTCGCGGGGACGAGTGTGTGCGACATCGCGATCGGCCAGCCGATCGTCGCCGCCGACATCGTCGGTCCGGTGCTCTACACCGCGCTGCAGGAGCTCGATCCGTCGCTCGCCGCGTTGTTCGCTTCCGGCCAGCTCGAGACTGGAGCAGCGGCCCAGGCGGCACCCGCCGCTCGGAGCGCCGCCGCGGCAGCGGCTGCGCCGTTCGACAACGAGGCCTTCATGAACACCATCAGCGCCATGGCCGCCGAGTTCGACCCGAACG
>JAYVFI010000048.1:0-113478 GCA_043773365.1 Ilumatobacteraceae bacterium
GCGCTCGACCGATTCCATCGAGGTCCTCACAACGGGGAGTGGAGTCTCGACGAACGGATGATGCTCGATGTCGTTGCCCTCGACGCAACCGGTGTGCAGACTGGTTCGTGGCGGGCCCTGAACGAGGCCGTCGTCGAGAAACGTGAGTCCGGCCATACGGTCAGCCTGCTCGTTCGGATCGACGGCGAACCATTCACGTCGTACGCCGCCGACGGCTTGATCGTCTCGACGCCGACGGGCTCGACGGCGTACTCGTTGTCGGCCCGCGGTCCGGTCGTCTCACCGAAGCATCGGGCGTTGCTCGTGACACCCGTCGCTCCCCACATGCTGTTCGACCGGAGCTTGGTGCTCGATCCCTCCGAGATCGTCGAGATCGATGTCCTCGAAGGTCGCGAGGCAGCAGTCGTGATCGACGGTCGCTCGGTTCGCAATCTGGGCGCCGGTTCGACGGTGCGATGCAGTCCATCGACGGCAACTGCTCGCTTCGTGCGCTTCGGTGCCCACCACTACCACCAGGTCCTCAAAGCCAAGTTCGGGCTCACGGACCGGTAGACAGTCGAGATGCTCAGCGAGCTGCACATCGAGAACCTTGGTGTCATCGAACGCGCCGCGCTGGTGCTCGGCGGTGGGGTGACCGCGCTGACCGGTGAGACCGGCGCCGGCAAAACGATGCTGGTCGAGGCGATCGAATTGTTGGTCGGCGGCCGCGCCGATGCGTCGATCGTGCGCTCCGGGGCAACGGAGGCGAGGGTCGACGGACGCCTGCTGGTCGAGCGACCTGGCGGCCCCGAGGAAGTCGTGCTGACGCGAGTCGTACCCGTCGATGGACGCTCACGCGCCTACGTCAACGGGCGGCCCGCCACCGTCGGTCATCTCGCCGAACTCACCGACGGTGTGATCGACCTGCACGGGCAGCACGCTCATCAGGGTTTGCTGTCGTCGGTGACCCAACGCGCCGCGCTCGACGAGTTCGGCTCGGTCGATCTGTCCCCGCTGCGGACGGCGCGGGCGCGATTGACGGAGATCGATGCCGAGCTGGCCACCCTCGGCGGTGATGTACGCGCACGCGCTCGAGAGATCGATCTGCTTCGCTTCCAAGTCGCCGAACTCGATGCGGCGGGGGTCTGCGACCCTGGTGAGGATGCCGTGCTCGAGCGTGAGGAGGAGTTGCTCGCCGATGCCGTCGCCCATCGAGAGGCCGGAATCACGGCGTTGGCGATGCTCAGGGACGACGACGGGGCCGGTGATCAGATCCGGTCGGCGCTGCACGCGCTCGGCCATCGTGAGCCGTTCCGGGAGTTGGAACTTCGCCTGGTGGGGCTGGCTGCCGAGCTCGACGACGTCGGAGCGACGCTGCGTGATCACGCCGAGTCGATCGAGGAGGACCCGGCCCGGTTGGCGGAGATCCGCCAACGTCGCCAACTCCTGCGTGATCTGCAACGCAAGTACGGCGAGCAGCTCCGCGAGGTGATGGCGTTTCATGCTGAAGCCGAGGATCGCTTGCGAGAGCTCGAGCAGTACGACCGTCGGGCGGCAGAACTCGATCACGCCAGAGATCGAGCGATCGACGAGGAGCGTTCGGCGGCGCGCCAGATCGGTCTTCGTCGTCGTGAGGTGGCGCCAAAGTTGGCACTGGCGGTGGAGATCCGGTTGCGCACGCTTGCGATGCCGAACGCGTCGATCGCGATCGAAGTCGGCCGCAACGACGATGACCACCCCGGCGACGAGACCCGATTCCTGCTCTCCGCCAACCCCGGCTCGGCACTGTTGCCGCTCAACAAGGTCGCCTCCGGCGGCGAACTGGCGCGGGCGATGCTGGCGCTGCGACTCGTGCTGTCGGGTGTCAGCGGGGCGAGCGGGGCGACCACCTTGGTGTTCGACGAAGTCGATGCAGGGATCGGGGGGAACGCGGCGACCGCCGTCGGAGAAGCACTCGCCGACCTCGGTGAACATCATCAGGTGCTCGTCGTCACCCACCTCCCGCAGGTGGCGGCGTCCGCCGATGTCCATATGGTCGTGACGAAATCGGTGTCCGACGGCGCCACGTACACCCACGTCGGATCCGTCGTCGAAGTCGATCGGATCACCGAGATCGCCCGCATGATGTCGGGTTCCGACACGCCGGCGGCGCTCGAGCACGCCCGCGATCTCCTGGCGCGGCGCTCCAGTCCATGAAATCTCAGGGAGAACCGGTGGGAATCCGCGCCTGTCACCCGGTGGGCCAGATATGGTGATCTTCCGTCGTGCACTAGCTCGGTGCGAGCAGATTTGACGGAGGTCCCAACCCACATGCCGAAGCACATTTTCGTGACCGGAGGGGTTGCCAGCTCGCTCGGCAAGGGTTTGACCGCCAGCTCACTCGGGCGCCTGCTCAAGATGCGTGGCTTGCGGGTCACCCTGCAGAAGCTCGATCCGTACATCAACGTCGATCCAGGAACGATGAACCCGTACGAACACGGTGAAGTGTTCGTCACCGACGACGGGGGCGAAACCGACCTCGACCTCGGCCACTACGAACGATTCATCGACGAGAACCTGACTCGCAACTCGAACGCCACGACCGGGTCGATCTATCAGGCGGTGCTCGCCGCCGAACGCCGCGGCGACTATCTCGGCAAGACCGTGCAGGTCATCCCGCACATCACCGACGAGATCAAGCGACGGATCCACCGGGTCGCCACCGACGATGTCGATGTCGTGATCACCGAGGTCGGTGGCACCGTCGGCGACATCGAGATCCTCCCGTTCCTGGAAGCGATCCGTCAGTTCCGCAAGGACGCCGGCCGCGACAACGTGTGCTACATCCATGTCACCCTGGTGCCGTTCATCGGGCCGTCGGCGGAGCAGAAGACCAAGCCGACGCAGCACTCCGTGACCGAGCTGCGCAGTCGGGGAATCCAGCCCGACCTGATCGTGTGCCGCAGCGAAGCGCCGATCAACGAGGACCTCAAACGCAAGATCTCCGGGCTGTGCGACGTCGCAGAAGCGGCCGTGATCAACGCCGCCGATGCCCGCAACATCTACGAGCTGCCGCTGATCCTGCACGATGAGGGTCTCGACACGGTTGCCCTCGAGGTGCTTCGGATGGAGGGGCATCCGATCGACCTCACCGGCTGGGAAGCGCTCGTCGATCGTGTCGAGCAGTCGACCCGTCCGGTCCGGATCGGTCTGATCGGCAAGTACATCCAACTCCCCGACGCTTACCTCTCGGTTGTCGAGTCGCTCAAGCACGCCGGTTTCCACCACGGCGCCAAGGTCGAGATCGACTGGATCCAGGCCGAAGATGTCGAGGGCCTGCTGGCAGCCGACCGACTCGGTCATCTCGACGGGATCGTGATCCCCGGCGGGTTCGGCTCGCGTGGTTTCGAGGGCAAGATGGCAGCGTCGCGCTTCGCCCGCGAGGAGGGCGTGCCCTGCCTCGGGTTGTGCCTCGGGCTGCACGCCATGACGGCCGAGTATGCCCGCAACGTGCTCGGCATGGTGGGTGCCAACTCGAGTGAGATGGACCCGACCACCAAGTATCCGGTGATCGATCTCATGCACGACCAACGCGACGTGACCGACAAGGGCGGCACGATGCGGCTCGGGGCGTACTACGCCGTGCTCGCGCCGGGCACCAAGGTTGCGGCTGCCTACGGCGAGCCCGTCGTCAGCGAACGCCACCGCCACCGGTACGAATTCAACCCGGCCTACCGGTCACGTTTCGAGGCCTCCGGGTTCGTCTGCAGCGGCACCTCGCCCGACAAGCGCTTGGTCGAGTTCATCGAGTTGGCCGATCACCCGTACTGGGTCGCGACCCAGGCCCACCCGGAATTCAAGAGCCGTCCCGATCGCGCTCATCCCTTGTTCCGCGACCTGGTTGGTGCCGCGCTCAATCGCCGTGACGACACGCCGCCAGAGTTGCGCCGGATGTTGACCGACGCCGACGCCGCTCGGCTCGAATCGCCCTCATGACCGGGTTCCGGCACCTCGGTGACCGGCTCCTCCACGAGGGCTATCTGTGGAATCTGGTCAGTGCCGGATTCGAAGCACCCGACGGGTCCACGTTCGATCGGGAAATCGTTCGCTCGCCAGGCGCGGTGGCAGTGGTGCCGTTGCTGATCGACGGCGACGGTGAGCCGATGGTGGTCCTCGTGTCGCAGTATCGGGGGGCCTACGACAGGATCGTGATCGAGATCCCGGCGGGCATGCGCGACGTGCTCGGAGAACCCCCTGAACAGACGGGACGCCGAGAACTGATCGAGGAGGCCGGGTTGATGGCCGGGACGATGACGCATCTCGTCGACACGTTTCCATCGCCAGGGATGACCGATTCGGTGTGCTCGGTGTTCCTGGCCACCGATTGCGTCACCGTCGAACGCGACCTGCACGGACCCGAGGAGCAGCACATGCAACTGCTCCAGATCCGCTTGAGCGCGGCGCTGGCGATGATCGATCGAGGTGAGATCTCCGACTCGAAGACCGTCGCCGGGCTGATGATGACCGATCGCCGCCTACGCGCCGGGTCGATGCCGAGTTGACCGACATGTCGGACGAGGAACTGTCGCTGGAGGCGGAGGAGTTCCTCGTGTGGCTCTCCAGCGAACGCGGCCGCTCGCGCAACACGATCCAGGCCTACCGGCGAGACCTCAAGCAATACCAGGTGTGGCTGAGAGCGCATCGCCTCGACCCGATGACCGTGACGACCGCCGACTTGACCGAGTACGTCGCAGAGCGCCGCGCCACCCCGGCGGCCAGCTCGTCGATCGCCCGCCAGGTGGCGGCGATCCGGATGCTGCACCGGTTCCTGGCCGTTGAGCAGCACCGACCCGATGACCCGACCGCTCGCCTCGACGGTGTTCGCGTCCCTTCGGGAATCCCGAAGCCGCTCACCGAAGCGCAGGTCACCAGCCTGCTCGATGCCGTCATCGGTAACGAACCGCTCCATCTGCGCGACCGCGCCTTGCTGGAGTTGCTCTACGCCACAGGGGCGAGAATCAGCGAAGTCGTCGGACTCTCGATCGGCGACATCGATTTCGACGACGCTCTGGTTCGCCTGTACGGAAAAGGCTCGAAGGAACGCATCGTTCCCTACGGCTCGTCGGCCGCTGTCGCGCTCGATGCGTGGTTCTCGCCGTCAGGGCGGCTCCACATGGTTCCAGAGCGCTGGAAGCGACGTGGGGACGCCGAGGCGGTGTTCCTGAACCAACGCGGCGGCCGCTTGAGCAGGCAGGGATCGTGGTTGGTGATCAACAAGTACGGCGAGCGGGCCGGGATCACCGACCACCTGTCGCCTCACGTTCTCCGGCACTCCTGCGCAACCCACCTGCTCGATCATGGCGCCGACCTGCGTATCGTGCAGGAGATGCTCGGACACGCCTCGATCTCGACGACACAGGTCTACACCAAGGTCAGCCAGGAGCGGTTGTGGGAGGTCTATCGGATGGCACACCCGAGGGCATTGTCGCGATGAGCAAGCCGCGTCACTTGCTGACCCAGCCGCACCACCTGGCGTTGCGGTTCTTCGGGTCGTTGTCGTCGAAGCCGCCGGAGCCGTCGGAGGAGGCGTGGGCCGAAGGTCAACTGCTGCCGGGCGAGCTTGCGCTGTGGCGCCAGATGTCGAATCAGGACCGGCGCCACTCTGCAAAAGTCGCCAGACGTTTCGTGGTCGCCCGCCCGCAGGCAACGCGGGCAGAGTTCGCCGGAGCGCTGCTCCACGACGTGGGCAAGATCGAGTGCGGGCTCGGCACCTTTGGGCGGGTCGCCGCTTCCGTGCTCGGGCGGCGTGGCCGCCGATTCAGCCTGTACCACGACCATGAGCAGATCGGATCGGATCTGGCGGCCGCGGCAGGGTCGGAGCCGGAGACGGTCGAACTGATCGCCGAACGCGGCCCTGCCTACGAAGCACTCCACGCCTGCGACCGGGCCTAGACACCCTTTAGCGTTCGGCCCAGCGTCCGATGTCGATGTCGTCGGCCGGCGGCGAGCCGACGATCAAGAACGTTCGGCGGTGGTTGACAACCGCCCTGATGATCATCCAGGCCAGCAGACCACCCCAGATCCCGGCGATCCCCAGTTGTGGGGTGAGGAGGGTCGCGATCGCGATCGGGATCACGGCGATCAAGTATCCGAATGCTGCGCGCCCGAGGAATCGGTAGTCGCCGGCCCCGATCAAGACACCGTCATACGCGAACGCGATTGCGCCGGGGATCAGCATCGCCGCCAGCCACCACAGCCCACCGGTCGCCCGGTCGGTGACGAGCCGGTCGCTGGTGAAAAGCCGCGGGAGCCAACGCGCCGATCCGGCAAGAACGACGCCGAGCGCGACCCCGGTGATCATCGACAACCGGACGGCGCGATGGGCGACATGTGCCGCCGTTCGATGGTCGCCACGACCGAGTTCTTCGGCAACCAGGGTCTGGGCGGGCATCGCCAACGCGTCGAGTGTCAATGCCAGGAACATGAACAGGCTCATCACGATCTGGTGAGCGGCGAGCGTCTGATCGTCGATCCGGGCGGCGACCGCGGCCGACCCACCGAACACCACCAGCATCGAACCAACCCGGAGCAGGAGGTGTCGCCCTGCTGTCATCAATGGTGCGATCCCGGCTCGGTCCGGGCGTTTGACGGGAGCATCGCGGAGGCGTGGCCACACGATCACGACGAAGGCGATCGCCGCCCCGATCTGACAGATCACGGTTGCCCATGCCGATCCTGCGATTCCCCAGTCGAGCCCGTAGACGAACAGCATCTCGAGCAGAACATTGGCGACGTTCGCCGCCAGCAGGATCCACAGCGCCGAGGTGTAGTCGGAGGCGCCTCGCAGCACTCCCTGAGCCGCCAGTGTGACGAGTATGAACGGCACCCCGACGGCGCTGACGCTCAGATACGTTTCTGCATGCCCGAGGACGTCGCCCGATCCGCCGAGCAGCGAGGTCAGGCGGTGGGCACCGAAGATCAGCAGGGGAGCGGCGGGCAAACCGACGATCAGCGACAGCCACATCGCCTGGACGCCAACGTTGGCGGCGCCTGCTTGATCACCGCTACCGAGCCGACGGGCGACCCGCTCCGTCGTGCCGTACGTGAGGAAGTTCGACCCGGCGACGATGAACGAGAGCACCGTGGCGGCGATCGCCAGACCAGCCAACTGGTCGGTGCCAAGCCTTCCGACGATCGCCGTGTCGACCAACACGTAGATCGGCTCGACTGCCAGCGACCCCAACGCCGGCACGGCGAGCCGCAGGATCCGACGATCGATCGGTTGCATCGTGCTCAAGCCGGTAGGAATCCGATCGCCGTGTAGGCCCGCGCCAGGGTTGCCGAGGCGACGTTGCGGGCGCGATCGGCACCGACCCGCAGCAGCCGGGCGAGTTCTGCTCGGTCGCCCATCAACTCGTGGTAGCGGGCCTGGATCGGTTCCAGCATCGCCACCACGGCTTCTCCGGTGTCGGATTTCAACGGGCCGTACTGGGTGTAGGCGCCGGCGACCTCGATCGGCGTGCGACCGGTGGCGGCGGCGAGGATGTCGAGCAGGCTGCCGACCCCCGGTTTGGCGGCGACGTCGTAGCGAACCTCGCTGTCGGAGTCGGTTACAGCCCGTTTGAACTTCTTCATGATCAGCGACGGTTCGTCGAGCAACATCACGCAACCGTTCTCCGTGGCCGCCGTCTTGGACATCTTCGAGGTCGGGTCCTGGAGGTCCATCACTCGGGCACCGGCGGCCGGCGTGACCGCCTCGGGGATCACGAACGTGTCGCCGAAGCGATAGTTGAAGCGGATCGCGATGTCGCGTGTGATTTCGACGTGCTGGCGTTGGTCGTCGCCGACCGGAACCTCGTTGGCGTCGTACAGCACGATGTCGGCGGCCTGCAACGCGGGATACGTGAACAGGCCGGCGGCGATGAACTGGCCCTCGCGCTTCGACGTCTTGTCCTTGAACTGCGTCATCCGAGACAGTTCGCCGTACGAGACGGTGCACTCCATGACCCATCCGAGTTGGGCGTGTTCGGGTACGTGGCTCTGTACGAACACGGTTGCCACATCGGGGTCGAGGCCGATTGCGAACAGCATCGCCGCCAGCTTCAACGTGGCGTCGCCGATCACACCGGGCTGCTCGGTCACCGTCAGTGCATGCAGGTCGACGATGCCGTGGAAGACGTCTTTGTCGTGTTGCCCGCTGACCCAGGTACGCAGTGCCCCGAGGTAATTCCCGAGGTGAACCTCACCGGTCGGCTGGATACAAGAAAGCACACGAGTCACGGCCAGCGAGGCTACCGGAGGATCAGTAGCCGACTGATCGAGGTTGCGCTGCTCGTGTCGTGCGCACTCGATACTGCTGTTCGTCGAAGTGGCGTCTCGTGGTTGACGGGTGGGTTACATGGTTGTCGTTTGATGGGGTATCCTGTCGGCAATGACGATCGATGTTTCGACGCCCATCTACGAGGGTCCGTTCGACCTGTTGCTGCAGTTGATTCTGAAGGAGCAGGTCGACCTGTACGAGATCGACCTCTCGATCATCGTCGATGCGTACCTGCACGAGCTGGAGCAGCTCCAGTCGCTCGACTTGAACATCGCCACCGAGTTCTTGTTGATCGCCGCCACGCTGGTCGAACTCAAGACGCGGCGGCTGCTGCCAGGGTCGAACGACATGGATCTCGACGAAGAGTTCGCCCTTTGGGAGGAGCGAGATCTGCTGTTGGCACGTTTGATCGAATGCAAGACGTTCAAAGATGTGGCCCGGATCTTCAACGACCTGGCCGACGAGGCCGATCGATCGTTCGCCCGCAACGTCGGGCCTGACGAGCGTTTCGCCGGGCTGATGCCCGACCTGCTCGAAGGAACCAGCGTCCGCAGGCTCCAGAGTGCGGCAATTCGGGCCTTGACCCCGAAGCCAGAGCCGATCGTCGATCTGTATCACGTCAACCCGGTCCGCTTCACGGTCGCCGAAGCAGTCGCTCGACTCGTCGAGCAACTTCCGGGGCTCGGCCGGACTTCGTTTCGTCAACTGACCGCTGGCTTCGGCGAGCGGCTCGAAGTGATCATGCAGTTCCTGGCCGTGCTCGAGCTGTACAAGCAGGGCTACGTCGAACTCGATCAGGTCGAGCGGTTCGGCGACATCGAGGTCACCTGGACCGGCGACTCGGAGACCTCGGTCGACGAGATCCTGATCGACGCCTACGAAGGCTGATCCGCACGACATGTCCGACGATTTCACGCCAGAGGAGCTGATCGAGGACGATTTCGTTCCGGTCGCGGATCAAGTTGCCGGGTTCAAGCGTGCGATCGAAGCGGTGATCCTCGTCGCCCAGGACCCGGTCCCCCCGGAGCTGCTGGCCCAACTGCTGGAACGACCGGTGACGCTGATCGAGCAGTGGTGCTCGGAGCTGCGCAGCGAATACCTCGTGCAAGAACGGGGATTCGAGCTGACCCGAGTTGCCGGCGGGTACCGGTATCAGACGCACCCGGATCTGACCCCGTATGTCGAGCGCTTCGTGCTCCACGACCAACGCTCACGGCTCTCCGGAGCGGCGTTGGAGACGCTGGCGATCGTCGCCTACAAGCAGCCGATCTCACGCGCGCAGGTTGCTTCGATCCGCGGTGTCGACCCAGACGGCGTGATCCGGACCCTGGCGGCGCGTGGCTACATCGACGAAGTCGGCCGCGACACGGGTCCTGGGCAGGCCGTCCTGTTCGGAACGACGCAGGCCTTCCTCGAGAAGCTCGGGCTCGATTCACTCGATGACCTGCCACCGATCGCTGAGTTCATTCCGGGCGCCGACGTGATCGAAGCGCTCGAACACGGTTTGCGGGCACGTCCGATCGAATCGGTCGACGTGATTGAACCAGACCCTCCGGTGGGTGACGATGCCGCCTCAAGCCTCTGACGGATCTTGGAACGGCGGGCCGGAGGCCGGCTTCGAACCGCCGCTGTGGGAACAGCTCGCCGAGCAGCGTGCCCAACTGCCCACCGGTGACCGTCTCCAGAAGGTGTTGGCCTCGACGGGTTGGGGCAGCAGGCGAGTCTGCGAGGACCTGATCGCGGCTGGCAAGGTCACGGTCAACGGAGAGGTGGCCGTGCTCGGCAGGCGGGTGCAGCCAGACGTCGATCTGATCGAGGTCGACGGCGCCCCGGTCGGCGTCAAGCCGGGGCTCGTCTACTACCTGTTGAACAAACCGACGGGTGTGGTGACGACGGCCAAAGACACACACGGCCGCAAGACGGTGATCGACCTCGTTCCGAACGACCCTCGGGTGTTCCCGGTCGGCCGATTGGATGCCGAAACGGAAGGTCTCCTGCTGTTGACCAACGACGGGGAGCTGGCACATCGGATCACCCATCCGAGTCACGGAATTCCAAAGGAGTACCTCGCCCACGTGAAAGGACACGTCACCGCCGGCGAGCTGCGTCAGCTCCGCGAGGGCGTCGCACTCGACGACGGGATGACTGCCCCGGCTGAAGCCTCGCAACCGTCCTCTGGCGTGCTGCGGATCACGATTCACGAGGGCCGCAATCGTCAAGTCAGACGGATGTGTGACGCAGTCGGGCATCCGGTACTGCGTCTGGTTCGAACTCGAGTCGGCCCGCTGACCGACCGCACCCTGCGGCCGGGCGACTGGCGTGAGTTGTCGACAGGAGAACGCAAGGCGCTTGCCGAGGCCGTCGCCGTCGACACTCGCCAGTACGATCAGCGGACGTGATGCCCGCCCAGAGCGCGTCCCAGCGCACAGCCAACGTGATCGGACTCGGGCTCGTCGGCGGCTCGATCGCGCTCGGCCTGCGCCAGCGGGGCTGGCGAGTGTGGGGCGATGACAGCCGGCTGGAAACGATCGAACGAGCGCTCGCGATCGAAGCGATCGACGTTGCCGGTCTCGATCCCGCCGCCGATGTGACCTTCGTTGCAGTACCGGTGTTGGCGGTCGCCGACCAGGTCAAACGCGCCCTGGTCGAGACGACCGGTGTGGTCACCGACGTCGGTTCGGTCAAGGCGCCGATCTGTGAGGCCTGCACCGATGCGCGGTTCATCGGCGGGCACCCGATGGCGGGCAGCGAACTCGACGGGCTCGATGGTGCAGACGGCGAGATGTTCAGTGGCGCAGTGTGGGTGCTGACGCCTGGCGCAAACGCCGACGATCGCACGCTGACCACCGTCTCCGCGATCGTGCAGTCGCTCGGGGCGGAGGTCGTGGCCCTGTCGCCGGATCGTCACGATCAGGTCGTGGCCGTGATCAGCCACGTGCCCCACCTGACCGCGGCGACCCTGATGACACTCGCCTCCGACCGTGCCGAGGAGCACGCCGCCCTGCTGCGCCTCGCAGCAGGCGGGTTTCGCGACATGACCCGGATCGCCAGCGGCCACCCGGCGATCTGGCTCGATATCTGCGCCGAGAATCGCCCGGCGATCGTGACCGCACTCGACGGTTTGATCGAACGCCTCAGTGAGGTTCGCACCGTGGTCGACAATCAGGATCGTGACAGCCTGCATCGCACATTGACGCACGCGCGAGAAGCGCGCACCAATCTGCCGGGTCGGGTCACCCATCCGGAGGCGTTGACAGAAGTTCGGATTCCGATCCCCGACCGTCCGGGTGCAGCGGCGGAAGTGTTCACCCTGGCGGCCGAGTTGGGTGTCAACATCGCCAGCTTCGAGGTCGTCCACATGGCGGAGAGCAATCGCGGCGTTGCCGTCGTGATCGTCGATCTGTCGACCAGCGAACGGTTCCGCGGAGGCCTGATCGCCCGCGGATTCAAGCCGGCCGTGACGCCGCTGGCCTGACCCGATGACGATCGTCCGGCACGTCCGCACCCTCACGGGTCCACTGGCGGCGACGGTCGCCGTTCCAGGTTCGAAGTCGATCGCCAACCGAGCATTGGTGTGTGCTGCGCTTGCGCACGGCACGAGCGTGCTCAGCAACGTGCCCGATGGTGACGACACCGTGGCAATGCTCGGTTGCCTCGCCGGGCTCGGGATCGGCTCCACCCGCGACGAAGATCGCGTGACGATCGGCGTCTCCGGTGCGTTGTTCGACTCGGCGGCGGACATCGTTCATGCTGGTTTGGCCGGTACGACCTCACGATTCGTCACCGCCCTGGCGGCACTCGGCTCCACGCCGATTCGGATCGACGGTGACCCGCCGTTGCGTCGTCGTCCATTCGGTCCATTGCACGATGCCCTCCAACAGTTGGGCGTCGCCGTCACTCCGGGGGAGCTGCCGGGCCAGCTCCCGGTCACGGTCCAGGGTCCACCGACCAGTGGGACCGTTCGGATCAGAGGCGACATCTCGAGTCAGTTCGTGACGGCCCTGATGTTGATCGGCCCCTACCTTGCCGACGGTCTCCGGATCGAGTTGACGAGCCGACTCGTGTCGCGTCCCTACGTCGACATGACGGTGGCAGTGATGGGCTGGTTCGGCCACGACGACATCTCGATCGACGACGGGGTGATCGACATCGGCCCCGGTCGCTATCGACCGAGCATGATAGCGATCGAGCCAGACGCCTCGTCCGCCAGCTACCCGCTGGCGCTGGCGGCGGTGGTCGGCGGCAGCGTCCACGTCGCCGGGCTCGGCCTCGAAGCACTGCAGGGTGATGCCCGTTTCGCGGACCTGCTCGCGGAGATGGGTTGCTCCGTCGTGCGAACACCCGACGGCGTGTGGGTCGGGCGTGATCTCGATCAGGACATCGAAGGGCTCGACGTCGACATGGCCGACATCTCCGACCTGGTCCCGACGATGGCGGTCGTTGCCGCGTTCGCGGCGAGTCCGACCGTGATCCGCGGGGTCGGGTTCATTCGTGACAAGGAGAGCGACCGGCTCGGGGATGTCGCTGCCGAGTTGCGACGTGCCGGTGTCGACATCGACGAGACCGAGGACGGTCTGATCGTTCGCCCGTCGCTGACATCGATCCATGCCGCCCAACTCGCCACTCATCACGACCACCGACTGGCGATGGCGTTCGGCGTGTTGGGTTCGGCCGTCGATGGGATCGTGGTCGAGGATCCCGCCGTGGTCACCAAGAGCTGGCCGGGGTTCTGGTCGATGCTCGAAGCTGTCGGCGATGGCTGATCGTCTCGTCGTAGCCGCGTTCGACTTCGACGGGACGCTGACGCATCACGACAGTGTGGTTCCGTTCCTCAGGCGGGTGGCAGGAACTGGCCGCCTGGTGACCGGTCTCGTACGGAACGCCCGTCGCCTCGTGCCGGCGCTGTTGCGACGTGACCGCGACTCGCTCAAAGCGTTGGCCACCCAGGTCACCTTCGCCGGACGCCGTTACGACGAGATCGCTCGTCACGCCGACGAGTTCGCTGCGCACGTGATCACCGACGGCCTGCGAGCCGACACGGTCACCCGGCTGCGATGGCATCTCGACTCGGGCCACACGGTGTTGATCGTGTCGGCCTCGTACGAGCCGTACGTTCGTGTCGTCGGTCATCATTTGGGGGTCCACGGGGTACTGGCGACACGCCTGGAAGTCGTGCCTGACGGATCGGTGACCGGTCGCCTCGACGGCCGCAACTGCCGCGGTCGGGAGAAGGTTGCCCGGCTCGATCAATGGCTGACGCTGAACGAGGCCTCCCGATCCGAGATCACCCTCTGGGCGTACGGCGATTCGGCCGGTGATCGGGAGCTGTTGGCGATCGCCGACCATCCCGTCTGGGTCGAAGCCCCGCTCGCTAGCGTTGCGCCGACGTTATGAACGCTCTGATCCGAACGGCGCGCCCGAAACAATGGCTCAAGAACGTGCTCGTGTTCGCCGCGCCCGGCGCCGCCGAGGTGCTCGACCAACCGCGCCAACTCGGCCTCACGCTGCTGGCGTTCGCGGCGATGTGCGCCGCCGCCAGCGGGACCTACTTCTGGAACGACGCGCTCGACATCGAGTCCGATCAACTCCATCCGACCAAGCGACTTCGCCCGGTGGCCGCCGACGAGCTCGGCGTCGGCACCGCCAAAGTGGTCGGAACGATCCTGCCCCTGCTGGCGCTGGGGTTGGCGGCACTCACTGGGCGCTGGCAGACCGTTGTCGTCGTTGCCACGTACATGGCGGTCACGCTCAGCTACAGCGCGATCTGGAAGCACATCGCCGTCATCGATCTGGTGGCGATCGCCTCCGGATTCGTTCTCAGGGCGGTGGCCGGGGCAGTAGCCGTCGATGTACCGATGTCGAGCTGGTTCGTGCTCTGCACGACATTCGGCTCGCTCTTCATCGTGACCGGGAAGCGCTTCGCCGAGCGACGCCAACTGGGCGACGGCGCCAACGACGTTCGAGCGACACTCGGTGAGTACAGCGAAGGGTTCTTGCGGTTCGTGCTGGGGATCGCCTGCAGCGGTGCGCTCGTCAGTTATTGCGTCTGGGCGTTCGAGCGAAAGGATCTGACGAACACCGACCTGCCGTACTACGAACTGTCGATCGTTCCGGTGCTGACGGCATTCCTGCGTTACGCACTGGTCGTCGATCAGGGACGCGGCGCTGCTCCCGAAGAGGTGTTCGCCAGCGATCGCGTGCTGCAGGTACTCGGATTGATCTGGCTCGTCGTGTTCGGGCTGGCGGTGTACACGTGACGACGCTCGATCAGGCTTGGGCACTGGTTACCGACGTCGACGGGTGGATGTCACACGATCAGGCCGCTGCACTCTACGCCGCTGCGGCGGCATGCCCGCCAGGTGGCCGGATCGTCGAGATCGGCAGCTTCCGGGGTCGCTCCACGATCGTGCTCGCCAGCGCAGCCCCGACCGGTGCGACGGTGATCGCCATCGATCCACACGCCGGCAACGATCGCGGCCCGCAGGAGATCGACGGTTACCAGGACGAAGCGGCGACCGATCACGACGTGTTCGTCGCCAACCTTGCGAGCGCGGGCGTGACCGATCGAGTCACCCACCTGCGGATGTTCTCCGATCGGGCACTCACCGAGATCCCCGGCCCGGTCGACGTACTGTACGTCGACGGTGCGCACCGGTATGCCCCGGCGCGTGCAGACATCCGAGATTGGGGTGCACGCGTCAGCGACGGTGGAACGATGCTGATTCACGACTCGTTCTCCTCGCTCGGAGTCACGCTGGCGATCGTTCGCGAGCTGTTCCTCGGCCGCCGATTCAGGTACATCGGGCGGGCTCGATCGATGACGATCTATCGCGCCGATCTCGGTCGCCGGCGGGCACGCAATGCGTTCCGCCAAATGGTCCAGCTGCCCTGGTTTGCGAAGAATCTCGGGTTGAAGGTCGTGCTGAAGATCGGCGGCGCCAAGCTGCTCCGACGCTTCGGACGCCCGGTTCCGGAATGGCCCTACTGATCGAGCGCCCTTGTAACCTGGTTCGGCCGTGACACCCACTCCCGATATCGGCGCCGGTCGGCGCGCTCTGCTGCACGGCTGGGGACGGGCCGCCGCGAGCGCCGCAACTGTCGTCGAGGTCGACGCCGTTCACCTGGCGGCCGCAGTCAAGGACCTTCCCGCCCGCGGCGGAATTGCCCGCGGGCTTGGTCGTTCGTACGGCGATCCGTCACAGAATTCGGGTGGCCACGTGCTCCGGCTGCTGCCGACACACCATGACGTCGTGATCGACGAGGCGACCGGCGAGGTGACCGTCGGAGCTGGCGTCAGTATCGACGAGCTGCTCGGGATCATCGTTCCGCGTGGCTACTTCGTCCCGGTCACGCCGGGCACCAGATACGTCACGATCGGGGGCGCGATCGCCAGCGACATCCACGGCAAGAACCACCATCGCGACGGATCCTTCGGCAACCACGTCACGCGCATGAGTGTCATGCTGGCCGACACCACGATCGTCGAAATCGGTCCCGAACGCGACCCCGAGCTGTTCTGGGCGACGGTCGGCGGGATGGGCCTGACCGGTGTCATCATCGACGCCACTTTTCGTGCGATCCCGATCGAGACCAGCAGGATCACGGTCGAGACCAGCCGGATCGACAACCTGGACGACGTGATGAGCCGGATGTCGGAGAGCGACACCCAGTTCCGGTACTCCGTGGCGTGGCTCGATCTGCTCGCACGCGGCCGTCACCTCGGCAGGGGCGTCCTCGCCAACGGCGACCATTCGCTCCGATCCGATCTCGGCGCCAAGGATTCGAACGATCCGCTGGCGTATTCCGGCAAGCAGATCGCGTCAGTGCCACCGATGGTTCCGGCGTGTGGTCTGATCAATCGAATTTCGGTCGCCGGATTCAACGAGATGTGGTACCGCAAGGCGCCGCGGTCGCGGTCCGGGGAAGTGCAGACGATTCCGGCCTACTTCCATCCACTCGATCTGGTGGGCGACTGGAATCGCGTGTACGGGCGGCAGGGCTTCCTGCAGTATCAATTCGTCGTCCCGTTCGGCGCCGAGTCTGCGCTCCGGACGGTGATCGAACGGCTCTCGGCGGCGGCACTTCCGATCTTCCTGACGGTCCTGAAACGATTCGGCGCCGCAAACCCCGCCCCGCTGAGCTTCCCGACCGCCGGATGGACGTTGGCGGTCGATATCCCGGCACGCCCTCAGGGTCTGTCAGCGTTGTTGGCCGGGCTCGATCAGGTCGTGCTCGATGCCGGTGGCCGCCACTACCTCGCCAAGGACTTCCACATGTCAGCAGCCTCCATCCGGCGCGGATACCCACGCCTCGACGAGTGGCTGGCTGTGCGCGATCGCGTCGACCCGAGTGGCGTGTGGGCCAGCGATTTGAGCCGACGACTCGGCCTCACCTCACGCCAGACGTGACAACCTCAAGAAAGCCATTGACCATGCAAAACGCCCTCCAGGAACCACAAACGATCGTGCTGCTCGGCGGCACGAGCGAGATCGGTCTGGCAATTGTCGACGAGCTGCTCTCGCCGTCGACACGCACGGTCGTGCTGGCCTGCCGACGACCTGGCGATGCCCAGCCGGAGCGGTTCGAGCGAGATCGGCTGACGGTCGCAGTCGAGCAGTTCGACGCGCTCGAGACAGGGTCACATGACGGATTCATCCGTCGGCTCGCCGATCGCTACGGCGATCTCGATGTCGTCGTGCTCGCGTTTGGCCAGTTGGGTTCGCAGGCCGATTTCGATGACGACCCGGGCGCCGCCGCCGAGCTGGCAACGGTCAACTACACCGGCGCAGTGACCGCTTCACTCGCAGCAGCGGCGCAAATGCGCCGTCAAGGGCATGGGCAACTCGTCGTCCTGTCGAGTGTCGCCGGCGAACGCGGCCGCGCCGGCAACTTCGTGTACGGCTCGTCGAAGGCGGGGCTCGACGCGTTCGCTCAGGGTCTCGGCGATTCACTCGCAGGATCGGGCGTCAAGGTCACCGTGATCCGGCCAGGTTTCGTGCACTCCAAGATGACCAGCGGCATGAAGCCGGCCCCATTTTCGGCGACGCCGCAAGAGGTCGCCAAGCTTGCCGTGGCGGGCATCCGGGCGGGGCGCCACACCGTGTGGACGCCTGGCATCCTGCGGTACGTGTTCATGATCCTGCGCCACGTGCCGCGAGGGATCTTCCGACGGTTGCCGCTCGGTTGATGAACCCCACCGGCCCACCAGGCGACGCCGATCTCGATTGGTACGTCGCCGATCTCCAGCGTCACGGTGTTGATCGCGTGCACGTGTTGGCGTGGCGCGATCTCGATGACCCGGATGCCGGCGGTTCGGAGGTCCACGCCGACGAGTTCATGCGGCGCTGGGCCGATCGGGGGCTCGACGTGCTGCACCGGACGTCGGCGGCCGTCGGCCTGCCGCACGTCGATCGCCGCAACGGTTACGACGTGATCCGGCGGGGGAGCAGGTATTCCGTGTTCCCGAGGACGATCGTGTCGGAGCTGACCCACGCGATGGGTCGCTACGACGCCCTCGTCGAGATCTGGAACGGCGTCCCGTGGTTCTCCCCGATCTGGTGTCGCCGGCCTCGGATCACGATGCTCCATCACGTTCATGGTCCGATGTGGGGACAAATACTCCCCGGCCCGTTGGCGGCCGTGGGGCGCGTGATGGAGTCCCGGCTGGCGCCCCCGTTCTACCGACGCGGGTTGACCGTCACCCCGTCGGACGCGACGCGCGAAGAACTGCTCGAACTCGGTTTCGACCCCTTCCGCGTGGTCGCCGTTCCGAACGGTGTCGACCCGTTCTTCTCGCCAGGCGGTCAGAAGTCGGCAGAGCCCTCGATCGTCGCTGTCGGACGACTGGCACCCGTCAAGCGCTTCGAGCTCGTGATCGACGCAGCGATCGAAGCGCGACGAACGATTCCGACGCTGACGGTCACGATCGTCGGTGATGGTCCGCTCCATGACGATCTGCAGGCCCGGATTCGAGCCGCCGGGGCAGACCAGTGGATCACGCTGACCGGACGTATCGACCGACACGACCTGGTCGACCACTATCGCCGGGCCTGGTTGGTGGTGAGCGGCTCGCTGGCCGAAGGATGGGGCCTCAGCCTGACCGAAGCGGCGGCCTGCGGCACACCGGCGGTGGCAACCGACATCCGTGGTCACCGCAGCAGCGTGGTCGCTGACGTCACCGGGGTACTGGTTCCACCGGAGCGGCTCGGCGCCACGATCAGGGAAGTGCTCGGCGACCCGATCAGGCGCGGATCGCTCACGATGGCTGCGCAGGCACGAGCTCGGTCACTGACGTGGGACTCATCGGCGTTGGGGCTGACCAGGTGTCTCCATGCCGAAGTGATTCGTTCTCGCCGAGCCGCCCGATAAGGTCGTCCCGCTGTGCGTACCGTGATCGTGCTCCCGACCTACAACGAGCGCGAGAACATCGCTCCATTCCTGCGCGCCGTGCGAGCCGCCACCGACCAGTTGCCGGAGCCGATCGACGTCCTGGTAGTCGACGACAACAGCCCGGACGGCACGGCAGAGATCGCACGTTCCGTCGGCGCTGAACTCGGTCACGTCCAAGTGTTCGTGCGCCCGTCGAAAGACGGGCTGGGAAGCGCCTACCGGGCCGGTTTCAGCCGCGTGCTCGCCGATGGATACGACGTGGTGATCTCCATGGATGCCGATCTGTCGCACGACCCGGCCGTGATCCCGGAGATGCTCCGACTGATCGAAGCCGGAGCCGACGCCGTGGTCGGGTCGCGGTACGTCACCGGCGGCGGTACCACGGATTGGCCGATCCATCGACAGTTGCTGTCGAAATGGGGGAACAGCTACACCCGGACCGTGATGCACCTCACACCTCGTGACTGCACCTCCGGGTATCGGGCATATCGAGCCAACGTGCTGGCCGACATCGACCCGTCGAGCACCAGTGCGGAGGGGTACGCATTCCTCACCGAGCTGGTTCGCCGCCTGACTCGGCGCGGTTACTCGATCGCCGAGACACCGATCGTGTTTCGTGATCGTACGAAAGGCAAGTCGAAGATGTCGGGCCGCATCATCATCGAGTCGATGGCATTGGTGACGAAGTGGGCGATCAAGGACCTGCTTCGTCGGCGCCGCTGAGGTTCGTCCGGTCGATGTCCCCGGCCGTCGGTCAGGGCAGTTCGGCCACGAGCATCCGTGCGATTCGCTCGCTGCCCTCGGTCGTGAGTGAGCCGTCGGGGTTTCGAACGGCGACGAAACCGTCTATGCAGGTGTCCTCCTCCCACCATTGACACGGCAGGGTCGAGCCCGCTCCGGGGGGTCCGATCAGACGCTCCGGGTCGACGACAATCAGCCCGGCAGGCAGTGCGTTGATGTCGGTCCGCCCTGGTTGGGCGATGACGATCACCCGCCCGACATGATCCGCAAGATCACGCAACATGGCAGGGCACGAGCTCAGGCCCGCTCCCGTGACCACGATCACGTCAGCGTCGGATGCAGTGATCGCCTCGGTCGAGAGCTTGCAGGCGTCGACGCCTTCGAGCCACGACGTCGTGCGTCCACTTTCGTGGACCCGATCGGAGACCGGTCTCGTGAATCCGGTCAGGAAGTCATCGGAGATGATGCTGACATCGATCTCGCCGGCAGCAGGGGGGAAGATCGACGGCCACCACCACACGATTACCGCGACCAACACTGCGGCCGCACCGGTCATGGCGGTTCTGCTCGGCACCCTCGCTGGCGCGGTCGGTTTCGCAGGTGTCACTGGAACGAAGCGTACAACTCGACCCGATCCGATCAGGGATGCGCTCCGCGGAAATGGCAGGCCGATAGCGTCTCCCGGCGTGTCGTCCGATGTGAGGTCCCGTTCATTCGCGGCCATCGCTGGAGTGCTCGGAATCGTGTCACTCGCTCACACGGTGGCGTTGCTCGGAGGTCGATCCGGTTCCGATTGGCTCACGCGGCTCTTGAACCTGTCGACGCCGGCCCTGTTGGCGCTCTTCGTGTGCTGGCTGTGGGGTTCGGACGAACGACCCAACCGTGCTCCAATCGGTCGGCGGACCGGCCTCGCTGTGCTGGTGGGGCTGCTGGTGACGTGGTGGGCGGTCGTGGTGTTCGCAGTGGCCGCATTCGATCCGCCCGCATCAGCCACCGATCAGATCGCCACCGCGCTCCTGTTGCGCCCGTTCGGAGCGCCATTGCCAGGGCTGGGGGTCGGCGTCCTGCTGTTCAACGTCGCATCCGCTTGGGGCGTCGTCGTAGTGATCCGCCGCTTCCGATCAGCGATCGGTTCGGTGGCCAGGCCGACGATCGTGGTTGGTGTGATCGGTGTCGCCGTCGCCGGCCTGTTCGCCGGCTTCGATGCGCCCGAGTTCGGGTTGCGGAGCACCTTGCTCGGCAACCTGCACGTCGTCGCCCTCGGAATTCTCGCCGCCGAGTGGCTGGGAGACCGTTCGACGAAGGCGACCAGCGAATCAGCCGCACGTTGGCAGACCGGCCTGGCCTGGATCGCGCCAGGAACGATCGGCTTCGGCGAGATCGCGTTCGGTCTGATCGCCCGCCAGTACCGTGAACGCAGCGTCGTCGCCGACGGTGTGGTGTTCCTCTCGGGACGATTGCTGACACCGTTCCTGTGGTCGCTGTGCATCGCCGTCGCGGCGGGCGTTGTCGCGTCAGCGGTTTGGTCGCTGTGCATCGCCGTTCGAGCGGATCGGGTCGGCCGATGGCTGCGAGACCCGCTCGCCGTTGCCGGCGTTCTCGGCCTCGCATACTTCGTCCGCTTCTACGGTCTCGTGGCGGTTGCCCCGGAACGCACCGATGCCGGAGATCCGTTCTACTACCACGTCACAGCCAACGTGCTGGCGCAAGGACGTGGGTTCCCCGAGCCCTTGCGGTGGGTTGCGTTCCAACAGCACAACCCGAGCGCGCTGCATGGACCGTTGTACCCGCTCGTCCTCTCGATCAGCTCTCGACTGGGCGGGACGGCGTACTTCGATCACAAGATGCTGTCGTTGCTGATCGGTGTCGGTGTTGTGGCAGCGACGTGGGCACTCGCTCGCGAATTGGCCGGTCCGACAGTGGCGATCCTCGCCGCCGTGTTCGCTGCCGTCTATCCCAACCTGTGGATGATCGACGGGTTGCTGTACACGGAAGGGCTGATGGCCGGCCTCGTGGCCGTCTGCATCCTGTGCGCATATCGATGGCGTCATCGTCCGAGGTGGGGAACCGCTGCCGGAATCGGCGCCCTGATCGCGCTCGCCGCGCTGGCACGTGGCGAGGGACTTCTGATCGGGCCGCTGATGGTGACGCCCTGGATGCTCTCCCACCGGGCCATTGCCTGGCGCCAGAGGGTCCTCCATCTGGCGATTGCCGGCGCGGTCTGCCTCGCCGTGCTGACGCCGTGGATGATCCGGAATGCGATGGCGTTCGAAACCTTCGTTCCGCTGTCGACGAACGGCAACGAGGTGATGGTCTACGCCAACTGCGACTCGGCGTATCACGGCAAATTCATCGGCTTCTGGGACTTTCAATGCCAGCAGGCCGTCCGCGACGAGATCGGCGAACTCCCGGGCGACGAATCGCAGGTCGCCCTGGAGTGGAGGCGCCGAGGGATCGACTACGCCCGCGACCACGCCTCAGAGTTGCCCCGTGTCGTCGCCGCCCGCGTGCTGCGGCAGTGGGAGCTCTTCCGGCCGGTGCAGAACGTCGAGTTCGCCGTCATCGAAGGGCGTGATCGAGAGGCCGGAACGCTGGGACTGCTGATGTACTACGCCCTGGCAGGCCTTGGTGTGGTCGGAGCGATCTCGATCCGCAAGCGATTGTGGCCCGTGGCGGCGCAGTTCGTGGCGGTGACGATCACGGCGGCGGTGACGTACGGCACGATTCGATTCAGAGCACCGGTCGAACCACTGCTGTGCGTGCTCGGAGCGATCGGCGCGGTGATCCTCGGCAAACGACTGATCGCCTGGACGGCTCGCCAACCTGCGCCTGGCCCGCCCGATGAGACGCTGCCCGACGAACGAACGGCGTGGGTGTTGGGCGGCAGCGGCGGGTTACGGCTACGTGCCGGCGGTGTCTGGCGCCGAGCGGCATTGCGAACCTGGTTGGCGCTCGGCGCCGTCGGCGTGCTGGTGGCGATCCCGCTCAAGGGGCTCTATCACACGACCGGCGGCACGATGGAGGAAGGCTTCATGCTGGCGTTCCCCGAGCGACTGCTCGCCGGTGACATGCCGAACCGTGACTTCCTGCACCTGTACGGCCCTGGCGGGCTGCACGTGCTGGCCGTGTGGTTCTCGGTCGTCGGTTTCTCGTTGGAGGCCGAACGGACCTTCGGACTGATCCAACATCTGGCGATCATCACGGCCTTGTTCACCCTGGCGCGTCCGTGGGGCCGGCTGGCGGCGGGGCTGGTGGCCGGCCTGTCGGTCTTCCTCGTCCTGACGCCCGTCGGGTTGACGGCGATGGCGTGGAACGGCGGAGTCGCGCTGTTGCTGTGGAGCGTGGTGTTCGCGCTGCGCGCCGAACACACGAGTCGTCGGAACAACCTGCTCGTGGCCGGGCTGCTGGCCGGATTGGCGCTGACCTACCGTCCAGACCTCGGGTTGGCGCTCGGGATCGTGTTCGGCTGGTACGTGTGGCGTAACCGCTGCTGGAAGGAAGTCACCGTCGGGGCGTTGGTCGGGTTGGTCCCGATGTGGGTTCACATCGCGATCGTCGGCCCCGTCACAGCGTTCGAAGGGATGTTCATCGACCCGGTGTTCAAACTCCGCGCCGGGCGGGAACTGCCTCGACCTCCGTCATGGAGCCATCTCGACGGTTCGCTGCAGGCGGTGGCCGAACTGATTCCACCGTGGTGGGGGATTCCCGCGCTGCCTGCCGAGAAGTCGCTGTTCCTCTGGTTCTGGGCGATGTTGGCGGCGCCGGTGGCGATCATCTGGATCGCCAGGCGAGTGGGGCGGGCAGGAGCCCGACCGGATCACGCCGCCACCTTGATGGCGATCGGCCTGTTGAGCCTGGGGATTCTTCCACAAGGCCTCCAGCGCCCCGATTCCGCCCACCTGGCGTGGGTGACATGTCTGTCGTTCCCGATGCTGATCGTCGCCGGATACGAACTGCTCGAGCATCGTCGAGCGGTCCGTTGGCCTCGCCAACGCCTCCTCCAACTGGCTGGAGCCGTCACCGCGATGATGCTCGTGATCACGCCGCTGTTCACGTTTCGCTACTGGCTGCTCCACGCCAGAGTCTCGGTCGGGAGCATCCAGCAGCCGTTCGAGGTCGAACGCAACGGTCGTCGTTTCTACCTCGGCGAGGAGTTGGCCGCCGATGCCACGTCACGAGCGATCAGGGATCTCGATCGCCTGATGAAGCCAGGAGAGACTCTGATCGTCGGCCCGGCCGACCTCCGACGGACCTGGTACAGCGATGCGTTCCTGTATTACCTGTTTCCCGACCTCGCACCCGGCACCCAGTTCATCGAGATGGACCCGGGACTTGCGAACGCCCAGGATGGCCCGCTGGCCGATGAGTTGCGTGCCAACGACTGGGTCATCCTGACTCGCCTGTGGGACGGATGGGTCGAGCCGAATTCGTCCCAGGAGTACGGGAGCGACGAGCCGAACCAGGTGATCCGCGACGAGTACTGCGTGATCGGTGACTACAACGACGGGCTGGTCGTGTTGTACCAGCATTGTCGCGACTGATCTGCTCGGAACGTCCACTCGGTTTCGACTGTCGAGGCAGGCGAAACGCCTTCCCCGGTCAACCTCGCCATAGAATCGGAGGCCATGCCCAGCCAGCCCTTCCCGTGTCTGAGTGTCGTCGTCCCGTGCTACAACGAGGCGCGCACGGTGCTTGCGCTGCTCAAGCGAGTGACCGACAGCCCCTGGGTGGGTCAGGTGATCGTCGTCGACGACGGGAGCACCGATGGCACCCGTCAGATCCTTGCCGAGCTCGACAATCCAATCGTGACTGTCGAACTGCACCCTGTCAATCGAGGCAAGGGGGCGGCGCTGCGAACCGGGTTCCGCCTGGCCACCTGTGACTACGTGATCGTGCAGGACGCCGACCTCGAATACGACCCCGATGAGTTCGGTGATCTGCTCGGCCCGGCACTCGACGGCAAAGCCGACATCGTGTTCGGATCGCGGTTCATCTCCGGTCGCCCGCATCGGGTGCTGTACTTCTACCACTCGCTCGGGAACCGTTTCCTGACCCTCGCCTCGAACATGTTGACCGGCCTCAACCTGACCGACATGGAGACCTGTTACAAGCTGTTTCGACGCGAGATCATCCAGTCGATCGAGATTCGCGAGAACCGATTCGGGTTCGAACCGGAGATCACTGCCAAGGTCGCCAAGGGTCGCTGGCGGGTCTACGAGGTCGGCATCTCGTACGACGGGCGGACATACGACGAGGGCAAGAAGATCGGCTTCAAGGACGGTATCCGAGCGTTGTACTGCATCGTCCGGTACTCGACACTGGCCGACCGGTTGCACCGAGGCTGACCGAACCCAGCTGCCGATTGCCCACCGAGACCGAGGGTCGGTCAGGTCTTGCTGTCTCGATCAAGACCGGTTTTGTCGTTCGAGTTGCCGGCAGCGGAATCGTCGGCGAATGTGGCGCCGACGATCAGCGAGGCCACCGCGAACAGACCGACTCGGTGGAGCGATTCGAAGCGCAGCGGCCAAGCGCCGTTCGGCAGCGTCGCTTCTCGGAACTCGATCAACACGACAGCCGCGCCGATCGCAGCCACCGCCGCAATTGCGACCAGCTCGGGAAGGCGCGATCGTCGCAACCCGATCACCGCGAGGCCGGCGAGAGCGCCCCAGAGCGCCCACAGGGGTGCGACGATCAACCCTGCCAGCGCTGACCATGCGATGCACGTCAACATCGCCCGGGTGCGGCCGATCGTGTCGAAACCTCCCACCACGAGCACGGGGGGTATCGGCCGGATCTCGGGCTGGGCCGATCGCCGGCGGTCGAGCACCAGCAATCCGATCGAGATCGCAACTGCCATCAGCGAAGCCAGCAGGGCGAGTTCGAAGCGACGCTGCTGGGTCCACGCGACCGTGACCAGGATCGGCGTCGGCGTCGGTTCGATCCACCATCCGTTGAAGCCACCATCGACCATCACCGGCCTTCCCAGATCGCCCGCCGGTCCGGATGCCTTCCATGCCGGATTGAAGCCCTCGCCGAACACGAGCCAGCAGCCCGCCTCGCAGCCGCTGATCTCGATCGAGCGCGAGAACTTGTCGCCATCGAGCACCTTCGTAATCGGGAGGCCTACGTTCGATGCGGTCACATCCGATTCGGCGTCACTCAGCGTGAGTCGATCGACCGTGAGGGGCAGCGAAGTCGAGGTGGCGACGGCAAGATGTTCGCCACCGCTGAGCACCGCCGACGGATCGCAGACGGTCGCCGCCAGCGGCTCACCGTCGACCCAGGTCCCGTCGCCGACGGTGAGTGACACCTCGACCGGGTTCCCATCGATCGACAGCAGCGGCGTGCAGTCGATGTGGGCGGCACTCGTCGAGACCGACGGGAGCACCCGCCGCCCCGTGTACTCGAACTCGATGATCGACGCAGGCAGCTCGAACACGTCCCCGAAACGGCGATCGACGGTGAGTGCCGATTCCACGTCGAGGATCTGAAGGTCGAGATCACCTGGCGTGAGCGCGGGATCGATCGCAGCCGTCGACGTGCCACCGGCATCGGGAACGAGATCGACGACCCGCTCCTCACCGTTGGTGCGAACGGCGACGCGAGTGATCCGACTCGATCCGCTGACGGGCTGACGGATCGAGATCGACGTGATCGGTTCGCTCGCGCCGGTCACGCTCAACGTCGCTCCGAGCGCCTCCCCGAACGCCGTGATCCAGCTCGTTTCGGCGTCGCCATCGAGTGCCGAAACGCCTGCGTTGCGAGGTGAGCCGGTGAGGCGCGTCGATGCGGTTGCCGACCAGCCGAACATCCCGGCCAACGCCGCGTCGGAAGCCCGTGGATCGATCCGTACGCCCGCCTCGATCGACATTGTTCGAAGCGCCGGCAACTCGAACTCGCGGACCATGCGTGCTTCCGGGTCGTCCCGCCAGCGATCCATCGGATCGGTTCGCAGCCGACTGAACGACAGCGTGAGCGGTGTTTCTGCGCCGAGATGGCGGAGTCCGTCGTGAGGTGGTCGCACGACCTCCAGCGTCGGTCCGGCGCCGGTCGAGATCTCGGCAAAACCGACCCCGGCGACCGCTCCCGCAGTTCCCTCCTCCGGGGTGGCGATCTCCGTGATCGTGATCTCGGCGGACCCTCCTGGGGGCAGCGAAACGGCTACCGGCTGGCCGGCCTCGGTCAACGCCCTGCCGTCGAGTGCCACCAACATTGGAAGGCGATCGGTTCCATCGGCCTCGACAACCCTCACACTGACCTGGCTGATCCGGCGGACGCCGTCCTCGGTCGCCGACTGACGAAGGTTCAGGGTTGTCGCTTCCTCTGTGGCGGTGATCCGGATCATCTCGCCGATCGGGTCGGCATGCTCGCCGACCAGCCACGCCGTGTCCGGATCTCCGTCGATCGCGGCGTAGGGACGGTGTTCCGGGAGGTAGGCGAACGGCTCGCCGTATGACGTCGCCGTGGCATTCAGTGGGCCGCGCTGGAGCGCTGTCGTCTGCGTGTCGGGATCGTCAGCCTCGAACACCGGCAACGCTCGGTCCGATGCCGTCGGACGGAGCACGTCCTGTTCGACGCCGCCCGGCTCGGTGTACCCCGTCGTGTCCTGCGAACTACGCCAGTGGTGAGCGCGGTCGCGGTTGGAGTCGGTCACGTACAAGCCGGACGATGCGGTCAACGCAGCCGACAATGACCGGTCATCGAGCGAAGCGCTGTACTGGATCAGTTCGTCGCCGGTGAGCAGGCTGGATGCGGCCAGATCGACCAGACCATCCCCGCTTCCCGACACGACGACGGATTCGTTGGTGGCGCGAACGACCGCACCCGGCTCGTCGATCGTGAACAAATCGACGGGATTGACAGGTTGGCCGACGCGGGGGTCGCCGAGCGCCCGCTCGTCGGTCATCGAGATGTCGGGGATGTTGAGGGTCAGCTCCCCGAACGGCGATGGTCCATTCACACCGTCCGCAGCGCCGACCAGGTCGCTCACGACGGGCGGGCGAGCTGTCTGGAATCGGTCGTAGGCGAGGTCGTTCGCCAACCAGATCGTGTCGACGCCGAGCAACCTGGCGATCGGAGCGACCGAGGCGGGCTCCAACACGCCGTCTTGAATCCGGTTGTCGAACGCGAACAGCAGATCCATCGCACCGGCCGAGCCGAGTGGCAACAGATCTCGTGTCACCAACGGCTTCTCGGTCAGGCCCGGCAGCGGCTGATCGACCGTGTAGCCCCATCGAAACGCTCCGAACTCCGCCCCGGGAAGCTGGAGCACCCGCGCGTCGCTCCCGGAGCGATCGAGCATGGCGGCGGCTTCCCGCCACGCCTCGGGTGGATCCTGATCGCGAGCCAGTGCAGGATCGACGAATGCTCCGTTCCAAAGTGACGGGAGGTTGACGACCGCCAACGTCACCAGTACGCCGGCAACAACCAGTTCGAGCCCAACCCGGCGATCGCGAAGGCGCGATCGCCGATCACCAGGGAGTCGCAAATCCACGAAGCCGCCGACCAGGGATCCGGCCGCGAGCGCCAGCCCGAGGGTCATCACCGGGATGGCCCGCGTGCTGCTGCGCAATGCCAGCGCGACTCCGCTCTCGGCGTTGCCGGCCAACAGCCTCATCAACGGCGACTTGTCGTCGAGCGGATGGACGCCGACGGCAAGGATCGCCCCGGCACCGACGAGCAGCGCGGCGAATCGTCGATGCGGCCACCGCACGAACGTCAAGCCGGCGAGGCACACGATCGGGACCAGATAGCTGACGATGATCGACGGTGTCGAGGAGAGATAGCGAAGCGACTCGGTCGTCGTCGCGGCGTACGGGTCACGGATGTAGAACAGCCAGTACCCGAGGCTCCGCCAGACCTCCGGCGATGTCGCCGTCAACGAAACATCAGCAAGCGATTCGGAGTAGGGGAGCACATCTGCGCCGAACTTGCCCTGGATCGACAGCATCACGATCCACCACATCGAGACGCCGATCGAGAGCACGCCGACCTCGACGGCCACGAGGGCTGCGGCGCGCCACCGCACGCTTCGCGACCACGCCGCATGCACGAGCCAGAGCGCCGGAGCCGGAATGATCATGGCCAGCGCGGTTGCATTGACGGATCCGACCGTGAACACGACGAGTGCGATCGCCGCAGGGTCGCCCCACGTCCTTCGTCGCGTGGCCCTGATCGTGAAGCCGACGATCCAGCCGAGGCCCGCCCAAGGGAGCAGCAGCACGGACGTGCGCGACACGTAGGGGAGCACGTACGGAGACAGTTGATAGACGATTGCAGCCACCGCCGCCGGGACCGGTCCGAGACCGAGCAGGCGAGCGCACCATCGGACTCCGAGCCCGGCGGCAACCATCAGGGTCCCGATCCACAGCCGATGGGCGATCCAGTCCGGCACTCCGAGGGTGTCGAACAGCCAGAACCACGGCCCTGCCGGCCACAGGTACGAGACGTGCTGGTGCGGCACCCATCCGCCGAATTGACGGGGATCGAACGTCGAGGCGGCATCCGCCATGAACCTGCCCGGATCGAGGTACAGGTACAACTTCGAATCGCTCGGCATCCGTCCCGGTGCCGTCGTCAGGGCAGGGAGATATGCCAGGACGGCAAGCAACAACCCGGTTCGAACGCAGGCGCGTTCGATCGGGGCTGCCGGCGAGCTGCTCACGGAATTGCGCCGTAGACGCCGTACAGCCCGGCCAGCGTTGCCAAACCGGCGCCGCACGCAGCCATCGTGACCGGCCAGAGCGTGTCATCGATGCGGCGACGATCCTCGTACCACCTGGCAGCGCCGATCAGCAGCGGGAAGGCGGTGAACAAGAAGCGTGGTCGGGCGGTCACGGTGGCCGGCGCCAACATCAGTGCGACGACCGTCCACGAGTAGGCGTGGAGCCACCACGGCATTCGGGCATGCCAAGCCAGCCAGAGCAGCAGCAATGTGGCCGCGAAGCTGATCGCCGTGATCGTGTCGGTCGGTGACGTCAGCGGGGCAGTGATCGCCTCGGCACTGTTCTTGATCGCCGTCCATCCGAAACTGGCGCCTTCGCCCCAGGCCTCGCGTTGCACCCGGAACCAGGCTCCCGACTCCCCGGTGTGCTGCCCGAGCCACACTTGAAAGGTGATGAAGCCGATCGGCGACAGCAACACGGCGGCGAGCGGGCGCCAGTCGCGCTGGCGTTCTTCCCGAATCGCGATGAAGGCCGCAACGGCACAGGCAACCACGATCGCGACACCGTTGGGCCGCGTCGCCGTGGTGAGCGCTGCGAACACCCCCGCTGCGATCCACTTACGGTCGTAGAGGCACAACATGCACGCTGCGGCAACGACCAGCATCAATGCCTCGCTGTACGCGAACGAGAGCACGAAGCTGCCGGGGAACAGGGCGACCAATGTGGCCGTCGTCTTGCCGACCCGTTCGCCATACAGGCGTTGGCCGAGCAGGCCGATCAGCACCACCGCAATCAGCCCGAGGATCAGGTTCAAGGTCAGCACGGCGAAGGTGTCACCGCCGGGGATCACCCAAGCCGCGGCCCGCCCGAGGATCGGGAAGAGGGGGAAGAAAGCGGCGCGGGCCTCCTTCTGGAAGTAGGTGATGTCGGGAGGGATCGACTCCGGGTAGCCGTGCCGAACGATGTCCATGTACCACAGGCCGTCCCACGACGTGAGCACGTTGGTGATCGGTCGTACTGCACTGCCGACGGTGTTGAAACCGTCCGGGTCGGGCTGCAGCTGGTTCTCCTCGGCGAAGTTGGCGTCGTGGCGGAGCTCGGCGGCGACCACCGCCGACCCGGCTGCAACGCACAATCTCGAAAGCACGTAGACGGGAAAAGCATGGCGCAGCATTCGCCACCAGTGTGCATTCCGTACATCGATCATGACTGGTCGTCCGAACGATCGTCGATGGTGTCGATGGTGTCGATGGTGTCGAATTGTCGGTTGATGGTCAGCGGGCGGGACGACACGATGGCGAGATCGTAGTCGGACCAATCGTCAAGACTCCGGCTGCGTCGCAATCGAGCGAGTCAGCCGATTGCAGCGCAGATCCCGTCCGGCGTCGTGTACCGCGGATCGTTCGTCCATGCCCCGGTCGCCCACGCTTCGGGGGTGGCAGCAACGAAGCCGGAAAACCGACTCGCCAACTCACCCAACAACCAGTTGGCGTACATCGCCGAACCCGATGGGCAGGCGTGGACGCCGTCAGGCTTGCGTTCCGGAACGCCGTCGAGGTTGACGTCTTGCGCGAATGTCGGCCCCCAGGCACCGTTGCTGTCGAGCACCTGGACCACCCCGGGATGTTGCGCAGCGAGCTCGGTCATGATCCCGGCGAGCGGCGTCAGGGCTTCGTTCTGCTGGTCATCACGGAGCGGCGGGATCGTGATCAACACCACCCGGCTGCCACGCCCCAACACGAACTCGGTGAAGTGCTGATATGCCGCCTGTTGCGCCTCGACGGTGCCGTAGTCCCAGAGCGACGCGAGGTAGATCACGAGATCCGGGCTGATCTCGGTGATCGCCGCCTCGATCTCGGCGACCGAGGCGTATCGCGTATCGAGCAGCGAGGCGCCTGGCCTGGCGTATTCGTAGGCGGTGACGTTGCTCGCCACCAAGCCAGCTTCGACACCCGGCCAGAGGTCGAATGCGACCGAGTCGCCGACCACCAGGACTCGGCTCGTTGCCGGCAGCAGCGTGGTCGTCGTGACCGGCACGGTCGTCGTTGTCGTGGTGACCGCCTCGGTGGTCGAGACGGTCACTGGCGGTTCGACGCCGGGAGCGACGGTCGACTGTGTCGTGGTGCTTGTCGTGGTGGGCGTGGTGGTACTGCTCGGCGGCGCGGTGCTCGTCGTCGCCAACTGGTCGAGCGTGAAGACCGCTGCGGTGGTGTTCGGTTGGGGGACGACCAGCCAGAACAGGGCAACGCCCGACATCGACGCGACGAGAACGACGACTCCACGTCGACCTCGAGCCCATGCCGCCCGGAAACGAACCGGGTCCTCCACCAAGTACTTGGAGATCGCCGCGGCTGCGCCGGAGACGAGCAGGCGGACGGCCATCAGACCCCACCCCGAGAGATCGGTACGGTCGGGAGACAGCAGCGTGTAGATCGGCCAGTGCCAGAGGTACAGGCTGTACGACATCTCACCGATCACCCGGAATGGTTCCCAGCCGAGCACGTGCGACAACCAAGCCTCGGGGTTGGTGGCGCAGCCGAGCACGAGAACGCCGGAGAGCAGCGAGTGCGCGAACAGCCCGCCCCGGAACAACCACGGCGAGTTCGGGCCATCCACAACGAACCAGGCCACCCCGAGGACGGCGACGATCAAAGACCCGATCACGTTGAACCGGCGGGCTCCCAGCAGCCTCATCGCAGCGATCTGAACCGGGGCGGCGGCGCAGACCGCCCCGAGCAGCAGGCTGCTGGCTCTCGTGTCGGTGCCGATGTAGACGCGGCTGGGATCGGTTGGATCGAACAGATGGATCATCTGAACCAATGACAAGGCCGAGGCCACGATGCACACGATGATCACCACGTTGTTGATGTGCTTCGTGCGCCACGCGATCAAGGCGATCAGCAGCGGCCATACGACGTAGAACTGCTCCTCGATCGCCAGGCTCCAGAGGTGGCCGAACATCCGGGGCAGGTCGAACGAAGCCCAATACCCGCTGTTGCCGGCGATCGCGTGCCAGTTCGCCAGATAGGCCTGGACCCATGGCCCGTCATCGAGGGTCGCCGCACGTTCGGGTACCGAGGCAACGATCGTCGTGATCACGGTGACGACGACGAGCAGGAACAACACCGCCGGAAGGAGGCGACGGAACCGTCGACCCCAGAATGCGAGCAGGTGAACCCGGTGAGTGGCTTGGACCTCGGCCAGCAGCAGTGTCGTGATCAAGAACCCGGAGAGTGCGAAGAACAGGTCGACACCAAGAAACCCGCCAGGCATCTTGCCGGCATGGAAGAACAGCACGGCAACCACCGCCAGCCCTCGGAGACCGTCCAGCGCCGGGAGATGGCCGTGCTTGCGGTCAGGAGCCATCACGCTCGAACCAATCGCTGCGACGCATCACGCTGACGGTCGAGGTTGGCGGAACACGCTCATCACGCTATCTGGCTGGCCTGACCGACGGCAGCCGACCCCGCCGCTCACATCGTCGCAATCGGGACGATCCGTTTGCGTGGCCCGTACGACGGCGCTTTGCCGGCTGTGCTCACAATTGCGGCGAGCACGCGTCCGCGCTGTCCACGATATGGCTCCAACAGCTCGAGCATCCGTTCGTCGGTGCCACGAGGTTCGTTGGCGAGCGCCCACGAGACGATGTTCGGATAGTGGAAATCGCCGACGACAACGGCGTCGACGGCACCTACGGCCGGCCCGAGGACCGACCCGATCGTCCATGGCCCGACTCCCGGGATCAGTGCCAGCTTGGTCGCCAACGCTTCGGTTCCGAGCTCGGCCCAGCCCCACAGCTTGGCGGCGTGTCTGGCAACCTCCTTCAGCGTTCTCGCTCGCTTGGACTCGATCCCGAGTGGGTGCAATGACCAGGCCGGCGTGGCAAGCAGCCGTTCCGGCGTTGGTGGCAGCCGGAGTCGCCCGATCAGGTCGAGAGGGCCGGGGGCAGGTTCGCCGAACCTCGACACGAGTCTGGCCCACTGTTTCAGCGCCTCGCCGGCGGTGATCCGCTGTGCGATGATCGTCGGCAGGAGGTGGTGATAGGGGTTTCCGCTGGCCCCGATCCGGCGCAGGCGGGTCATCCGCAGCGCCCGTTCGACGATCGGGTGGCCCTCGTCGCACGACACCGGATGGTCGAACAACCCGGTCAGGCCGGGTACTCGTGCCAGCAACCAGTCGCCGCCATCCCCCCAAGCATCTGATGTCAGGCCGGCCTGATCGGGCGTTGCCGGGTCAGAGGCCCACCGGATCCGCAGCGTTCCCGGTCCATCGGGTGTCAACGTGGCGTGCAAGAACTGGCCATCGGAGATCACGGTGGTGGGGTCCCCGAACCCTGCTCGAAAGGCGCCGAGCGTGCTGCGTAACGAGCGTGGCGACTCGATGGGGGTGAACGTGGGCATCGCGGCCGACGGTATCAGTGTTGCGTCGACAGCTCGACTGGCATCACGAGTGGGTGATGACAGGCGACGAAGTGGCCGCCACCAAGCGGCTGCATGATCGGTTCCGTCGAACGGCAGATTTCGTCGGCGTGCGGGCAGCGCGGATGGAACCGACACCCTGTCGGCGGATTCACGGGGGAGGGCGGCTCACCGGTGATCGTCGTTCCGAGCACCTCGACGAACGGGTCGGGGACCGGGATCGAGTCGATCAGCACTCGTGTGTAGGGATGTGCCGGGCGGCTGTAGAGGTCGTCGCTGTTGGCGACTTCGCACAGCTTCCCGAGATACATCACGGCGACACGATCACTGATGTTCTTGACCACCGCGAGGTCGTGGGCGATGAAGATCAACGTCAACCCGTACTCCGCCTTGAGATCCTCGAGCAGGTTGAGGACTTGGGCCTGGACGCTCACGTCCAGAGCCGACACCGGCTCGTCACAGATGATCAGCGTCGGGTCGAGTACGAGTGCCCGGGCGATCGATATCCGTTGGCATTGTCCGCCGGAGAACTGGTGGGGTCGACTCTCGGCAGCACGCGCCGGGTCGATCCCGACGTGCTCGAGAATCGCGTCGACGACCACGTCGCGTTCGGCTTCGGTGCCGCGACTCCAGATGTCGAGTGGGTCCATCACGCTGTCGCGCACGGTACGGCGGGGGTTGAGCGAGGAGATCGGATCCTGGAAGATCATCTGGATCTTGGTCCGCGCCGAGCGAAGCTGCTCGAACTTGAGCGTCGTGAGGTCGGTTCCTTCGAAAACGACGGAACCGCCCGTCGGCTTGCTGATCTGCATGATCGCCCGACCGGTCGTCGACTTCCCGCACCCCGATTCGCCGACGATCCCGAGTGTCTCGCCGCGGAGCACGTCGAACGAGATTCCGGCGACTGCGCTGACCTTGCCGTGGCGACCGATCGGGAACTCGACGACGAGATCCTCGACCCGCAGGACGACGTCACCATCACGCAGGTGCGCTTTTCCGGTACCCGCCATCAGGAGGCCTGCGCCGTCTGACCGAGCCGAACCATCACTTCGACGTCGCGTTCTTGGAACTCGGGAGACCCGACGGGATACCAGCAGGCGTACACGTGGTCCGGCGAATCAGCGGTCACGAGCGGTGGATCTTCCTGCCGGCACTTGTCACGGGCATACGCGCACCGCGGCGCAAAACGACAGCCCTTCGGAGGATGGACGAGATCGGGCGGTCGCCCAGGGATCGTGAGCAACCGGGTGTGGCTCGGATCTTCGATCTTCGGGATGCTGCGCATCAACGACATCGTGTACGGCATCTTCATGTTGGCGAAGAGCGTCCTGGTCGGAGCCTTCTCGACCAGCCGACCGCCGTACATCACGGCGATCTCGTCGGTGTGGCCGGCCACGACACCGAGGTCGTGCGTCACGAGGATGACCGACATGTTGCGGTCCTTGCGCTGCTCGGCGATCAGTTCGAGGATCTGGGCCTGGACCGTGACGTCGAGCGCCGTGGTCGGTTCGTCCGCGAACAACAGGGTGGGACCACACGCGAGCGCGATCGCGATCATCACCCGCTGACGCATCCCGCCGGAGAGCTCGTGCGGGTACTGGTTGAGCCGCTTCTCCGGCTCGGGGATCCGGACGTCGCGGAGCAATCGCTCCGCGGTTGCCTTGGCGTCGACGTTGTCCATCCCGAGGTGGATCTGGAGCGGTTCGATGATCTGCTTGCCGATTCGCATCAACGGGTTGAGCGACACCATCGGATTCTGGAACACCATCGACATCTCACGGCCCCACAGATGTCGCATCTGCTTGGAGTCGAGCCCGAGCACCTCCTGGCCGGCGAACTTGACCGATCCGCTGAGCACCGCCGTCGAGGGGAGCAGGCCCATGATCGATCGACTGAGCACGGTCTTGCCTGACCCGGATTCGCCCACGACGCCGAGTGCCTTGCCACGCTCGAGCGTGAACGTGACCCCGTCGACCGCCCTGACCAGCCCGCGATCGGTTCGGAAGTGGGTCTTGAGGTCGGTGACATCGAGCAGTTGCCCGTCACTGATCCTGCCTTCGGTTTGCAGGCCGGTCACAGAGCGATCTCCTTGACATCGAAGTAGGCGCGCACCTTGTCGCCGGCGAAGTTGAGGGCAACCACCGTGAGGAACAGGATCAGGATCGGAGCAAACGCGATCCAGGGAGCCTTTTCGAGTTCGCGGGTACCGGACCCCAGCAGGATCAGCTTGCCCCAGCTTTCGCCATCTTGGATCGAGAGCCCGAGGAATGCCAACGCTCCTTCGGCAACGATCGCCACCGCCATCCCGAGCAATGCCAAGGCACCCATCGGGATCACCACGTTCGGTAGTAGTTCGCGAATGATGATCCGCGGATGTTTGGCGCCCATCGTGCGTGCCGCGACGACGAACTCGCGATCGGCGAATTGAATCGTGGTTGCCCGAGCGAGCCGACCAACCGGTGCGATAGCCAGAAAACCGAGCGTCAACGAGATCGTCACCAGGCTGCGGTCCATCAGCGTCGTGATCAGGATCGCCAGGACGAGCGACGGAAACGACAGCAGCACGGTGAAGCAGAACGTGATGGTGCGATCCGCTGCTCCTCGGAAGTAGCCGGCAATGATGCCCAGTGTTCCACCGACGATCATGCCGAACGCGATCGCCACGAAACCGACGATCAGCGAGATCCTGGCACCGAAGATCGTTCGCGAGAACACGTCACGGGCGTCTTGGTCTGCTCCGAACCAGTGGGTACCGGAGGGCGCGTACGGAGGCCGATCGCCCCGGACCAGGAAGTTCTTGTCGGGATCCTTCAATGGCAGCCACGGTGCGAACAGGGCGGCCAGCACGATCACCACGAGCCAGCCGATGCAGATCCAGAACATCAGGCCGATGCGGCGCCGCTGGGCCGCGTCATCATCGGCTTCGATCGCTGCCGCCTCGTCCACGAGATCGGTCGCACTCATCGGCGCACTCGCGGATCGATCAGGGAGTAGATCACGTCGACCGCCAAGTTGACCAGCACGAAGGTGGTGGCAATGATCATCACGATCGCCAGCACTACCGGGAAGTCCTCACGAGCGGTTGCCTCCACGATCGCGCTGCCGACCCCCGGGACGCCGTAGATCCCCTCGGCGACCAGCGAACCGCCGATCAGCGCACCGGTGTTGATACCGAACACGGTGACGAACGAGAACAACGACGGGCGCAGGGCGTGCTTGAACAGCACGTTCCTGCGCGAAACACCTTTGCTGCGCGCCATCAGGATGAAGTCTTCCTGGAGGGTCGTGATCAGATCGGTCCGCAGCAGTCGCTGGTAGATCGCGGCCGCCGGCAATGCGATCGTCAGGGCAGGCAGGAACAGTTGTTTGAGGTGCGTGAACGTGGGGTCGCCGGCAATGTATCGCTGTGGGAACCAACCAAGTTTTATGGCAAAGATGAACTTCAAGATCACGCCGAGCGCGAACGTGGGCAGGGCGATCACCAGGAAGGTCATCAGCGTCGACGTTCGGTCGATCGCCGAGTTCGCCCGCGACGCCGACCAGAGCGCCCACGGAATCGACATCGCAGCAGCTATCACCTGCGCCATCACGAGCAGCGTGAAGGACCGTGGCAGTCGCTCCTTGATCAGTCCGGACACAGGAGGTTGCCCGTCACTACTGAACTGGACACCCATGTCGCCGGTCACGAAGCCGCCGAGCCACCGGACGTACCGCTCGGGGAGCGGCTTGTCCAGGTTGTACTCAGCTTTGGCGGCCTCGATGAGAGCGACGCTCTTCGGATTGGTGGTGTCGTTGGCGATCGGCCCCAAGATGTTGAAGAGCGGATCGCCAAGGACGTTCATCGATCCGAACGTGAGGGCGCTGACGGCGATCAACAACAACACCGCCATGCCCAAACGCTGTAGCCAATAGTTCATGTGGACTCTGATCGTCGGGTCGAATGGATCGGACTCAAATTGATCGGATTCAAGGGTGAATGAGGCCGATCAGTCGAGCCAGATCGTGTCGTACCACATCCGACCGATCACTGCGCACTTCATCTGGACACCTTCCGGAGTCATCTTGTTGCACGCCGCACGGACGTTCTCCTGAAGACCGAGCTCCCATGTGGAATGGATGAAGAAGATGTAGGTGTAGGCGTCGTGGATCTGCTGCTCTGCCTGTTGGTAGAGCCCCGCACGGGCGGCGGGGTCCGGCTCCAACTGCGCCGCCAGCAGCGTCGCGTCGCGTGCCTCGTCGCAGTATCGCGGCCAGTTCAACGAGATGCCCCCGATCGACGAGCAGCCGAGCCACAGGTTGTCGTAGTACGGGTCCTCGGCGCCGAACTGACGCCAGGTATTGACGTTGTATTGACCGAACGCAGTCTGGTTGATGTGCTCGTCTTCCAACAAGACGTCGTTCGTGACGTTGAACGCTGCGCTCCATCCCTCGTTGAGGAGTTCGGCGATGCGGTCCTGGACGACCGATGGGCCTGAGTACTGGAACTCCATGTTGATCTTGCCGTCGGTGCAGGTCGGACCCCCGGTAACGGTGTTGACCTCGTTGCCCAGTTCGGCGCAATACTCGGTGGCGAGCGCGACGGCCTTGTCCGGCTCGTCACCTTCCTGGACCACATCAGGGTTGAAGTACGGGCTCTCGGGGATGAATCGCGAGTCGGCCCCGCGAGCAACGCCGAGACCGATCAGGTCGATGTAGTTCTGCCGGGGAGTTGCATAGGTCAGCGCCTGGCGAGCGCGGATGTCGTTGAACGGCGGGCTGGCGGTGTTGATCATCGCGAACGACTCTTCGCCCGAGTCATCGTAGATGTGCTGAACGGTCTCGTCGTCGCGAAGGTCGAGGATGTCGGCCTGATCGGTCGTCTGGATCACATCGAGTTCGCCGCCGAAGAACAGGTCGGCGCGAGACGCTCCGTCCTCGACCGGGTAGAACTCGACGGCATCGAGCAGCACGTCGCCGCCCCACCACGCGTCGTTCCGGACGAACCGGGTGACCGAGTCTTCCGTACGGCTCTCGATCTTGAACGGCCCGGTGCCGACCGGCATCTGGTTCAACGTTCCGTCGGCCGCCGCGGCAGCGAGCCACTTCGGCGATGCGACCATGCCCAACTGCCCGGTGAGGAGCGACGGGAAGTAGGCCGACGGTTGGAGCAGGTTGACTTGGATCGTCATTTCGTCGATCTTCTCGACGGCGCCCTCGGTCGGCAAGAAGACCCTCACCGCGATCCCGACCAGCGGGCCGGTCAGCTGAGCGGTGACATTGGCGACCAAGGCATCGGCGTTGAGCGGCTCACCGTCGTGGAAGGTGATCCCATCGCGGACCTTGATCTGCCAGGAGGAGAAGTCGTCGTTCGGCGTGAACGACTCGGCGAGGTACGGCACGACTGATCCGTCGGCGGCGTACACCGCCAGATTGTCGAACACGGCGTCGCCCATCATGTAGCCGACGGCCGAGAAACTCGAGATCGCCGGGTTGAGGCCGCCGGTCTCGGCGAGGATCCCGACTCGCAGCGTTCCGCCCTTGACGGGTTGGGGTGGGAGCGTCTCCGGCGGCAGGGTCTCGACGACCGGGCCGACACTGGAGCTCTCCTCGCTGGTGGCGGCCGTGTCGCTGGCGGCGCCGGTGTCTTCCGATGTGGCCGAGCCGCCGGTCTGCTCGGCGCTCGAGCTGCTCGTTTCGGCGACCTCGTCGTCACCGCCACCACACGAGGCGGCGATCACTGCTGCGATCATTGGCACGACGAAGTGACGTGCCCGAGATCGACGAATTGTCTTCATCCTGGTGCTTCCCCCTGGAACTCGACGACCGGGAATTCCGGCCGAGGTGTGACGGACGTTACACCCTCAGTGCTCGAATACAAAGCAACCCTCTCTCGTTTCATCAGCCCGGATCGGCATGCGTACTACCGTGCGCTGATGCCAAACATCAAGATCAGCAAAGAGATCAGGACGTGTCTCGGTGACAATTCGACCAAGTTGTCGGGCCACCGGCCCGATGAAGACTTCGGCTGGGACAAGCAACAGGCGCTCGACGACCTGGCCAAGCAGTTGGAGCACGTGGCGGCGCTCCAGGACCGCTTCTTCGCAGCATCGGAATCGGCATTGCTGATCGTGATCCAAGCGATGGACGCCGGCGGAAAGGACGGCGTGATCCGGTCGGTGATGACCGGCGTCAACCCGGCTGGGATCATCGTGCGCCCGTTCGGCGTACCGTCCGAAGAGGAGCGCGCCCACGACTTCCTCTGGCGGGTGCACGCCCACTGTCCGCCGAAAGGCATGATCGGGATCTTCAACCGGAGCCATTACGAGGACGTTCTGGTCGTGCGCGTCAAGCAACTCGCTCCGAAGGCAGTATGGAAGCGAAGGTTCGACCACATTCGCAACTTCGAGCAGATGCTCGGCGACGAGGGGACCCACGTCGTCAAGCTGTTCCTGAACATTTCTCGCGAGGAGCAGCGGGCTCGACTTCAGGACCGAATCGATGATCCGACCGAGCGCTGGAAGTTTCGGCTGGGCGATCTCGATGATCGTGCGCTGTGGGATGAGTATCAGGACGCGTTCCAGGAGGCGATCCGCAAGACGTCGACGGAAGCGGCGCCGTGGTACGTGGTTCCTGCCGATCACAAGTGGGTCCGCAACCTCGTGATCGCCAAGATCCTGCGCGAGCAGCTCGAACGCATCGATCCGCAGTACCCACCGGCCGAAGAAGGTATCGAAGGAACCAAGGTGACATGATCGCCCTACGGAGACGCTCAGCGATTGCGTTGCGCCGAACGCGGTAGCCTCGCAATGCATATGTCGGACGAGCGCGAAATACTCACCTGGGAGACCTTCGGAAAGGCGTCGAGGGAGTTAGCGCAAATGGTCGCCGACGATGATTACGAGCCCGACATGATCCTGTCGATTGCCCGCGGTGGCCTGCTGATCGGTGGGGCGATGGGATACGCACTCTCGGTGAAGAACACCTACACGATGAACGTCGAGTTCTACACCGGCGTCGACGAGCGGCTCGAAGTGCCGCGGATCATGCCGCCTGCACCAGACTTCGTCGACCTCCACGACGCCAGGATCCTGATCGTCGACGATGTGGCGGACACGGGACACACCCTGAAGAGCGTCGAGAAGTTTTGCGAAGGCAAGGTGGGAGCTGTCCGAACTGCCGTGATCTACGAGAAGTCGCACTCCTTGGTGAAGTGCGACTACGTCTGGAAACGGACCGATCTCTGGATCAACTTCCCGTGGAGCGACCAGCCTCCGGTCGCCAAGCGGGCGTGGGACGTGCGCGACGCCTGACCGGGTCAGATCAACCTAGTTGAGCATGCCGAGTCGTTCTCGTAGACGCCGCGGCGAGACGAGGCCGACGAGTCGTCCGTCCTGCCAGACGGTGACTGCAGGGCGAGCAGGGTTGAGCCGGGGGAGCACCGCTGACAGATCCTCGTCCGGGCCGGCCTGGGCGAGTCGGTCGAATGGCACCATCAGTTGGGTCAACATCACCCAAGGTCGATCGTTGACCGGCACCGCCCACAGCTGCTCCTCGAGCACGAGGCCCTGGGGGGTACCTGCGCTGTCGGTCACGGTCACGCCACCCGCCTGACCCAAACGACCACGCTGCCACAGCATCGAGTCGGCATCCATGTCGGTTCCGGCGGCGGCGACTCCGAACCACGTGAGGTCGCGGACCTTGACGCCGTCGAGTCGTGCCGACATGTTGGCCGCTGCAATCTCGACCTTGGCATTGGCGACGATGAACAGACCGGTCACCATCAACCACACGCCCGGCGCACCGCGCAACATCAGATACGTGCCGAGCACGACCAGCGACCCGCCGATGTACGTGCCTGCCTTGCCGGCCTCGCGGGCGGCACGGTAGCGATCGCCGTGGATCGCCCAGCGAACGGCCTTGAGGATCCGTCCTCCGTCGAGGGGTGCTCCCGGAAGCAGATTGAAGAGAGCCAGCGAAGCGTTGATCACCCCGAGCCATCCCAGCACCGCAGCCAACTCGCCGCTGGATCCGTCCGCGCGAAGCGCCAGCCACGAACCGATCGTGATGATCGAGATCGCCACGCTGGCGAGCGGCCCAGCCGCCGCGATCCAGCCCTCCGCCTTGGCGGTCGGCGCCTCACGGTCGAGCCTGGCGACCCCACCCAGGGCCCACAGCTGGATCGACGAGGTAGTCACATCGAAGCGACGAGCAGTCAGCGCATGGGCGAACTCGTGAACGAGAATCGAAGCAAGGAAGGCCACCACGCCGACCGAAGCGGCGAACCAGCCGATCTCCTGGGCGAGGCTGCTGCCGATCAGCAACGCGATCAAACCAACGCTCCAGTGGAGGTTGACGGCGATCCCGAAGAGTCGGCCGAGCTTGAGCGAACCGGTGTTCATGATCTCGTTTCATGTGCGGTCTGAATGACCGTTACTGCATCAAACCACCGAGTTGACGTTTCCATTCCGCCCGGGTCGCAGGTCACCTGGCCATGCCGAGTCGGTCGAGCACCACCGTGGCGCAGTTGCGCCCGCTGGCGCCCCAGATGCCGGCTCCCGGGAATGTCGCTGCGCCGGTCAGGAACAGCCCCGTGACCGCCGTTTCGTAGCGGGTCAGTTCCGGATCCCTGCTGCGGAAGACAGCGAGCGGACCGCCGGCAAAGCTGGAGGCGTGACCGCCCGGGAGGTTGAAATCACGTTCGTAGATGTCAGGTGTCATCGCCCGATAGTCGACGATCGAGTCGAGCAAGCCCGGCTCGCACAACTCGGCAAAGCGCTCCATCCATCGAGTCGGTTCGCCGGAGTTCGGCCAGCCGCCGGCCAAGCCGTAGGGCGTGTACAACACCTCCAGGCTGAGCACGTGCCGACCGGGATGACCAGACGGGGCCATCGTCGGATCGAGCACGGTGGGGACGTTGACGAGCAGTCCAGGTCGATCGAGTACCTCACCGTGGCGCATCATGTGGTAGCCGCGGTCGATCTCGGCCAGCGACGGGGCGATCACCATCGTCGTCGCGCTCGGTTCGCCGAGCCCTCTGAGCACTGGCGGCGCACTCAGCACTGCGTCGATCTTCGACTCGAATCCGTCGTGATGGGGGACGTTGCGCCACCGACCGATCAGCTTCGTGGCGGTCGGCGGGGGATCCTTGAGCCACGTCAGAAACGTGCTGTGGGGGTCGCATGCAGAAATCACCGCTGTGGATCGGTACTCGGTTCCGTCGGCGACCCGGACACCACGCGCGGCCGATCCTTCGCAGAAGATCTCGACGACTCTGGTTCCCGTTTTGAGTGAGCCGCCGGCGGACTCGAAGGCGACCCTGACCGACTCGGGCATCGCACCGCTCCCGCCGACCGGGCGCCCGACTTTGGCGACGTGGCGGATCGCATGCGAGAGCGCGCCGAGCCCGGTGCCAGGGAGTTCCGGGCTGACGCCCCAGACCATCGGTCCACTGACAGCAGCAGTACCGGCGAGTGCATCGTGATCGAAGAATGTTCTGAGGACGTCGGCGGCACTGAGCCGGCTCCAACGCAGCAGCGATCGTGTGCCCGCCATCCGTTTCTTCAGCGCCAGCCGGGTGAGGGATTGCGCAGTCGGCCGCGATGAGGCGGCTTCGAAGATCATGCTGACGGCAGGCTTGGCGGCCCTGAGGTAGCGCCGGTACCCGATCACCTCGTTGGGGCAGACCTTGCCGATCGAATCGAGGGTGGCGTCGATGTCGAAGTGCTGTGTCCATGTCGCCCCGTCCACCCAGGCGATGTGGTGCTGTGCGGGTTCGACGTCGAGGTACTTCAACCCGTGTGCCGCGAGGTCGAGTTCCTCGATCACCGGCGTCGTCCGGAACGTGATGTGATCGCAGTTGCAGATGTTGACGGTGGCGCCGCAGAACGACTCGCTCGATGCGGTTCCTCCGACCGAATCGCGGGCTTCGATCAACAGCGTCGAAACTCCTGCCTTGGCGAGGTAGGCGGCCGCGATCAGACCGTTGTGCCCGGCCCCGATAACGATCGCGTCGTAATCGTCATTGTGACGGGACACGAGTCGCTTGGGCACACGCCTATTCTGCTGGACCCGCGCCACTAACGTGGTCTCCTGTGACACGACGTTTGGCAGATTTGCGCGTTCCTCAGTTGGATCGAGCGCTTTCGGAACGATCGGTGGTCGTCCAGCCGCTGGGTGCGATCGAACAGCACGGGCCGCACCTGCCGTTGAGCACCGATCTCCTGATCGCCGAGCGTGTCGCCGAAGCGGCGGTGGAGCGTGTCGGCTCCGACGTCGATGCGTGGCTGCTGCCTTCGTTGGCATACACCAAGTCGAACGAGCATGCGTGGTCGTCAGGGACGATCTGGCTGTCGAACGAGACGATGATGGGGGTGTTGGGCGACATCGGCCGCTGCATCGCCACGACACCGGCTCGCAAGCTCGTCTGGTTCAACGGCCACGGAGGCAATTCGGCGCTGCTCGGTGTCGCCAATCGCGAGATTCGCCTAGCACACGGGCTGCAGACATTCCTGGCCCACCCCGGTGTGCCGCCCGACCAGGGTGGGCTCTCGGCCGCCGGCGAAATGGGGATGGGGATCCACGGCGGGACCGATGAGACCTCACTGATGCTGTTCCTGGCTCCTGAGTTGGTCGACATGACTGCGGCGACGCGGAACGTTCCCGAACGGCTCGCCGAGAACACCTACGTGAAGTTCGGCGGCAAAGTCTCCTTCGGGTGGCTCTCGAACGATTTCGGGCCGGACGGTCACATCGGTGACCCGACCCCCGCGACGCCCGAATTGGGGGAGCAGTTGTTCGAGGCGGCGGTGACGGCGTTCGCGGCCGCGCTGTCAGAGATCTCGGCGTTCGAGTTCGGACGCTGAGTGAGGCGAGCAGACGTCCTCGGTGAGAGCACGTCGTGAGTGCCCGATTCGATCTGGTCACGATCGACGTCGCCGATCCAGTGCTCCAGACGGCGTTCTGGTCGTCTGCACTCGATCTGATCGAAACGGAACGCGAGGACGGCGACCGATGGGTCGTGCTGTCTTCGCGTGACGGTGTTCGCCGGATCGGATTGCAGCGCGGCACCCCACGCCGCGGGTCCGTGCATCTCGATCTGGCCTGCGAGGTCGAGGCCTTCGAAGCGGAACTGACTCGTTTGCTCCAACTCGGTGGCTCTCTCGTGTCCCCGGTCAGGATCGAGCCCTACGGCTCGATCGCCAACTGTTCCGACCCGGAGGGCAATCTGTTCGATCTCTGCGCGTACGCCCGGTGACGACGAAACGTCGTGGGGCCGGCCCCGAAGGGCCGGCCCCACATGTGAACGGTTCGGTGATGACGGTCAGCGACCCGGAGCACCCTCGCAGAAGCTGTTGTCGTAGACCGACGTCGGGTCGGCGGAGATCTCGACGCCGTCAGCGTCATAGATCGGCTTCAAGATGTCGTACAGGGCCTGCACGCGCTCGGGGTCGACGCTGCAGTACGTCCCGTCGGGGCTGTTGTCAGCCATGCCTTCATCTTCGAGCAGGGCAAAACCTGCCGTGTTGAGTGGAACGCTGACCTTCCAGTACGTGTCGTAGACGTCGTTGAGCTCGACCAGCTTGTCGGTGATCGGCGTGGGGTCGGCCAGGTAGTCGACCCATGCCTGCTGGAGCGCCGGGACGAGGACCTGGAGGCATGGCGTGAATTCCTCGAGGCGATCAGCCCGAATCGCCATGGTCGCGGCGTAGTTGTCGAACCCGAGGTCCTTGACCGTGTAGTAGCTGACGTCGGCTGGGGCGTCGTCCTTCCACGGAATCTCGTTCTCGTACTTGTACACCTCGTTGGTGGCGAAACCCTGTTGGAAGAAGTTGCCGCTCTGGGCGATCCACTCGGTGGGCGCGCCGCCATAGCTCGGGTTGCTCTGCTCGGCAGTCATGTATCCGGCGGCGATCATGTAGTCGATGTAGGAAACACCGTCGAAGTGGAGCACCTGGGCTCCCGTGGCGAGAATGTCCTCCGGCTTCTGCACGTCGTTCTGCGCAGGATCCCACATGATCATCTGCGGATCGGACTCGAGCGTCTTGGCAACGGCGATCGCCGGGGCCGTGGCCGAGTCCTTGATAAGGTCACTCATGTTGACATAACCGAAGATGATCGAGTCGTCGGTCTGCAGCAGTGATGTGACCGGCGTGAAGCTCACGGCGTCGCCGCCTGCACGAATCTCGACGGTTTCCACGCCACCGACCTTGTACTGGTCCTGGATCGGGCCGGTGTAGGTGAAGTTGTCGGCGTTCGAGCTTCCATCGGTGCCGATCAGTTGGTACGTTCCGCCGTGCTCGAGTTCGGGCCACCAGTCGGTCTGGATCACCAGATTGGCGGGGCAAACCGCTTCCGTGGCCGAACTCGACTCGGTCGCTGAACTCGACTCGCTGGCCGAGCTCGACTCGCTGGCCGAGCTCGACTCGGTCGCTGAGATCGACTCGGTCGCCGAGCTCGGTTCGGTTGCCGATTCACTCGTGGCGGCGCTCGTGGCGGTCGACTCGTCGTCGCCGCACGAGGCAGCGATCAGCGCGAGACCGATCACGAGCGTGACGGTGATCGTCTTCTTGGATGCTTTCATGGGTTGTCTCCCCCTGGAGAAAGTGATGGTGTGGGTAGGTGGGTTCTGGGTAGTGGGTGGATAGAGAGCTGAGGGTCAGCGCCGCGACGCGGAATCGTGCCAGTTGCGGAGCACGCGATGGGAGAGCCATCCGAAGAACAAGAACACGGCGATCCCGAACAGTGACGACATGATCGCGGCCACGAACAGTTCTGGGAGCCGCAGATCCTTGGCGTAGTTGTCGATCAAGCGCCCGATCCCGATCTGACCGCGCCGGAAGAAGAAGTCACCCACGATGGCGCCGATCACGGCCCCTCCGGCTGCGATCCGCAGCCCGGCAAAGACCGCCGGCATCGCGCCTGGGAGCTCCATCTTCCACAAGCGGGTCCACCGGCCGACCTTGTTGAGGGTGAACAGATCATGATGTTGCCGATCAGCTGACTGCAACCCGAAGAACGTGTTCGTGATGACCGGAAAGATGGCGATCAGCACCGTTGCCAACAGTCGGCTCTTGAGCCCGTACCCGAACCAGATCGTGATGATCGGAACGAGCGCCAGGATCGGCAGCGTCTGGATCATGACGGCATACGGGAAGAGCGCGCGTTCCAGCCCGCGCGACAGGTTCATCACGATCGCGATCGAGATCCCGAGAACAATCGAGATCGTCAGCCCGAACAGGGCCACCCGGCCGGTCACCAGCAGCGCGTCGAAGATCGGCCGGACGCCGCGCTTGTCGTCCCACACGAGCAGACCATCTTGCACAACCGTGTGCGGGGCAGGCAGCACGACCTTGCGACGGGCCTCGTTCATGAACCCGTAGGCGATCAGGTACCACGCCCCGATCACCAGTCCGAACAGCACTACCGGCGGCAAGACGTCGCCAGCTCGAAATCGTCGTGTCCGCGCCACCGGTGGCGGCACGGTTCCGACAACGGCAGCCACCGTGGTACCGATCATCTGGCTCATGCGTGGGCCTCTTTGAGACCGTGGCTGACCCTGGCGGCAATCTCTCCGAAACCGGGTTCGTATCGCAGGTCGTGTTCACGCGGGTAGGCGAATGGGATGTCGATATCGTCGATGATCCGCCCAGGTCGAGCCGACATCACGAGCACCCGGGTCGAGAGGAACACGGCCTCCGACACGGAATGGGTGATGAACAGCCCGGCGAACTGCTCGCGTTGGAACAGATCGAGTACTTCGGAGTTGAGCCGCTCGCGGGTGATCTCGTCGAGTGCTCCGAACGGCTCGTCGAACAAGAACACCTCCGGGCTCAAGACGAGGGAGCGTGCGAGCGAACATCGCATCTTCATCCCGCCTGAGAGTTGCTTCGGGTACTTGTTCTCGTGGCCGACCAGGTTGACGAGTTTGATCGCTTCGGCCGTCTTGGCCTCACGTTCGGCCTTCGGCATTCCCTGGAGCTCGGCGTTGAGTTCGACGTTGTGCTGCACCGTGCGCCACGGGAGCAGCGTCGGGTCCTGGAAGACGTATCCGATCGAGTCGCGGTTGATGTGGCACGTGCCGGATGTGTGCTTCGTCAGACCGGAGGCGATTCGAAGCAGCGTAGATTTGCCACACCCCGAGGGTCCGACAACGGTGACGAACTCTCCCGGTGACACCGCCAGCGACACGTCGTCGACGGCATGGGTTCCGTCGGGGAACACCATCGACACGTGGTCGAAGGTGAGCCGCGGCGGGGCTGCTCGGTTGTTGGTGGCGGGGGCAATGGCCGGCCCGGTTTCCGTCATCATGTCCTCATCGACGATATGAAGCGATCAGCCCATCGTGGTGTCTGCTGTGTGTCTATCTTGTTTCCGTTGTGTGTTTGCGGCAGGGCCGCTCGCTTCGGCGGTAGTGCCCTGTGTCGGAGCGATTGGTTGCCTCGCCTGGCGGCTGATTCCCTCACCCCAACCGGGTTCCTCGATGCCAGACGATGCGATCGGTGGAACCGAACGCGATTGCTTCTCGCACAGTAGCCGCTCGGATGGCGATCAGGTCTGCTCGTGCCCCGACGACGACACCGGCGTCCGAGTGACCGAGCACACGGGCCGCCGCGGCACTCACCGAGTCCCACCCGAGATGGGGAAGGTCGTGGGCGCCGAGCACCATCAGGGAGGCGGTTTCGAAGGGGCACGCCCTGCCGAGGGGGTTGAACGGATCTTGCAGGTTGTCGGCTCCAGCGGCGACGTTGACGCCCGCATTGCGGAGCAGGGCGACCGGGGTCAGGCCTCTGGGAACCGGGAGAAGATCACGACCTTGCAGGAACAGGTTCGTGTGGGGGAGGGCGACGACGTGGATACCTGCCGCTGCGACTCGATCCGCCGTGATTCGCTGCTGTTCGATCGGCTGTTGCCCGAGGCTGACGCAATGGCTGGCGGTCACCCCCAGTGTGAAACCGCTCAGCACCCGCCTGGCAAGCACATCGAGACCGTTTGACTCGGGCCGCAAGGTCTCGTCGGTGTGGAGGTCGACGGCGCGCCCGAACTCGCTGGCGATCTCGAGAAAGATGTCGGTCGCCGCTTCGATGTCGTCTTCGAGGTGGGGACAACCTCCGACCAGGTCGGCGCCGGCATCGAGTGCGTCACGCAACAACGACCGCTGATCTGCACCGGCTGGTCCCACGACCGGCCATCCGCACAGCGCGACGATCTCGACATCGATCACATCGGCGACGCGTCGGCGAACTTCATCGAGCGCCAGCACGCTCGTCAACCCGTGCTCACACGTGGTGTCGGCATGGGTTCTGATCGCCGCGAAACCGTTGGCCGCCATCAGCCGGGCCGCCCGCTCGGCGCGTTCCACGGTTTCTGCAATGTTGAGTCGATGCCTGTTGGCGACCATGGCCTTGATCGCGCCCATCAGGTCGCCCGTCGGATTCGGGATCGTTTCGGCCAGGAACGCCTTGTCGAGATGGGCGTGTGGCTCGACCGCAGCGGAAAGCAACAGATATCCCGCCAGGTCGATGACCTCGGCATCAGGTGGCAAGCGATCTTCCTGCCCGATCGACGTGATCACGCCGTCGTGGATGATGACATCGGTCACGTTGCCATCGATCAGCGTCACGTGTGTGAGCGCGGTCACCGCCATCTGTGCGACCATACAATCTCGGACACACGCAATACATGCGCAGCGCAGCTCGAACGAAGGTTGGTCGACGGTGAAAATTGGTGCGTTCTTCTTTGGTGGGGTCGAGATGGACGACGCCGGCGGCGGACCCCCGAACCCGATGGATCGCCGCTACTCCAATGAAGCGGCCTGGAATGCCACGCTGAGCTACGTGAACTCGGCGATCACCGCCGACCAGCTCGGCTTCGACTCGTTCTGGACGACCGAGCATCATTTCCAATACGAGGGCTACGAGATCATCCCGAACGGGATTCAGATCTCGACCTGGATCGCCGCCCAGACGTCACGAATCCGGCTCGGGTCGATGTTCAACGTCGTTCCCCAGTGGAACCCGATCAGGTTGGCCGAGGACTTCTCCACGTTGCACAACCTGTCGGGGGGACGCGCGATCCTTGGGGTCGGCCGGGGGACGGTTCCCCGCGAGGTGCTCCATCTCAATGACAAAGGCGTCTCGATCGGCTCGCACGACAACCCCGATCAAGCTGCTGCCGATGATCTCAACCGGGAGGTCTTCGAGGAGTCGATGGAGATCATCCGCACTGCCCTCGCCAACGAATCGTTCTCGTTCCAGGGCAAGCACTTCTCACTGCCTGTGCCTGGGATCCCGGATCGCGGCTCGACCGTTCAAACCTTGTCGCTGATCCCTCGACCCCTGTATCCCTACGAGATCTGGCAGGCGGTCACGAGCCCTCCGACGCTCGGCTATGTCCCGGTCGTCGGTCACGGTGCGGTGTTCTGGAACCAGCACTACTCGTTCATCAAACGCTTCTGGGACACATACGGCGAGAAGTACGAAGCCATTCACGGCACGACGCTGGCACCGCATGAGAAGCGGATGCTGGTGGTCGCTGTCCGCATCGAGGACTCGTACGAGGCTGCACGCGCCAGCGCCGTCAACGGTCACGACGAGTTCTGGAAATTCCTCGGTCCCTACGGTTGGAGCAGGGGCTACATGGGAGACGACGGCAAACCCGCCAAACCCGGTCTGATTCCCACCCTCGACGAGTCGCTCGACAACAAGACGATCCTGATCGGCACCCCTGAACAGGTGGCAGAAGGCGTGCAGTTCTATAAGGATCTGCTCGGTCTCGAGTATCTGACGATCTTCCCTCACCTGCTCGGCGACAGTTACAAGAAGGCCGACGAACAGATGCAACGATTCATGACCGAGGTCGTGCCGCTGGTTCGCTGAGCCACTCTGGATCCAGTGTCCTAGAGCGCGGCACAGGTGCCGACGACCGTTCTCGGGTCCGCCGCGCCGGCGAAACATCCCGACGGCTCGACGACGATTGCGTGGGCGTGGCCGAAGTCGCTGACGTAAGCGGGCTTGGTCACGACGCGGTGGCCTCGGGCGGCCAGATCGATCGGCCAGGTGTCGGGGGCGTGACCCTCGACATCGAGGTTCGGACCTCGTGGCGCAGTCCATGTGTCGAAACCTGTCTCGGGGCCGTCGAGCGCCCAGCGAGCAGCATTGATCGCCGTTGCCGGGCTCTGGCCGTGATGGAACAGCCGAGCGGCGATCTGCAGCAGGATTTGTGGTTGCGCATCGCCGCCCATCGTGCCGAACACCGAAACGAGTCGGTCGCCGCGCGTCGCCAGTGCCGGCGACAGCGTGTGAGGCGGTCGCCGCCGGGGGCCGAACTCGGCGGGGTGGCCGCGAACCAGGTTGAACCCGAGCCCGCGATTGTGCAGGTTGATGCCGGTGTTCGGCTCGGCCAGCCATGATCCGAACCCTGCCGCGTTCGACTGGATCAACGAGACCGCCATCCCCGTGTCGTCGGCTGTGCACAGATACGTCGTGTCGCCGCCGCGTCCGGGGGAGTAGCGCAGGCTTGCCCGTTCCGGATCGAGCAGTCCGACGCGGCCATCGATCGCCGCCAGCAGGGCTGACCCGTCAGCCTGCTCGTGCAGCGCGTCCGGGCGATCGAAACCTGCTGCGGTTGCGCACTCGATCAACCGGTGCGCCCACTGCGGGTCATCCGGGTCGTCCGGCAGATCGAACACCGTCGCCAATCGCGCTGCGCCGAGTGTCAGGTACCCCTGCGAGTTCGGCGGGATCGTGTGCAACTCGACACCGAATGCATCGCTCGACAGTGGTGTCACCCAGTTCGCCTGCTCCGTTGCAAGATCGGCGTGCGAGTACAAGCCGTTGCCGAGCGTGATCAACCCGAGTCCGAACTCGCCCTCGTAGAACCCTGCCCGTCCACCCGAGGCAACGGACCGGATCGCCCTGGCCAGGCCGGGGCGCCGCATGATCGAACCACGGTGGTGCTCCTGCCCGGACAGTGCCACCAAGTTCCGACGAGCTGGGGCATCGAGTTGGCCGAGTGCGCCGGTGAGCAACGGACTGACCGGGAATCCTCGTTCGGCCAGTGCGATCGCAGGCGCCAGCAGCTCAGCGAGCGGCATCGAACCGAATCGGGCGTGCAACGCAACCCATCCGTCGACGCAGCCAGGAATCGTCACCGTCCGGATGTCGTGGCGAAACGGCATGTCGTTCATGCCGTCGGCGCGGAGCGCTTCGGGATCAGCCCCGGAGCCGGCCCTGCCACTGGCGTTGAGCGCCACGACACCGCCCGACGTGTGCACCAACGCCAACAGGTCACCGCCCATCCCGCACAGATGCGGACCGACGACAGCCATCGCGGCGTTGGCGGCAATCGCGGCATCGACCGCATTGCCGCCGTTGGCCAGCATTCGCATACCGGCCTGCGTGGCCAGTTGGTCTGCGGTTGCGACAGCACCGCGGAGTCCCCGGACCGATGCGGCGCGGACTGCTGGGATTGGCGTGTGAGTCATCGTTCGCACGCTACGCGCCCGCCTACGCTCAGTGACGTGTTCGATCCGTCGCCGCTCCGCCCCGGATTCGTGACCGCCGGTGCTGGGCTGACGCTGGTCGGTACGTTCTTGCCCTGGCTCCGCTCGGGAACCTCCAACCGCACGAGTTACGAGGTGTTCGAATTGGTGGAGCGGCTCGGTTTCTCGCCGAACGGCGCGGTCGGTTGGGCGCTACGACTGTGGCCACTTGTCCCGCTGCTGTTGGTGACCGCCGCAGTGGTCCAATGGTGGAGCGTCGGGCGGTCCCAGGCGTCGATCGTGATTCCTTCGGTAGCGGCGCTGTACGCCGGTGGGACGGCTGCTGCGGTCAAGTGGTCCCCGGATGACGGCCTGATCCGGACCGGTGTCGGCCCGACCGTCACCCTGCTCGGTTGTGCCCTGATGGCGACAGGGATCGTGATCTCGATCCTGACCGCGATCGCCAACCCCAAACGACCCCCCACCACCACCGCTCCTCCTCCTCCTCCTCCTCCTCCCGGTCCCGGTCCCCAGTAGCAACAAATGCGATTCGGAACCAGCGCTGGTCCCCAATCGCATTTGTTGCTTTTCGAGACCGGATTCTGGGTACGCCGGGTCGGGTCGATGGTTCCCAATCGCATTTGATGCTGTTCGGAACCAGCGCTGGTTCCGAATCGCATTTGTTGGTTCTCGGGACCGGATTCGATCAGGGCTGGTGCCACTGGTCGCGGCTGATCAGGACATCTTTGAGGACGATCGGGCGGTCTGTCATGATCCCGTCGACGCCCAGGTCGAGCAGGCGACGCATGTCGTCGGCGTCATCGATCGTCCAGACGTGGACCTGATAGCCGCGGGCGTGGGCCCGCTCGACGAATCGCTGATTGACGACTGTCCTGGCGCCGAACTTGACCGGAACCTGGGCGACTTGGCCACCCCAGCGCACCGGAGCGCGAGCGAGCAGGCTGGCGACCTGGGTAGGGCCGAAGCTCGAACACAGCCGATCACCGAATTCGCGGCGTAACCGCCTCAATCGCTTGTCGCTGAAGCTCCCGAGGCAGACCCGATCCAAACAGTCCAGCCGACGCAACGAGGCGATCAATCCGTCGAGCGCGCTGTCGGCCTTGCAATCGATGTTGACCCGGGCATCGGGGAACGTCGACAACAGCTCTTCGAAGAGTGGAATCGGTTCGAGCCCGCTGACCCGAGCGGCCGACACCTCGCGCCATGGCAACTCGCTGATCGTGCCGGGCCGGTCACACGTCCGCGACAGGTCAGGATCGTGGAACGCGACCAGCACACCATCGCGAGTCGCATGGACATCGGTCTCCAGGTACGTGTAACCGAGGTCGACGGCGTGCTGGAACGCCGGCATGGTGTTCTCCGGGTTGTCGCTGGCGCCGCCGCGATGGGCAAAGGGAATCGGGCCTGGCCAATCCAGGTATGGATGCAGTACGCCCATCAGATGCTGCGACCGGCCGCTGACCAGTACTCGTCCTTGAGGAGACGTTTGTAGAGTTTGCCGGTCGGGTGACGAGGGAGTTCCTCTCGAAAGTCGATCGTACGGGGGCACTTCACACCGGCGAGTTGTGTTCGACAGAATCGGATCAACTCGGCCGCCAGCGCGTCGGCTTGGCGATCATCGGCGGGCATCGAAACCGGCTGCACGACAGCCTTGACCTCTTCACCGAACTCGTCGTTCGGGACCCCGAAGACAGCGACATCGACGACCTTGGGATGCGATACCAAGGCGTTCTCCGCCTCCTGAGGGTAGATGTTGACGCCGCCGGAAATGATCATGTACGACTTGCGATCGGTCAGATACAAGAAGTTGTCGGCGTCCAAGTAGCCGACGTCGCCGAGTGTCGACCAGCCGTTCGGATGGCGCGAACCGGCGGTCTTTCCGGGGTCATTGTGGTACTCGAACGAGGCGCCACCGCCGAAGTAGACCGCGCCGACCTCGCCGACCGGCAATTCGTGCCCATCGTCGTCGAGAATGTGCACGGTGCAGTTGATCGGCGCCCCGACGGTGCCCTCGTGGGCCAGCCACATCTGACTGTTGCAGTAGGTGAATCCGTTGCCCTCGGTGCCGGCGTAGTACTCGTGGATCACCGGACCCCACCAGTCGATCATCTGCCGCTTCACGGGCACGGGGCACGGCGCCGCCGCGTGCACGACGCATTCGAGCGACGACACGTCGTGTCCGGATCTCACATCGGCGGGCAACTTCAGCATCCGCACGAACATCGTCGGCACCACTTGGGTGTGGGTTGCGCGGAAGCGCTCGATCACGCTCAAGTAGCCCTCCGGATCGAAGTGCTCCATCACGACGACGGTCGCTCCCAGTGACAGCGCCCCGATGCAGAATCGCAGCGGCGCAGCGTGATACAGCGGCGCCGGGGACACGTACACGCTCGAATCCTTCAGCCCGAAGAGCACCGACAACATGCGTGCCACGCTTGTCACACGGGTTTCGAGTGGTTCTCCGGTCATCGCCGGAAGGACGCCTTTCGGCGTGCCGGTCGTTCCCGATGAATACAACATGTCACGACCGGCGAGGCGGTCCGGCAACGGCTCGCCGGAGTGCGGCGCCACCGTCGCCTCGTACGATTCGTATCCGAATACGACATCGTCCAGCATCAATCGCAGCTCGACCTTCGGCGTGGTGCCGATCAACTCGGCCGCCTGCTCAGCCTTGTACGCCGAGGTGATGAAGACACGTGCTCCGCAATCGTTGACGATGTAGGCGAGTTCGTCGGTCGTGAGCCGGGACGATGCCGCGGTGTAGATCAAGCCGGCGTACTCGCACCCCCACAGGATCTCCAGGAACCGAGGGTGGTTCTCCAGGCACAGCGCGATGTGATCGCCCGGCTCGAGACCGGCAGCCCGAAACAACTGCGATGCCCGATTGGCTCCTGCGTCGAGCTCGGAGAACGTTTGCGTCCAGCCGCTGGCAGCCATGACCACGGCAGGCTTGCTGCCGTGTTCGAGATGCGAACCCGGATACATGCTGGCGGACGGTAGCCGACAGTACGGTCTGGCTGTGGACAGGACACGACGATCGGAGATCCAGACCAGGATTCAGCCGTTCATTGACGGGCTAGCGGAAGAATCGACGCACCTCGACGTGTTGACGCTGACGATCTCGGCCGCCCTCAATCCGGCACTCGTCATCTCCGACTCACTGGCGGCACTCGACCAGTTGGCCGCCGACTGCCCGATCCAAACGCCGACGCCTTGGTACGTGGTCGACTACCTCTGTGCGACGGTTGGATTCGCCGGAGACCAGCACGACTACCACAGCTGGCGGAACTCCTGTCTGGACCAGGTCATCGTCCGCCGCCGGGGCATGCCGATCACGTTGGTCGTACTGACCATCGAAGTCGCGAGACGCCTCGGCCAACGCCTGCTCGGGGTAGGAATGCCGGGCCATTTCCTCGTCGGAGACCCACTCGACACGGAGTGGTTGGCCGACCCGTTCCACGGAAAGAGCCGGCTCAGCCGGCTCGATTGTCAGCTGTTGAGCAACAAGGTCAACCGTTCCCGATGGACCGATGGATTCCTCACGTGCGGGCCCGACCGATGGATCATTGCAAGGATGCTCAACAACTTGAAGGCATCCTGCGAGCGTGCCAACGATCACGTCAGCCTGGCGATCGTGATGCAGCTGCGCCACGCGATGGCAGAGTTCGACGGGGAAGCCTCCGAGGCTGAGCGCTCGTTGTTCGTGCTGAACTGAGCGGCCCGGGCGCAACCTCACGCGTTGCGATTCGGCCGTGCGGAGCTGGTCACGGAGGCGAGGTTGCCGGCGGGCCTGGATTGTTGGCCGTCCCGAGGCACGTGAAGTTGACATAGTCCTGGATCCGTTCGCCTGGTGTTGCACCCGGAAGCGTGCCTTCCTCGGCGAGTGTGGCCGTGTCGCCTGACTGACTCTCAGCAGTGACACCGGACGATTGATCGGACGATTGATCAGTAACTTGATCGGTCGAGTCGGCGGCCGTAGGGATCGGCGCTCCGGTTCGCAGCGACGCCAGTACGGCGTTGAAGTCCGCTGCAATCACCGGCGGCACGTCGTCGACGATCTGCGTGTACGCGTCGATGATCAACTGCCTCGTGTCGTCGGCTTCACCGGCGTCGGCAAGCCGAGCCGAAAGATCACTCATCGCCTCGCAAAACGGCGTGAGACGCTCCGAGGGCACGCTCACGAGCGGCGTTACCTCAGCACTCGACTCGCTGGTGGCAACGCCGTCACCAGCGCCGGCTCCGAAGGACGAACATCCGCTCGCTGCCAGGATCGTCATCAGCGGCAGCTTCGCCCGCACCAGCGGCAACTCGACCCGGATCAGTTCGAACATCGACGAACGCCAGATGTGACGACGCGATCGGACTCTCATTCGGACGAGTGTGGCAGGTACGTTGGCCGGATGTCCGTCATCGAAGCCTCACCCACGACCGATGAGCAGCGGGTCATCTCGCTCGTCGAACAACTCTTGACTTCCAACCCGCCGGCCACCACCGATGCCCGAACATTCCTCGGGGCCCAATTCGATCTCGGACTGGCGTGGGTGCACTTCGACGTCGGGCATGGTGGGCTCGGCCTCAATCCCAAACTCCAGCAGGTGATCAACGAACGGATCTATGCCGAGGGCGCGCCGAATCCCGTCTATCGCAACCCGATCGGTCACGGCATGTGCGGTCCCACGGTCCACGTCTGGGGGAGCGAGGCCCAGAAACAGCGATACCTCCGACCGCTGTTCACGTGCGAAGAGATCTGGTGTCAACTGTTCTCGGAGCCGGGGTCCGGATCCGACTTCGCCGGCCTGTCGTCGCGTGGTGTCCGCGACGGCGATGAATGGATCGTCAATGGCCAGAAGGTGTGGACCACGCTGGCACACGTTTCGCGCTGGGGGTTGCTCGTTGTTCGCACCGATTCGGAAGCCGTCAAACATGCCGGCCTGACCGCCTTCGTGGTCGACATGCTCGATCCTTCCGTCGACGTGCGGCCGCTCCGACAGATGACGGGCGAAGCAGAGTTCAATGAGGTCTACTTCACCGATACCCGCATCCCGGCCACCGAACTGCTCGGGAATCCAGGAGACGGTTGGCGCGTATCGCTCACCACGTTGATGAATGAACGCGTGTCGATCGGCGGGTCGATCCCGACCAAAGGTTCGGGACCGATCTCACAACTTGTCGAGGCGTGGCAGACAGTCCCGCCGGGGCGACGCCAACCATCGGCGCTCGATGACGTGATGCGGCTGTGGATCCGCGCCGAGGTCTTGCGTCTCACGAACATTCGAGCCAACTCGAACCGGAAGAAGGGCGACCCCGGTCCTGAAGGCTCGATCGGCAAGCTCGAGTCAGCCAATCTCAACAAGGACATCTACGACCAGGTCATGAATCTGATGGGCGCCGACGGGATGCTGTACGGGAGTTACGAGATGATCCGTCCCGAGTTCACGATGAACTCCGACTCGATGCACAAGTCGTTCCTGCGTTCGCGAGCCAACTCGATCGAGGGTGGCACCACCGAGGTGATGAAGAACATCCTCGGTGAGCGGGTGCTCGGCCTCCCTGGCGACGTACGTGTCGACCGCGACGTGCCCTGGTCGCAGGTCCCCCGCAACTGACCGGTTCAACTCCCGGTGGTGAGTAGGTAGCCGAGGAACATCGCCGCAACGGCGCCGAGCAACCCGACCGCTGCGCCGATCGCGCTGGCCGCTCTCGATCGACCGAGTTGCCCGGTTGATGATTGATGAATCGCGGCGGCCGCTCCGCTCGACGCCACGATGGTCAACTTGACGAACAACGTGACCTGGTACGACGTGTCGGTGCTGGTCACATCGACCTCGGCGATGTTCCACACGCCCGTGATCACAGCCAGGGTGAACGCCGGCCAGGCGATCCTGGCGAATGCACGAGCGACGGTCTTGACCGCCTCTGGATGCTCTCGCCGCAAGCTCGGCACGAGTCCGGCCAACACGATTTGACCGCCGACCCAGACGGATGCCGCGAATACGTGCAGAAACAGGCGGATCATGTTCCAGTTGGGGGCGAGCATGTGTGTCGGTCAATCGGTCAACGAAGCGAGAACGTGGCTGGCAGGCAGGTTGCGGTCGTCCATGATCGGGCGGTGGAGCATTGACCCACCGAGCATCGAGGTGCACGTCAACTCCAAGGCAGCTTGAAGTTCTCGGATGTTCCGCGGGGGAGGGAAGTACTCGTCCTCTTCCGTGATTCGCACCGCTTCGATCCCAAGTCGCGGGTTCAGCCGGGCGATCACCGCTTCGACCAGTTCCTCCGGTGCAGACGCACCAGCAGTGACCCCCACGGTTCCGGTCAGGTCGTCTGGCAGTTGGGCGGCGACGTTGACCCGGAACACACGATCGCAACCGCCTTCGCGAGCCAACCTCTCGAGCGCTCGCGTGTTGGAGGAATTCGATGATCCGATGACGATGATCGCATCACAGCGAGGTGCCATCGCCAGCAACGACGACTGGCGGTTGGTCGTGGCGAAACAGAGATCGCTGCGACCGGGGGACCAGACATCGGGGAAGCGTTGGCGCACCCGAACCGCCACGCTCTCCCATTCCCGATGCGAGAGCGTCGTCTGCGCCAGCAGTGCGACCGGCTGATCGAACTCTGGGAGTTGATCGACCTCCTCGATCGACTCGACTCGGCAAATCGCTTCCGGAGCGACGGCCATCGTCCCGACCGCTTCTTCGTGGCCCTCGTGGCCGACGTACACGATGCGGTAACCCTTCCCGGCGCGAACTTTGACCTCGTGATGGACCTTGGTCACGAGCGGGCAGACCGAGTCGACGACGAAGCTGCCCCGGGCCCGCGCCGCATCGACGACTTCCGGCGCGGATCCGTGGGCCGACAGCATGATCGGATGCCCGGGCGGCGCATCCTCGATGTGGTCGACGAACACGACGCCTTGGCGTTCGAAGCGTTCGACAACGATCTTGTTGTGCACGATCTCATGGAAGCAGTACACGGGCGGCTCGAACGTGCGCACCATCCAGGCCAACGCTTTGATCGCCATCTCGACGCCGGCGCAGAATCCGCGCGGCTCGGCGAGCAGTACTCGATCGACGTTCATGCTGGTCGACAGAGTACCGGCCGGGTGGGGGTGTCTCATTCACTGCGTTCGTTGACAATCGTCACGCCCACCGCGACGTGCGCCACCGATAGCCTGGTGCGGCCATGTCCGCACCCCTCATTGTCACCGTTGCGCCGGAGTCTCCGGCAGCGCACGCTGGGTTGATCCCCGGTGACGAGATCGTGCGCGTCGATGGGCAGGTCCCACGCGACGTGATCGAATGGCAGCTCTTCACGGATTCCGCCGACATCGAACTCGAAGTGCGCCGGAATGGGCTCGAGTTCGACCTGGCGGTTCCGAAGCGTGACGGAGAACGATTGGGTGTCGAGGTCCAGTCGGCGGTCTTCGACCGCGTCAGAACCTGCGACAACCACTGCGAGTTCTGCTTCATCTATCAACTCCCGAAGGGCATGCGACGAAGCCTGTACTTGAAGGACGACGACTACCGATTGAGCTTCCTGTATGGCAACTTCACGACGCTGACCCGGTTCACGGAAGCCGATCTGGAGCGGGTCGTCACGGAGCGGCTCTCACCGTTGCACGTGTCGATTCATGCCACGGATCACGACGTTCGCAACCGGATGTTGAAGAACACTCGGGGCGGGATGAGCCTGCGTTGGCTGCGGGCGTTGCTCGACAACGGCATCGAAATCCGCGGACAGGTGGTCGTGTGCCCGGGCGTCAACGACGGGGAGATCCTCGACGACACGCTGTCCGGTGTGCTCGACCGGTTCCCCGAGCTGTCCTCCGTCGCTGTGGTGCCGCTCGGTCTGTCGAAATTCAACAGGGAATCTGCGATGCGGTTGCACACCACGGAAGAGGCGCACCGTGTCGTCGACGTCGTGGAGGCATGGCAGGCGACGTTCCTCGAGGTGCTCGGCCGTCGAATGGTGTTCGCAGCCGACGAGTACTACCTGATGACGGCACGTCCCTTTCCGCCGGGTGAGACCTACGAGGGCTTCTCCATGCATGAAGACGGGATCGGAATGGCGCGCACGTTCGAGATGGAGTTCAACGGGCTCGCAGATTCGGCGACCGGCGTACGCAGCGGCTTCTTCGCGGCAGTTGACCTACCGGCCAACCCCGCCGCGTACACGGGTTTGCGGGCGCACGGCGGTTGCGAGTCGGGCAACGGCGCGACCAACACCACGATCACACTCTCGCCCAGGCGTGGCGCGCCGACCGCTGTCCTCACCGGCTCGTTCGGTGCGGAGGTGATCACGCCGCTGATCTCCGGGCTCGGACGCGACGACATTCGCGTGATACCCGTCGAGAACCAGTTCTTCGGCGGCAACACGGGAGTGACGGGGTTGATGACCGGCTTCGACCTCGCACGCGTGCTGTCGGATCAGCCAACCGGTCACCGATACCTGTTGCCCGACGTGTGTCTTTCGGATGATGGACGGTTTCTTGACGGGTTGTCGGTCGACGACCTCCCGCGGCCGGTTCGAGTGGTCGCCACAAACGGCATCGCACTCCGACAAGCCCTCGATCAGGCAGCATGAGTGGAGCAGCATGAGTGACATACACGAATCAGTGGACGATCATGGGGAACTTCCGTCGGTGGTCATCATCGGTCGCCCTAATGTCGGAAAGAGCACGCTGTTCAACCGGATCGTCGGTGAGCAACTCGCAATTGTCGAGAACCGACCAGGCGTCACACGCGACCGCAAAGAGATGGAGGCCGAATGGCTGAACGTCCCTTTCGTCGTGATCGACACCGGCGGTTGGATGCCAAAGGGCAGTGAACTCGACGAAAAGGTCAGTCGACAGGTGGAGGCGGCGGTGGCCGGGGCTGACCTGGTGTTGTTCGTGGTCGACGCCGGCGTCGGCCCGACCGACGAGGACGAGGCGGTCGCCGACTGGCTACGACGTGGCCGTCACAACGTTCTCGTTGTGGCCAACAAGTCCGACAACGATCGTCGCGAAACCGACCTGTGGCAGTTCCTGTCGCTGGGCCTCGGGGAGGCGATTCCGGTCAGTGCACTTCACGGTCGTCGCGCCGGTGACCTGCTCGACGTCGTGCTCGAACGCTTCGGCGACAAAGGCCAATGGGTCGACGTCGAAGCGTCGGACGCCGAATGGGGCGACGAGGAAGTCTGGTCGGCCGACTCGGTCAAGCCGCCCAGGGTGGCGATCGTGGGCCGTCCGAACGTCGGGAAAAGCACCTTGTTCAACCGTCTGGTCGGGGAGGATCGCTCGGTCGTCCACGACATGGCCGGCACCACGCGGGATTCGATCGACACGCTCGTCGAAACCGAGGATGGCCCGATCGTGTTCGTCGACACTGCCGGCATGCGCAAACGATCCAAGATCGATGACTCAGCGGAGTACTACTCGATGGTTCGTGCGCTGAGAGCGATCGATGATGCCGATATCGCCCTGTTCGTGGTTGACGCGCTCGACGGCGTCAGCGGCCAGGACCAACGACTTGCGGAGCGGGTCGATGCGTCTGGGTGCCCGATCGTGATCCTGCTCAACAAGTGGGAACTGATCGAGGACCCGAACGTTCGACTGGAGATCGAGGCCGACGTCAAACGCAAGCTGGCGTTCGTCGGCGATGCGCCGATCGTCAAGATCTCGGCCCTGACCGGTAAGGGCGTTCACAAGTTGCGACCGTTGCTGCAGGAGGCAATCACGCAATACCACCGCCGCGTTCCGACCCGTGACGTGAACCGCGTGATCATCGAAGCGCAGCAGAAGGCGCCCGCTCCAGGTGGGGCGAGAGTCCTGTATGCGGTGCAGGGAGCGACCGACCCGCCCACATTCACGCTGTTCGTGAACCGGGAACTGCCGCACACCCACCTGCGCTACCTCGAGCGCAGCATCCGTGACGCCTTCGAGTTCGGGTCGACACCGATCAAGCTGCGCGTGCGCAAGAAGTCGGGATGAGACGGATGCCGCGGTGGACCGATGCCGTGGTGTGAGGTGTGTGGGAAGTACCGTGCACCGACAGCCATGACGCCGGAAGGCGCCTGCCCGACATGTGGCAAGCCTGTCGGTGAGATCGAGAAGAAGGCCGAGGAACTCGCCGCCGAGGAGACGACACCCTGGCATTTCAAGTTGCTCGTCGTGCTGCTCGTGATCTATCTCGGGTGGCGATTCGTGCAACTGCTGACCTGATCGACGTCGAGAATCCGACGCAGGTCGATAGGCTCCAACTCCACATATCAACGGGCTGTAGCGCAGCTTGGTTAGCGCACCTGTCTGGGGGACAGGGGGTCGCAGGTTCAAATCCTGTCAGCCCGACCAGACCGCGTGAGGTTGTTGCGGACTATTTCCGCAACTACCTCACGCGTTTGTGATTGTGGGGGGGTTGGTCGGGGTTGGTCGGTGGTGATGCGCTACGGTTTTGGCATCTAGCAGGCACGAGCAGGAGATCCACATGGCTGGCAAGTTCGAGTTGTACCAGGACAAGGCGGAGAAGTATCGCTTTCGGTTGAAAGCCGGTAACGGACAGGTCATCGCCGTTAGTGAGGCCTACGAATCGAAGACGGCGGCGCTCAACGGGATCGAGTCGGTTCGCAAGAACGCCCCAGACGCGACGCTCGACGACCCGACCTGAGCCAGGCCACAATGTGCGGGCGATTCGTCTCGGCATCCTCGCCACAGCGGATCGCGGCGTACTTCGGTGCTGTCAGTGAAGTCGAGTCGCTCGGCGAGAACTACAACGTGGCGCCGACCAACGAGATCTACGGCGTCGTCGCCGGAGACGATGGCAAACCCGAACTCCAAGTGTTCCATTGGGGCTTGATTCCCGTTTGGGCGAAGGAACGCAAGATCGGCCAACAGATGATCAACGCCCGCGCCGAGACATTGGCCGAGAAACCTGCATTCAAAGGCGTTTTCAAGAAGCACCGCTGCATCATTCCGATGGACGGTTTCTACGAGTGGACAGCGGGTGTCGAGGGTGGACCAGTCACGAAGGCCGGAAAACTGGCCAAACAACCTCACTTCATCCGCCGCCTCGATGGCGAGCCGCTTGCCGTTGCGGGGCTGTGGTCGGCTTGGAAGGACCGCACCGAGGGACCCGACGCGAAGTGGCTGCACACTGCCGCAGTGGTGACCACCAGCGCCAACGCCACCATGGAGCCGATCCACAACCGGATGCCGGTGATTCTTCCGAAGGCGATGTGGGACATGTGGCTCGACCCGTCGAATCAGAACATCGAGGTCTTGTCACGGCTGCTCGTCCCGGCGCCTGAGCACCTCCTGATCACTCGTGAAGTGTCTCCTGACGTCAACAACGTCAAGAACAAAGGGATCGAACTGATCGCACAGTACGAACCGGCCCGGCCGGCAACCCTGACCGACCCGCAGTAACTGGTTACAGCGTCAGCTGGTCGTGACGGCGACGGCGACGAGTGCCGATGAGGAGCAGTGCCCCGACGACGCAGAGTGTCAGCGCGGTGCGAAGCGCAGGCGACGGATCCGTTCCGGTCACTGGAATCGGCTTCACCGTGATGTTGATCGTTCCCGAGGCGGCACCCACGATTGGACGCGGCACACCACCGAGGCGAGCAACCGAGGCGTCTGCGGTGGCGCTCTGAACAGACACTTGATTGCGGTGGGCGCCACCTGTCGACATCGTCGTGCGCACCGTCAGGGTTGCAGTGGCGCCTGTTGCGAGCGTGGTGATCTTCCAGGTCTTCGTCGTCGGGTCGTAGGTGCCCACCGACGGAGACACCGACACGATCGTCGAGCCGGCATCAGGCGCCTCGACGACCGTCACATCTGATGCCGCAGACGGACCTAGGTTCCGAACGGTGACCACCCATTCGACGACGTCGCCCGTCGCTGCGGTTGTAGCGGTTGTTGTTTTCGTGACCAACAGTTCGGCCGCTTGCTCGACCACCACATCGACGCATGCCTGGTTGTTCGAGGCATTGGTGTCTCGATCGGTGTTCAGTGATTCGACGGGTCGCGGCGTGATGACCCGGCCACGAACCGACGCGCAGTTCGTCCAAGTCCCGGGAACACTCCCTCGCACGACGAGCGCCAAGGCGGCCGACTCGCCGGGCTTCAGGTCAGCGACCGCACACGACACGGTTTGAAGGTTGAACGTGCATCCTGCACCCACCGAGACGACCGTCAATGCCTCCGGAACGAGGTCGTTGACCGTCACGTTGCGGGCGACCGATGGTCCATCGTTGCGGACGGTCAGCGTGAACGAGGTGGTTCCGTAGTAGGGGAACGACGGGTCGCCGACGGTCTTCACGATCGACAGGTCGTACTCGCCTGCGGGTTGGCTGACCGCAGTTGACCCGTTGTTCGACGAGTCCGGATCGGGTGTGTCGCTGCGCACTGAGGCGGTGTTCGCGAGCAATGCTTCGTCATGGCCGGAGCTCACGGTTGCTCTGATCGTGACGGACTTGCTCGTTCCAGGCGCGAGTGCCGACCAGGTGCAGGTCACGATCCCAGCGGCGACGGCGCATGCATCGTCGAGGTCGCTCACGGTGGCCGCGCCCAGCGACGGATCGAGCGTGTCGGTGGCGACGACGTTGACCGCTGTCGATGGCCCCGCATTGGCGATCACGAGCGTCCACTCTGCGGTCGTTCCTGCGATCGGTGTCGCAGGTCCGCCTTTGACGATCGAGACGTCGGCACTCGGCGTCAACGCCAAACGCGCGGAGGCAACGTTGTTGGCGAGCTGCGGATCAGAGGTCGAACTTCCTGCTACAGCCGACACGAGGATCGGCTGGGTTGCTGCGGCGTCGATCAAGCCGATCAACTCGAATGAGCGGCTGGCACCGGAGGGCAACTGGGCCAGTGTGCAGGTGACCACGCCTGCCGCGAACACGCACGGCCCGAGTGGATCGAGCGCCCCGATCGTGATCCCTGGTGGAACCGGGAACGTGACCGCCACGTTGTCAGCATCGGATGGACCGTGGTTGACGAGCGCGATCGTCCACGTCACGGCGGTACCGGGCGTCGCTGCGACCGGACCGGTCAGCGAGATGTCGAGGTCAGCCGAGCGGGTGATGATGTCAGAGGTGGTGGACGTGTTGGAGGCCCGGTCGGGATCGGCGGTCTCGGATGTCACCGTCGCCGTGTTCACGAGCAGGCCGCCGTGGGGCGCGTCCGGGGCAACGGTACCGGTAACGGAAATCACGACGGACGCTTCCGGATCCAGTGTGCCGAGATCACATCCCGTCGCATCACATGTGCCAACGAGGCTCGTGATCACCACACTCGCGGCGACCAGCTCAGGCGGGACGAGATCGTCGAGTCGGACGCCGAGTGCGGCAGACGGACCAGCGTTGTTGACCGTGATCGTCCACGTCACAGCGGTCCCGGCGACGATCGGATCGGTGACTGCGACCTTTTCAACGGTCAGATCCGCTGCGGTCGTCACGGTGGCTGGCGGCGCCGCCACGGCGTTGTTCGAAACGTCAGGATCTGGGGTCGATGAGGACACGGAAGCCGCGTTCGAAACGGTCGAACCAAGGGCGGCGGTGGCCACCAACTCACCGGTCACGCTGATCGTGGCCGTTTGCCCCGGCTGCAGCGTCGGGACGAGGCACGTCAGACCGACACACGAACCTCTGCTCGGTTCGATCGAGAGCGAACCCCCGGTCACCGTACCTGGCAGCGAATCGGTGACGACGACACCGACCGCGGTCGCCGGGCCGTCGTTCGTGACATCGATCGCCCACTGGACCGGGCGTCCCGCAACGAGCGAGTCGGTGACGATCCGTTTCGTCACCCGAACATCGGCCTCGACCACGACCGGGGTCGTCGCAGTTGCCGTGGCGTCGCCTGGATTCGGTGTGGTGCTCGTGAGCGAAGCATCGTTGACGACGTCGGCGGCGACGTAGGCCGGGTCGAGCAGGCCGGTGACCGTCATCGTGACGGACTGACCGACCAGCAGCGTTCCGACCGTCCATCTGTCGGTTCCGACGTCGTATGTGCCGACCGAGGGCGTCACCGCAGGCGTCAACAGGGCCGGTGGGATGTCGTCGGTGACGACAACGTTCTCACTCGTTGACGGCCCGGCGTTCGTGACGGTGAGGGTCCACGTGAGCCGCTCGCCGGCGCGGGCGGGATCGGGTGTGGCGACCTTCGTGAATACCAACGACGCAGAACGTGTGACGTCGACCGCACCAGATGCTGCGACTGGCGCCGGTATCTCATCGGTATCGACTGACACACCGTTGGTCAATGTCGCCGCGGCGGCGGCCGGATCGATGGTGCCGGTCACGCGGACCGTCGCGGAGGCGCCAACGGGTATCGTCCCGAGCGGGCAACTGGTGACACCGACACACGTTCCCTGCGATGGCACGAGCGCAGTGACTGCAAAGGCACTCGGTGCCAACTCGGTCACGATGACGTTCTCCGATGTCGACGGGCCTGGGTTGGTGACGGTAACCAGCCAACTCATCGGTGTCCCGGCTACAAACGGTCCAGAACCGACAGGCACCTTGGTGACACTCACCGGAGCAACTCTGCCGACGGTGACGACATGCCCTGCCGAAGCGCTCCCGCCCGGCGTGATGCTCGAGGCGTTGGCTGTGTTCGTCACATTGCCATCAGCCTGCGTCGGGTCGATGCCGGCGACGATCGTGACCGTGAATGATTCGCCTGGGTCGAGCGTACCGAACAGGCATGACACGAGCCGCCCGGCGACGCTACATGGGCTGGCCCCGCTCGACGTCGCCGTGATCGGCGTGAACCCGAGCGGGAGCGTGTCGCTGACGGAGGTGAACTCCGCCGTGGACGGGCCGTCGGCGGTGCCGCTGATGACCCAAGTCAGATTGGTGCCCGCCACGACGTTCGTCGGACCGGACTTCGTGAGCGAGATCGTCACCTGACGATCGACGAAGATCGAGGCCTCGGCGTCGTTGTTGCCGTTCGATGGGTCGGGCGTGCTGGGGCTGGTGGCCGTGGCGCTGTTGACAAGCGGCCCGGCCGCTGTTGTCGCGTCGATCGTGAATGGGATGACGATCGTGATCTCGCCACCGTCGGCCAGGTCGAACGGGGCGCACGACAGGTCTTGCCCGGACACGCCGCACGTGAGTACCCCGTCGCTCACGGTGCCAACCGTGATTCCGGCCGGGAGCGTGTCGGTCAGCACGACACCAACCGCCGCAGAGGGACCGTCGTTGCGAACGACGATCGTCCACTGGTGGACCGTCGGGCCGCCCGCCACATACGGCCCGGGCGAGACGGTCTTGTCGACGACCAGATCGGCGGAGTTGGCGATGTTCGGCGTGACGGTCGAGGTGTTGTTGGCCGAATCAGGATCAGCGGTTGCGGCGATGACCCCGACCGAGTTGTCGAGATCACCGGCACCCAACGTTGGTTGGGCAGAGATCCCGATCACGATGTCGATGGTCGCCGCGGCGGCCACCGTGAGGCCCGCGCACGTCAGACGGTTGGCGGCGACGACGCAGCCCGCGGGTCCTGACACGAGCGACGAAGCGGCAACACCGGGCGGCAGCACGTCACTGATCGCCACGCCGAGGGCATCGCTCGGGCCGGCGTTGGTGACCGAGACCACGTACTGGCCCGACGTGCCGCCGGTCAGCGGATCAGGGTTCAATGTCTTGCGGGCCTGCAGATCGGCGAGGCCCTGCAGATCGAAATTGGCTGAGTCTCCCAGCGCGCCGGTGAGCTGCGTGTCGGCGGTGACGGTGGCCGTGTTCGAAACGATCCCTGTGGGGGTATCCGCTGGATACTCGACGTCGATCAGGATCGTGATCGTGGCGCCCGGCGGTAGGTCGCCGATCACGCACCGGACGACGAGGTCGCAGACCCCGACCGTCGACGCAGCACCGATCACGGAACCGACACCGACAGCGTCACTGACGACGACGCCGTTTGCCGTCGATGGTCCGTCATTGGTCACCGTGATCGTCCAGCGGCCAGGGGCACCACCGGGCACAGGCACCGGACTCGGAGCGGTCTTGGTGAGGGTGAGCTGCGATGTCACCACGATCGGTGCCGCATCGGTGGACGAATTGGGACCCGCAGGATCCGGCGTGTCGCTGGCGACGGTGGCGGTGTTGGTCAGCGTGCCGCGCGCGTCCGGGCTGAGTGTTCCCGTGATCGTGAACGTCGTAGTCGCCCCTGCCGCGAGTGAGCTCAGCGTGCACACCACGGTTGTCGTGCCGAGGCACCCCGGCGTGAGCGGGAGGTTCAACGTGACCCCGGCAGGGATGGGATCGCTGATCGTCACGTTCTGGGCATCGGAAGGTCCACCGTTACGGATCGTCAGCGACCATCCGATCGATTCGCCGGCGACGACCGGGTCGGTCGTGATCGTCTTGATGAGTTGCAGGTCGACCGACGCTGTTGAGTCGGCGGTGGCGGTCGAGGAGTTGTCGGACAGGTCAGGGTCGGTTGTCGCCGACGAGATCGCGACGGTGTTGTCGAACGGGCCAGGGAGCACGTCGGCAGCGAGATCAGCGATGACCGTGATGACCGAGAGGGATCCTGGCGGCCGGTTCGGATAGTTGCACGCGAGCTCGGCGGTGCCAACGCCAGTACACGCCGCATCGTCGATCGAGATGATGGTGGCGCCGGTTGGCAGGGTGTCGTTGACCTGCACGTCGAGCGACTCCGAAGGCCCGGCATTGGCGACGGCGAAGGTCCATGTCACCGGCTCACCGGCTACAACAGGGTCGGTGACGATCGACTTGACGATCGAGACGTCGGCACGAGCGGTGAGACCGGTGGTCACACTGTCGGTCAGGTCGATCGTGGTCGGGTCAGGCGTGGACGCCTCCACGGTTGCGGTGTTGACGAGCGGACCGAGTGACGCCGGGTCGATCAATCCCGAGATCGAGATCCTCGCCGAGCCACCGTTGGGGATTGTGCCGAGAGTACACGGCAACGTGGTGCAGCCGCCCTGCGTCGACAAGACCGTTGGCGAGATGATCGCGGCCGGGATGAGATCTGACACGACGACGTCACGGGCGTCGGAAGGCCCATCGTTGGTGATGACGACCGTCCAGGTGATCGCCGTACCGGGCACGGCCGTGATCGGTCCGACTTTGTCGATCGCTAGATCGGCCACGGTGGTCACGGTTGCCGGTGGGGTGCTGACCGCATTGTCGGACGAATCGGGGTCGACTGTGGCGCTCGTGATGGTGACTGCGTTCGAGAGTGTCGCACCGGGATCAAGGTCGGACGGGACGCCGGCGGTCACCACGACGGTGACGACATCGCCGGGTTGGAGCACACCGAACGTGCACGTTCCCGTGGCATTGACGCAGGTACCACTCGATGGTGTCAGCACGGCACCGGTCACTGCGGTCGGGAGGAGATCGACCAACTCGACGGCCTGTGCGTCGGATGGTCCTGCGTTCGTGGCGGTGATCGTCCAGGTCAATGGGCGACCGGCGATGATCGGCGATGTGTCGAGCGTCTTGGTCACGGAGACGTCGGCCGATCTCGTCACGGCGGCAGGGGCCGTTGTGAACGTGTTGTTCGCCGTGTTCGAGTCGGCGGTGGAGGCGGCGCTGATGACTGCTGTGTTGGAGATCGTCGAGCCCGCCGCGGCGTTGGCGCGCAGTGTGCCCGCCACCACGATGGCGACAGTCGCGCCGGCCGGGATCGGGGCCAGATCACACTCCAGGCCGGTACAGATTCCCGCTCCGGCACCGATCGTGGCCGTCGCCGAGTCGACGTTCGAGGGTGGTGTGTCGGTGACTTGGACTCCGACGGCCTGGGACGGACCCGTGTTGGCCACCAAGATCGTCCAACTCACGGGCGAGCCTGCCACGACGGGGTTCGTGTCGAGCACCTTGGTGATCGCCACGTCGGCGCGAGGTGTCACGTTGCTGGTAACTGCTGCGGCGTTGTTGACCGGATCGGTGTCATCGGTGTCGGAGACGACGGTTGCCCTGTTGGTGACGTCGAGCAGTGTCGCCTGATCAACCGTTGCCGTGATCGTCACCGTTGCCGTCGCGCCCGACACCAGTGTTCCCAATGAACAGGGGAGGGCGATGCATCCGCCCTGCGACGAACTGATCGTCGCAGGGCCGACATTGGTCGGTAGCACGTCATCGACCACGACATTCCGGGCGTCCGAGGGCCCGGCGTTGTCGACCGTGATCGTCCACGTGACCAGCTGACCTGGTGTGACGCTCGACGGGCCGACCTTGGTGATCGCCAGGTCGGCGACGGCGGTCACGGTTGTGTCGATCGATGCCTCGTTGTCGGCAAGATCCGGGTCGGCCGTGCTGGTCGTCGCCGATACAGCGTTGGTGATCAGCGTGCCGTCCGCGAGACCGGCGGGAACCCGACCCGTGACCGTGATCGTCACGGCTTGTCCAGCAGGGAGCGGATCGATCGTGCAGACGCCGCTCGCGGTGCACGTCCCGATCGTTGGCGTATAGGTGATCCCCGTGATCTGGGTCGTCGGAGCGGTCTCGGTGATGACGACATCTTGTGCGTCGGACGAACCTCGGTTGGTCACCGTCACGGTCCACACGACCTGCTCACCGGCGACGGGGGGCGTCGTGACGACCTTGACCACTTCGAGGTCGGCAATCGTCGTGACGGGGTTGGTGGTGGTCGCCGTCTTGGATCCCGATCCAGGGTCGGTGGGCGAGGTGACCTCAGCGAGATTGGTGAGGTTCGTGGCGTCGGCGATCGACGGATCGAGCACACCAGACACGGTGACGATCACCGTGCCGCCTGCTGCGAGCGTCGACACGTTGCAGGTCAGCCCGCCGCATGTCGCCCCGGGCGAGGTCGCTGCGGCGCCAGTCAAAGACGCCGGCGGCGTGTCGAGGATCTGAACATCGAGTGCATCCGATGGCCCGGAATTGGTGACGGTGATCTCATACGTCGCAGGAGCGCCCGCAACCAACGGGTCGGTGACGGCTCGTTTGGTGATCACGAGGTTGGCAACCGTCGTCACCGTGTCGACGCTGGTGGCCGTGTTGACGGCGTTCGTCTCGGGTGTCGAGGTGGTTGCGGACACGGCGTTGAGCAAGCCGAAACCACGGGGAGTGTCAGGTGCAAGCGTGCCGGAGACCGTGATCGTGGCGACGGGTGCGCCGCTCACGATCGTGCCGAAATCGCACGACATCGTCGCTGCCGAACATGTAGCCGCGGTTGGTGGGCTGACGGTGATCGTGACGGTTCCCGGGACGATCTCGATCGGCAATTGATCCGTCACGACCACATCGAGGGCGTCGGAAGAACCCCGGTTGGCGACCGTGATCGTCCACGAAACCGGACCACCGGCCACGATTGGACTGGTGGTCGTGGTCTTGGTGACGACCACGTCGGCATCAACGATCACCGGCGTCGTGACCGCTGCCTGCGTGTCACCCGAGTTCGGCGTGTCAGACGTGAGCGTCGCGGCGTTGGTCAGATCTGGGCCTGTGTAAGCAGAATCGACCACACCTGGTATGACGAGTGTCACGGCCGTACCAGGGGCGAGCACAGGAATCGTCCACGTCGGTGCAACGTATGAACCCGACGACGCAACCGCACTGCCGGGAGTGAAGCCAGGCGGGAGTGACTCGGTGACGACGACGTTTTCCGCCGTTGATGGGCCGTCGTTGACGAGCGTCAGGGTGTACGTGATCGCCTCGCCGGCCGTCACCACGACCGGCGCGGCAGCCTTCGAAAACCGCAGCGCGGCTTGGCGAATCACGGTCGCCGAGCCGGTCGCCGTGACGGGAGCCGCAACGTCATCGGCCGAGACGTCGACTGCGTTGGCGATCGTTCCTGCCGGCGCATCGGGGGCGACGGCACCCCTGACAGTGATCGTCACGGCACCGCCGACCGGAATCGTGCCGAGGTCGCATGAGGCGATGCCAGGACACGCCCCCTGCGACGGTTCGAGTGCCGACACGACGTATCCGAGCGGCGAACGCTCGACGAAGGTGACGTTCTCAGCAGTCGACGGGCCAGGATTGGTGACGGTCACCGTGAAGTCGAGTGGCTCTCCGGCAAGGAACGGTCCGGTGCCGATAGCGGTCTTGGTCACCGTGATCGGCGACGAACGGCCGATCGTCACGGGACCATCGACGCTGGCGCTGCCTCCGGGCGTGATGGTCGAGAAGTGGGCCGTGTTCGTGTATCCGCCGTCGGCGAGTGCGGGATCGATGTCGGCCGCGATCAGGATCTCGAACGTGTCAGCGGGGGCACGAGTGCCGAGCCCACACGACACCAGCCGACCCGCCACGGTGCACGGAGTGGTGGCGCCACCGTTGATCGACAGCGTCGCTGCGGTCACCGCAAATCCTTCTGGCACAGTGTCGCTGACCGACGCCGCCTCGGCAGTCGACGGACCGGCGACCGTGCCGGCAATCGTCCACACGACCGACTCACCGGCGACCGCAAGCGGCGGATCTGCGGTCTTGGTGATCGACACCGTGGTGTCGCGTTCGACCGTGAACGCGACCTGCGCCGTGTTGTTGTTGGCCCCCGGATCGGGCGTCGTTGCCGACGACGTTGCACTGTTGACGATTGGCCCAGCGGCGGAATCAGGATCGATCGTGAACGAGACCGTGACGGTGGTGGAGCCTCCGCTGACGATGTTGACCGGCGCGCATGTCAGCAGACCTGTCGAGACGGCGCAGGCCGGTGAAGGTGTCACGCCGGTGACGGTCACGCCGGCAGGGATCGCATCGCTCAGGACGACGCCGACCGCAGTCGAAGGACCGGCATTTGCGGCTGCGATCGTCCACGTGTGGACCGTGGCGGCACCAGCGACGTACGGCCCCGGGCTGACCGTCTTGGTGACGTCGACATCGGCGGAGTTCGTGGCGACCGGGCTCACGCTGGCCGCATTGTTGGCCGAGTCCGGGTCGGTGGTACCGGCCGTGAGCGTCGCCGTGTTGTCGAGGTCCCCGGCGCCGAGCGTGCCGCTGGAGACGATGTTGATCGTGATGTCTGCCGACGAACCAGCGGCCACCGTCAGGCCGCTGCACGCCAGGCGGAGCGGGGCCGCCAGGATCGAGCAGCCAGGGGGCGCGCCTGCGCCAAGGCTGGCGCTGGCAACACCTACGGGTAACGGGTCGGAGATCGCCACTCCGATGGCGTCGCTCGGCCCGACGTTGGCAACCGTGAGCACGTAGGTTCCTGGCTGGCCGGCGGTGATCGAGGCCGGCGAGAAGATCTTGCTGATGCTGACGTCGGCCGAGCCGGCGAGCAGGAACGACGCCGTGTCGGTGAGTGTGCCGGTCAGCGGGGACGTTGCCGTCACGGTCGCTGTGTTGCTCACCAACCCTGCAGGTGCCGAGGCGGGATAGGCGACATCGATCAGCACCGACACGGTGGCGCCGGGAGGCAGATCACCGATCGTGCACACCACAGCGGTGCTGCATGAACCGGCGGTCGCCGCCGATCCGAGTGTCACGCCGGTCACGCCTGAGATCGGATCGTTGATCGCCACGCCGTTGGCCGTGGACGGTCCGGCGTTGGTCAATGTGATCGACCAGCGACCTGGCCCACCGCCAGGTACCGGGACGGGGCTGGGGGAGGCCTTGTCGATCGTGACTGCCGACGTCACGGTGATCGCCCGCGATGCCGTCGAGCCATTGTCGGTCGGGTCCGGATCGGCGATCTCGCTCGACGTCGTGGCTGTGTTGGAGAGCGTTCCGCGAGCGTCAGGGCTGAGCACGCCCGTGACGTTGATCACCGTGCTGGCGCCGTCAGCGAGGTTCGCGATCGAACACGTCAGGGTCGTGGTGCCCGTGCAGCCGACGGGCGGCGACGACACCGTCACGCCAAGCGGCAGCACATCGGTGGTGACGACGTTGGTGGCATCCGATGGCCCGGCGTTCGAGACCGTCAACGTCCAACTCACCGGTGATCCGGCGACGACCGAACCGGTGAACGCCTTGACGACGGAGACGTCGGCTTGACCGATCACGGGTGCCGACGCGCTGCTGGTGTTGTTCGACGGGTTCGGATCCGGTGTCGACGCAGTGACCGTTGCCGTATTCGAGAGGGTGCCAGGATCGACGTCGGCGGCCAGGTCGGCGACGACGGTGACCGTACGGGTGACACCGGCACTGAGGGCACCGAGGTTGCAGGCGAGCGTCGCCGAACCGACGCCGGTGCACGTTCCGCTCGACGCTGTCGCCGACGTGATCGTCGTTCCGGTGGGCAACGAATCATTGACCTGAATCCCGGTGGCGTTGGACGGGCCGTTGTTGGTCACCTGGATCCGCCAGGTGACCGGAGCACCGGGCACGAACGGCTGATTGAGAGCGGTCTTGACGATCGCCAGGTCGGCCACGGGAGCGACCGGGACGGTCGATGTGACGGTGTTGTCGAGTGGGTCGACCTCGGACGTTGCACTGGCCACGGTCGCCCTGTTGACGATGGTGGCGCCTGCATAGGCGGCCGAGATCGTGCCGGTGACCGTGATCACCACTGGGGCCTGGGCAGCGGTGACGGCGCCCAAATTGCAAGCGGTCGTCGTCGGGCAGGTGCCCTGCGAGGGCGTCAGTGTGACGGCGCTGAAACCAGTTGTCGGCAGCATGTCGGTGACCGTCACACCGGTGGCGTCGGACGGGCCGCTGTTGTCGACGGTGATCGTCCACGTTGCCGAGCCGCCGGCCGTGAACGGTGTCGTGAGCGGACTCTTGGTGATCGAGAGGTCGGCCAACGCCTGGGGCACGACGGTCTCGGTCGCCACGTTGTCGATCGGGTTGGGATCATTGGTATCGGTCGTCACTCCAGTGGTGTTGGAGATCGGCGAAGTGGCCGACGGAGCGACGGTGCCGATCACCGTGATCGTCCGGATCGCGCCGATTGGAACGTCTCCGAAGTTGCACGGCAAGGCCGTGCAGCCAGCCGGCGCACTGAGAACCGAGGTCGTCGTGAAGTTGGCCGGAAGCGTGTCGGTGACCAGGACGTTGCGGGCGGTGGATGGCCCGTGGTTGACGACCTGAATCACCCACGTCAGCGTTTCGCCGGCGACAGGAGTCGGGGTCGAGGCGTTCTTCGTGATCGTGAGGTCGGCTCGGCTGACGACGGGTACGGTGACCGTCGCCGCGTTGTCGGCCGAGTTGTCGTCGGGGTCGGCCGCGCTAGCGCTGGCGGTGTTCGTGACGCTCGTCACGGTGCTCGCAGGATCGATCTGGCCGATCACGGTGATCGTCACGGACGCGCCGGGAAGCACTGTGCCGACATCGCACGTCACGCTGGTGATCGGGACTCCACAGGTTCCGGCAGACGTGATGGCAGTCGTGCCGCCGGCAACGAGCGCGGTGGGGAGCGAGTCGGTGACGGTGACCGCCGTCGCCACCGACGGGCCGTGGTTGGTGACGGTGATCGTCCACGTGACCGGGTCACCCGCAACGGCTGTCGTCGGGGTTGCCAATTTGGCGATCGACAGGTCGGCGGAGCGCACAACGGTTGTGGTAGCGGTCGAGGTGTTGTTGCCGGGAGTGCTGTCGGCGACGCTGTTGACCGTCGCCGTGTTCGACAAGACGTCTACGCCCGGCGAAGTCGTCACCGGAACAGTTCCGACGACCGTGACGGTGACAGTGGATGCCGGAGTGATCGTTCCGAGGGCGCAGGTCCGCGTCGCAATCGAACACGTTCCTTGGCTCGGCGTCAGCGTGATCCCGGTGAGTGCGCTCAGCCCGGGGTCCGAGAGGGTGACGTCGGCTGCGTCGGATGGTCCGGCGTTCGAGACGGTGATCGTGTAGCGCTCGGTCTCACCGGCCACGACCGGGTCGACGGTATCGATCTTGCTGACCGAGACATCCGCGATCGGAGTCACCGGAACGGTCACGCTCGACGTGCTTCCAGGAGTCGGATCTGGCGTGCTCGAAGCGATCGTGGCGACGTTCGTCAGTGAGCCGGCTGGTGCGTTCGGCGGCGGAACCACGACGATCGTGAGCACCTCTGCGGCAGCGTCGGCGAGGATCACTCCCAGGTTGCAGTTCACCACCGAGGCGACGAGTGAACACCGTGAATCGGTTCCCGCCCCCAATGTGTACCCGGTCGGCAGCGCATCCGTGCTGACCGCGCCGCTGGCGTCCGACGGTCCTGCGTTGTCGACGGTGAGCCTGAAGGTTGCGGGCAGGCCGGGTGTGATCGGATTGGTGATCGCAGCCTTGGCAATCGTGAGATCGGCAGACTGAGTCACCGTCAGTGAGGCGGTGGCGGCGTTGTTCGAAGTGGTCGGGTCGGTCGTCGTTTGGTTCGACACGGCAGCGGTGTTGCTCACCGTTCCGGCGGCCGCCCCGTCGGCGACAGCGGTGGTGATCAAGACCGACACCGAGGCACCCACGCCAAGACCGGACGAGGAGCAGGTCACGGTTTGCGAAACGATCGCGCAGGGGCTCCCGCCGATCAGCGCACTCGTCGGCGTGAGGCCCGCGGGCAGTGTGTCGACCAGATCGAATGAGCCGGCGACGGACGGGCCGGCGTTGCTGACGGTCACCGTCCATGTCGCAGGAAGCCCCGCATCGACCGACGTCGGGGCGACCGACTTCGCGACCTGAAGATCCGCAATCGTGGCGACGTTGGTGACGACCGTGGCAGTGTTGTTGGCAGTATTCGGATCGGTGGTGGCACTCGTGACGGTGGCCGTGTTGGCGGTCAACGCCCCTACCTGACCCGCTGGCACGTTGCCCGTGATCGTCACCACGGCCGAGGAACCCGGTGCGAGCGAGGCGAGGGTGCACGTCGCCGTTCCGCTGGCCAGCGAACATGTCATGGTCGGCGAGGTCGCGGTGACGCCGTTGAGTCGGTTGGGTACCACATCGGTGAGCGCCACGCTCGTGGCGGTCGAGGCGCCATTGTTGGAGATCGTGACGGTGTAGCTCACGGCACCGCCCGCCGTCACCGGGTTCGGGTTGGCGGTCTTGGTCAGGATCAGGTCGGCACTCGGCGCGACCGGCGTCGAGATCGTCGTGGTGTTGTTGCCGGTAACAGGATCAGGGGTGGGCGATGTTGCAGTCGCCGTGTTCGACAGATTGGCGGTCTGCGCGATCGGTACCGTTCCTGCGATCGTGATCGTTGCCGATCCACCGGCGGGGACGGTTCCCAACGCACACGTGACGGTCGCGGTTCCTGTGCAGGATCCGGTCGTTGTCACTGCGGTCACAGCGGTCAGCGTCGGCAATGTGTCCGTCAGCGTGACGGCGGAGGCGTCGGACGGACCCGAGTTGGCGACGACAACCGTGTAGGTCACCGACGAACCCGGGGCGGCCGGCGACGGGGAAGCCGTCTTCGTCACCGACAGATTGGCCGACGCTGCCAGGGGAGTGGTGATTGTCGTCGAGTTGTCCGAACTGTCGTTGTCAGGGGTGGCGGACGACACCGCCGCAGTGTTGACGATCGAACCGGTCGCCGATGGGGCAACGGTGCCGGTGATCGTGACTGTTGCCGAGGCCCCGGGGTTCAGACTCGGGAACGTGCACGAGGTTCCCGAGCATGACCCGCCCGGGCCGGGGGTGACGGTCGACGAAAACAGCTGGGTCGGGAGTGCCTCGGACACTTGCACGGCGTTGGCAGTCGAGGGACCATCGTTCGTCGCCGTCACCGTGTAGGTCACCGTGCTGCCCGGCGTGGCAGGCGAAGGTGTGGCGCTCTTGGAAACGCGCAGATCCGCGATCGCGTCGACGTCGGCCGAGACCGTCGACGCATCGTTGCCCGGAATTGGATCGAAGACATCGGCGATGACAGTCGCCGTATTGGTGAGCACCGTGGTCGGGTCCATTGCCGGCGCCAGCGGCACGGTGACCGACACGGTTGCAGTTGCGCCGACCGCTACCGCACCGAGTGCACACGAAACGATCCCGCTCGTGACCGAACACCCGCCCTGTGAGGGTGTCGCGGTTGCGGGCGAAAATCCGACCGGCAGGGCATCGGTCACGTTCACACCAGTCGACGGATTCGGTCCATTGTTGCGAACAGTCAGAACATACGTCGCCGGTGAACCGGCAATGAACGGTGAAGGCGTGGCGGTCTTGGTGATCTGCAGATCGGCGCGTGGATCGACCGGCGTATCGACGACATTCGTCCTGAACGTGAAATCCTTGCTGAGGGTCTGGGCGCGGTAGGCGAGCGTCGCCTGGTTCGAGATCGTCGTTCCTGAGGAACTGCTGTTGATCACTACGTCGAACTGCAGTGTCGCCGTGACGTTCGGGCCGATCGTGCCGCCGCCCGCCGAGGTCGCACCGACGCCGACGAACGCTTGAACCCGGGTGCCGTCGAATTGACCGACATCGGTGTCGGTGGCGTCGGTGACCGTCGCACCGTTGACCTTCATCGAGCCGGGTACGTACGTGACACCGGCAGGGATCGCATCACGAATGACCGAATTAAGCGCTGGATCCAGACCGACATTGGTCATCGCTACCGAATACCGCAGGGTCTCGCCGATCTTGGCAGTCCCGCCGTTGACGTCGACGACCGTCTTGGTCGTCTCGGGGAACACCGGGGCGTACAGGTCGATCGCGGTGGTCACGACACCTGGGTTGTACGCGTCGCCGTTGGTCGTCAGCGTGACCGTGGCAGACGTTGCACTGTTTGCGATCAGTCCCGTGGCCGACACCTCGTCGGCGTCGAATCCCAGCGTGTTCTTGTACTGCGGCGTTCGCCCGAGATCATTGACACCACCGGTCGAGATCGATGCGTTGAAGAAGTCGTTGGCGGGATTCTGGGCATCGGTCAGGGCGACGTTGTTGAGGAGGAACTGATCGCCGGTTGTTCCACCGTCACCTTCATAGGCGACCACTCCGACTTCGACGTTGACCGTCCCGAAGGGAGGCGTCAGAAATCCGGACAACGGGATGTTGAGGGTCTTGTCGGCGGTGGTGTTCTGAACGAGTCCGTATCCGTCGAACACCGTCAGGTTGCGCAACGGCAGGGCGGCGTTCTCGTACACGACGACGAGCGCCCAGCCGGCAAAGTCGTTCGTGCCTGCTGTGGCGCGGATGTTGCCGGCCCAGAACACGCCGGCTCCGCTCGCCTGAACCCTGCTGGTCACGTCGGCGAAACCCTGATACAGGTTGCCGGTCGCAATGCTGTCGAGTTGCGAAGCGGTGATGTTGGCGTAGATGGTCTGCCCGGGAGCCCGGAACGAAATCTGGTTGCGGGTCGACGACGTGGAACGGGCTCCCCAGTACAGGCCGGCGAACCGAACCACAGATCCGGATGGGATCGTGACAGTCGCCCCCGAGGAGTTCGTCGTCGCCGCGCTGTCGGGCGCACCGGCGGCGTTGTCCGCATCGACCAACGTCAGCGTGGTGAACGCGTTGTTGATCACGTTGTTAGTGCCGGCCGGGTTCTGCGTGTTGACACAGCTCACGCCACCGCTCGACGTCGATCCAACCGGACAGGTCAACAGCGTGTTGCCGAAGATGTCGATCGCACCGTTCGTGTCGACTTGATAACGGATCCCGAACGCCCGCGCCACGAGGGCCTCGACGGACGCCGGCGCCGTCGCCACGGTCAGGGTCGAGGCGACCAATGAGACGACAACGAAGGCTTTCCAGCTGCCGTTCGCGCGCACTTTCATCAGGACCTGGAAGAGTACTGTCGCTGGCGTACCGAAGCAATCGAGATCGTGCTCAAGCTCCGGCCTTGACGAAACCTTGAGGATCGGTCCCGAGCGATGCCCTCAAGAGCTGCGCTGCGCTGTCGAGTTGTTCAACCTCTACGTGAGCCTGAGCGTTGTTGAAAGACAACTGTTGCATGCTGTCGGTCGGGATCACGTGGATGTGGAAATGAGGCACCTCATATCCTGCGATGATCACGCCGACTCGCTCGGGAGCGAACACCCGCTGTTGCGCCTCTCCGATCCGGTGCGTCACCGCAAACAGGTGGGCGACCAGTTCGGGCGAGGCGTCGACCCAGTGGTCGACTTCTTGAATCGGGACCACGAGCGTGTGTCCGCGAGCCAAGGGATTGATCGAGAGAAATGCAACGCACAACTCGTCACGCCACACGAACGTGCCGGGAATCTCACCATTGATGATTCGGGTGAAGATCGTTGCCACCGGCACAATCTAGAGTGCCCGCTGATGTCCGACCAGGCCCAACTTCCTCCGGAACCGCGGATCGACGGCGAAGTCGATTCGATCTGGACCGTGCCCAATCTGTTCACGCTGGCGCGACTGTTGTGTCTGCCAGTGTTCGTGTACGTGCTGTTCGGCGTGCCGTCGCGCCAGGCCGCGGCGTGGATACTGGGCGCCTTGGGGGCCACCGACTGGGTCGATGGGTTCCTTGCTCGCAGGCTCGGCCAGACGAGCGAGTTCGGGAAGAAGTTCGATCCGACCGTCGACCGGCTCTTGTTCGTCGTCGCAATTGTGTCGATCATCATCAACGACGCCATTCCGATGTGGTTCGCGATCGCCGTGCTCGCTCGCGAGGTGCTCGTCGGAGGTGCGGTGGTGATCGCTACGTTGGCGTTCGGTATGGACCGATTCGACGTCACATGGTTGGGGAAGACGGCGACCTTTCTGCTGATGTTCGCCGTGCCAGGTTTCCTGATGGCTCACAGCAGCGTTCCTGGGGCGGCGGCGTTTACCGTCGCCGGCTGGGTTTTCGGGATTCCCGGACTGATCCTGAGCTACTACACAGGCACCACGTACATCCCGACCATCGGCAACAGCGTGCGATCTGCGAGAGCACGCAAGGCGACGCGTTCTTGACACTCTCGTCCGGCCCGATACGGTTGTACCTATGAACGTTCCAGGGGAGCTTCTGTACTCAAACGAACACGAGTGGGCTCGACTTCTCGACGACGGTAAGAGCGTGCGAGTCGGGATCACCGACTACGCCCAGGATGCGCTCGGCGATGTCGTGTATGTCGACCTGCCCGTGGTCGGAACCGTGGTCAAGGCGAGCGACTCCGTCGGGGAGTTGGAGTCGACCAAGTCTGTCTCCGAGATGTACGCACCCGTGTCGGGCACGATCGTTTCCATCAACGATGCACTTGCCAACACCCCCCAACTGCTCAACGAGGACCCATACGGCGAAGGATGGTTGTGTGTGATTTCCCTCACCGACCCATCCGAACTCGACAGCATGCTTGACGCTGCCGGCTATCTCGAGCTCACAGGAGGCTGACCGATCGACATGGCATATGTCTTCTGCAACCAATGCGGCCACCGCAATCCACCGGAGAGCACTTTCTGCTCGAGTTGCGGATCGCCACTCGACAGCCTCGAGGATCGCACCATCACGTTGACGGCGATCGATCCGTTGCAGGATGCGCCCGGCTTCAGCGACGATCTGGTGATACCGGTCGGCGAGCTCGCACGGGGTGCTGGGGTGCTGATCGTTCGTGCCGGATCGCAGGCCGGCGACCGGTTCACGCTCGACGCCGACGTGACCCGGCTCGGGCGTCATCCGGACAGTGAGATCTCGCTCGACGACATCACCGTGTCGCGGCGCCATGCCGAAGTTCATCGCACTCCCGAGGGCTACATCGTCGCCGACGAAGGTTCGTTGAACGGCACCTACGTCAACCAGGAACGGGTCGAACGCGCCAGGTTGCTCCACGGCGACGAATTGCAGATCGGCAAATTCCGACTCGTCTTCTTCGAGCGCGCCGATGCCTGAAGTCACGGAAAGCACCTATCTGTCGATCGGCGAAGTGCTCGGGCTACTGCTCGAGGAGTTCCCGGACATCACGATCTCGAAGATCAGATTCCTCGAGAGCCAAGGCCTGATCTCGCCCGAGCGCACGGCATCCGGATACCGCAAGTTCTACAACGATGACGTCGAACTGCTGCGCGTGATTCTGACGGAGCAGCTTCGCAACTACTTGCCCCTGCGGGTGATCAAGGATCGTCTCGACGCAGGCCAGATCGATCCGACCGGTGAACACCTTCGTCCCGCCGCCAACGGCAGACACGAGACGGAGAGCAGCCACGACGACGCCGGTGATCCCCCGCCTGAACGCGATGAGGTGCCGACCGCCAGCCTTGCGTCCCACCCGACCGCCCGGCGCCAGCTCGATCAGGCGCCCCCCGAGGTGAGGTCAACGGCAACCGCACACGCCAAGTCGGAACCAGCGTCGATCGACGCCCAACTGCTCCCCGGTGTGCTGCTCGACCGAAAAGAGTTGTGCGGTATGGTCGGCATGACAGACGCCGAGTTGACCCAACTCGAGAGCTTCGGAATCATCACCTCGCGTGACGGCTCCGGCGTCGCCCTCTACGGAGACGATGCCGTCGCGATCGCGCGTCCGGCGTGTGAGTTCCTCCGGCTCGGCGTCGACGCCCGCCACCTTCGCAGCTGGCGCACATCCGCAGAACGCGAAGCCTCGCTGTACGAGCAACTCGTCACGCCACGATTCAGGCAACGTAATCCTGAATCCCGGGCGGAGGCACTCACGCAACTTCGTCGTCTCGATGTGTTGGGGGCAAATCTGCGTACAGCGATGACTCGTCAGGCCCTGCGCCACCACTTCGAGTCGTAACCCGGAGTAGTGTCGACAGCGTGACGCCGATGGAACTCGTGGGAGTCCGGGTCGAGATCCCGGCGAATACACCGATGGTGCTGCTCCAAGAGCAGGCCGGCGCACATCGACTTCTGCCGATCTACATCGGGAGCCCGGAGGCATCGTCGATCCACTATGCGCTCGAGGGAATCGAACCACCGCGGCCATTGACCCACGATCTGTTCCTGACGACGCTCCAAACGTTGGGTGCCACGTTGGAACGGGTGGTCGTGACCGAGGTCCGAGATCACACGTTTTACGCCGAGTTGCACGTCAGGGCGGCAGACGTCGAGCATGTGATTTCGAGCCGCCCGTCCGACGCGATTGCGCTGGCCGTGCGCTGCGAGGCGCCGTTGTTCGCGGCCGACGATCTGCTCGACGAAGTCGGCCAGATCCCCGAACCCGAACCCGAAGACGAGGCGGAAGAGATGATCGATGAGTTCAAAGACTTCATCGAGAACGTCAGTCCCGAGGATTTCGACGACTTCTCGTAGCGAGCGATGCCATCTCGACGAGCAGTCATTCGTGGCTCATCCGCAGTCGCCGCCGGGCTGCTGACCGTCTCGGTCGGCCGGGTGCTGCAATCGTTGGCGAGCGCGCAGCCGTCGGATCGCCCCTGCGGTCGACTCCTCGCCCCTGACGCCAACGGAATCCGACTCCCGCGGGGTTCGTTTCACGGATCATCGCCCGTACCGGTCAAGTCGTGGGTGCCACCGGTTACGTCTGGCATGCGTGGCCCGACGGCGGAGCGTGTTTTCCGCTCGCCAACGGCCGGCATGCGTATGTCTCGAACTCAGAGCTCGACTCAGGCACGGGTGGCGCGAGTGCCGTCGTGTTCGACGTCAACGGCGAGATCGCCGACGCCTACAGGATCTGCTCGGGCACCACTCGAAACTGCGCCGGCGGCGCGACTCCCTGGGGCACCTGGATGTCCGGGGAGGAGTTCGATCTTGGACAGATCTACGAATGTGACCCGACCGGCCAGACCGCGGCAGTCGCACGGCCGTTGCTTGGCAAGTTCCGCCACGAAGCCGGCGCGGTCGATACGGCAACCGGCATCGTCTACCTCACCGAGGACCAACCCGATGGTCGCCTCTACCGATTCGTTCCCGAAACGATCGGCTCGCTGGCGCGCGGCAAACTGTTCGCCGCCAAGGTCGATGGACAACAACATGTCGAGTGGGTCGCCACGTCGGTCAACGGCCCCGACCGGAACGTGCAGACGGAGCCCTTCGACGGCGGTGAAGGCATCGTCGTGCGCGGCAACACGCTGTTCTTCGCCACGAAGGGGGACAAGCGGATCTGGAGCATCGATCTGGCGACAAGTCAACTCGATGTGCTGCACGACTGTCTGGCGACGCCGATAGCGGCACTCAACGCGATCGACAACTTGTGCGTCGATCCGATGTCCGGCGACCTGTACGTCGCCGAGGACGGGGGGAATCTCGAGCTTTGCCTGCTTGCAGAGACCCCGTCAGGTCTGGTGATCTCCCCATTTCTCCAATTCATCGGCCATGACCTCTCGGAAGTGGCCGGGCCGGCGTTCTCGCCGGATGGAACGACGCTGTACGTGTCGTCAAAGCGCGGCTCCGACGGCATCAATGGCGTCACAATTGCCGTGACCGGCCCATTCCGTAACCGCCTCAGGATCGACGCCGCCGCGTCGACCGGCACGCCTCCACCGATTCCCCGACGCAGTGACCCACCAAACAGTTGACGTCGCCCGCTCGTGCGCCTAGAGTCGGAGGCTCACACTCACGTAACTACACGCGTGTTCGCGAACACAAGCGTCGCGAACAACCGTGGTGTGTGCTGGGTTGGGGCAGGCAGGTCTCACGCCACCGGATGGTGGGTGCGCCACGAACGAATGGAGTAACCGGTGAGCGAAGGCTTCAGCGGAACACAGGCCGCCAAAGTGGTCGGGATCACGTATCGGCAGCTCGACTACTGGGCAAGGACCGATCTGATTCGTCCGGCGCTGACCGACGCCAGTGGGAGTGGCAGCCGGCGTCGATACAGCTACAAGGACCTGCTCGAACTCCGAGTGATCAAGACGCTGCTCGACGCTGGCCTCAAGCTCGAATCGGTTCGAGACGTCTTCGAGTACATGCGCGAGCACGTCGACACCGATATCGCCGCCGCCCATCTCGTGATCAACGGGAGTTCGGTCGTACTGGCGCACGGCAACGAGCTGATCGACGTCCTGGCGAAGGGTCAGGGTGTGTTGAACGTCTTGTCCCTGGCGGGCGTCAAGAGCGAGGTCGACGCACAACTCGTGCCGATTCAGGCCGAAATGCTGGAGCGCACTGCCGCAGTCGGTGGCTGACATGAACCGCTCTCCGCTCGATTCGGTTCACCGCGCCCTCGGCGCCAAGATGGTGCCGTTCGGCGGTTGGGAGATGCCGCTCGAGTACACGGGGACGATCGAGGAACACATGGCCTGCCGCCGATCGGCAGTGATGTTCGACGTGTCGCACCTGGGCACGGTCCGTGTCAGCGGGGGTCGTGCACACGGATTGCTGCAACAGCAATTGACCAACGATCTCGACAAGATCGGGCCAGGTCGGGCTCAATACACCCATCTTCTCGACGATGCGGATGGTTCCGTGCTCGATGACATCATCGTGTGGTGGCACCCCGGAAGCGAACCAGTCTTCGACGTGATGCCGAACGCCTCGAACACGAGCCGGGTCGTTGACGCGATCGGCGGAGTCGATACCACCGCTGAGCGTGCGGTGATCGCGGTTCAAGGCCCCAACGCAAGGGATCTGGTGGCAGAGGTGTTCCCCGATGCTGCGATGGTCGGTCGCTTCAAGGTCGCAGAGGGCTCCTGGAACAGCTCACGATGCGTGATTGCCGGAACGGGGTACACGGGGGAGCCTGGTATCGAAATCGCCGTACCGAACGAAGGCGCCGCGTCGTTGTGGGAAGCGCTGTACGAGGTTGGCGTTCGCCCGGCGGGTTTGGGCGCCCGCGACACGCTCCGTCTCGAAGCCGGTCTCCCGCTCCACGGACACGAGCTCGGACCGGGGATCACGCCGCTTCAGGCGGGCCTCGGATGGGTGATCGGTTGGGAGAAGTCAGCCTTTCGAGGTAAGCAGGCCTTGAACGCGGAACGCCAACGCGGCGTCGCTCGCGTGCTGGTCGGTGTCGTCACCGACGGTCGCCGCCCACCGCGTGCCGATTGTCGAATCGGTCGTGACGGGCAGGACATCGGAGTGGTGACGTCCGGCAACTTCTCGCCGGTGCTCGGTCACGGAATCGCGCTCGGTTTCGTCACCCCCGAGAACACGGTCGGCGATGAGGTTGCAATCGACGTCCGAGGAACGATGCTGACCGGCAGGATCGTGCCGACACCCTTCGTCCGGCACTGATCGTCAGCGACCGGCGGAGGGCTTCTTCGCTCGCGCCTTCTTGACGGGTGATGGTGCAGGCGTCTTCTTTGCGGCCGCCGGCCTCCCAGGTCGTTGTCCGACCGCCGGTACCGACGACACCGACGTCGGTGCCGACACCGACCGGACAGGCGACGCGGGCTTGGATCCGCCCATCCCTGGCAATCGAAGCCCTCCGAACAATCCACCAGCACTCTCGGCGAACTGCGTCAATGGACCCAACCGTTTGGACACCTCACTGATCGTGTTGATGAAGTCGCCGAGTTGATTGGGAAGCGACGAGAATCCAGGGGAACTCAGGGTCGTGACGATCTTTTCGATGTTCGGGGCGGCGACCCGGACCGGACCCTCGAGCAGCTTGGTGATCTCGTCGGCCGCCCGCACCGATCGAGTGAGCTGCGGGATCATCGCCCGCACCGGCTCTTCGATGTCACCAATCAGTCGATTGATCCGCGAGGCAGCCTCGTTGAGGTTCTCCATCGTTCGATTGAGGTTGTCGACTGCCCGGAACAGTTCGTCGACACCTCGCTTGAACTGTTCGACGGTGCGGATTCCTCCTGCAATCGGGGCGGCGAGCAGGTTGATCACGTCGGAGAACCCGTCATGTCGTGAGTTGTCTTCGGTCATCGGCACAGGTTACGGCATCGTCGTTGTGCTGGTCGTTGTGCTGGTCGTGCTCGGTGTGGTGCTCGACGTCGTGCTCGACGTGGTGCTGGAGGAGGTGCTGCTCGAACTGGTTGTGGTGTTCAACGGCGCCGTCGTCGATGTCGTCGTGCTGGTGCTCGTCGTCGATGTGGTGCTCGTCGTCGATGTGGTGCTCGTCGCTGGTGATGTCGTTGCTGGTGATGTCGTCGACGGTGGGGGAGGGGTCGGGGCGTATGGGACGTAGAAGACTTGAGGCCGATAGCGAAAGGGGTTCGGGTAGGCGTCGCGAACCATGTTCCGGGCGTTGTTCGAGACGATCACCTGGAGCGATCCGAACCTGTCCCGCCAGGGCAACAAATGGGCGTGGTAGGTGTTCATCTTGGGATCCCCGTTGCGAGGAAGCATCGGTCCGTATTGCACCGTCGACCACGGGCCCCATGGGTTGGGGGCGACATCGATGGCGAGACTGTCACCCCAGTATCCGTCCACATCGGTCGCCGACACCCACTGCCCATCGAGGTAACGCGGTTGCATCGGATTCTCGGTGTAGAAGCGTTTGACGATCGGAACTGCATCGGCGCGATTGGGAGACCATCCATCGCCGGTCCGGTATTCGGGGCGGACCGTCAACTGACCCTTCGGGACACGGGCCAGCCACATTGCCGTAGCCGAGTGCTGACCGCTCCAGAACCCTCCTTCGCGAACGAGGTTCTGTTCGAATGTGTTCCCGAACAGGTAGGTGTAACTCGCGTCGGAGCTGACCGCGTACCCGTAGATCGGGCTCGCCACAGCATCCGGAGCTGGGACGAACGCCGTGCGCCGGAGCGTCTGCGTGTCGTAACTCGCCAAGAAGACACGGTTCGGGTGCCAGCCCAAACCGTCGGGCGGGTCCGGGTTGTATGGATCCTTGACCATCTCCGCCCAGAACACCCACAGTTGACCATCAGCGGTCTCTCCCCCCATCGGCCAATACCACGTCGATCGATCAGTCGGGTCCGAGTCACCGCTTTCGAACGGTTTCGGACGCTCTGCCGCTCCTCGATGGAGCAACGAGAAACACGACCCGGTTTGCACGAGTGCGGCGTTGTGCACGAATCGTGCGTTCGTCAGCGTCGACGCACCGCCGGAATGATCGACGAAGGCATCCTGGAACAACCAGAGGTAACGATCGCCACCAAGTGGATAGACGTGCTGATAGTCCCAGCCCAACACCGGACCCACCCGGCCGGCGAAAAACGCGTCCAGCGAGGCTACCGAACGGTCCTTGGCACACCCGACGTCGGTCCCGAGGTACCCGCCTTCGGTGATCCTCGTGCTGGCTGCCCACGGCGGCGGTGCAATCGTGTTGGGCGGCGGTTGGCCCGGATCAGGGTCGACGGGTATCGGCCTCGACACGACAGCCGGGTTCTTCTCGTCGATCGAGAGTTGGTACTGCGTGTTGACATTAATCGTGCCGCCCGTCACCGTCGGAACTGAGGTGGTTGTCGGCGGAATGCTCGATGTCGAACTCGTCTGCCCCGACGACGGAACAAAGCTGGGCTGCGTCGTGGTGGTCGTCGTGGCCGGGTTGGTGGAGTTCGGATTGGCCGTCGCCAAACCGTCATTGGTGCGTCCGAGGATCAATGTCGCGATCAGGACGATCGCAACGCCGGCTGCCCCGGCCGCATACCACTGTGGTGGCACGAGACGCAGGCGGTCAAGGATGCGCACACGAGCCACGGTAATGGTTCGAACTCACCGTTTGCTCGCGTACGACTCCAACGGTTCGCACGTGCAGACGAGGTTGCGGTCACCGTAAGCGCCGTCGATTCGCGAAACGGGTGGGAAGTACTTGTCCGCCGACGCCACGCCGGACGGGAACCCGCCGATTTCGGACGGATAGCTGCGACTCCAGTCGACGATCAAGTCATGGGCAGTATGCGGGGCGTGGCGCAACGGGCTGTCCTCGATCGACCAGTCACCATTGGCGACCTGGTCGATCTCGGCCCGGATCGCCAGCATCGCCGCACAGAATCGGTCGAGTTCACGCAGATCCTCGCTTTCAGTTGGCTCGATCATCAGAGTTCCTGGCACCGGGAAGCTCATCGTGGGGGAGTGGAACCCATAGTCGATCAAACGTTTGGCGACGTCGTCGACAGTGACGCCCGTGTCTTTCGTGATCGGACGCAGGTCGATGATGCACTCATGTGCGACGCGCCCGTTGGCACCGGTGTACAGCACGGGAAACGCCGGCGCCAATCTGCGTGCAATGTAGTTGGCGGAGGTGATTGCGACCTCGGTCGCTCGCTGTAATCCGCTCCCACCCATCAAGTTGATGTACACCCAAGGAATCGGGAGAATTCCAGCCGACCCGAACCGGGACGCCGAAACAGGTCCAGCCGGTTGGTGCAATCCGGCCAGCGGGTCACCGGGAAGAAACGGGGCGAGATGTGCGCGTACCCCGATTGGTCCAACGCCGGGGCCGCCACCACCGTGCGGGATGCAGAACGTCTTGTGGAGATTCAGGTGGCTGACGTCGGCGCCAAACCGACCCGGTTGCGCCAGACCGACGAGGGCGTTGAGGTTGGCGCCATCGACGTACACCTGGCCGCCGGCGTCGTGCACCATGGCGCACAGGTCAACGATGGCCGATTCGAACACACCATGCGTCGACGGATACGTGACCATGATTGCAGCCAGTCGATCGCCACAAGATTCGATCTGGGTCCTGAGATCGTCCATGTCGACGTTGCCGTCGTCGTCGCATCGCACGACAACGACCTGCATCCCTGCCATCACTGCACTCGCTGCGTTCGTGCCGTGGGCGCTGGCCGGAATCAGGCACACCACTCGCTGTCCGTCCCCACGGCTCCGATGGAAGGCGCGAATCGCGAGGAGTCCGGCGAACTCGCCTTGGCTGCCCGCATTCGGCTGAAGGCTGACGGCGTCATACCCCGTTATCTCGACCAACGAGGCCTCGAGTTGGGCGATCATCGTGCGATAGCCGACGGTTTGATCGTCCGGTGCGAACGGGTGGACGTTGGCGAACTGGGGCCACGAGATCGGCTCCATCTCTGAGGTCGCATTCAGTTTCATCGTGCACGAGCCGAGCGGGATCATGGTGCGATCGAGGGCCAAATCGCGATCGGCCAGCCGGCGTAGGTAGCGCAGCATCTGATGTTCACTGTGATAGCTCCGGAAAGCAGCCTGCGGCAATATCTCGTCACGTCGCAACAACTGCTCGGGAATCGCCATGTCTGTCTGCATCGCGGATTGCGGTTCTGATCGCGAAACGTCGTTCGGAACACGTCCGGTTGCGCCGAACAGATCGGCGACGATACGCACCACGTCACCTGTTGTGGTCTCATCGAACGAGATCCCGACCGCATCGCTCGCCACGAATCGAAGATTGATACCGCGATCGGCGGCGGCGGCGAGGATCGCGTCGGCGGCGACACCGGTGACCAACAACGTGTCGAACCAGGAGTCGTGAGCGACATGGAATCGCTCGGCTCGAAGATGATCGGCCAGCGTCGTCGCGTACCCGTGAACCCGCTCTGCGATACGGCGCAGTCCGTCCGGTCCATGCCATGCCGCGTAGAGCCCGGCAATATTGGCGAGCAAAACCTGAGCCGTACAGATGTTCGAGGTCGCTTTCTCGCGGCGAATGTGCTGTTCGCGAGTTTGCAAGGCGAGGCGGAGCGCGGGCCGACCGGCGGCGTCGGTGCTGACACCGACGAGTCGTCCGGGCAGGGCGCGCGATGCCGATTCACGTACGGCAATGAACCCGGCATGCGGGCCGCCGTACCCCATCGGTACACCAAAACGTTGCGCCGATCCGATCGCTATGTCGGCGCCGAGGGCACCGGGGGAGCGCAGCAGAACACACGCCAGCAGGTCGGTCGCAATCACCGCCTGCCCGCCGTGGGCGTGAACTGCCTCGATCGTTTCGGTCCAGTCATGAACCGACCCTGTCGAGGTCGGATAACTCAACAACGCGCCGAAATAGCCGTCCTCGACGAGACGATCGACCTCACCGACGACCAACTCGATTCCGATCGGCTCGGCCCGCGTCGCCAACACGGCAATCGTCTGCGGATGAGTGTCGACGTGCACGAAAAATCGATCCGCCGAGGTCCGCCCCAACCGACGTGCGATCATCATCGCCTCAGCGGCAGCGGTTGCCTCATCGAGCATCGACGCATTGGCGATGTCGAGCCCGGTCAAGTCGCTGATCATCGTTTGGAAGTTGAGGAGTGCTTCCAAACGCCCCTGACTGATCTCGGGTTGGTACGGCGTGTACGCCGTGTACCAGGCCGGGTTTTCGAGCACGTTACGACGGATCACCGGTGGAGTGATCGTGCCGTAGTAGCCCTGGCCGATCAGACTGACCATGTCACGATTCTGGTCGGCAAGCGAACGCAGTTCGGCGATCACATCCGTTTCGGTACGAGGTCCAGCCAGTCCGAGCGGTTGGACCAGTCTGATCGACGTCGGAACGGTTTCGTCGATCAACGCAGAGATGGTGTCGACGCCGATCACATCCAGCATCAATCGCAGTTCTTCGGCACGCGGCCCGATGTGGCGTCCGACGAAATCGTCAGATCCGAGCAGGTCACGAACAGGTGCTGGCATGGGGAGCCTCCGATGGTGGTGCGGTCGGGAAGAGAAGGCCGCGATGACGGTGATCAGTTCGTGCCCCCGCTGTCATCGTTGCCTGAGAGTTTCACCGCGAACGGCTTTCCCCGTGGGCGAGCCGACGAAAACACACCGACTTCTTTCCAGCGTTGCCTCATCCGACCGGTCCGGTTGCCTGAGAGATTCCGGGGTGGTTGCTCCTTCGGCGTCGTCGCCACTGGCCGTGGCGCCGACTCTCCCGATCGGGTTCTGCGACATTTCTGAAGCTAGTCGCTCTCGCATCCCGTCGTCGTGATTTCGACCGATCGATGCTGATCGGATCGCACGAAATCCGCCTCGACCCAGACCGGCAGATCTGTCGTCGGAGCCGCTCGCCACTCCAACACCCGCACGTTGTCGAGTTCGAACCTTCCGCGAAACGCCGGAGCCACGGTGATCGTCATCATCGCCGCCCCGACGGACTGACCATCCACGGGTTCGAAGTACTTGTCGTCGACCGGCAGAGCTACTCGGTTCCATTCCCCGTTCTCGGGAACGACGATGGGGAGCTCAACGCTTCGAAGCTTGGTCGAAACCGGATCGCGAGTCGGGTCTGCATCGTCGACATGGAAGAGATCGATCCTCATGAACGCAGATTCTCCTCTGATTCTGCGAACGTCCATCTCGATCGAGTAGGACGCCGGCGCATCGACGCTATGCCCATCGTCCGTGTCGAACAGCCGGTGCGGGACGATGCCCACACGCGCCACGAACCTCGTCGATACCTCTCGATTGGCGTTCGTCAGCAGCGCCAGGGCGTCGTCGAGCGGGTCGGGGCTTTCACCCTGTGTGATCGCCCAGTCGTCCGTTCGATCGGGAACGACCCAGTGCATCGGTGTTCCACCCCGGTTCCGATCTGCGGTGACATCGTTGAACGATCCCCAGTCGAACAGGTCGGTTGCATATTGGACACCGTCGGGCAATTGCTCGGCCCGGGTCAGCAGGCACGGTGGCAACGCCGCCGGCTGATCCGGGTCAACCGTGAGCTCGGCCAGGCGTTCTGGTCGATTGGTGGTGATCAGGCCCGAGTTCCGCGTGAACGTGACCGTGGCGGGTGTGACGCCGTTTGTTCGATCGGTTCGCAGCACGCCGCCGACGGCGAAATCGACGATTCGCTCCGATTCCGCCGGAAGCGCCGAACGGACCTCGAGCATTCGGACGATCCGCTCGGCTGCATCGCCGGCGACCGGAACCGGACGGTAACCGACCAGCATGACTGGAATCACCCGAGCCTCGACAAGCCCGGCGTCGTCGACGACGACTCGAAGCATTGCCGTCGGAAACGTGGACAGGAAGTCCTGATCGAAAACCAGGTTTCCGAGGCTGTATGCGATCAGTCGACCCTTGTACCACTCAACGCCTTCGAGGACGTGGGGATGATGCGAGATGACGAAGTCGGCACCGTCGTCGATCGTCGCTCGCGAAATACGGCGGATGAAAGCGCTCTTCACCTCCGCGAACTGGAATCCACCGTGGAACTGCACCACGACCAGATCTGCGCCGTTCGACCGGAGTCGTTCGATCTCGCCTCGAACCGCAACCCGATCGTACGCGGCGGCTCCACCATGACCGCGCCCGGCAACCCAGTCCTGCAACTCCGGAAAGGCGTTGTCAGCCGTCAACTGCTTCCAGAACGCGGCAACCCGGTCAGCATTGAGTGTCGGTTCGAGGCGCTTGAACTCCCGCCAGGCATCGCCCGCTCGGCGCGGCGCGAGCGCGAGGTACCCGGGCTCACCTTCGTGACCGAATCCGAAGCCGCGCTGCTCGTATTGCCACGCTTCCGCCTCGGGGGTCGAAGCTGGACGCTCGTTACTTGCGGTCGGCAGTTGATCGTTGACATAGGCACCGTTGACCGTCGTCGCAGAGACGACCCCCAACTTCCTGGTTCCAGCGGCGATGATCTGCCCCCGAATCGCTTCATCAGGGTTCAGACCCGCCCCGACGTGAGGCATTCCGGCGGCGTCGAGCACCTCGATCGTCGATGCGATCCCTTGATCGCGCCAATCGTTGGCGTGGTTGTTGCCGAGCGTCACCAAATCGACACCCATCGCATCGAACATGTCGAGGATGTACGGTGGGGACTGGAGCAAGAATCGTTTGCCGGGATAGGCGAGATCGTTGTCGAGCTCTCCGATCACCGTTTCGGAGTTGACGGTCGTTGCGTCGGCGGCTGCGGCAAGCGGCGCAAGATCGCTGACCACAGCGCGAGCCGCCTTGGCGCCGGCGGCCTCCGACGTCCCCTGGTTCTTCGGTACCTGATAGCGACGCCCGAGCATCGTGTCGCCGCCGAAGTGGAGCACCGTACGCTCCCCATTCGGCCCGATCCGATCCAACATGGTGACCGACATCTGGCGATCTCGTGGCGAGATCGCAATCGGTTCGGGAACCATCCCGGGAGCGGTGATCACGCCCGCCACCGGTTGGCTCAGATCAAGCTCGACAATTCCGTCGGGGTTCGATTCGTGAGTGTCGTCGCTCGTTTCCCTGAACGTGGCGTCGCCCACCGGATCACCGTGCTCGTCGACGACGAGCAGCGAGACCGGTTCGGTGCGTTCGAGTCGGGTCACCCGCGCCGGCCCGAAGGCGCAACCCGCGAGCAGGATCGCCATCACTCCCATCACCGAGCCCAGTCGTTTCATGACGAAACGAGCGTAGGACCACGCCGCCCGACCTGGGGGGATGGCGATCGCCCCCGTCAGATCCGGATCAAGGTTGGGGGAGCGGATCCGTCGTCTGGCATGCGTCGATTCCCTTGATGATCGGGTACGGGTTGACTGCCGAGCCGCCCCTCGGGTGGACTTCGAAGTGGAGGTGCGGGGTCCCAGAACTTCCCGAGTTGCCGATCGTTCCGATGATCTGACCAGCCTTGACCGGCACCCCGACACCAATTCCATCGGCGACGCCTGCCATGTGGGCGTAGAAGAAGTAGGTCCCATCGGCCATCGTCAAGCGAACGCCATTCCCCGAGAGCGAACCCGGGTAGTCGCTGTAGACCTTGGTGATCCTGCCGTCGGCTACGGCGTAGATCATCTTGCCGGCCGGGGCGATCACGTCCACGCCGAGATGGGTGCGGCCGCCGGGTCGTGGATACCCGTACGAATCTCCATAGAAGCACCGACCCTGGACCGGGAAGACCTGAAGCGTGACCGATACCGGCCCGCCGGCCACAGGAGCGGCCATCGCCGCCAGGCCCAGCGCGGCGGCCGTTTCGTTGTTGATCTTGCCGGTCACCGAAAGACCCTTCGCCCGCTGGAAGTCGACGATCGAGGCACTCGTGCCGGCCCCGAAGTCGCCGTCTGAACCACCCTTCGGTGCGAATCCCGCAGCGGCCAACGCACCTTGCAGCGCAATCACTCGGGTTCCGAGTTCGCCGAACACGGCGAACCCATCCGATGTTCCTGCGGCCGGAAGGGCGGTCACCGGTTTCGGGTTCGCCAGGGCAGCAACCGTGGCATCGTCGACGACGCCGGTTTCGAGGATTCCTTGCGCCCGCTGGAACGCCTTCAGAGCGGTCGACGTGGCCGGGCCGAACACGCCGTCTGCACCGCCGCGAACGGTGACGCCGGCCTTCACCAAGGCGTTCTGCAGGTCCCTGACAGCGTTCCCGAGCGATCCCGGCTTGAGGCCCGCGAACGGGCTGGCGGTCGGGCCGGCACCGACGCTGCCACCGGACGCAAGTGCGTTCGCAGTCGCCTCGTCGATCGAACCGGACTGGGGGAGTCCCTTCGCTGCCTGATACGCCTTGACGGCCGTGACGGTGGCGTTGCCGAAGTTCCCATCGGCGCCACCGCGTATGGTCACACCGGCGGCGATCAACGTCTGTTGCAGTCGTTTCACCGATTCACCACTGGCACCGAACTTGAGGCCGATCAGCGGGTTCGTGGCGGCCGGGGCATGCGTGCCGGAAACGGACTCCAGCACCGCAGCCGTGGCGTCGTCCACGACGCCCGTCGCCGAGAAACCCTGCGCACGTTGGAACGCCGACAAAGCGCCCGCCGTTCGCGTCCCGAAGATCCCATCGGCTGAGCCGATCGCGCTGTATCCGACGCCGAGCAGTATCTGCTGGAGACGCTTCACGCCCTCGCTGCGAGCGCCGACCTTCAAGCCGACCAGCGAGTTGGAGTCGGCCGGTGTTGCCGCGGGCGTTGCTGCCGGCGTTGCTGCCGGTGTTGCTGCGGGTGTTGTTGCCGGGGTTGCTGCCGGGGTTGACACGGTGACACTGCCCAACGCAGCAGCGGTGCCAGCATCGACGATGCCGGTGACGGCAATACCTTTTGCTGTCTGGAATTGCTTCAACGCAGCCGATGTCCCGGCACCGAAGATCCCGTCGGCCCCACCGGCGACCGTGATTCCCTGATCGATCAACGTCTGCTGCAATTTCCTGACGGCATCGCTCCTTGTTCCTTGTGTCAGCCCGAAGAGCGGGCTCGACGCAAGACCGAGCGCCAACGCGGTCGCTTGATCGACCGTGCCCGTTGCCGACAGACCCTTGCTCGACTGGAACTGCTTGAGCGCAGCCGCTGTGCCTGCCCCGAAGACGCCGTCGGCGCCGCCCGGAACCGCAACGCCTTGGTTGACGAGCGCCTGCTGAACGGCCCTGACGGCGTCGCCTCGGGCACCCTGGCCGAGTCCGGTCACGCTCGACGCCGGCGCCTCGGCCTGTAGCGGAGCAGAACCCGAAAGCAGAGGCGACAGCGATAGGGCGAGCCCCACCGCAACAGAACGAACCACATGGCGTCGTGCGAGTCGAGTGAACTGACGTGATGTCTTCATTACTGCGGCCTCCTCAACCAGGACAATGAATAACTAGACAATGAGGTATCGGTCCGCCCGCAGCACCGCTCCAACCCCCGATTCCGACCACCATCGGCCGATATCGCCGTGACCAGGGGAGGAGTAACGCAATCAGTCTTGACGATTTCTAGAAGGAATGGCAAGCGGGTCAGGCTTAGTTGACATAACGGAGATTATGGGCGTTGCCACGCCATGCCCATCGGCGCTTGCCGGGACCCATCGTCGGCGCTGGCGGACTTCGTCCCGGCGCTCGCCGCAAGGCCGCTACCTGACCATCAACGTGACGTTGAACCCTCACCCTCAACGCCGGCTCCAACCTTCAAATTGGCCATCGCTCGATTGCGCGATCACGCCGTCACGCCAGACGCCCGACTCAACACCACCGGGAGGCGCACACGGGTGAGCCTGACTGTGACCAATCTGTCATGACGATATTGGAGAGGGTGGCTTGGGTGCGGCGAGTTCGCGGTCCCTCAGAGGTTTGGCGGTCGCTCGTAGCCTCTCGAGGATGGTGTGGAGTTCTGAGGCGGACGGATTCGGGCCGGCATCGTGGAGATCCTGGTCCGTGTCGTCGAGGGCGCACGCCAACGCGTACAGGTCATCTCGCAGCTCGTCGTACTCCTCACGCGACACGATCAGCTGATCGGCAGCCAACTGCAGCTCGCCTGCCCGCTGTCGTGACACCCACTCCCACTGACGGCAGGCCTGCGAGCAGAATTCCTTGCGACGCCCTGGTCCATTCCGTTCTGGAAGCACCCGCCTGCACCATCGACAGCGGTTCAGTCCCGTCATGGACGCAAGCATCGCACACCGAGAATCCCTGGAGTCCGTCGTGCGACGGCGCCGCTGCTGCTCAGGCTGCGCCGCGACCGGTCAACACAACGCGTATGGTCCGAAGACAGATTTCCACGTCATGAGCCAGCGACCAGTTGTCGACATACGACAGATCGAGCCGCTTGTATTGCTCGAACGAAGTTCCCGATCGACCCGACACCTGCCACATCCCGGTCAGGCCAGGGAGAACCCGCAGACGCTCGCGCACGGTTTCGTCCCACTGGGCAACCTCGTCAGGCAGTGCAGGGCGAGGACCGACCATGCTCATCGTTCCTGACATCACGAGGAACAGCTGTGGCAGTTCGTCGATCGAGAGTTTCCGAAGCAGACTTCCGACACGTGTGATTCGTGGATCGTGCGTGACCTTGAACAGACCGCCGTCCATTTCGTTCAACGCCGCCAATTCTTGCTTGCGCGCTTCGGCATCGACGGTCATCGTTCGCAACTTGATGATGTTGAACTCGCGGCCATCCTTGCCGACCCTCGTCTGCCGGAAGAAGACCGGTCCAGGCGAATCGATACGGATCGCGACCATCGCCGCCAGCATCAACGGGGACGTGATGAGTAACAGGACCCCGGCCAACGACATGTCAAAGGCTCGCTTGGCAATCGACCGCCACCCTCCTCGAATCACCGGCTCGACGTAGATCAGCGTCTGACCGTCGATGTGTTGTGGCCGCAATCGCGTGACGTCGATGTCGCGAAGCGACGAAGAAAGCGCAACGTGGTACCCCGCATCGGTCAATCGGCGCGTCAGGGCGTTGACGTCGTCCGATTCGACCGCCGAAAGTGATACGACGACCCCGACCGAGTCCGTCGCCGCGAGAACGCCGGCAAGGTCTTCGATGCGACCAAGCACATTCACGCCACCTCGCTCGCCGAGATCGTCGCTGCCAACGAAACCGACAACGCTGTACCCGAGATGCGGGTTGCGCTGATAGGTGTGCAACAAACCGATCGCATGCGGATCGGTACCCACGATCACGATGCGCCGAGTCATTCGTCCCCGCGCCCGAAGCCGGTTGAACACTGAACGAGCGATACGGCGTTCGACCAGCAGCGCCCCAACGGTCGAGATCGCCAAGGCCATGACCCACAGCCGCGACAGGTCCTTGTACTGGACCGCAAACGCCATCGCCACCATGAACGTGAAGCCGAGACCGGCTGCCCGGACAACGTTCTGGACCTCATCGATCAGCCGCTCATTAGCGCGGGCTTGGTACAGACGGTTGATCCCGGTGCCGATCACGAACCCGGGGACGCTCACGAGGAACAGCGCAAAGTGCTCGATCATGATGTAGCTCGGCACCCGTCGCAATGCGAACTGCGCGGTGAACGCGGCTGTCATGCCGAAGCAGAGCGCTCCAGCGTCGGCCGTCATCAACATTCGCTTGCGTTGGGTCGCAGAACGCTGGTCGGGCTCCGAAAATGGAGTGACGTCGTCGCTTCCTCGATCTGTGTTGACGTCCAAATCCTCCGCCGAGGACAACGCCGGTATCTGCCCGCTCACAATTTGACCCTCCCGCCGGTAGCCAGTGCCATGTCTTATCACCTTCGTCAGTCGCCGCGCCACTGATTTTCGGGAAAGTTTTAACAATCCCGGAATTGAACTACGAACCCAATCTCACTCCTCGGAGCCTTGGCCGACAGTATAGACCTGACGTTGGTCTGACGCAAATGGGTTGCTATGTCAATTTACACTCAATTATTCGTCAGGTCTTCGCGGAAGAGTCGGGTGTTCAGAAACACCGTTGATTCACCGGTAGTGGCGGGTTGGACGCTCTGAGAAAGGTTTGCGTCAGCTTCGTCACATGATCGCAAAGAATGCTTGAGCCGCGCCACGGTGCAGGCGATAGCCGAGCGAAGGTCTTGTCAGCGACGGGGTCATTCACACGACAGTGCGGGAGCACGAACCAAACAAGGAGATCCCCCGTCATCATGAAAAAGTATCTACCTATCGCGCTTGCCGCTGCGATCGCGATTCCCGTGATCTTCGTAGCAACCGTGTCTTTGGGCGCAAGCTCGTCGTCGAGCTGCTGGGACGAGTACAACACCACAGGCACGCGCAAATACAGCACGATCACGGCGAAAGGCCAAGCGCTCACCGATTGCACGGCGGGTTCCGGCTGCTTCTGGGGTTATGAGTCAGGGACCGGGAAACGAACACGACTCTTCGTTCCGAAGGGCGCTCAACCCGCCACTGCATGCCCGGACGTGGTGCCGACAACCACAGTGGCGCCGACCACGACGACCACACTGGCGCCGACCGGTACGACGCCGAAGTCCGGATTTCTCCCGGTCGGAGCGGTGCTGCCAACCGAAACGCAATGCACGGCAGTCGTTCGACGAATGAGCGAGAACCGCCCGGAGAACGCCGTCGCCAACGCGACCAAGCCGGCGGCCCCCAACACCGTGAACCCCCGCGTCACCGGAAACTTCACCGGCACGACTGACGAGATCATCCAGTGGATCTCGTGCAAGTGGGGCATCGACACCGATTACGTGCGGGCTCAGATTGCAACCGAGTCCGGATGGAGGCAATCGGCAGTCGGGGACTTCACGACCACGGCGAGCGCATGTTCGCCGCGTTTCCCGATCGGAACCTATCCAGCGCAGTACTCCGGCGATCAACCGCACGTCAATCAGTGCCCGGAATCGGTCGGCCTCGGCCAGGTCCGCTATGGGTTCCACCCGTCGGCTTTCGTCCAGGATGCGGCGATCAAGTCGAGCGCGTACAACCTCGACTACACCTACTCTGTGTGGCGCGACTGCTTCGAGGGCCGCTTCACCTGGTTGAACACCGTCGAAGGTCGTGGTGACTACGCCGGGGGTGACGCGCTCGGTTGCATGGGAGCGTGGTTCTCCGGACGCTGGTACACCGCCCCGGCGGTCACCTACATCGCCGCTGTGCAGCAGAACCTGACCCAGCGAGTGTGGGAGCAGAGCTCCTTCCCGCCGGCAACGTTGGTCGGATCGTCCACACTGACCACGGTTGCCCCCACGACGGTCGCCCCGGTCACCACGGTCGCTCCGGTCACCACGGTCGCCCCGGTCACCACGGTCGCCCCGACCACGACGGTCGCCCCGGTCACCACGGTCGCTCCGACCACGACGGTCGCCCCGACCACGACGGTCGCCCCGACCACGACGGTCGCCCCGGCGACCGGAACGCAGTTCGTCGAGGCATTCACCGGCAATACCGGCTTGAATCGGTTCGACACCGGGGTCTACCACCGAGACACCACACTGGTGGCGCAAACCACTTGGATGGCCGACCATGACATGAACTGCGGAGATCCCACGACGCAACGCATGGTCCACCGCGACGCTCCGGCCGAAACGTTCTTCATGTGCAAAGACCATCTGATGACCTCGGTCGGCGACACGTCCGGCTACAGCATCGCCTGGTTCTCGCCGAAGCAGACGTTCCAGGGCGGCACGCACACTCGGATCTCCTTCGACGTCAACGTGACCGATCTCGGCAACCGGCAATGGTGGGAGGTATCGATCGTGCCCGTCGGTTCGCCGTTCCTGGCGACCGTCGACTGGGTCGCCGTCGCTGCCCAGATCGACGCATACGACAACAAGTCCGTGGTCGTCGGCAAAGGCCCGTACGGCAACGACGGGAACATCGTGACTCAGGGAGTCAGCCGGGATCCGCTCGGATGGGCTCACGTCTGCGGCGACGCCGCTGAAGATCCGGAAGGGTGCGCGTCGAAGGCGATCCGTCGCACATTCGTGATCACCGACAACAAGAACGGGACGATCACGTTCAACTACCTCGGCAAGACCTATACGTACACCGGTCAGTTCCCGTCCCAGTTCAAGGTCTACTTCAAGGACCACAACTACACCCCGGACAAAGATGGCGTTCCGGTCGGCCACACCTGGCATTGGGACAACATTTCGATCACGTGACGACTTCAGGCCGACGTCGCACCGTCAGTGCGCCAATGGAGACCAAAAGTCAACAGCGGAATCAGACCGGTGACACGGCATCGTGCCACGACGATGTAACCTAACTGACATATTCGGAGCGGGTTGTCGCTGCCGATGAACAGCCGAGTTACAAACGTCACGAGTTGAGGAGGCGGTGATATCGCGTTCGCGATGTCACCGCCTCCAATGCCACGAGAGGTACACCGATGCTCAAAACCAGTTTCCGACTGTTGGCGATCGCCGCCTGCTTGATCACCGTCGCCACCGTCGCCGGTCTCGAACCGACCGCCAACGCAGCGTCGAACGTCGAGGTCCAGATCACCGGGCAGGCCGGGATCCCGTCGACGGCGTCGGCGGTGACGATCAACCTGACCGCCACCAATGCCTCGCAAGCCGGCTGGGCGGTCGCCTACCCGTGCGGATCACCACTCCCGACCTCGTCCACGATCAACTACTCCCCCAACCAGGGCGCGATCGCCAACTCGGCAATCGTCGACATCGGCAGCAACGGCCGAATCTGCCTGTACGCCCTCAACGACGTCGACTTGATCGTCGACGTCCAAGGCTGGTTCCCCGCCAGCGCCACCTACACCGCACTCAACCCACAACGCCTGCTCGACACCCGGACCGGACTCGGCGTGATCGCCCCCGCTCCCCCGGCGAATGCCGCCTTTGCCGAGTTCTTCACGGGCAACACGGGTCTGTCCAACTTCGACACCGGGGTCTACCACCGAGACAACGTGCTCGTCGCTCAAACCCAGTGGACCGGTGACCACGACATGAACTGTGGAGATCCGACGACACAGCGCATGATTCACCGCAACGCTCCTGCCGAAACGTTCTACCTCTGCCGGGACCACCTGATGACGAGCGTCGGCGACACATCCGGGTATTCGATTGCGTGGTTCTCTCCGAAGCAGACCTTCCAGGGTGGCAGCCAGACGCGGATTTCCTGGGAGGTCGGTGTCACCGACCTGGGCGCCCGACAGTGGTGGGAAGTATCGATCGTGCCGGTTGGTTCGCCATTCCTCGCGACCGTCGACTGGGTCGCAAGCACCGCACAGATCGATGCGTACGACGCCAAGTCAGTGGTCGTCGGCACCGGTCCTTACGGCAACGACGGCAACATCGTCACTCAAGGCGTGAGCCGTGATCCGCTCGGTTTGAAGCATGTCTGCGGTTCCGGAGCAGTCGATCCGGAGGGCTGCGCGTCGAAGGCGATCCGACGCCCGTTCTCGATCACCGACAACCGCAACGGCACGATCACGTTCGAGTATCTCGGCGCCACTTACACCTACGCCGGTTCGTTCCCACCACAGTTCAGGGTCTACTTCAAGGACCACAACTACGTACCTGACAAGGATGGCGTTCCGGTGGGCCACACGTGGCACTGGGACAGCATCGTCGTATCGTAAGGGCTCGTAAGGCGGCGGCGACCCGGTCGTTCCTGATCGAGGCGGTAAGCGAGGGCGGTTGACCAGTGGGACAGACAACGACATCTGGCGAGCAACCAGATATTTCCATCGTCATTCCCACCTACAACCGTTGTGCTCGCCTACTCAAGGTACTGACCGCGCTCAACAGTCAGATCGTCACAGCTCCGTCCGGTGAGCAGGTCTCGTTCGAAGTCCTTGTCGTTTCCGACGGGTCGACAGACGGAACAGTCGAGGCGGTCGGCAGCTTTTCGGCCAACTATCTGCTCAGGATCGTTGATCAGCCGAACGGCGGCCCGGCAGCTGCCCGCAACAGCGGAATCGACGCGTCTCGCGGCCCGACAATTGTGTTCCTCGACGACGACGTGATACCCGAACCGGGCTGGCTGCTCGCACATTTTCGGCACCACCCGATCGGCACGTCGAACATCGTGATCGGACCGATGCTGACGCCGACCGATGTCACTCTGAGTGCGTGGGTCGCATGGGAGCAGCGCCAACTCGAGAAGCAGTACACCGCGTTCGAGCGCCAACCGAAGGCGTATGCCCGCCAGTTCTACACCGGGAACGCCTCCGCCCCGGCCGAGGCCCTTCGGCAATCCGGCGGATTCAACACCGATTTTCGCCGGGCCGAAGACGTCGAACTGGCAAACCGTCTCCACCTCGCAGGTCATGAGTTCGTGTTCGAACCGCAAGCGCGGGCGTACCACTACGCCGAACGATCCTTCCAATCGTGGCATCGAATGGCATACGACTACGGGCGTCACAACGTGACGTTTGCATCCCGTGACCAGCCAGACCTGCTCCGAGACCTGCGATGGGAATTCAGCAATCGTCACCCGCTCCAGAGGCGACTGGTGATCACCCTGATTCCCCATACGAGGATCCGACGTTTCGTCGAAAAGGCCTTTTCGACGATCGGCCGCGCGGCTTACCGGATGAGACTCCGATCGCTGTCGGCCCAGCTGCTCAGCGCGACCTACGGGCTGCGGTACTACTCAGGTGTTGCAGACGGGCTGGGATCCGCCGAGGCGTTTCGCAAGGACTTCGCCGGCGATCGATCGCTCGCAGAGCCGAACATCGTTTTCGTGCTGGAGCAGACCCTCGGGCACGTCACACATAGCGCCAATCTGCAACGCATCGTTCCCGACATCGCAGGGTGTCACCCTGTGTTCGTGCCGGTTCCGTTCGGCTTCGAGGGCACCCGATTGACACGATTACTGCTGTCGAATTGGACCATCAGAGCGGGCTTCGCGGCCCGTCGGTCGTTGCGCCGGCTTCGACGGACCCGACCACACGAGCCGATCGCGGCGATGTTCGTGCATACCCAAGTCGTGGCAGTCATGTTGGGCCGTTGGATGCGTCGGATTCCAACGATCGTCTCCGTCGATGCGACGCCCATGCAACTCGACTCGCTCGGAGCGTTCTACGCACACTCCACGGGATCGCGAATTGCGGAGTTGCTCAAACGCGAAGCGAACCGCCGCAGCTTCATGCGTGCCGCACATGTCGTGGCATGGTCGCAATGGGCCAAGCAGGGCCTCGTCGACGGATACGGAGTTCCAGCAGAACGAATATCGGTGATCCCACCTGGCGTCGACACGCGCCTCTGGCACCGTCCTGCTGAACTCGAGCGAGTGGTTGGCGCACCTCTCCAGATCCTCTTTGTCGGAGGCGACTTGAAACGCAAAGGTGGCGACGTTCTGATCGAGGCGTGCCGAGTACTGCAGGCGCGACCCGAGATACCGGCATTCGAACTCCATCTTGTGACCGGTGCCGATGTCGAGGCTGACCCATGGACGATCGTCCACCATGGGCTGCAAGCGAATAGCGATGCGCTGATCGCCCAGTACCACAGCGCCGCGATCTTCTGCCTCCCGACCCTGGGCGATTGCCTCCCGATGGTGCTTGCCGAGGCTGGTGCAGCAGGATTGCCGATCGTCGCCAGTGACGTAGGAGCGATCTCGGAAATTGTCCAACCTGGCGTGAGCGGAACACTCGTTGCCGCTGGCGACCTCGATGGATTGGTCAGTGCATTGTCGGCAATGCTCTCGAGCAGTGACCTGCGGCGAACGCTCGGCAACGGAGCTCGCGAACTGGTCGACAGCCGGCACAGCGCCAGAACGAATGCGGCCAAAATCGTCGACCTTCTCCATCAGATCTCCTGAGCCCAGATCTCAGGAGTCCCGGACGGTTCGCGTCTCCTAGAGTTGGCGAATCACCCGCGCCGGAACGCCGGCGGCGACACAACGCGGCGGGATGTCAGAGGCGACCACGCTCCCGGCGCCGATCACGCTGCCTGCGCCGATCGTCACCCCACGCAGAACGATCGCTCGAGCACCAAGCCAGACGTTCTCCTCCAGCACGATCGGGCGGGAGTCCGGTTGCTCGTGACGGCGCTCGGGTTCGAGCCGATGGAAGTCGTTGTCCATCATGATCACGTGGGTCCCGATGTTGCAGTTCGAACCGATTCGGACCAGTTCGGTTACACCAATCGAAGTGCCCTGGTTGATGTACACACGATCGCCGATCTCCAGGGTGCCGCCGTGAGCTACCACGAACTCAGTGGTCGCCCTCTGCGAGAGGAGTTGGAGTCGGTCTCCGATCACGAGACGGCCACTTGTCGATATATGCGGCCTCCCCCATACGCGACATCTCGACCCATGCGAATCGGCGTCCCTGAGAAACCATTGTGCTCGCGCCAACGCCGAAGCGTCGCCGAACCGACCCATCGCCTCCCCCACGTTCATCGGGTCAGCGTACCCACGTCGTCATCGCCGACTCGATGAATGCCGGTTTCAGCACCGCTGCTCGACCGGCGAGCACGTCGCAGCCTCCACACATCACGCCTAACATGACCTGATGGCGGATGAAATGGCAGCGCACTTCCCTCGATCGCATGCGGCGTCGGAACGACTGAAGTTGTTGGTTCCTGGTGGATCGCACACATACGCAAAGGGTGTAGACCAATACCCCCTCATATCGCCCGGCGTGATCAGCCACGGTCGTGGCTGTCATGTGTGGGACGCCGATGGAAACGAGTTCATCGAGTACGGCATGGGTTTGCGCTCCGTTGGCCTCGGGCACGCTTACCCGCCGGTTGTCGAGGCTGTGAAAGCCTCGCTCGATCTGGGCACCAACTTCACCCGCCCCGCATTGATCGAACTCGAGTGCGCCGAGCGATTCCTCGATGTGATCCCGAACGCCGAGATGGTGAAGTTCACCAAAGACGGATCCACGGCGACATCAGGCGCGTTGAAGTTGGCCCGGAAAGCGACCGGACGCGACCTCGTGGCGGTATGCGCCGACCATCCGTTCTTCTCGTACGACGACTGGTTCATCGCCACCACCACCTCCGACGGCGGGATCCCCGACTCCGAGTTGAGCCGCGCCGTGCCGTTCGGGTACAACGATCTCGACTCATTGCGCATCGCTTTCGAGCGGCATCCGGCCAAGATCGCGGCAGTGTTCCTCGAGGTGGTCCGAACCGACGAACCTGCGCCGGGCTTTCTCGAGGGGATTCGAGAACTCTGTGATCAGAATGGCACGGTGCTGGTGTTCGACGAAATGATCACCGGATTCCGCTACGACCTTCATGGGTCCCAGCACCGTTACGGCGTGACGCCCGACCTGTCGACGTTCGGTAAGGCACTCGCCAACGGATTCTCGCTGTCGGCGCTCGCTGGTCGTCGCGATCTGATGCTGCTCGGTAGCCGCGAGCGCGACGGTGACGACGTGTTCCTCCTGTCGACGACGCATGGTGCCGAGACTCCGAGTCTCGCCGCTGGGATCGCAACGATCGACATCTACCAATCCGAGCCGGTGATCGAACACATGGCCCGGCAGGGCCAGCGCCTGGCTGAAGGGCTTCGTCAGGCCTCGATACGCCACGGCGTGTCCGACTATGTCTTCCCCGTCGGCTTCCCGTGCAATCTCCTCTTCGCAACGCGCGGCCCCGATGGCGAGCCCTCACAACCGTTTCGCACGCTCTTCTTGCAGGAGACCATCCGGCGAGGAGTTTTGATGCCGTCGCTGGTGGTCAGCTACTCCCATTCGGACGACGACATCGACCGAACACTCGAAGCGATCGACGGTGCGCTGGCGGTCTATGCCGATGCGCTGAGCGAGGGAGTCGAAGGTTTGCTTGTCGGCCCGCCGACTCGGGTCGTGTTCGACCGGCGAATTCACTGAGGCGAGATACGACCGTCGGGCGCGGTCACATCGACCAGCAGGTCGTGGTCTTCGAGTATCGATGCCGTGGCGACGATCGAGTCGAACTCGATCCCTGAACGTTCGGCGATGTCGAGCAAACTCGTTCGTCCGTCCGATTGGTTGAGAACCCAGAGCATTGCCAGTTGGGCATCTGCGATATTGGTCCCTCCGAGGGCACCGTACAAACCACGGCTCCCGAGTTGCGGTTCACCGTATGGTTCGACGTTGCGTAGGGTCCGATTCGAGTCGACAACGCCGAGGATTCGATCCAGAAGCGTGAACGACTCGACCAGGTGAGACTCCGTCACGAACGCGAGGTTGTCTTCCGACGTGTGGTACTCCGGGAACTGGCCATGCCGTCCGCGCATCAGCGATCCGACCGGAATTCGCAAACCGGGCGAGTTGTATTGGCGCTCGTCGTAGCCGTACGGGAAGAACTCGATGACGTGATGATCGACACCCGAGCGGGCAAGCACATGCTCAGCCGCACGGTCGATCGGCGTGCCGGCGCGCTCGGTCCGCTTGTACGTGAACGGATGTGAATCGCCGAGACAGGTCAGCGTGAGCCCGGCCACGATTCGATCCACACGATCTCGGTTGCGGTCGATCCACGTGATCGCCCCGATCGTCCCAGGTGCGAACAGGAACCGGAACGTGTGGCGCGGTGTCGGCCCAGCCGCCAAGGCGGCGGCGAGCATCGCCGAGATCGCGATCCCGCTGAGGTTGTCGTCGCAGAGCGACGGATGACACACGTGCGTCGAGATCAGCACCTCGTCGCTGTTGTGCCCGGGTACGACGAACTCGCCGTACGTCAACGATCCGGGTTCGAGCGTGCTGTCGATGACGACGTCGTACTCACCGTCAGGCAGCGCCTGGAGTTCGTGATGGGCGAGACAGAAACCCCACGATTCGGTGTAGTACGAAGTTCGGTAAGGAACAGACTCCGGCAGATCGGGCAACGAATGGAGGTGCGGACGGAGTTCATCGAGCGTCATCCGACGGTTGATCGGAATGCTGTAGTTGACGACGTGGAGGTTGGATCTCCGGAAGTCGATCACTCGTCGGCCGCTCGGATCCGCGACATATGCGTCGCGGATGTTCCACTCCGGTGGCACCGTCCAATCAAGCACGCGCTCCCCAGACCGCACCTCGTGAACGTCGAGAGGAATGTGATCGCCGACGATCCCGAGCGTTTCGCGTACGCCGTTCCCGGTGATGCTCCGACAGATCGGATACAGCCGTTGGATCAGAGCCATCAAATCGGCGCCGAGGCGATCGGGAATCTGGGTCAACATGAATCGTCGCCGCTCACGATCCGGGCGAGGAAAGATCGAAAGTCGATATGTCGAGATCGCCGTATTCGGCGTCCGATTGTGACATCACGATGGGCACCCTTGGCCAAACGATTGCCAGCACCGGATCATCCCATCGCAAGCCGCGCGCTGCGCTCGGAACGTAACTGGCGCCCATGTGGTAATAGACGTCGGTCTTGTCCTCCAGCGTGATGAAGCCGTGGGCGAAGTCAGCGGGCACGAACAGCGCCCGTCGGTTGTCGGCGGTGAGATCGATCGCGAAGTGTTCGAAACGAGTCGGTGAGTCGGGCCGCAGATCGACAACGACGTCATGGATCGCGCCACGTACGCAGCGCACGATCTTCGATTCACCGTGCGGGGCTCGATTGAAGTGCATGCCACGCAACGTTCCGGCGCGATCGTTGACCGACAGGTTGCACTGCGGGAACCGCGTCGGCAGACCTCGAGCGGCGAACTCTTCGGAACAGAACGTTCGAGCGAACCCGCCGCGCTCGTCGGTGCGGAGTTCCAGGTCGATCACGATCACACCATCAATCGTCGTCGAGCTGAACTCCATCACACCGAGCGTAGTGAGCCCGCCACACGCTCGAACAACCTCGCCGGTGATGCCACCGATCTTGAGAGAATGTGGAGGGATTCTCGAACCACGAGGATTGCCCAATGTTCCCCGCTTGGCTACCGTGCCGTCCATGACATCGTTCCCGTGCCGATTCTGCGGTACCCACCTCGAGCACCGGGTCGTCGACCTGGGCATGCACCCACTGTGCGAGAGCTTCCTCCCAGAAACCAGCATCGACACGATGGAGCCCTTCTACCCGCTCCATGCGTGGGTGTGCCACGTGTGTTTCCTGGTGCAGATCAACGACTACGTCACCGCCGATCACATCTTCGACGAGTACGCCTACTTCTCGTCGTTCTCCTCAACGTGGCTACAGCACGCCAGCGCATACGTGGAGATGGCCACCGAACGATTCACCCTCGACGACACGAGCTTCGTCGTCGAGCTCGCCAGCAACGACGGATATCTGCTGCAGTACTTCGTCGAGCGCGGCATCCCGTGTCTCGGGATCGAGCCGGCAAAGAACGTCGCGCAAGCGGCGATCGACAAGGGGGTGCCGACAGATGTCTCGTACTTCGGTGTGTCCAAGGCGAACGAGATGGCGGCGGCGGGCAAGATGGCCGACCTGATCTGCGGCGCCAACGTCCTGGCACAGGTGCCCGATCTGAACGACTTCGTCGCCGGGATCCCCCTGATCCTCAAGCCGGGCGGAACCGTCACCATCGAGTTCCCACACGTGATGACGACCATCGAGGGGAACCAGTTCGACCAGATCTACCATGAGCACTTCTGCTACTTCGGACTGATCAGCGCCGAGGCGATCTTCGCCGGCCATGGCATGACGATCTTCGACGTCGAGGAACTGTGGACACACGGTGGATCGCTCCGGATCTATGCCCGCCACACCACTGACGAGTCGCGGCCGGTATCCGAACGAGTCGATCAGTTGCGCGCTCGCGAGGACGCCGCCGGCTACCGGGACATGGCGATGTACGCTCAGTTCGAAGAACGTGTTCGCGAGACCAAGCGCAAGCTCCTCGAATTGTTGATCCAGGCCAAACGCGATGGCAAGACCGTCGTCGGCTATGGCGCTCCGGGCAAGGGCAACACGATGCTCAACTACTGTGGAATCCGCCAAGATTTCATCGACTTCACCGTCGATCGGAACCCGTACAAGCATGGCCGCTATCTGCCTGGCACGCACATCCCGATCTATCCGCCCGAGAAGATCGACGAGGTCCGCCCGGACTACATCTTGATCCTTCCGTGGAATTTCAAGGACGAAATTCTCGAGCAGATGGCCCACGCCCGCGCGTGGGGCGCACGCTTCATCATTCCGATTCCCGAAGCGACCGTGGTGTGATGCTGGCGGCCGCCCTCGGCGCCGATCTCCAGCGACCGTTGCGACTGCTGTGCCTCGGAGCACACAGCGATGACATCGAAATCGGGTGCGGAGGAACGCTCCTGCGACTCCTCCAGGAACGCCCGGGCACGCTGGTCGACTGGGTCGTCTTCTCCGCCGACGATCGTCGTGAGGAGGAGGCACGTGCCAGTGCCGCCGACTTCCTTCGAGACGCGGGCGACTCGGAGGTGATCGTTCAGCGCTTTCGGGAGAGCTACTTCCCCTACATCGGCGACCAGATCAAAGACGCCTTCGAGGGGCTCAAGGGCAGGCCGACACCCGACGTGGTTTTCACCCATCGACGCGAAGACGAGCACCAGGATCATCGTACGATTGCCGACTTCACCTGGAACACGTTCCGCAATCACCTCGTGCTCGAGTACGAAATTCCGAAGTACGAGGGCGATCTCGGGCACCCCAACCTGTTCGTGCCACTCGACGAAACGATCGCCGAGCGCAAGGTCGAACTGCTGATGCACCACTTCGGCACGCAGCGCAGCAAGGCCTGGTTCCGGCCTGAAACATTCCGAGCGGTGATGGCATTGCGCGCCGTAGAGTGCAACGTTCCGGCAGGGTGGGCCGAGGCGTTCCACGTACGAAAACTTGTCATCTAAGCGGAGGAGACAACGATGAAACTGCTTGTTACCGGACACCTCGGATACATCGGGGCCGAGATGGTGCCGATTCTTCTGGAGCACGGATACGACGTCGTCGGGCTCGACACAGGGTTCTACGACGAATGCGATTTCGCGATGCCGCCGGTGGCGATCGACGAACTGCGCGTCGACATCCGTGATGTCCACCCCAAGCATCTCGAGGGTGTCGACGCCGTTCTGCACCTTGCCGCACTGTCGAACGATCCGCTGGGCGATGTGAATCCGAATCTCACATACGACATCAACCTCCACGCCTCTGTCGGCTTGGCCGTCGCTGCAAAGGCTGCTGGTGTCGGCCGTTTTCTCTTCTCATCCTCTTGCAGCCTCTACGGAGCGGGGGGCGACGCAGAACTCGACGAGACAGCCGAGTTCCACCCGGTGACCGCCTACGGCGAATCCAAGGTGCGTACCGAACAGGAGGTTTCCAAGCTCGCCGACGGCAGCTTCTCGCCCGTGTATCTCCGCAATGCCACCGCATACGGCGTGTCACGCCGGCTTCGTGCCGATATCGTAGTGAACAGCCTGGTCGGTCACGCGGTCACCACGGGAAAGGTGCTCCTGCAGAGCGACGGGTCTCCCTGGCGCCCGCTCGTCCACATCCGTGACATCGTGAATGCGTTCGAGGCATGTCTGACCGCTCCAACTGACCTGATTCATGATCAAGCGTTCAACGTTGGCCGCAATCACGAGAACTACCAGATTCGGACAGTCGCCAACATGGTGGCCGAGGTCGTGCCCAACTGCGTCGTCGCCTTCGCCGACGGGGCGTCGGCCGATTCGCGCGACTACCGGGTCGACTTCACGAAGATCGAGTCCGAATTGCCCGACTACCTTCCGGTATGGACGCTCCGGGCGGGCATCCAGGAGCTGTACGACGCGTACACAGCTTCAGAACTCACCGCAGCGGACTGGTCGGGTGATCGTTACTACCGTCTTCGGACGATTCGATCGTTGCTGAGCAGGGGGCGCCTCGACGACAATCTGCGTTTCATCGACACGCTCCCAAGTCAGCAGGTGGACTGATGAGCTCTCGTTTTGCCTCGAATTGCGACGCCCTCTACGTAGGATTCCTGACCGGGCACGGTGGAGATGCCGTACAGATGCTGCACCTCGCGGACGGGATGCACCGTCGAGGTGCCCGGGTCCGCATGGTCGTGCCGTTGACCGACACCTCGATCGTCTTCGCCGAGCAGTGCGCCGCGCTGGGGATCGAGTGTGAACGCACGAACTTGATTCGTAGCGACCAGTCGGGTCCGCGACAGAGTTTTCGGTCGATGATCCGACTGGCTCGCTCACTGCGCGCACCCATCGTGCACTTCCACACCGGAAACTCCTGTTTACCGCGCGTTTTGATGGTCGCGCTCGAGCTCACCAGAGCACCGCGTGCCTTCGCGACGATCCAAAGTCCATACGAGACGATCGAGCCAACCTCGATCAGAGCCAAATTCTGGGCGCTTGCTGCGCGCCGACGGCTGCACGCCGTGGTTTCACCAAGCGAACACGGTTCCGTGTTCCAGCGCTCATGCGGCTTAGACGATTGCCAGGTTTTCACCGCACGCAACGCGATCAATACCGAAGCAATCGCTCGCGGTGATGCCAATAGGCCACGAGCCGAACTCGGGCTGACACCCGACGAAGACCTGATCGTGTTCACGTCTCGGATCGACGGCCAGAAGCGGCCGGTAGACGCAGTGCGGATGTTTGCCCAGGTTGCCAATGATTTCCCCCAGGTCAGCCTGGTATTTGTCGGTACCGGCGACAATTCGGCGGAGGTGTCACGAGTTGCCGAGGAACTCGGCGTGGCTGGCCGAGTGCGTCTGCTCGGGCACCGAACCGACGTCGCTGACTGGCTCGCAGCCCTCGCGGTGTGGATCTTGCCGACCGAACGCGAAAACTTCAGTGTGGCAATCCTCGAGGCGCTGGCAGCGGGCTGCCCGGTGCTTTCGACCACGTGCCCAGGCAACACCGAAGTGCTGGTCGACAATGACAACTCGTTGACCTTCGGCGTTGGTGACATTGACGCCGGGTCAGCTGCGCTGCGACGTCTCCTCAGTGACCCTGCACTCAGGGCCCGCCTGAGCCAGCGCGGCGTCGAGTGCGCGCGGGCATATACCGTCGATCACATGGTCGATGAGTACATGCATTTGTACGACCGTTTTGGCGCGCTCCCTGGGCACCTCGGGCACAACGCCGACCCCACCATGGTGAGTGGCAACTAACTGACGCTTCCGCCCTCTGCGCCGAACACGTCAAGATATTGGCGCTCGACACGGGCTCGGTAACTCCTCGAGGTCGCTGCGATCTCCTGAGACAGTTCCTGGCGGCGATCGATCAGTTCGATCAATCGTTCGACGAGTTCGTTGTGATCAAGCTCGCCGAGTTCGAAGCAGAAACGGTCGTGGCCAATGTCATGCATGAGCGTCCGAACCTTGCGCTCGTGGGCAAGCGCCAGTACGGGTCGATGCGCGACATGCGCGAGGAGGACGCCGTGCAGGCGCGCGGCGACAACAACGTTCAGGCGCTCGTACATCTCCATGAGCTCGACCACGGTCCGAGCTCCCGCCACCGACCACCGACCGTCGACATCGTCCGGCTCAGCCTTCAGCCGTCCGATTACCGCCGCCAGCCCCACATCGTCCGAGGCGTCGGTCGTGAAGAGCACAACATCGTGGCCGAGTCGCAGCAGCGTTACGCACACCTCGTGCATCGTCGAGACATGTTGCTCGTATCGAGAGATATCGCCCGCCGGATAGAAGTCGGGATGTTGGTAGTTCATCGGGCTCACACCGACCAGAATCCGCTGGTCACCGGGAGCGCTCACAGGGCAGATCGGCAGAGCGTACGCAAGATCCGGCACGATCGGGTCGGCCTCTGTCACCGATGGGCAACGAAGCAGAAGAGGCGACGCCTTGTCTCGGTAAGAGCGATAGTCGGCACGTCGGAGCGCGAGACATGTCACACATCGTTCGGCAGCGGTGAGCGTGCCCGTGCCAACACTCAGCACTACGTACTCTGCACCGACCGTTCGGGCAAGTTGCTTCCATCGCCACAACACGAACGGCTGACCGAAGATCCCGCCGAAACGCGCGTCGAGCTGTCCACCTCCTGCGACAACAACGGCTCGAGTACCTGCGAGTTCGGCTGCTTGTGCGCGCATTGCAGATCGATCATGGCGCGCCCGGACTGCGCCGACCGCCAAGCAAACAAACC